>CACCSH010000001.1:0-532124 GCA_902548635.1 uncultured SAR116 cluster alpha proteobacterium
CCAGACCTTATTGTCGCCGCTCTCATGGCCGGCCTGTTCCTCTGGTCGGCCACGCAGATCGTGCGTCAGGCGTGGGGAGAAATGCAACATTGTGCCGTTCCCGCGACGGGCGATGGACTACGGTCAATGGGCAGACCACCCCCTGACCATTGACCATTGTTGATTAGGAAAAGGGTACAGTAACCCTTTGAAGACAGTTTGTCTTGTTTTGATCTGATGCTTTGTGGTGGGTAGAATGGTGGGTATAGATTTTATCTAATTAATAATATCAATTAAATCAACAACTTAATAGTATTTAATGGCGGAGAGGAAGGGATTCGAACCCTTGAGAGGCGTTAACCCCAACACGCTTTCCAGGCGTGCGCCTTAAACCGCTCGGCCACCCCTCCAAAAAAATAGCACTTTACATCAACAAATTTTAACGAGCAAGTTAATATAAGCTATTATTTTATTGAAATTGTAATTATAAGTCTTAAATTAGTTCCTAATTAAACTTTTAGGATTTTAAAGTTGATAATAGGAAGAATTTTTATACTTTTAGGCATAAGTTCTTTTATTCTAACACTTATTAGCAACTACTTTGATATAATTTTACAAATTGATAATAAAAATGAAATCACTCAGTTGGGACAATTTTGGTTTTATTTTGCTCCAAGTAGTCTGCAAGTAGCTGAAGCTATAGTCAGCAGATATATTGATCCTTGTTCAGCTCTAGAAGTGTTAAATTGCTCTGGATTTATTTGGCATCCCTTTATATCATCCATATTATTATTACCAGCAGCTCCTTTTTTTGGACTATTAAGTTTTCTATTCATGGGATTTGGAATAAAGAAGTCAGGTAGGAAAAAGATAAGTAATCAAACATCTAATTCAAAAAGAGTTTAATTTAATTATCACCCATTTTTAGTGCTTCAAAGAACGCATTCTGAGGTATCTCAACACTACCAAACTGCCTCATTCTTTTTTTACCTGCTTTTTGTTTTTCTAATAGTTTCTTTTTACGGCTAATATCACCACCATAACATTTTGCTGTAACATCTTTTCTCATTGCTGATATCGTTTCTCTTGCAATAACTTTCCCTCCGATGGCAGCTTGTAAAGCAACCTTAAAAAGTTGTCGCGGTATTAAATCTTTTAACCTAGTACATATAGCACGACCTCTATTTTCTGCTTGATCCCTATGACTTATCATGGCTAGGGCATCAACTGGATCCCCATTAACTAATATTGACACCCGGACAAGATCTCCCTTCTTATAATTATCCATTTGATAATCAAAACTCGCATAACCTGAGGTCATACTTTTCAATTTATCATAGAAATCAAAAACTACCTCGTTCAGAGGCAATTTATAAACAATCATAGCTCTGGTTCCGGCGTATGTTAAATCTATCTGCTCCCCCCTTCTTTCAGTGCAAAGTGTTAATACTGAGCCAACATATTCGTCTGGAACCATTATGGTCGCTTTGATCCATGGTTCTTCTATGTAATTGATATGGTTTATATCTGGTAAATCTGCTGGATTGTGAAGCAACTCATTCGTATTATCGTTTTTTTGAACTTTGTAAACTACTGAAGGAGCGGTGGAGATTAGTTCTAAGTCAAACTCTCTAGTCAATCTCTCTCTTATTATTTCCATATGTAAAAGACCTAAAAAGCCACACCTAAAACCAAAGCCTAGGGCTGCTGAAGTTTCAGCTTCAAAACTAAAAGATGCATCATTTAAAGACAATTTACTTAATGCTTCTCTTAAATCAGAAAACTGAGCATTATCCATAGGAAAAAGGCCGCAAAAAACAACTGGCACTGAAGGTTTAAATCCAGGCAACATAGTTTCCACAGGATTACGATCTTCAGTTATAGTATCTCCAACTTTACAATCAGCCACAGTTTTTACAGAGGCTGTTATAAAACCAATTTCACCTGGTCCGAGCATGTCCACATCCATTATTTTGGGGGTAAATATACCGAGTTTTTCAATTGTGTGTGATACTTTTGTTGACATAAAACGAATTTTTTGACCCTTTTTTAATGTTCCATTTACAACTCTAACTAATGTAAGGACACCTAAATAAGGATCGTACCAACTATCTATGAGAAGGGCTTGCAAAGAGGCACTCGCATCTCCAACAGGTGGATCTAATTTTTCTACCAAAGAAGATAAAACTTCTTTTATTCCTAAACCTGTTTTGGCAGAAACTTCTATTCCTTCCTCACCTGGCAAACCTATAACATCTTCAATTTGTTTTCTTATTCTTTCAGGTTCAGAAGCTGGTAAATCTATTTTATTAAGTACAGTTACAATTTCATGATTAACTTCAATTGCCTGATAAACATTGGCGAGGGTCTGTGCCTCCACACCTTGAGAAGAATCTACAACAAGCAATGATCCTTCACACGCTGACAAAGACCTAGAAACTTCATAAGCAAAATCTACATGCCCAGGGGTATCCATTAAATTCAATGTATATGTTTTATCATCCGTATGTTTGTATAATAGTCTAACAGTTTGAGCCTTTATGGTAATTCCTCTTTCTCTTTCAATTTCCATATTATCAAGCACTTGCTCCTTCATCTCCCTGTCCGCTAAACCTTTGCATTCTTGTATCAACCTATCAGCAAGTGTTGATTTACCATGATCAATATGAGCTATAATAGAAAAATTTCTTATTAGATTAATATCTGTCATTAAAATCCTACAATTCAAAATAAATTCTAACTTTAATTATCTCACTGCAAAGTAGTTTTAAACATACTTTTTGGCAACGTTAAAAATTTTAAAATACTTCTTAGAACTTGACTAAATAATTATACAATTGATAAGGTCTTTTTACTATGAAAAATAATAATTCAAATCCTATAAAGGTTCTTAATTTATTAAGAAACCCGTGCTCTAAGGAGTTCGGGGCAATTTTTGTTAAATAATTAAATTAAGTTTTGAGCTTATAATAAAAGGTCTAGAATTATGAATAAAAACTACAATAAATATAATCCATATCCTGCTGTACAAATTTCAAATAGGCAATGGCCTAATAAAATAATAACGAAAGCACCAACTTGGTGCTCAGTTGATTTACGAGACGGTAATCAGGCGCTAGTTGAGCCTATGGACTCAATTAGAAAAATGCGCATGTTTAAGCAATTAGTCAACATGGGCTTTAAAGAAATTGAAATAGGATTCCCATCTGCATCTGACACCGATTTTAATTTTGTTAGGGAATTGATAATAGAAGGTCACATTCCCGATGATGTAATAGTGCAAGTACTTACTCAATCAAGAGAACCACTAATTATAAAAACTATAGAAAGTCTAAAAGGGTGTGAAAATGCAATTATCCATCTTTACAATTCTACAAGCACTTTACAAAGAGAAGTTGTTTTCAAAGAGACGATGGAGGGTGTTAAAAAAATTGCAACCGATGGAGCTAAAATAATTGCCGATCATTTGAATCAATTAGTTTCATCTAATATAAGATTACAATATTCTCCTGAGAGTTTCACAGGAACAGAACTACCATACGCCCTAGAAGTTTGTGAAAATGTTTTAGATGTATGGCAAGCTAGTATTGATAAGCCTGTAATAATTAATCTTCCAGCTACTGTTGAAATGTCCACCCCAAATATTCATGCAGATCAAATAGAGTGGATGGGAAATAATTTTAGCGAAAGAAAAAGGGTGATATTATCACTACATCCTCATAACGATCGGGGTACAGCTGTAGCTGCAACGGAATTAGGCTTAATGGCAGGTGCAGATAGAGTTGAAGGAACTTTATTTGGAAATGGTGAGCGTACTGGTAACGTTGACTTGGTAACATTAGGACTTAACTTATTTACCCAAGGTATAAATCCAAATCTAGATTTTAGCAAAATAAATAATTTGATAGATACCGCAGAATTTTGTAATAGGCTTCCAGTTCATGAAAGACATCCGTATGCAGGGTCATTAGTTCATACAGCATTTTCAGGCAGTCATCAAGATGCTATAAGAAAAGGAATGGATAATATAGAAAACTCTAACGGTGAGAAATGGGCTGTCCCATATTTACCTATTGATCCAGCTGACATTGGTCGAACATATGAGGCTATAATACGAGTTAACAGTCAGTCTGGAAAAGGTGGAACTGCTTGGTTGTTAGAAACGGATTATCAAGTGAGATTGCCAAAAGGTGCTGAAATAGAACTGTCAGCCAATGTTCAAAAAATTGCAGATAAGACTGGAAACGAGATTACAAGTAATATAATTTGGCAAACTTTTAATGAAAACTTCATTGTAAAAAAACCATTTGAATTAATTGATTTTAAAGTTGAAGGGGCTAATAGAGAAACAAACTTAGAGATAATTAATGCTAAAGTTAGTTATAAAAATAAAATTGTTCAGTTTTCTTCACAAGGTAATGGACCTATTTCTGCATTTATACATGGAATACGTGAGAATTTTGACTTGCAATTTACATTAGAAGATTTTGGTCAGAACACTAGAAGTGCAACTTCAAAAGCTGAATCAGCGGCATATGTTGAACTTAAATTTAATAATGGTCAAAATTCTATTTTTGGATGTGGAATTGATACAAGCATAACTGTTGCGCCAATTCTTGCTGTTATAAGCGCAATTAATAAAATTGAATCTTAACTAATTATGGAAAATAAAAAAATTCATCTTAAAAACAGAAAAGTTTTAAAAGTCTCAGGTGAAAATAGCATTAAATTCTTAAACAACATTCTGACATCTGATATCACCAAGTTAAAACCAAAAGAACTTTTACCAAGTGCATTACTATCACCGCAAGGTAGAATATTATTTGATATGTTAGTAAGTACAATTATTGTTGATAATTCTTTATGTGATAAGTCAATTTATATTGAATATAATATAGACCAGCAAGACGAATTAATTAAAAAACTAAATATGTATAATTTAAGAAGAGAAGTCTCGATAGAAAAAACAAGTTATGAAGTTTTAGTAACAACTAAGAATGAGAATTCTACATATACTCTGATTGATAATAGATTTTTTAACGAAGATCTCAGAAGAGTTTATGTTAAGAACCTGTCTAAAAATGACGATGTGAATGATAATGAAAATATAAATTGGTATGATTTATTAAGATATAAAAACTGTATTTTAGAAGGCCCAAAAGAAATAGAAACAAATGTTTCTCTTCCTTTAGAAACTAATTTAGATTTATTAGGTGGAATTAGTTTTGAAAAAGGTTGCTTCATAGGTCAAGAAGTGAATGCAAGAATTAAATGGAAGGGTTTAGTTAAAAGAAAATATGTTCCGGTTACTTATAAAAGTAAAAAACTATCATATTTAAAGCTAATTGAACTTAATGAGAAAAAAATTTTTTTAAATGGTAAAGAAATTGGAGAGATAGTTTCATTATTATATAATAAGGATGATGATCTTTGGTATGGAATAGCCAAAATTACATTGTCTCATTTGTATAGTTTTGAGGAGGACAATGCATTAGAGGGTAATTTTTTAAACGAGCAAATTAAAATTAATTTTCCGAAATACATGCTTCCTCTTCCCAAAAAAATCTAAACTTCTTAGATTGACAAACTAAATGTTTCAACTTAATTATTTAAATGTTTCACGAAATTAATAAGTATAATGATACAAAATATAATATAATACTATTGTATGTAATAATCTTATTCTTATAAAATGTTTAAATAAGGTTGATTGGAGTTTAAAAAATGTCCTCATTACTTATGCCAAAAGCGACAGCAGTATGGTTAATTGATAATACAACATTAACCTTTGAACAAATCTCTGAGTTTTGTAATCTTCATGTACTTGAAGTGCAAGCTATTGCAGACGGTGATGTTGGTCAGGGTATTTTAGGCTTTGACCCCATACTTAATGGTCAACTTACCCAAGAAGAAATTGATAATTGCTGTAATGATGCGACATTATCTCTAAAAAAATCTGCTTCTTCATTACCAGAGAATAAAAATAAAAATAAAGGGCCTAAGTATATACCTTTAGCGAGAAGAGGGGATAAACCTGATGCCATCGCTTGGATTGTTAAAAATCATCCTGAAGTGAAAAATAATCAAATATCAAAATTAATCGGAACAACAAAGGATACTATTGAAAAAATTCGTACTAGAAGTCACTGGAATATTTCGAATATTACAGCTAAACATCCTGTTTTATTAAGTTTGTGCACTCAAGACGATCTTGAGAATGCTATTATTAAAGCTGGTGGATCAATAGAGACTAATAATGATGAAAATTAATCTACTTTAAAACTAGATATAATTTGTAAATAAATTTATACAGTAATATCAACCTATTAAGAGTCTTAATATGGAACATATCAATGGAAAACCTATTGCCGCTATTATAATGGGCAGTCAAAGTGACTGGGAAACTATGAAATTTTCAGAACAAACATTGAACCAGTTAAAAATTCCATTTATTGCCAAAATTATTTCTGCCCATAGAACTCCTGATAGGATGCATGATTTTGCAAAACAAGCTGAAAACACTTCTATCCAAGTTGTAATTGCCGGTGCAGGTGGTGCTGCTCATTTACCCGGCATGATTGCTTCTCATTCAAATTTGCCTGTGATAGGTGTTCCTATTCAAAGCTCAGCTTTAAACGGAATGGATAGTCTTCTTTCAATAGTACAAATGCCGGCTGGTGTTCCCGTAGCAACTATGTCCATTGGGAAGGCCGGTGCTATTAACGCTGCTATTTTTGCTGCTAAAATATTAAGCTTATCTAATGATAATATCGGGATTATGTTAAAAAAATGGCTTTCTAATCAAACTAATAAAGTACCAGAAAATCCAAAAAAAAATGGCTAATAACACTGATCTTCCAATATTACCTGTGGACGAAAATGTAATTGGTATTCTCGGAGGTGGGCAATTAGGTAGAATGATAGCCTTATCTGCAAAAAGAGCAGGGTACAAAACTCATTTATATTGTCCCAAAGGTGATAATCCTGCTGAATCAGTTGTTAGTAAAGTAACTTACGGCGAGTGGAACGACTTTGATAAGCTAGTAGAATTTTCAAATAAAGTCGTATGTGCAACTTCAGAATTTGAAAACATTCCCTCTAAATCCCTTGAATTATTAGCTAGTAAAACCAAAGTAATTCCCAGCAGTATTGTATTCAGATGTGCGCAAATCCGGTCAAAAGAAAAGGAAATGGCTGTTAAATCTGGTTTTAAAACACCTAAATGGTATTTGATTAAGAACTCTGACGATTTAATAACAGCCTCTAAATCTCTAGGCAATAAAGGTATATTAAAAACTAACTCCCTAGGTTATGACGGTAAAGGACAAGTAAGGATTAGCAAAAATTCAAATTTGTTTGAATTGTGGGAAAGTCTAGGATCTGTTGAGTGTGTTTTAGAAGAAGAATTAGAGTTCAAAAGAGAAATTTCTATAATGTACTTTAAAAGCTTTGACAATAGTGATGGTTTTTTTCCAATATCAGAAAATTCCCACAAACAAGGTATTTTAAATAAAACTATTGCTCCGGCAATTATAGATAATATCATTGAAAAAGATTTAAGATTAAAAACAAAAGAATTATCACACAATCTAAACTTTTATGGCGTTTTGGCTATTGAACTCTTTGAACTTTTAGATGGCAGTATCCTGTTCAATGAAATAGCACCAAGACCTCATAACTCATTTCACTGGACTATGGACGGATGTGATAATAGTCAATTTGATATTTTGATTAGAACGATATGTGGTTTACCTGTAAAAGACGTTGAATGTAGTGGAAAATGGGAAATGACAAATTTAATTGGAGAAGAAGTTAAAAATATTGAAGATATAATCAATAACCAGGATTATATATTACATTTATATAATAAAAAACAAACAAAGCCAGGTAGAAAAATGGGACATTATAATAAAAGAATTATGTAATATTCTTTGTAACATAATCAAAAGGTACATCCTGATAAACTTCGTTAATAAAATTAGTGAATAACAAGAATGCATAAGGTCGCCACCTGTTTATTGGGTCCTTAGTTGTATCATCATTAGGAAAATAGTTCGCTGGGATTTCTGTCTGTATATTCTCAAATTTATCCCTTAAAAACTCTTCTTTAAGCGTAATAGCATCATATTCTAGATGGTTTAGAATAAATAAATCTTTTGTTTTGGGACATCTGACCATTCCTATTCCTGAAACTTGAGAAAAAGCTAAAATTTCTAGCCCAGAGCTAACAATTTCATGTTCTCTATTTTCAGTATAACGCGATACTGGCATTGGAAATCTATTTATAAAACCTTGCAGAAGCCTATATTGATTTTCTTGATTTAAATTATGATCAAATACTCCAAATAGTTTTTCTTTCATTGAGTGTTTATCTATATTATGAAGTATTTTCAATAAAGCTTGAGCGCCCCAACAAATTCCAATTTTTCTGAAAACATTGGTTGATGACCATAAAATAATTTCTTTTAATTCTTGCCAATACTTTACTTTCTCGAATGGAACAGTCTCAACTGGTGCACCAGTGATTATTAATACATCATAAAAATTATGTTTGATATCATCCAAAGTCTTATAAAATTCAATTAAATGCTCTTTTTTTGTGTTTTTAGGGATATAAGATTCTGTAGTCATTAAAGTGAGTTCTATTTGTAATGGAGATGCCCCAAGAAGTCGTGCAAATTGAACTTCGGTTTGAAGTTTTTTTGGCATCAAGTTTAATAATAAAAACTTTAAAGGTCTGATATCTTGCTTTTCAGCACTGCTACTATTAATTACATCAACAACTTCATTTAGAAGTAATTCTCTTGCAGGTAAATTATCGTGTATTTTAATTGGCATTATATTTTAATTGAAAATTATATTATTTAGCTAAAACTAGATTTTTTTATTTGGTTTAATTTCTTTAAAACATCAAAAACAGATTTTATTTTCAGAGTACTTTTTGTTTTATTGACATTATCTGAAACTTTTTTAATGAAAGAAAAAGGTTTTTTTAAATTGGGTATTTTACTTATATCATTTAACCTTCTGTCTAAAAAAAGCAACGTCTCTTCTTGATCACTAGATGTGTCATTTAACCAAAAAAGTAGAGTAGATGAATATACAGCTGCTAATGAAAACCTTTTAGTATAAAAAGAAAAGTCAGTAGACTTATCTCCAATCATTCTCCAGATACTGTTGCAAGTTCTATAAAGTATATTTACCGATTTTTTTGAATTTTTAGGAAGAGCCGTTAGTGGCAGTGATGATCTAACAGCCTCTTTATATTTTTGGCAAAGCGAAAGTCTCATCAAAATAATTGTTTTTACTTTTTCTGGGACCCTCTCAGGTTTGGGATCTATCAATTGATAGTTGTTTTTTACTTCTATATCTATCATTTCTGAAAAAACATCTATGAAATCTATAGAACCATTTTTGAATAAATCTCTATAAATATCCATACGAACATCAATGTTTTTCTCTTGTTCAAAGTCTATATCAATTGCTCCTTGTTCTAGGGCTTCAAAACTCCATCCATCAAAGGGAACATGTGGAAGCATTGCTTTGATTAAGTCAATTTTCACTTGAATATAATCTGTTTGTTTTTTCATCATGCACATTACTACCTAAATTAAGATAAACATATTTACTTATCGCATATATCGAACCAATTGAATATAAATATAATGATTAATAATATTTAAAACACTTGCCATAACCTTATATAGTATGGTATTTCGCTATTTTTAATTATAATAATTGAAAGTTTAAAATATGTATGTTTCTGTCCGTGACAATAATGTTGACCAAGCTCTTAGGGTATTAAAAAAGAAAATGCAAAGAGAAGGTATGTTCAGAGAAATGAAAAACAGAAGAGCTTATGAAAAACCTTCTGAAAGAAGAGCGAGAGAAATGGCCGAAAGCACTAGAAGGGTTAGGAAACTTATGAGGAAGAGATTAGAGAGAGAGGGTTACTAGGCTAAAAGTAATACTATAACCTTACGAAACCGCATAAATATTAACTGCGGTTTTTTTTTGTAAAACTTTATGAATATTTTGTTATTTGATATTAACATATTATTCAACACACTATAATAAGGGCATTATATATGATCATTGGAAGTCCAAAAGAAATTTTTAAAGGTGAAAACAGAGTTGCTATGACACCTGAAAGCGCAAAGCAACTTCAAAAATTAGGTTATCAATGCATTTTAGAATCTAATGCTGGTATTAATGCTAATTTTTCAGATAAAGATTATAAAGACGCCGGGGTCAAGATCGTTAAAAATGCTAGCCAACTTTGGAAACAGTCAGACATAATATTAAAAGTAAGAGGTCCTGAAAAGACAGAGCTTACAAAAGTCAGAGTTAATCAACATATTATAAGTTTTATTTGGCCCGGACAAAACAAGCCTTTACTTGAACATTTAAAAAAGAAAATGGTAACAGTTCAAGCAATGGATATGATTCCCAGAATAAGTAGAGCTCAAAAAATGGATGCCTTATCTTCAATGGCTAATATTGCAGGATACAGAGCTATTATTGAAGCTGGAAACCAGTTTGGAAGATTTTTCACTGGACAAATTACTGCTGCTGGAAAAGTTCCTCCTGCTAAAATACTTGTAATAGGTGCTGGAGTTGCAGGACTTGCAGCAATTGGTACCGCTCAGTCCATGGGTGCTATTGTTAGAGCATTTGATGTAAGACCAGAAGTTGCGGAACAAATCGAATCAATGGGAGCAGAATTCTTAATGCTTGATTTTAAATCCGACGGTACTGGTGAAGGTGGTTATGCAAAGCCAGCTTCCAAAGAATTTATTAAAAAAGAAATGGAGTTATTTAGAGAACAGGCTCCTGAAATTGACATAGTAATCACTACAGCTCTTATTCCTGGAATGCCTGCACCAAAACTTTGGCCTAAAGAAATGGTAGACCTGATGAAACCAGGTTCTGTTGTGGTTGATCTGGCTGCTGAACAAGGTGGAAACTGTGATGTAACCAAGCCTGATAAAATGGTGGAAACAAAAAATAAAGTGAGAGTGATTGGGTATACAGATTTACCAAGTAGAATGGCTACACAGTCATCCAATTTATACTCAACAAATATTCGGCATATGATTGATGATTTAACACCTGAAAAGAATGGTGTTCCAATAACTAATATGGAAGATGATGTAATCAGAGGCGCAACTGTACTTCATAATGGAGAGATAACCTTCCCTCCCCCAAAACCAAAAATAACAGCTATAGCAAAACATACTAGCAAGGAAACAAAACAAAAAACCGTTGAAGAAATTACTAAAGATAAAATAGATGCTGAAAAGAAAGCTGGTAAATTACAAGTTATGCTTTTAATTATCGGAGCTCTAATAACTTGGTTTATAGGCATTTACGCACCTGCTGATTTTATGCAACATTTTATAGTTTTTATATTATCATGTTTTGTAGGTTATCAAGTCATTTGGAATGTTTCTCATTCTCTTCATACACCTCTTATGGCAGTAACGAATGCTATTTCAAGTATTATAATAATTGGTGCTTTATTGCAGATGAAAACTGATAATGATATTGTTAGTATCTTAGCATTAGTCTCTATTTTTATTGCGACAATAAATATTGTTGGAGGATTTATGGTTACTAAACGGATGTTAGCAATGTTTCAAAGAAGCTAAGTAAAGGATTTAGAAATGACTATCGGAATACTAACTGCTTCATATATTACTTCTAGTGTGCTTTTTATTCTTGCTTTAGGAGGCTTAAGCAATCAAGAAAAAGCAAAAAGGGCTGTATGGTATGGCATAGTAGGAATGGTAATCGCTGTGGTAGCTACTATCTTTGGTAATCAAGTTTTTTTAACAAAATGGCTTCATTGGTTAATTGGAGCAATAATTATTGGCTCATTAATAGGAGCCATTGTCGCTAAAAAAGTTCAAATGACAGGTATGCCTCAACTAGTTGCTGCTCTTCATTCTTTTGTAGGATTGGCAGCTGTCTTTATTGGAATCAATTCAGCTATGTTGCCACATACAGAAATGTCCTCGTCCCAGCTAACAATACATAATGTTGAGGTTTTTATTGGTGTGTTTATTGGTGCAATTACTTTTACAGGATCTATTGTAGCTTTTGGAAAACTATCAGAAATTATTACAGGTAAGGCGCTAATCTTACCTGGGAGACATGCTTTAAATTTAGCCATGTTGTTTGGATGTTTATTTCTTGGTTATATGTTCCTAAATCATGAAGGTAACTGGACATTAATTGTAATGACAATTATTGCCTTTGTTATAGGAGCGCATCTCGTCCTCGCTATTGGTGGCGCAGACATGCCAGTTGTGGTCTCAATGCTCAACTCATATTCTGGTTGGGCCGCTGCAGCCACTGGTTTTATGCTAGGAAATGACCTTTTAATTGTTACTGGAGCTCTTGTTGGGTCTTCAGGCGCTATACTTTCATATATAATGTGCAAAGCAATGAATAGAAATTTCGTGTCTGTTATTCTTGGTGGGTGGGGTGATACAAGTGGACCTGCTATGGATATTGAAGGCGAAATGAAACCAATCGATATAGAATCTGTTGCATCTGCTTTAAATGAAGCAAATAAAATAATAATTGTTCCAGGTTATGGGATGGCCGTAGCGCAAGCGCAAAGTGCTGTTTCTGAATTAACATCTAGATTAAGAGCAAAAAAGAAAGAAGTTCGATTTGGAATTCACCCAGTTGCAGGTCGTCTTCCAGGACACATGAACGTTCTACTTGCTGAAGCTAAAGTACCATATGATATTGTATTAGAAATGGATGAAATTAATTCTGATTTTTCTGAAACTGACGTTGTCATGATACTTGGAGCAAATGATATTGTAAATCCAGCCGCCCAAGAGGACCCTAATAGTCCAATTGCAGGAATGCCCGTTTTAGAAGTTTGGAAAGCCAAACAAGTTTTTATTTCAAAAAGGGGACAAGGTAAAGGATATTCTGGCATAGAGAATCCTCTGTTTTTTAGAGAAAATTCTAGAATGGTTTATGGTGATGCCAAAAAATCTTTAGACACAATTTTACAAAATATTAGTTAATAATTATTATCTATCTAAACCTGATTTTTTTATAGCCTGTTGTTGTCTTTTGGTTAATGTCGCTTCATTAAAGTTACCGACTAAATCGTGGAAAATTCTATACCAATTAACTTCTGCTTTTAAATGCATAAAAACTGAGCCTAATCCAACTGCAGCTCTATCCATTAAAACAAATTCTCTAGGAGGCTTTACACCTCCTATCTTTTTTAATTCTTCATGGACCTTTTCTGCAGTTTCTCTTCCATATTGACCTGATTCACTTGGATTAATTAATCTCACTTTATCTTCTAATAAAGGTTGATAAATGAAATTAGCCCATATATTTAATACACTTATTAGTTCTTTTGAGGGATTTTCAAAACCCCATCTCTTATAAGCGTTAACTGCTTGTTCTTCGTCTCCATCCCTAAGAGCTTTATATAACTCAATTACACCTGTAACAAAATCTGGTCGAAATATTCTTATGCATCCAAAATCCATTAGATTAACGCCACCATCAGGTCGAATTGTGTAATTTCCTAAATGCGGGTCACCATGAATAACACCAAATTTGTAAAAGGGTATGTACCAAGCTTTAAACATATTCATAGCAACTTGATTTCTCATTTTTATTCCAGAATTATTAGCAATAAAGTCCATAATTTTTACACCATGAACCTTAGTCATAGTAAGGAGTCTATTAGTAGATAAGTCTTCAATAGGATCTGGCAAAGTGATTTCACTATGGTCTGATAACATGTGCCTGTATAATTTTAAATTTTTAATTTCATGTGAATAATCAAGTTCTTCTTTTAATCGATCAGACAATTCTTCGTGTATAGCTTCAGTTGATATAGCTGAGTCATACTTTTCATATAATGAAAAAATTAGTTTCAACTGTTTTAAATCAGCTTGGACTGCTGAACCCATATCAGGGTATTGTAATTTACAGGCTAGTTCCTTTCCATTAATACTTTCAGCGAAATGAACTTGACCAAGTGAGGCTGCAGCAGAGGCTTGTTTATCAAAATCTTTAAAGTTAGTTAACCAATTCTCACCTAGTTCGGCTTTCATTCTTCTTTTGACAAAAAGCCAACCCATTGATGGTGCATCTGCTTGGAGATGCGATAGTTCATTGACATATTCTTTAGGAAGTGCATCAGGGATAGTAGCTAAAATCTGAGCCACTTTCATTAAAGGTCCTTTTAATCCACCAAGGGCCGCTCTTAAGTCAGAAGCATGTTGCTCCCTGTCTATTTTTATTCCCAAATATTTTTCACCAGCCAGCCTAGCTGCTAACCCTCCCATTGCGGAGGTAACTTTCGCATAACGTCTAAGTCTTCCTCCAGTCATTGAGGAACTTAGTTCATCACGAAAATTATTTTTTTTTGTCATTATTGTAAAAACTCTATCGAAAATTATTATTTAGTTTTGCAAAGCCTCCAGCTCATCCATTAAACTGGTAATCATTGAAATGCCTTTATCCCAAAAACTATCTTCGTAAGCGCTTAAATTAAATGGTCTTAGTAAATCATTGTGACTTTTTGTTCCGCCGGAAGATAACATCTCAATATACTTTTTTGAAAATTCATCTTTATCACTTTTTTGATAGGCATACCAAAGAGCATTAACTAAACCATCTCCAAATGCGTATGCGTATACGTAAAATGGAGTGTGTACAAAATGCGGGATATAACCCCATAATACTCTATAATCATTATTAAGGTTAACATATGGTCCAACGGCATGTTTCTGAGTTTCCATCCAAATATCACTTATTTCATCGGGCGTTAATTCGGATTTTATTCTTGCTTCATGGAATTTAACTTCAAATTGATGAAATCCAATTTGTCTAGCAACAGTATTTAACATATCTTCAATTTTACCTGCTAATAATTGTTTTTTTTGTTCTACTGAGCTTTCATCCAATAATTTTCTAAATACTAACATTTCACCAAAAACTGACGCTGTTTCTGCGAGTGTTAAAGGTGTTTCGGCCATTAACAAACCATTTTTAGCTGCTAAGATTTGATGAACTCCGTGTCCTAATTCATGAGCCAAAGTCATGACGTCTCTTATTTTACCTTGGTAGTTTACTAAAATATAAGGGTGTAAAGAAGGTATTGATGGATGTGCAAAAGCACCTGATGCTTTACCCTGCCTCACACTTGCATCTATCCAGTTATTTTTAAAAAATAATTCTGCCAAATTAGAAATTTTCGGATGAAAGGAAGAAAAAGAATCTAAAATAATACTCTTAGCATCTAACCAATTAATGTTTTTGTCTGATGTTTGAGGTAATGGGGCATTCCTATCCCACCAATCCAACTTACTTTTACCAAACTGTTTAGCCTTCCATTTATAATATCTATGCGTGAGCTTTGGCATTGCTTTATCGACAGTATTTACAAGTGCATCAACCACTTCATCTTCAACATCATTATCCAAATTGCGAGAAGACATTATCCTTTGAAATCCTCTTTTGTTATCCTCAATATATCTATCTCGGGAAATTACATTCAGTATCATTGAGAATATACGCTTATTTTTATCTAAAATGTCTGAAAGAGATTTGCCTGCAATTTTTCTATTTTCTGGTTCTTTATCCGATAAAAGATTTAGAATTTCAGCTTCACTTAGCAAATCTTTCCTAAAAGGAAAGCGGAGAGCTGCTGAAGTTTCATCAAAAAGTCTAACCCAGGCAGATCTTCCAGTAGCAGATTTTTCAATTAAAATTTCTTCTACTAATGGGTCTAAGAGATATGGATTTCTTTTCCTCAATATTTTTAGAAATGGTTGCCATGTTTGCGCACCTTTGTCTTTCATCCATTTGTCAATTATCTTTTCATCTATTTTTGACAATTCTAATGTGAAAAAAATTAAAGAAGAGAGTATCTCAGTTATTTGGTCTGAAATGGAAGAATTATATCTCGTAATTTCAGGATCTTCCATATTTGTGGCAAATATTAAGCTACTGTGCGTTCCTATTTTGTAGATAGCTTCGTTTATTGCTTGATACTTTTCTATACAAGTTGCAAAATCAGACGCACCTAGTTTATCTATTTTCCCTTTCCATTTTGTTAAGAAATCATCAGATAACGCTTTAATTTCTTTTATATCTTTTGCAATATTTGGGTCCTTGATATCCTTATATATTTCTGAAAGATCCCAATTTGGCAACTGATTATTCATTTCATTTATTTTAATTTCATTCATTTTTAAATTTAAAACCTCATTCTTATCTATGTTAAAAACTCTTTAATATTTTTAATGATTTCCTCAGGGTTTTCTTCAGCTAAATAGTGCCCTGTGTCAATTCCATACCCTTTTACTTCATTAGAGCAATACTCTTTCCAAATCGATAAAGGTTTATACCATTGCCCAATCTTACCTTTTTTTCCCCATAAAACTGATATAGGTACACTAATCTTAATTTTATTTTCCCTACTTATTTTATCATCTATTAAATCAATTGAGGCAGCAGCTCTATAATCTTCACATATTGCATTTATAGTTTCTGGATTTTTTACACATTCGATATAATCATTCAAAGCTTTTTTTGAAAAAAAATCTTTTTTCTTCTTTTCTCTTGATGTATGTGCAAAAAACCACTCTTCAGGCGCTTTATTGATTACAGACTCAGGGATAGGATTTCTCTGCGCCAACCAAAACCAATGATAATAACCCATTGCAAAATCCATGTTTGTTCTTTCAAAATGCTCAATGGTAGGAATAATATCTAGTAATATCATTTTTAAAACTTTATCTGGAAAATCTAAAGCTAAGCGATGGGCTATTCTTGCTCCTCTATCGTGTGCAATTATGTAAAAAGACGTAAAACCTAATAATTTCATAAATTCTTTTAAGTCATTAGCCATACTGACTTTTGAATACTCTTTATGGTTTTCTGATAAATTAGGTTTGAATGATTTACCATAACCAGGAATATCAGGACAAATTACTGTAAAATTTTTTGCAACAGCTGGCGCAACTTTGTGCCACATTGCATGTGTTTGTGGATTACCATGTAACATTAATAGTGGAGGACCACTTCCACCTTTTCTATATCTTATTGCACCTCTTTTGATTTCTACAAAAGATATTTTGAAATCATTAAAAAAATCCATAATTATTATATTATACAGGATATGATTATAAATATAAGCATTAGATATTAAGGTACAATTTTGGTTACATTTTAAATATAAGTATGAGATACTTTAATACAATCACAAACTAATAAATTTCTAATTTTTGACTCTTGATAATATTTATTTATTATTAGGTATTTGTTAATTAATATTAAATTAGGCATAGTACTTTGATGTTATTAAATACAAACTTAGTCAAATTTATAGTAGTGGCCATTTTTTTAACAAACCCCTCTGTCGTTTTTGGTAACGATATTGAAAAATTTGCTAACAAACTTTTTAAACATTATGAATATGATGATAAAATTAATAAATATTTAAAATCATTTTTCTCATTTGGAAATCCCAAAGCCAATAAATCGTTAGAAACAAAACATGGATATTCTAATAGCGATACAAAAAGCTCAAAACATACTTTTAAAATTAAATCTAGAAATAAAATGATTTATAGTTTTGGAAATGGACAGTCGTTTCAAATGAACCCTTCAAAAATTAATGATAAAATTATCTACAATAATTCTCCATTTTCATATTTTGAATTTAAAAAAGACTCTGTTTCATATGGAATCAACATAGATTTTTAATAAGATAATTTATAAGTTTGTTTAAAGACTAAATATTAGACCATTGATTTTATTGAATAATGGTGACCTCGACAGGACTCGAACCTGTTACCTCAAGATTAGGAATCTTGCGCTCTATCCAGATGAGCTACGAGGCCACTCACTTAGTTAATATCATATAAATTCTTATTATCAACAGTTAGGTTATTCAAAATAATTTTGGTGACTTGATAACTAAAAATTTATATTATAAGTATTAAATTATTTAGGAATTTAACTCATGAGTATTGATTTAGAACTTAAGGATAAAGTAGCTATTGTAACTGGAGCAGGTGGAGGTATCGGTCGAGAAATAGCTTTAGCACTAGCTGCAGAAGGAACATCTATAGTTGTAAATGATATAGGAGTTTCATTAAATGGTGAGGGTGGTTCAAATTCTCCCGCAGAAGAGACTACTGGGTTAATTACACAAAAGGGCGGTAAAGCAGTTATTAGTAACGAGAGTGTTTCTACTTGGGACAGTGCTCAATTGATCATTAAAAAGGCAATAGATACATTTGGCAAAATTGATATTGTTATTAACAATGCGGGTATTTTAAGAGATACAATTTTTCATAAAATGGAACCATCTGACTGGGAAAGCGTTATTAACGTACATTTAAATGGTGGCTTTTACGTTAGCCGAGCAGCTGCTCCTTATTTCCGTGAGCAAAATTCAGGCTCATATGTTCATATGACTAGTACATCTGGTTTAATTGGTAATTTTGGCCAAGCTAATTATTCAGCTGCTAAACTAGGTATTACTGGGTTATCAAAATCTATTGCATTGGATATGAGTAGATACAATGTAAGATCAAATTGTATTGCTCCGTTTGCTTGGAGCAGAATGACAAACTCAATTCCTTCAACTACAGAAGCTGAAAAAGAAAGAGTCGAAAGACTTAAAAAAATGACTCCTGAAAAGAATGCTCCTTTAGCTGTTTTCCTAGCATCAGCTGCTGCAAAAGAAGTTACTGGACAAATTTTCAGTGCAAGATTAAATGAAATTTTTATATATAATCAAAACAGACCTATAAAAAGTGTCCACTCTGATTCAGGCTGGACACCACATGAAATAGCTGAAAGAGCTTATCCGTCACTTAGAAGTTCAATGACACCTAATGATAGGAGTGGTGATGTCTTTAGTTGGGACCCAATTTAAATGACCTAAAAAGATCAATAATCTCTTCCATTGTATCTAAAGTATAATCTGCACCTAGAGAATTTATATCAACGTGTGTATAACCTCCATTAACGGCAATAGACTTAATATTTGCAGATTTAGCAGCATCTATATCATTAGAAGTGTCACCTACCATAAAAAAAGAGCCCTTGATTGAATTAAATTGATTAATTGTTAACTGAATCATGTCAGGTTTTGGCTTCAGTGGTATATTATCTTGTGCTCCAATAACAACGTCAAAAAATCTGTCTAAACTCATCTGTTTAATTAGTTTTTCCGTAACAAATTGTCTTTTATTAGTACATATTCCCATTGGAATTTTTTGGTCATAAAAGTAATTAAGAGCGTTCATTACGCCAGGCATTAGAGTACTATATCTATAAGGCTCAATCGAATAATTCTGTCTATAGCTCTTAAAGACAGTTTCATACAACTCTTCATTGCCTCCACAATAATCTACTACTTTTTTTGATAAAGACAACATTCCTTCTCCTACAAAAGTTTGTAGTTTTTGTTCTGATATATTTGCTAATTTATATTGGGTTAAAGTTTTATTTATTGCATTATGCATATCCGGAACTGAATGAACTAAAGTCCCATCTAAATCAAAAATTATATTATAATTAAGATACCCCATAATTTATGGTATATACCGAAGTGAAGCAATATTCTCTCGATAACTTACAAGATCAGACCCTGAAAAAATAGCGGATCCAGCAACTAATACATTGGCTCCTGCTTTAATAACTTGAGGTGCAATTTCATTATTTATGCCTCCATCAACTTGAATATTTATAGGTTTACATGAAACCAGGTCTCTAACAGCTATAATTTTATCTATTGAAGAATTTATAAATGATTGCCCACCAAATCCAGGGTTAACACTCATAATAAGTATTAAATCAAGTTTTTCTAACAAGAATTCCAATCCAGAAAGAGATGTCCCTGGATTTATAGAAACTCCAGCTTTACAGCCTAAATTTCTTATTCTAGTTAAAGTTCTATCAAGATGTGGAGTAACTTCCTTATGGACAGTAATCATGTTAACGCCAGCGGCTACATATTCTTCTAATAAATCATCAGGGTTTGTAACCATTAAATGTGCATCAAAAGGTTTTTCAGAATATGGTCTTATCGATTTAATTATTGGAGGACCAAAAGTAAGGTTTGGTACAAAATGGCCATCCATCACATCCAAGTGTATCCAATCAGCACCAGCTTCATCAACCAATTTAACATCATTTGCTAATGAACCAAAATCAGCAGATAATATTGAAGGCGCAATAATAACTTCTTTCATTTAATTTATTTCCTTCAAAAATAGAATAGTAACAACAAACTAAATTGTTTTGCTCATAGCCACAGCTGTATCTGACATTCTATTAGAAAAACCCCATTCATTATCGTACCAGCTTAAAACTCTTACAAATGATCCATCCATCACCTTTGTTTGGTCCATATGAAAAACCGATGATCTTGAATCATGGTTAAAATCACTTGATACAAGAGGTTCATCTGTATATCCAAGAATATTTGTAAGTTCACTCTTCGCAGCTTTTTTAATAAGATTATTAATCTCATCTACAGAGGTTGAATTTAAAGCATTAAATTTAAAGTCCACAACTGATACATTTTGAGTTGGTACTCTCATTGAGACACCATCTAACTTTCCATTTAATTCTGGTAAAACTAAACCTACTGCTTTTGCAGCTCCAGTTGAAGTTGGTATCATATTACCTGCAGCGGCTCTTGCTCTATACATATCTGAATGCATAGTGTCTAGTGTTGGTTGATCACCAGTGTAAGAATGAATTGTAGTCATAAATCCTTGAGAAATGCCTACCCCCTGATTAATAACCATTGCAACTGGAGCTAGACAGTTAGTTGTACAAGAAGCATTAGACACTACTAGGTGATCTTTAGTTAACTTATTATGATTTACACCATAGACAACAGTCAAATCAGCTCCAGTTGCTGGAGCTGAAACTAAGACTCTTTTTGCGCCAGCTACTAGATGCATTGAGGCCTTTTCACGGGTAGCAAATATTCCAGTACACTCCATAGCAATATCAACATCAAGTTGTTTCCATGGAAGGTCTTTTGGATCTCTAATAGATGTCACTTTTATTGGCCCTTTACCTACATCAATATTATCACCACTAACTTTGACATCAGCTGGGAACCTTCCATGCACTGTATCATATCTTAACAAATGAGCATTAGTATCAACAGGACCCAAATCGTTAATTCCAACCACTTTAATATCGTCCCTATCCGACTCTATTATAGCTCTTAAAATATTCCTTCCAATTCTACCAAAACCATTAATAGAGACTCTAACTGACATTTTATTTCCTCTCAAAAAATATAATTATTTATTATTACTCAATACCGATATTGCTGGCAACTCTATACCTTCTAACCACTCAAGAAAAGCGCCACCAGCAGACGAAATATATGTAAATGTGTCACTGACACCTGCTTGATTTAAAGCTGAGGATGTATCACCTCCACCTGCTACTGTAATTAAATTATTACTGGCAGTTAAATTTGATGCCCGTCTTGCCAATGAAAAAGTACCTTCACCAAAAGGTTCTAATTCAAAAGCACCGAGTGGACCATTCCACAATAAGGTTTTAATATTTTCAAAAATAGAACTTATTTTTTTTATCGTCTTTGGGCCAACATCAAGCGCCATCATATCTAAAGGTATCATATTCGATGATACGATTTTAGTGTTTCCATTTGTTTCAAAAGATTTTGAAACTACTACATCAATAGGCAGTATTATTTCACAATTTATTTTTTTACTTTCTTTCAAAATTGACTTTGCAATATTTACAGAATCTTTTTCAAAAAGACTTTTCCCAACATCCAAGCCCTCAGCTACAAGAAAAGTATTTGCCATTGCTCCACCAATTATTAAATAATCCATCTTCGTTATTAAGTATTCAATAATATTTATTTTTGTAGAAATTTTTGCACCTCCAACCAATGCAGCTACTGGTTTTATTGGCGAACTTAAGACAGATGTTAAGGCTTTTATTTCTTCATCCATCAATTTGCCTGAATATGAAGGTAGAAAATTTGTAATGGCATGCAAACTTGAATGCGCTCTATGAGAACAAGAAAAAGCATCATTTACAAATAAATCACAACCCTCAGATAATTTTTTTGCAAAGCTAAGACTGTTATTTATTTCTTCTTCATGAAAACGAACATTCTCAAGTAAAAGAATTTCTCCTGCTTTTAAACTTGTTTTTATTTGTAGAGCTTCTTGACCTAAACAAGAGTTGCTAAAGCGAACATTTGTTTCTAAAATATTCGATAAAATCTCTACTAGAGGTTTTAAAGTATAGTTTTTATTATATTTTCCATTTGGTCTTCCTAGATGACTGCATATAACTATTTTTGCACCAGACGATTTCAAAAAGTTGATAGTTGGTATTACTCTTTCAACACGTGACTGGTCTGAAATTTTTCCATTGGACATAGGAATATTTAAATCAGCTCGAACCAATACTGTCTTATCAAGGACGTTTTCGTTCATTATACTTTTTATTGAAGAAGTCATTTTAATAATTTTCTTAATCTGTGTTAGATTTTATTTAAAAAACGATCTTGCTTGTTTTACTATAGCTTCTGAAGTAATACCAAAGTGTTTATAAAGATCGGGAGCTGGGCCTGAAGCACCAAAACCACTCATACCTATAAATATACCATCTTCTCCAATATATTTGCTCCATCCCATTTCACAAGCAGCTTCAATAGCAATACGAGGACTATTACCTAATACTTTCAATTTATAATCATCATTTTGCTTGTCAAATAATTCCCAACAAGGAAGAGAAACAACAGCTACTTTAATACCGTCTTGTTTTAACAAATTAGACGCTTCAATAGCTAATTCAACCTCTGATCCAGTAGCTATGAGAGTCAGATCTCTTCTTGAAGAAATATCATTTACTAGATAACCACCTCTAGAAACTTTGTTTTCAGACGATTTTTCACAACGAAAAGCTTTTAAACCCTGCCTTGAAAGAGCCAAAACTGTTGGACCGTTAGTTTTAAGTGCTATGTCCCACGCTTCAGCGGTCTCAACGGTATCAGCTGGTCTTATTAAATTTAGATTTGGTGTAGATCTTAATATAGCTAAATGCTCTATTGGTTGATGAGTTGGCCCATCTTCACCAAGCCCAATAGAATCGTGAGTTAACACATAAATTACTTTCAAAGACATTAACGCAGAAAGCCTAATAGATGACCTCATATAATCACTAAATACTAAAAAAGTTCCCCCATACGGGATGAAGCCTTTATGAAGAGCTATACCATTCATTATAGATCCCATTGCATGCTCTCTAATTCCGTAATGAATATAATTACCATAAACTTTTCTAGAAGAAACAGTTTTCATTTTGCTTGTTTTAGTCAAATTTGATCCAGTAAGATCTGCTGAACCGCCAATTGTATTACCTATAACTTGATTTATAATTTCAAGAGTTTTTTGGCTAGATTGTCGAGTAGCTAACTTGGGCATTTCTTGCTTCATTTGTTTTATAAATGAGTTAATTTTTTTATCATAAGACTTAGAAATAGTTCCACTTATAAATGTCTCAAATTTATTCTTTTTAGGACTGTTTTCAAATTTTTTTGTCCACGTTTTAAATAACTCGTGTGATCGTGCTGTTGTTTTTTCCCATTTATTTAAGATTTCGGAGGGTATTTCAAACGGTTTATTTGCCCATGCCAATGCTTTTCTCGTAGCAATGATTTCATCTACACCTAAAGGTGCTCCGTGTGTCTTGGAGGTTCCAGCCAAACTTGGCGCACCATATCCAATTGTTGTTTTACAAGCAATCAGCGATGGTTTTCTTGATTTTTTTGCATTAACAAGAGCTATTTTTATTTCATAATGGTTATGACCATCTATTACCTGAGTATGCCAACCCGCAGCCTTAAATCTTGAAATTTGGTTAGCAGAATTAGATAAATTTGTAGAACCATCAATTGAAATATTATTATCATCCCAAAGTACAATTAGCTTTGAAAGTTTTAAGTGCCCTGAAAACTCAATTGCTTCATGACTGATACCTTCCTGAAGGCAACCATCTCCAGCAATTACGTATGTGTAATGATTTACTAAATTTGAACCAAACCTAGAAGATAATAATTTTTCACTTAAAGCCATACCTACGGCAGTGGCTAAGCCTTGTCCTAATGGTCCAGTTGTTGTCTCTATCCCTTTTGCATGTCCAAACTCAGGATGACCTGCAGTATTATAATTTAACTGCCTAAAGTTTTTGATATTCTCTATAGGCATATCTTCATATCCTAAAAGATAATGAAGAGCGTAAAGAAGCATTGATCCATGACCAGCTGATAAAACGAACCTGTCTCTATCTGGCCAGTCTGGTTTTTTAGGATAAATATTTATGAAGTCTTTAAAAAGTATAGTTACGACATCTGCCATGCCCATAGGCATTCCAGGGTGACCCGAATTTGCTGCCTGTACTGCGTCCATAGATAAAAATCTAATTGCATCAGCCATTTGGGTGATTTTTTTTTCATTAGATTTTACCTGACTTTGCATTAAATTTACTCCTCAAAAATTTAGATAAAATAATTTAAATATCAATAACATTTATATGTAAAAAATTACATAAAAGTTTTAAAAATTTAGTGAAAATCTTTTAGGAATTTTTAAATTCTAAAACCTCTTCAGAAGAGCCAAAAATTAAGGGGGATCTCTGATGAATATTCTTAACTTTTACATTTAAAATGTTATCTTCGCCATTAATAGCTTTGCCGCCTGCCTGTTCCACTAAAAAAGCTACTGGGTTTGCTTCATAAGTTAGACGAAGTCTACCTTCTTTGTACTTGATTCGTCTATCAGCTGGATATAAAAATATTCCACCTCTTATTAAAATTCTACTTGCATCAGCAACTAAAGATCCTACCCATCTCATTCCAAAATTTTTTTTCCTTGGGCCTTCATCTCCTTCCTGACAATTTTGAATATATTTTGACGTACGAGGATCCCAAAATCTTTTATAAGCACTGTTAATGGCAAACTCAGAAGTGGTTTTAGGAATTATTATTTTTTCATCTATCAATGTAAAAATCTTGTTACTTTCATCTAAGGCGAAGAGAGCTGTACCCTTTCCAACTGTTATAAATAAAGTTGTTTGTGGCCCATAAACAAAAAATCCAGATGATTTTTGTTTTTTGCCTTCTTGGCTAAAAGCGCTATCTAAAGGCAAATTATTTTTTGACATTATTGAGAAAATCGTTCCTATGGATACGTTAACGTCGATATTACTAGAACCGTCAAGTGGATCTGCGAAAACAATTAAATTATTTTTGTTTTTAAAATTAAGATATCCTTCCTGTTCTTCAGAGGCATAAGCTGAAACCGGTGACATTTTCATAAAATTTACGAGTATTTCATCAGATAAAATATCTAAAGGTTTTTGAATGTCTCCATCAGTATTTTTAGTTTTAAAAATAGCTGATTCAGTTCCATTTTTCTTAACTTTTTTTATAGTTTTAGATATTTGTATTGCAGCTTTTGCAAGATTTTTTAAAACTAATATTAAATCTTTTTCTTCACAATTTTTTGATAAATAATCGTTCAAAAACATTTTGGTAACACTCCCTAATAATTTTTTAAACTCTAATGCATATATATTGAAACAAACTAAAATTATATGTAAGTTAATTCAAAGATAGTTATTTATAAATGGTTTGTGAATGCTTCAAAAAAAACTGCATATACCTATTAACCTTCCATTAACTTTAAATGATGACATTGAAGTAGACGAAACTATCAAGATCCTTATTAAAAGTATTCAAAGCTGTAATAAAATTGGAGCAAAATCCACTTTTAAATTGTATGAAGACTTTTTTAGCAAAAAAACCTCTAAATATATAAAAAATAATTTAAATTTTTTTCTAAAAAAAATTATTCCAATAATTTTTTTATCAAAACATACAAATGAAGGACTTTACCAACTTTTAAGATTGATTGACAATATTGTTTTTAATTTTTCGTATATTGATACTTTAAAAACTAACATGTTTATATATGAAAATTTGTCAAAGGTTTTATCGTTTTCAGGTCATATAACCAATGTAGTTTCTAAAGATGTAAAACTTTTAGAAATTCTTCAGCCAGATTATGGCTTCAGACTAAATGGTAATAAGACGTTTTATAAAAATAGTTTTGAAAAAATAGATACAAGTAATTCTAATGAAGAAGTTTTACTAGATACGCTCAGAAGAACTCACAGGATACTAAAGTTTCAAATTTTGTTTGCTATAATTAATAATGACATAGATGTCAAAAGAGCTGCTACAGAGTTTTCATTACTAGCAGAAGCTACTATAGACTTTTCATTAAAAGTAATAAACAAAAAGAATTTAATTGAGCATAACATAGTTTGTAAAGACTTTAGTATTATTGCATATGGTAGATTTGGAACTAAATCAATGACTGCTAATTCTGATGTTGATTTAGTGTTTGTATACGGAGGCAAATTTAAGAAGAATATATATATAAGTATTTTTAAACAGCTCATTAAAATTTTATCTACAAAAACTACAGAAGGTTATATATATGAGGTTGATACTAAGTTACGACCTTCAGGTAAATTTGGTCCAGTAGCATGTACCTATGAAAGCTTCAAAAAATATCACCAAATAGAATCATTTGCTTGGGAAAAGATTGCTCTCAAAAAAGCTAGAGTAATTAATGATGGTACGTTTAGTAAAAGAGTTAGAAACTTATTAGATAAATTAATTGCATTACCTATTTCAGACACCGATATAACTGAAGAAATACATAAAATGAGAATTAATAAAAATGACGGTGAGAGCATATCAAATGATTTCAAAAAAAATAGTTCCCCCAATTGGTTTGAGACTAAATACGTTGGTGGCGGACAGAGAGATTTAGAATTTTTGATGTATTTTTATAGAAACGAAACAGATTTAATACCAAGATATGAAATTGAAAAAAACAAATTATTTTGCAAAAAAATGGAAAATGTTTTTTTTAAAACTGATCAGATAGTTAATATTTGTTTTTTTGATAAAAAACAAAGTCATCTACCTAATGACGCAGTTAACACATTAATAAAAGAAGTTAATGTAAAAGATTTAGGTTCGTTAAAATCATTGATAAATCAAGGTAAAATTGAAATATTTAAATTATTAAATCAAATTCTAGAATCTAAATTAATTAAATAATATTAGTTTTTTAACTAAATAAATTCAATATTTTATGCCTAAAATTTATGCACGGCGCCTATTATCATTAAAATATGTTTATTTTTTAATCTTTTTTGTAAGTGGCTATTGCTAATTACTATTCCTAATTTTCTAGAAGACTTTTAATTAGTGTAATCGAAAAATTAAAAACAAAATGGAGATTTAATATGTCTAATATATTCAGGTTATTTTTATTAATACCTGCAACAATTATAGGTTTCATGGGTGTGGCATCAGCTGCTCCTGATGCCGAAACAGCATATATTTTTAATTCATTCTCTTTTCTTGTCCATGGCTTTCTAGTAATGCTTATGGCCGCTGGTTTCTGCATGCTTGAAACTGGATTAGTTAGAGCTAAAAATGCTGTTGTTCAATGTGCCAAAAACATAGGTTTATATTCAATAGCTGGTATTATGTTTGCAGTAGTTGGTTATAACCTAATGTATATGGATGTGTCTGGTTTTATGGGTTCATTTGCAATCTGGAGTCCAGGTGATGGTGAAACTTTTGGTGGAGAAAATGATGCAACATACTCATCAGGTTCAGATTGGTGGTTTCAGATGGTTTTCTGCGCAACTGCTGCTTCAATCGTTAGTGGTGCGGTTGCTGAAAGAGTAAAGTTAAAAGCATTTTTGATATTTGTGGTTGTTCTCTGCGGGTTTATTTATCCAATCCAAGGATCTTGGTCCTGGGGTGGAGGATATTTAAGTGAAGCAGGCTTCCTTGATTTCGCTGGTTCATCAATTGTCCATGGTGTTGGAGGTTGGGCTGCATTGACTGGCGCAATCATACTAGGTGCAAGAAAAGGTAAATATTCAGATGATGGTAGTGTTAACCCTATGCCTGGTTCTAATTTACCACTAGCTACATTAGGTACATTTATCTTGTGGTTCGGTTGGTTTGGATTTAATGGTGGTTCTCAACTAGCCATGGGAAGTGGTGCTGATGTTGCTGCTATTTCTAATATTTATATAAACACTAACTTAGCTGCGGCTGGTGGTGTAGTGGTAGCACTTATACTCACAATGATGTTTTACAAAAAAACTGATTTGACCATGGCGTTAAACGGCGCATTAGGTGGTTTAGTTGCAATTACAGCAGAGCCTTTAGCACCATCCCCAATGTTGGCTATATTTATTGGGGCTGTTGGTGGCGTTATAGTTGTGTTAACTATCCCATTACTCGACAAGTTGAAAATAGATGATGTAGTAGGCGCTATACCTGTTCACCTATTTGCGGGTATCTGGGGAACTATAGCCGTAATATTATCAAACTCAGATGCAACTTTAGGTGCACAATTATATGGAATATTTGCAATTGGAGCATTTACGATAATTGCTTCCGGTATAGTTTGGTACATTATTAAATTTACTGTAGGTATTCGGGTTTCTGAGGAAGAAGAACTTGAAGGTGTAGATTTAGCAGAAGTCGGTATGGAAGCATATCCGGACTTTAAAAAATAAAATTATAATTATTTAAAAAAAGGAGGAAGCAATTCCTCCTTTTTATATTCCCAACGATCCATAACTCTGTGCTATCCTTTTAATGGAAACAATCATAGCGGACGTTCTTAAATCTGGTATTTTTTTGTTAGAGTTCCATACATTACTAATTACATTATATGTTTCAATCATAGTATCTTCTAATCCAGATCGAACTAGATCTAATTCAGATAAGCCCTGAATAGATTTTGATTTAAATTCTGAAGGAAATTCTTTTCCTGTCATTCTTTCAATTCCATTGATAAGTGCAGAAACCTGATTTTCTTGAGCCCTTCTTTGCAATCTCCCCAACCTTATTCTGCTCAAATTTTTAATCCATTCAAAATAACTTACCGTAACACCTCCTGCATTAGCGTATAAATCTGGTATGATTATTACACCTCGTTGATTTAATATCTCATCTGCACTTGATGATACGGGGCCATTCGCAGCTTCTACAATAAGGGGTACTTTGATACGATTAGCATTTTCTTCATTAATAACTAATTCCATAGCTGCCGGTATTAAAATATCTGCTTCTTCCTCTAGTATTTCAGCTCCAGCCTCAATAAAACCGTTAAAACCCTTGATTGTACCTTTTACAATAAGATGTTTTTTCAAAGATGAAATATCTATTCCTTTATGATTAACAATTGATCCATCGCGTTCAATTACATGTGTAACTTTTGCACCATCCTCATCAGACAAAAATTTTGCTGCATAATACCCAACGTTCCCTAGACCTTGTACAATTATTCTTTTCCCTTTTAATCCGGGAGTCAAACCTGTTTTTTTGACATCATTATCGTTTTGAAAAAATGCTTTCAGAGCAAACTTCACCCCCCTTCCTGTGGCTTCAGTTCTTCCAGAAATACCTCCTTTATTTACAGGCTTTCCAGTAACGCAAGCCCATGCATTAAGATCTGTTGGATTTAGTCTACGAAACTCATCTGCCATCCACGCCATTTCACGTTCTCCAGTACCAACATCAGGAGCAGGTACGTTTTGGGATGGGTGTATTAAGTCTCTTTTAGCTAATTCTTGGGTGAACCGTCTTGTTATTCTTTCCAGCTCTTCTTCGGACCATTTTTTTATATTAATTATAAGGCCACCTTTAGAGCCACCAAAGGGAACTTCAACTAAAGCGCATTTATAGGTCATCAATGCAGCTAAAGCCTCAACTTCTTCTTGATTTACAGATAAGTCGTATCTTATACCGCCTTTTACAGGTTCAAAGTGATCAGAGTGAACCGAACGAAAACCAGTGAATGTATGAACTGTACCTCTTAACCTTACGCCAAATCTTACTACGTAAGTAGCATTAGCAAGCATTATTTGATTAGCTAAATCTTCAGAAAATGCATCTGAACCGTCAATTTTTTGAATATATCGAGTTGCTTTTTTAAAATTAACTTCAATTGAATTTAGAAATGCATCGCTGGCCATTATTTTTTCAACCCTTGCGGATTGCCCCCTTACTAAGTTTAAAGAATATATAAAAACCCAGAAATAACCTTTACATAAAAAGAAAAAAGTTAAAAGGAGTAAGACTTAGCTATTTTAAACTTGAAAAAAATTAAATTTTATTCATTTTAAAATCTTGTATAAAAATATAAATACCTAAATAGGATTCTGATAGTTAGGAAAGAATATGTTTTCAAATTTAAAAGCTGCAATTCAAAAAGTTACTTCTAAAGATACAAAAGTAGATGAATACCTAGGAGAAGATATTCAAGCAGTAATAGTCTTGTTACTGGAAGCGTGTCAAATTGACGGAGAGACTGATAAAGTTGAAATCGGTTACATCACAAATTTATTAATTAATAAATTTAACTTCACACAAATTGAGGCTGAGGAAAACATTAAAAAAGCTCTAGAAAATAGTAATGAACGAGTTGAAATATTTTCTCAAATAAAAGTAATTTTAAATGAAATGGACCACAATGAAAGAATTGAAGTAATAGAAATGATGTGGGGAGTAATATTGTCAGATGGAGTTATTGATGATTTTGAAGCCAATCTAATGCGCCGTATGAACGGTCTTTTATATATTTCTGGTATAGAAAGTGCTGAAGCGAAAGAAAGAGCATCAAATCAATTTAAATAAAATTTATACGTGTGAATAAAATAAAGTTATGTTTTAATCTAATAGAATCTGTTAAAGGGGCTTTATTTACATGTTTTTTCATTCAATGAACTTTTCTATTGGTAAGGATAATGAAGTATTAAGAGATACTGTTTATAAGTTTGCACAAAATGAAATAGCTCCAATTGCAAATCAAATTGATAAAGAAAACTCTTTTCCTAATCATCTGTGGAAAAAGTTTGGTGACCTTGGCTTATTAGGAATTACTGCATCATCAGATTATGGCGGAAGTGACATGAGTTATTTAGCTCATTGTATTGCCATAGAGGAAATAAGTAGAGCGAGTGCTTCGGTAGGTCTGTCTTATGGCGCTTTTTCAAACTTATGTGTAAATCAAATTAATAGAAACGGAAATGAGGAACAAAAACAAAAATATTTACCTGATCTTTGTTCTGGCGAAAAGGTTGGAGCCTTAGCTATGAGTGAAAGTGGATCTGGGTCTGACGTTGTTTCAATGTCTCTTCATGCAGAGAAACAAGGTAATAAAACGTATTTACTTAATGGATCCAAAATGTGGATTACCAATGGACCTGATGCTGATACTTTAGTGGTATATGCAAAAACTAATCCCTCAAAAGGTTCAAAAGGTATAACAGCTTTTATAATAGAAAAAACAATGACAGGTTTTTCTACTGGAAAAAAATTAGATAAATTAGGCATGAGGGGTTCTAATACTGCTGAACTTATTTTTGAAAACTGTCCTGTTCCTGAAGAAAATATTCTAGGCGATGAAGGAAATGGAGCAGCTGTTTTAATGAGCGGCTTAGACTATGAAAGGGTTGTTCTTGCTGCAGGACCTTTAGGAATTATGGCAGCGGCAATGGATGTAGTTGTTCCATATATTCATGAAAGGAAACAATTTGGAAAGTCAATTGGTGAGTTTCAAATAATGCAAGGTAAAATAGCTGACATGTATACGACTATGAACGCTTGTAGATCTTATGTTTATGAAGTGGCTAAAGCATGTGACAGAGGAGAAACCACTAGAAAAGATGCTGCTGGTTGTATTTTGTATTCTGCAGAAAAAGCCACTCAAATCGCTCTTGAAGCAATTCAGGCACTAGGCGGAAATGGATATACTAATGATTTTTCAGCTGGAAGATTGCTTAGGGACGCTAAATTGTACGAAATTGGAGCAGGGACTTCCGAAATTAGAAGGATGTTGATTGGTAGAGAATTGTTCTCGGAAACTATTAGATGACAAGACTAAAATCTCAAATAAACGTAAAAGGTACAAACTTTCAAAAAAATAAAAAAAGACTCGAAGTTGATCTTAAATTAACCCGAGAAGCTGTTGATTTTGCAATGAACGGTGGTGGTCACAAATTAAATGAGCGCCATCAAAAACGGGGGAAAATGTTACCTAGACATAGGGTATCAAAGCTTTTAGATCCAGGAAGTTCATTTTTAGAAATAGGGTTAACTGCAAGTTATAATATGTACGATAATGCTTGTCCTTCTGGTGGAATAATAACTGGAGTAGGTCAAATTCATGGTATAGACGTAATGGTTATATGTAATGACTCAACTGTTAAGGGCGGAACCTACTATCCTATAACTGTAAAAAAACATCTTCGGGCTCAAGAAGTAGCTCTGGAAAATAAATTACCTTGTATTTACTTGGTTGATTCTGGCGGGGCAAACCTACCAAACCAAGATGAAGTTTTTGCTGATAGAGAACATTTTGGAAGAATTTTTTTTAATCAAGCCAACATGTCCTCAAAAAATATACCTCAAATTGCAGTTGTTATGGGAAGTTGTACAGCAGGCGGAGCCTATGTCCCAGCAATGTCAGACGAAGCTATAATCGTAAAAAATCAAGGAACTATTTTTTTAGCAGGCCCACCATTAGTTAAAGCTGCAACAGGCGAATTAACAAATGCAGAAAATCTTGGTGGAGGCGAGGTTCATACAAAAATTTCTGGTGTTGCCGATTATCTTGCTGATAATGATGAACATGCTCTAGCTATAGCCAGACAATGTGTAAAAAACTTAAATATAAAAAAGAAGAATGAAAATCTTTCAAATTTTGAACTACCACTTTATGACCCTCAAGAACTTCTAGGAATAGTCCCCGCAGAAAACAAAACATCTTATGACGTTAAAGAAATAATAATGAGAATTTTTGATGGATCTGAATTTGACGAATTTAAACATAATTTTGGTAAAACTTTAGTAACTGGTTTTGCAAAATTAAAAGGGCAAACCTGTGGTATTATAGCTAATAACGGAGTTTTGTTTTCTGACAGTGCTCTTAAAGGTACACACTTTATTTCATTATGTAGTCAAAGAAAAGTTCCATTAATTTTTTTACAAAATATCACAGGCTTCATGGTAGGAGAAAATGCAGAACATGGAGGAATTGCAAAAAATGGGGCGAAACTAGTTAATGCAGTTGCAACTTCTAAAGTTCCTAAAGTTACACTCTTAATAGGAGGTAGCTTTGGAGCAGGTAATTATGGAATGTGTGGCAGAGCTTTTGCACCAAGATTTTTATGGACGTGGCCTTGTTCAAGAGTATCAGTAATGGGTGGCGAGCAAGCTGCAAGTGTTTTAGCTCAATTAAAAAAGAATAATACACTTAAAAATAATGGTGAATGGAATAAAAAAATTGAAGATAAATTTAAACAGCCAATCTTAGAACAATTTAATAATCAGTCACACCCTTTATATGCTTCTGCTCGCATGTGGGATGATGGGATTATAGATCCTACCAAAACGCGTGATATTTTAGCTGCGAGTATAAAAATTACAATGAATCAAAGTATTGAAGACACCAAATTTGGTATCTTTAGAATGTAGCAAGATACAAAATGTCTGTTCCAAAAATAAAAAAACTATTAATTGCAAATCGAGGTGAAATCGCCTGTAAAATTATAAGATGTGCAAGAAAAATGAAGATTCCTACTGTTGCAATTTATTCAGACGAAGATGTCAACTGTTTACATGCAAAGCTCGCAGATGAAGCAATCAACATACCAGGATCGCAAGTTTCTGAAACATATATGAATAGTGACGTAATTATTAAAATTTGCAAAAAGTATAAAATTAACGCAATTCATCCAGGTTACGGCCTTCTTTCTGAGAATGCTGATTTTGTAAAAATGGTTGAAAGTAATAACCTTATCTTTATAGGGCCTAGCAGCAAAATTGTAAGAAATATGGGTGAAAAGGATAAAGCTAAATTAATTATGGAAAGAGCAGGAGTTCCGGTTGTTCCTGGGTACCATGGGAAAATTCAGGATAAAAACTTTCTAGAGCAAATTGCTAAAAAAATGGGTTATCCAATATTAATAAAAGCCCGTGCCGGTGGTGGTGGTAGAGGTATGAGAGTAGCTGAAACTTCAACTAAGTTTTTGTCTGCACTAGAAGAAGCTTCCAGTGAGGCTAAAACAAATTTTAAGGATAAAAACTGTTTGCTTGAAAAGTATATTCCAAAGGCACGTCATATTGAAATTCAAATTTTTGGTGACAAGTATGGCAATGTAATACATCTATTTGATAGAGATTGCTCATTACAAAGGCGCCAACAAAAAATAATAGAAGAAGCTCCTTGTCCAGAATTAAATAATGATATTAGAACCTTTTTAGGTGATTTATCTGTGAAAGCAGCTAGATCAATTAAATATGAAGGAGCAGGGACCATAGAGTTTATTGCTGATATTGAAAACGGCATCGATAAAAATAAAATCTATTTTATGGAAATGAATACAAGAATTCAAGTTGAACACTCAGTCACTGAGGCTGTAACTTCAACTGACTTAATTACTTGGCAACTTGAAATTGCTAACGGCAACAAAATCGCTAAATCACAAAAAGATATAATTTTAAAGGGATGGTCCATTGAAGCAAGATTATATGCAGAAAATGTGAATAATAATTTTTTACCTCAAAGCGGCTTAATACATCATCTTAATTTTCCTAAAATGTTAAAACATCCAAACTGTATTGTAGAAACAGGTACGCAAGAAGGAGATTCTATTACTCCATTTTATGACCCAATGATTGCAAAAATTATTTCATTTGGGAAAGATAGAAATGAAGCGATCAAATACCTTAAGAATTTTCTTATTGATGTTGAAATTGGAGGTATAAGAACAAATTTGAATTTACTTAAAAAATTAATTACTAATAAAAATTTCATTCAAGGAAATATTGATACTAAATTTGTAGAAAATAATATAAAGGACTTTATTGATAATGAGACTGATCCATATTACGTAGCTCTTGCTGGGCTTGTTGTTTTTATTGAAACTATATCTAGGCAACAATCAAATTGGTATATGTGGAAACCAAGTGAGTACCCGTTAAATATAACAATTCAAGATAGCATCCAACAATTAAAAATTTGTCAGAAAAACATGAATGAGTATGAAATTAAGGTAAATAACCTCAAGTATTTATTCACTTCTATAAAGATGCATAAATCTTTACTTAAAGCTAAATTAAATGGTCAGAATTTAGACATTAATTATAAATTAATTATAGATAAACATACTAATAATAAATTTTTTACGATATTCGCTAAAGATATTACTTATGAAGTTATTGCTTTAGATTCTTTAAGGCCTAGAGAAAACAACGAAGAATTTTCAGAAGATGATATAATAGCTCCAATGCATGGACTAATAAAATTTAATAAAATTAGAGAAAACTCAAAGGTGAAAAAAGGTGACGTTTTGTTAAATTTAGAAGCAATGAAAATGGAGTATTCACTTAATTCACCACGTGATGGTGTCATAAATAAAATTTATGTTAAAAATGGCCAACAAGTTACTGAAAAAATGAAACTTTTAAGTTTAAAAAAATAACATATCTCAACGGTTAGAAAAATGAATAATTTTATTAACATTTTTGAAATGAGTCCCCGAGATGGGCTTCAAAATGAAAAGAATTTCATTTCTACTGAAGATAAAATAAAATTTATAAATAAACTATCTAGTTGTGGTTTTAAAAAAATAGAAACATCTAGCTTTGTTAGTCCTAAATGGGTTCCTCAATTATCTGATGCTTTAGAAGTCTTTAAAGGTATCAATAGAGCAGAGAAAATAAAATATACCGCGTTAACTCCTAATGAGAAAGGGTTTGACAATGCTTTAAAAGCAAAAGTGGATGAAGTAGCGATTTTTACCGCCGCTTCAGAGACATTTAACAAAAAAAATACTAATTGTGATATTAATACAAGCATAAATCGATTTAAGCCAATTATCCAAAAAGCTAAGAAAAATAAAGTTCCTGTTAGAGGTTACATTAGTTGCATTTCTCATTGTCCATATGAAAATTATGTTGATCCAAAAAAAGTTGGAGAAATAGCTAATAAATTAATAAAAATGGGTTGTTATGAAGTTTCTCTTGGAGACACAACTGGAAAAGGAAGTTCTGAACAAACATCAAAAGTTATTGCAGAATGTTTGCAATTTTTAACACCTGATAAATTAGCTGGTCATTTTCATGATACATTTCAAAATGCATTAGATAACGTAAAAATTTCTTTAGAATACGGAATTAAAACTTTTGATTCTTCAGTTGGTGGTCTAGGTGGATGTCCATATTCACCAGGTGCGAAAGGCAATGTTTCCACAGAAAAAGTAAATGATTTATTACTATCAATGGGATATGAGACTAATCTTAATATCACAAAAATTAAAGAATGTAATAAAATTGCGTCAAACCTTAAAGAGTACGGAAGCTATGAATAAAAATAAAAAACAAACAATCATTATAGAAAAAAATGATAATGGCGTTTCTAAAATAATATTAAATCAACCAGAAAAACATAATGCTTTATCACCTATGATAATTAGAGAACTCTCAGAAAGCTTTGATGAATTAAAAGAAGACCCCAATACAAAAGTTTTGATTATATCTGCCAAAGGCAAATCTTTTTGCGCTGGTGGTGATTTAGACTGGATGAAGGAACAAATATTTTCAGACAGAAAAACAAGAATTGAAGCTGCTCGAAAATTGGCCGATTTATTATACAAAATGTACCAATTTCCTAAACCTCTCATAGCAAAAGTAGAAGGAAACGCGTTTGGTGGAGGAATAGGTATTATTTCTGTTTGTGATGTTGCTATATCTATAGAAAATATTAAGTTAGCTTTAACAGAAGCGAAGCTTGGATTAATACCAGCTACAATTAGTCCTTATGTTATTTCGAAAGTTGGATCAAGTAATGGCATAGATTTATTTACAAGTGCCCGTACCTTTTATCCTCCAGAAGCAAAAAATATAGGATTAATCAAATCTTTTTGTAACCAAGAAAGTATAGACAACATTATTAACGAAGAAGCACATTCTATTCTCATCAATGGTCCCTCGGCAGTAAAAGCGTCAAAAAATCTTGTAAGAAACTTATCGTCTAAAATTGACGAAAATACTATTAAATTTACAGTTGAAGCCCTAGCAGATGTATGGGAAAATCCTGAATCTATTGAAGGTATTAATGCATTCTTTGAGAAAAGAAAACCAAATTGGATAATGGAGAAATAGATGGCTAATATATTAAAACAAGGCCAAAAACAAAATTTAACAAAATTAAATCTTGAGTACAACGGTGAGAAGGATGGTGAAGACCAAGTCGAAAATTATTTAAATATTGTTAATGAGAAAATCGGTTTTATACCAAACGTACTTGCTGCATTTGCAAAATTTCCTAAACAATTTGAGGGTTTTACTAAATTATATAATTCTTTAATGTTAGGTGAGTCTGGTTTAACAAAATTAGAAAGAGAAATGATTGCAGTTGCAGTTTCGTCTGAAAACCATTGTTTCTATTGTTTGGTAGCACATGGATCTGCAGTTAGAGAACTTTCAAATGATCCCCAATTAGGAGAACGAATAGCTGCAAATTTTAGATCTGCAGAACTACCAGAGAAACAACTTGAATTGCTCAATTTTACTAAAAAGTTAACTAGAGACCCATCAGAGATATCTGAAAGCGATAGAACAAAGTTAAGAGATGTAGGATATACTGATAGAGATATTTGGGATATAAGCGCTATAATTGGTTTGTTTAACATGACTAATAGATTAGCTTCTGCAACTGAAATGGAGCCCAACGATAACTATCATAATATAGCAAGATAAATTTTATGGATTTTTATCTAACCCAAACACAGTTATCAATTATTGATTCAGTTCAAAATATCATGAAAAACTTTGATGATGATTACTGGCTTCAATGTGATAGAGAGAATAAATTTCCTCATAAATTTTATGAAGAGATAGCTAGTGGAGGATGGTTAGGTATATGTATGCCCAAACAGTTTGGTGGTACTGCGTTAGGTGTAAGTGATGCGTCTATTTTTATGCAAAAAGTTTCTGAAACTGGTGGTGGTATGGCAGCAGCCTCATCTATACATATAAATATTTTTGGGCCACATCCAATTGTAGTCTATGGTAATAATGAGCAAAAAGAGAAATGGCTGCCCCCTTTGATTTCAGGAAAAGAAAAAACTTGTTTTGGAGTAACCGAACCAGACGCTGGATTAGACACAGGTAAATTAAAAACATTTGCAAAAAAAATTAATGGAGGATATCAGGTTAATGGACAAAAGATTTGGACATCAACAGCTAAAATTGCTGATAAAATCCTCTTATTGGCACGAACTATTCCCGTTGAGGAATGCAAAAAGAACACTGATGGTCTGACTTTATTTTATACTGAATTAGATAGAAAAAAAATTGAAGTTAAAGAAATCTCAAAAATGGGCCGAGCAGCCGTAGATAGTAACCAAATATTTATTGATAATCTAGAGGTTCCTGATTTTGATAGAATAGGTGAAGAAGGCAAGGGATTTAAATATATACTTGATAGTCTTAATCCAGAAAGAATATTAATTGCTGCTGAGGCATTAGGTATAGGAAAAAATGCTTTATCAAGAGCTGTAAAATATGCAAGTGACAGAATTGTCTTTAACAGACCTATTGGCAAAAATCAAAGTATTCAACATCCATTAGCAGAAAACTGGATTGAGTTAGAAGCGGCAGAACTACTTATTGCAAAAGCTGCATACCAATACGATAATGGACAAAATGCAGGTGGAATGGCAAATGCTGCAAAATTCTTTGCAGCTGAAGCTGGTTTTAAGGCTGCCACTCAAGCAGTGATCACTCTTGGAGGAATGGGTTATGCAAAAGAATATCATGTGGAAAGATTATTAAGAGAATCTTTAATTCCAAAATTAGCTCCTGTAAGCGCTCAAATGATTTTGAACTATATTTCAGAACGTGTGCTCGGATTACCAAAATCATATTAAATAAAAAAGTGAATAAATGACAAATCAAAACAATATTATCGTTTCTGCTTTAGATGGCATAAAAGTTTTAGACCTTACAAGAGTTCTTGGGGGCCCATACGCAACTCAAATACTTGCAGACCATGGCGCGGAAGTAATAAAAATTGAATCAAAAATTGGTGATGAGGTAAGAGGTTGGGGGCCTCCATTTATTAATGAAATGGCTTCATATTTTATAAATGTAAATAGGAATAAAAAGTCTGTTGCTGTTGATTTAACCAAAGAAGAAGGTAGAAACATAATTCTAGAACTTCTTGAAACTTCAGATGTTGTTATTGAAAATTTTAAAACTGGTACAATGGAAAAATGGAACCTTGGTTACGAAGATGTTTTAAAAGACAAATTTCCTAAGTTAATTCATTGCCGAATATCTGGTTTTGGAGCTGAAGGACCTTTAGGAGGAGCTCCTGGATACGATGCAATTGTTCAAGCTATGACTGGAATGATGTCTATCAATGGACATCCAAATGGAGGAGATGTAAGGGTCGGTGCGCCAGTAGTTGATATGGGTACAGGGTTGTACGCTACGATTGGAATATTAATGGCGCTCCAAGAGAGACAAAAATCAGGACTAGGTCAATTTATCGATATGTCTCTTTATGATTCCGCACTAGCATTAATGCATCCTCATACAGGAAATTATTTTTTGTCAAAAAAAGCTGGTAAAGCTACAGGTAATGCTCATCCAAATATTGCACCTTATGATAAATTTAAAACTGCAACTAATGAAATTTTTATGGGGATTGGCAATGACGCAGGATTTGCAAGATTATGCAAGGCTCTCAAAATAGATCACCTCATAACAGATGAAAGATTTCTTACAAACGGCGATAGAGTTAATAATAGAGAAGACTTAACTAAATATTTAGAAGATGCCTTAAAGGACGTAGATGGTGTCGAATTTTCTGAAAAGCTATTATCTGCTGGTGTTCCAGCGGGGCCTGTAAGAAATATTGAGGAGGCACTGAATCATCCTCAAACATTAGAAAGAAATATGACTATTAGTAAAGAAGATTATAAAGGTGTTTCATCACCTATAAAGTTTAGTAGATCTAAATCAGTTGGCGTTAAACATAAACCGCCTTTGATTGGTCAAAATACAAAGGAAGTTTTGAAAGATGCAGGATATAGTGAAGAAGAAATACTGGAAATGTTATCAAATGAGATAATATTTGAAAAAACATAATTCTTATTTATATAGGCTATTAAAGTAATGATCTCTCAAATTATGAGTATGTTTTAAGATGTGTTCTTCATTAAATCTATTATTTGAAAATAATAAAAACGCGTCTAAAGCTTGAAAAATAAAAAGGTCTATCCCTGAGATTAATTTAGATCCAGCAAATTCACCTTTCTTAAGAAAAATAGTTTTAGCTGGCGTATATACAACATCATATAGCCATTGATAATTTTTTATTTCTAAATTGCCTAAGGAACAACCAGGAAAATCATAATGACCCAAAGGAGTACAGTTTATTATTCCATCGAAACTTGTTATAGCACTCTCTAATTTTTTATGATTAAGTAATTTACAATTTATTTTCAATTCTTCTAATTCTCTGAGTAGTTGATTTCCTTTTAGATTGTCATTAACTAATAAATGAAGTTCTAAAACTCCTAGTGAGGATAATGCAAAGGAGATAGCTCTTCCCACCCCACCAACTCCAATAATAAGAATTTTCCCTGGTTTCTTTTTTTTAAAATGAAAATCATAACTTTTTATAAAACCAGAATAATCTGTATTATGAGTAACAATATTTTTTTGGAAAATTAATGTGTTAGCTGATTTTACATTAAAAGCACTTTCGCAAGCTTTATCTGCAAATTTAATTACTTTTTCTTTGAAAGGAAAAGTAATATTTACTCCACTAAAGCCACTCATTTTTAACTCTTTTATTAAGTCAGAGAGATAACCTTTTTTTTTGATTTTAAGTCAAACAACTCATAGCTAACAGAAACTCCAAATAACTCTCCTAAACGTTTATGAATATCAGGAGCCTGAGATGTTGCTATGTTATGTCCTATTAATCCTAATTTCATGAGACTAGTAACGATTTTGTAGTAGACGAACAGTTATAGTTCCAAACCATCTTTCTAAATTCATTCTTACTGGTAAAATTCGCCCAGGGTCAGTCCTACCAAAAAAAAGTTTAAAATCAGTGAATTTATCGTCTATTGGTTTCCATTTAGTTTTCAACCTATGACCTCCCAAAGGCAAAATCTTTAAGCCACAAATCAAAACCTCTCCTCTATAAGATTTAGGCCTATCGTTTTCAATAAAGCTATTTCCTAAAGTTTTTGTTTTAAGATCATACCTTCGTCTACCATCAAAAATTTTAAAGCTTGTATCACATTTATTCTCAAATCTTATTCTTTCAATTACGTTTAAAAAGGCGGTTATGGGGTCTATTACGTTAATTAAACTTTCTTTATCTATAGGATGAAATTTTTTTAAATTTATAATAGGAATATTTTTGTAATTTACTAAATTATTTACTCCCCATTCCAAGTCAGAGGAGCGCGCCTTATTATTAAAAATACCATTAGCTAAAAATTTATTTGGAATCCAAATGTTAGCTTTTTTTATTGAAGATGAATTTAACTCACCAACATATTCGTAAATAACATTTAAAAAACCGGCAGTTTTAGATTTAGAATTCAGTTCAATTTTTTTATTACTTGTGTTAATAGAAATTTCTGCTTGTCCAACAGTTAAATTACCAAATTGAACTTCATAAAAATAATTTTCTTGCGATGCGAAAGCTGAAAAGTTAACAAAAATAATACTAAGACTAAAAACTTTAAAGTAAATTTTTAAGTATCTAATTATCTTTAGTTTTATTTTAATGGGAAATATTTTGTTCTCTTCTAATTGCAAGTACTGACGAAATTGTTGACACACAAAAAGGAACACAAAATGTTATTATAACTTTTATCCAATTTGTAACAGTCATCGTACCAAATAATATATGATCCCCATGATTAATTATAGCTAAGACTATCCCAACTATAGATGCCATTTTTAAAGCTCTTAAAAGCACATCTGTCCTTGTTACTATTTCAATCATTAATTTAATCCATTAAAAAATTTAACTGTTTGCAAAAATCAACATAATATACAAAACTAAAATATGTAATAATTTAAATAAAATTAATATAATGAGGTAAGAATGTTAATTAAAATCTTTGTGAGAACCTTTCCATCTACTGAAGATTGTGAATTATTTGAATCCATACTAGAAACACGATGGCCTAACTTACTTCAAGAAGTTAAAGGGGTTCGATTTAGAGCTATGAAAAATCCTCAAACACCCAATGTAAGCGTAGTTTTATGGGAATTTCCAGACAATGAGTCTATGAAAAAAATTGAAAAGTTAATTGAAGAAAATATAGCAAAATACGTTAAGACGCTGGCTCCCAAAACAGTACACTTTGTTGGTGCAGTTACTCAAGATTTTGGTGAAACTTCATTTTAAATAAAAAATAATAAATATGGAAAACAGCAATATTTTACCTCGACATAATAGCTATGAACTCCCAATCGCCGCTTACGGGGATGGGTGTTATATTATTGACAAAAACGGTAAAAAATATCTTGACGGTTCATGTGGCGCAGCTGTTTCATGCTTAGGTCATTCAGACCAAACAATCAATGATGCAATAATTACGCAAACTAAAAAATTAGCCTTTGCCCATACATCTTTTTTTACTAATGAACCAGCAGAAGAACTTGCAAAATTATTATCTTCAAACTCACCTGTAGGATTAGATAGAGTTTACTTTGTTTCAAGTGGATCAGAAGCCATTGAAGCTTCACTAAAATTAGCGAAGCAATATTTTATTGAAATTGGGAAACCAAAAAAACATAGAGTTATCTCAAGAAAACAGAGTTATCATGGAAATACATTAGGAGCATTAGCAGTTGGAGGTAATGCATGGAGAAGGTCTTTATTTGAAGATCTACTTATAGAAACTAGTTTGATTTCGCCTTGTTATAAATACAGACATCAAGATGCAAACGAAAGTGAAATTGATTACGGTTTAAGAGTAGCTGACGAATTAGAAGACGAAATAATTCGTTTAGGTCCAGACAATGTTATGGCGTTTATTGCAGAAACAGTTGTTGGAGCAACAGCTGGTGCCTTGACACCTGTAGAAGGATATTTTGAACGTATAAGAGAAATTTGTACTCAATATGATGTTTTGTTAATTTTAGACGAGGTTATGTGTGGTATGGGAAGAACCGGGCCACTGTTTGCGTGTGATGAAGAAAAAATTATTCCTGATATAATAACTATTGCTAAAGGTTTAGGAGCTGGATATCAACCTATAGCAGCTATGATGTGTCAAAACTTTATTTATGACGCTATAAACCAGGGAAGTGGTTTTTTTCAACATGGACATACCTACCTTGGTCATCCCATCGCATGCGCCGCATCATTAGCTGTTGTAAATAAATTAATCAAAGAAAGTTTTTATGAAAAGGTAATAAGAAAAGGAAAATATTTACAGAAAAAGCTAGAAATTACACTTGGCCAAAATGAGTATATTGGTGATATTAGAGGCAGAGGTTTGTTTAGGGGTGTGGAATTAGTCCAAAACAGAGAGACAAAAGAGCCTTTTCCAAAAAACTTTAATATTGCAGGCAAAATTAAAAAAAGGGCACTTGATTTAGGTTTAATTTGCTATCCTATGCAAGGAACAGTAGATGGTACTATTGGTGACCATATTTTAATAGCGCCACCATTCATAATTAATGAAAATGAAATGAATGAGATTTCTCAAAAATTAGAGAAATCTATACAAAACATCTATAATTAAACTTGATTATAATTCAAATTAATATTTAATTATTCACATAAATTTTAATCTTTTAAGAAAAATAATATATGTATTTACGTGTAGTTACAACAAAATGTCCAAATCAAACTGCAAAAAAAGCTTTGAAATTGTTGAGTAAGCAAGTAGCATTAGAACAAATGAAAGTTGGACTTATTAAAGAAACCGTTATTGATATTTCTGATACAAATTTTTTAAATGTTAAATATTGGATTTCAAAATCCCATTTTGATAAAGGAAGAAAAAATTGGCAAAAATTTAGTCAGGAATTTAATGAGATGGGAGCTATTGTGTCAGGTGTTGGTGGAGAGGGTGAGATTAACCTTTCAGAAGATTTTCAAAAATATATATAGTTAAACGCCTAAGAATTCTTGAGCAATGTTGCTTGTAAGCTTTGAAGAAGCTCCATTCCAAACCGTTCTTCCTTTTTCAAGTATATAAAAATTATCAGCTAAATCTATTAATTGCTTTAACGATTTATCAATTATCAAAATTGATGCTGATTTATTTTTTAAAACTTCTATTACTTTCCAAATCTCTGATCTGATAGTTGGGGATAAACCTTCAGTTGCTTCATCTAAAATTAATAATTTTGGATTTGTCATTAAAGCTCTTCCAATTACTAACATTTGTTGTTCACCTCCTGATAATGAAAAAGCCATTTGATTTTTTCTTTCTTCCAATTTTGGAAATAAGTTGTAAATAGCTTTTAGATCCCATTCTCCGTAAACAGCTGTCGCAATAAGATTCTCTACAACAGTTAAATTAGAAAAAGCCCTTCTTCCCTCAGGAACCAAACCTATTCCTAATTGAGCAATTTTATAACTAGGGCATTTTATAAGTGAAATTTTATTAAAATTAATTTCACCTTCATATTTATTTATCAAACCACAAATGGATTTTATAGTGGTTGACTTCCCCATTCCATTTCTGCCGAGCAATGCAACAATTTCACCTTGATTTATTTCTAAGTTTACATCAAATAATGCCTGACTTGCTCCATACCAAGATTTAAGTGATTTTACTTTTAAAAGTTTATCCATTAAATTTCATAACCTAAATACACATCACGAACTAGGATATTAGATCTTATTTGGTCAACCGTTCCGGTAGCTACTATTTTTCCGTAGTTAATTACAGAAACTCTGTCAGCTAGAGCAAAAACTGCATCCATATCATGTTCAATCAATAAAATAGGTGAATTAGTTTTAATCTTTTTAAATAAATTTATCATCATTTTCGTTCCACTTTCGTCCAGACCTGCCATAGGTTCGTCGAACAAAAAAACCTTAGGATCCATAGCAAGTGCTAATCCAACTTCTAGCTTTCTTCTGTCACCATGACTAAGTTCTGAAGCTAGCATGTCGCTCTTATCAAATAGCTCAATCTCCTTGAGAATTTTTTTAGCTTTCGCATCTAATTCTTTATTTTTTCTAATACTTTTAAATAATTGAAATGTTTCTTTGGATTTATCAAGAAGCGATAAAATTATATTATCTAAGGCACTAAATTTTGGGATAATTGATGAAACTTGAAAAGTTCTAGATATACCTATTTTTGCTCGTTCAACATCATTAAGATCAGTTATATCTTCTTGATCCAAAACTATTGAACCTATGTCATGCTTAACACTTCCTACAATTTGTTTGATTAGTGTTGATTTTCCTGCTCCGTTTGGTCCGATTAAAGCATGAATTTCGTCAAAATTTAAGTCGATGGCTATTTCATCTGTAACCTTAAATGCGCCATAAGATTTTGATAAATTTTTAATATTTAAAATTTTATTTTTCATGTTTTAACTTATTATCAAACAAACCTAAAATTCCTGATCGTGCATATAATATTACTAAAATAAGAATTAAACCTAACCAAAATTGCCAGTTTTCTGTATATGATCCAAGGGTTTGCTCTAGTGCAATGAAAAAAGCCGCTCCGACTAAAGGGCCATAAAGTCTTGCCATTCCGCCAAGTATTACAAACACCATTATTTCTCCAGAAGTATGCCAATCAAGAACTGTTGGACTCACAAATCTATTTAAATCAGTATAAAGCGATCCAGCTAAACCAGTAATTGTTCCAGAAATAACAAAAACTAACAATTTTACTTTGAATGTTTCTATCCCTACTGATTTAACTCTCTCTTCATTTTGTTTAATTGCCTGAAAAGACATACCAAAAGGAGAATTGATTAATCTTTGTGAAATAAAGATAGAAAATAATAACCAAAACAGGGAAATTATATAAAAACTAATGGGATCCATTGTATTAAGCATCGGAAAGGAATTTCTCATATATATTGAAAGGCCATCTTCACCACCATAATTAGGCCAACTAATTGAAAAAAAATATAACATTTGTGCAAATGCTAAAGTAATCATAATGAAATAAACGCCACTAGTTCTTAAAGATAGTAGACCTATTATAAAAGAAAATAATGCACTTACTAAAATTGCTACTGGCCAAATAATTAGCATTTCAGAACTACCAGAAACAACTACAGGCCAACTAAATAGCACCTCATCATTTAGCGCATGAAAAGATAATATTCCTGTAATGTAGCCGCCAATCCCAAAAAAAGCTGCATGGCCAAGAGAAATAAGGCCGCAATAACCTAGTGCTAAATTTAAACCAATTCCCGCAATACCAAGAATAACAACCTTTGTTGCCAAGGTTATAAAATAAGGTTCATCAAAAATAACACCGCTAGTAGGTATCAGTATGAGGAAAAACATAATCCATTTATTAAAAAATTTTTCAATAATCATGTTAACTTTTTCCAAACAATCCAGACGGTTTTATAATTAATACAAGTGCCATAAGAATATATATTAACATTGACCCTATTGAAGACCCTAGCGAAGTTGCGTTTGATGGTTCCATAAATACTTTTAACAACTCCGGTAAAAAAATGCGTCCAATAGTGTCTGTAACTCCCACTAATATAGAACCTACAAGAGCACCTTTAATTGATCCTATTCCCCCAATTACTATAACTACAAAAGCTAAAATTAAAATTGGCTCACCCATTCCTACCTCAACTGATTGGATAGCTCCAATCATTGCACCCGCCAACCCTGCAAGTGACGCTCCTATTGCAAACACAATTGTGTAAAGTTTTGAGATATCAACACCTAGAGCTGATATCATTTGACGATCATTTTGCCCAGCTCTAATACGAATACCTAAACGTGTCTTTGTTATTAGAATATAGAGACCTAAAGCAATTAGAAAACCCATTAGTATTATAAACAATCTATATTTAGAATAAATTATATTATCAAAGATAGGCACTGTACCATTAAGTATATTTGGAATATTTAGGTACAAAGGAAATGCTCCAAAACACCACCTAACTCCCTCTGAAAGTAACAATATTAGAGCAAATGTTGCCAAAACTTGATCTAAATGGTCCCGTCTATACAAACGTCTTATAATTATGATTTCAATTAAAACACCAGCAATAGCTGCTCCAGCAAGACTTGCTAGTAAGGCTAGCCAAAAGGAGTCAGTTAAGGCCGCAATTAACGCTGCACTAAAAGCTCCTATCATATAAAAGGATCCGTGGGCTAAATTAATTAGACCCATTACACCAAAAATCAATGTCAAACCAGCAGACATAAGAAACAACATAGTTCCAAATTGTATGCCGTTCAAAAGCTGTTCAAAAAATAATATAAGCGTCATTTAAGGATTATTCGTCTTAGGTGATTTCATTAAGAAATCACCTAGTCGTTATATTTACATCTTGCAATCAGAAACATATGCATTTGAATGATCTTTTAATCCGACTGACACGATTTTATTAGTGAGAGTTTTACCTTCTTTAATCACTTCACGAACATAAATATCCTGAATTGGATGATGATTTTTGTCAAAACTAAATTTACCTCTAGTGGATGAAAAATCTGCCTTTCTTAGGGCGGCTCTAAATTTATCCATATCTTTAATTTTAGCCTGAGACATTGCTGATATCAAAAGTTTACCAGTATCATAACCTTGAGAAGCATATAATGAAGGAAGTCTTCCATATTCACTTTTAAAGTCACTTACAAATTTGTTGTTTGCAGCGTTATCTATATCTTTTGACCATTGAGAGGTATTTTTAACACCCAATGCTGCGTCTCCTACAGCTTTCAATATACCTTGATCAAATGAAAATGCAGGACCAACTACAGGAAGTTTAATACCTGATTGGGAAAATTGCTTCATGAAACCAATACCCATTCCTCCTGGAAGAAAGAAAAACACACTATCTGCACCTGAAGCTCTTATTTGTGCAATCTCTGCCGCATAATCTTTTTGTCCTAACTTAGTGTAAATTTCACCAGCTAACTTGCCTTTAAAAAATCTTTTATACCCTGTAAGCGCATCTTTACCTGCCGGATAATTAGGAGCAAGAATAAAAGAATTTTTGAAACCAGCAGAATTAGCATAACCACCTGCTGCTTCGTGTAAATTATCATTTTGCCAAGCCACATTAAAATAATTTTTATGACAACCTTTTCCTGCTAGTTTTGATGGACCAGCATTAGGTGACAAATAAAACTTACCTTGATTAACAGTGGCCGGTACAACTGCCATAGCCAAATTGGACCATATAATTCCAGTAAGAACATCCACTTTGTCTGACTGTATCATTTTATCTGCTAATTGAACTGCAATATCCGGCTTGCGTTGATCATCTTTAGTTATTACTGAAATATTTTTGTTGCCTTTTACAGCAAGCATAAAACCATCTCTAACATCAATACCTAAACCGGAACCTCCACCTGATAAAGTAGTAATCATTCCAACCTTTACCTTATGCCCATCAGCAAATGTTGAGGAAGCCGCCATTACCAATAGCGCTCCTAATGTAGTTGTAAACTTTCTCATCTTTTACCCCCTAGTTAACCTTTAAAATAAGAATCAAAAAATACATAATTATTCTCTTAAAGGCAAAGTAATAAAATTGTTTTAGCTAGATGATTTAAAAATCTATATCCATTCCATTAATAGAAAAAGTCTTACCATTAAAGCCTTTATCCATTTTTTCAATTTCAGTCATGTTTTCACTGTCTACTCTTTTATAAGGATTTTTTTTCATTTGCTCTAAACGAGTTTCTTTTTTTGAAATATTGATATCTGATTTTTTAAATTTCTTTTTTACCCATTTTATCATTTTATTTTGACACTTCCTGACTTGCAACTTGACAATGAGTTAATTTTTTAAATCTATAACCAGCAAAAGTTTTATATGTAATCTTGGCTAATGAATAAATGACAGGAAGACTTACAAAAACAGACAACATATTCCAAAACCTTAATTTACTCCAAATCAAAATAAAAGCGTCTACACCAATCTTTATATTAGCGTTTTGATCTATAGCATGTAAATACATTAAAGCATCATATTGAGATACTTTAATAAGCTTTAAATCATCTGGTTTGGTTGCAATGTCATACCATTCAAAAATATTCTTTGGTGCTACTTTTTTATAATAATTTATTTCTTTACTACAAAGACCACATTTACCGTCATAAAAAACTTTAGTTAAATTCATTTTTAAAACCTATATTAATTTAGAAACATTTACTGCAACATTAGATCCAGAGACAATTAAATTGGACCACATATTTTCAAAAACACTATTTTTATCAAATCCCTTCTGCATTTTGGCATCATTTTGATGCTCAACTTCTTCATCACAACACATTTCTAGAACTTTTAAGAGATCAAAAGAAATTGATTTTTTATATAAAAATTCTATTTGCTCTCGATAATGTTGTTCTACAAAGGTCTCAACTGATTGTATAGTAACACAAAAAAATCTATAACCTAACAATGCCGAAATAAATCCCAAACTAAACCCTAGAATTCTCCATAAAATTAAAAGTTTACTTTTATTTTTATTAGATAATAGGTGATTCATAATAATTAAGTGATTTTTTTCCGTTTGATAATGTTCTTTTGACATAACCTTAATTTTTTTATTCCAAAAAATACACTTAGCACCTAGGTATATCCAAACAGCACCCGTCTCCCCTGCATGATTAGATCTCATCCAACCAACCATATTCTTTGGTATAGAAATATTAGAGGCGTTATATTTTTCGATTAATTCAAAATTATTCATATAAATTATAGATCTCTGTTTGATAGTTGTTGAAACCTAATACTTATTATAATTTTTTAAATTTTCAATGACTTACTTTAATTAACATAAATTTTGTTCTTTGAATGGCATAATGTTTGCAAATCTTTTATAAATATGGAGTTTTTATATTGGAACCACTCTCAATAATTTCTGTAATTTTTCAATTGGCAAGTGCTGCTCCTGAAATTGACAAATTGCTTATGCAAGATGAAAAGAAAATTTATACAAGGACTGAGACAATAGAAATTTACAGAACTACTATGATCCCCAACCTCAAAAAAAACTCTAATGAAAAGAACAAATAAATTGTTTTAATTAACTAATTAAACAATATCTCATTATATAACTTCTGTTATGCTTGACTCATATTCTTATTTCGTAATAATCAATTATTCATTTGATAAGTATTTTGGATAACTTCAAATTACAAACGTTTTTAAATGGGGATAAGAATAATTTATTCTTAACTACTAATGTTATTATAACATTGAACTTCCAGCTTATGCTGGTTAATCATTATGGAGGAAATTAAATGATTAAATCTACTACACTTTTTAAAGTTGGAACTGGATTAGCCGCTATAGTTTCTGCTATTGCTTTTACTACAGCTCCATCTTTGGCTGCCAAAAAACCTGCTATTGAAGTTGTAACTCATGCGGGTGCCGGCGGTGGTACTGACGTTAACTCAAGAATGATGATGCTTCGTTCTAGAAGAGTTTTAAAGCAAGATATGGTTGTTGTTAATAAAAGAGGTGGTGGTGGAGCTGCCGCTATGAACTATTTCATGACAAGACCTGCTGATGGAAACACTATTTTAACTTTTACTGTTGGTCACGCAATTACAATGGCTATGGGAAAAACAAAGTTAAAAGTTGAAGACATGGCACCTATAGCTAGAGGTACAAATGATCCTCAAATACTGATGGTAAATTGTAAAACTAGTCCATACAAAACCCCTGAAGCTTTTGTTGCTGGAATGAAAAAAGGTGATAAAATTGCGTTTGGCGGGACTCATACAGGTACAATTGACCACATTACTGCATTTTTATTTGCAAAAAAGCTTGGTCAACCAATGCCGAAGTACATTCCTTTCAAAGGTGGTGGAGAACTTGCTACTCAAGTTGTAGCTGGAGCAGTTGATGTTGGAGTTTTAAATTTATCTGAAGCAGGCGGTCCAATTGACGCAGGTGATTTGTGTCCTTTAGTTATTTTAGGTGAGAATGCTATGGCACCGATACCTAAGGCTAAAACTGCTAAGTCAATGGGTATTGATCTTGTTCTATCAACTACTAGAGGTTTTGTAACACATAAAGGTGTTGATGCCGCTAGAGTAGCTGAAATGGAAAAAGGCCTATCAAAAGCTATGAAACACTCAATGTATCAAGCTTATCTTGCTAATTCTGGATTAGATAACACTTCTCCCCAACCATCTGGTCCTTGGGGAAAACAAATCAAATTTATGGTTGGTGAATTTGGCCCTGCTTTAAAAGCAATGGGATTACTAAAATAAAATTGAACAGTTTAGATGCCCCTTAATTGGGGCATCTGAAAGCTTTGTTATGAAAAAAAAATTATATATAATTCCGTTGTTTCTAACTCTATTCTCATTCGTAGTAATATACTTATCATTACAGTTAGAGACTTCTCCAGAAATGATTGTTGGTGATAGTATGCAAGCAAGGTCATTTCCTATTTTTTTAATGGTAATTAATTTAATGCTCGTTGGGATCCTTTCTTTACAATTCTATAAAACTTATCCAAAGGAAGTAGAACTTGAAAAATTTCCAACATGGTCCAGCATGTTACTTTTTTTAATATTTTATATTTTGGTTAAAGTAAGTGGAGATATGTTTGTTGCTATTCCAATAGTAATGTTTTTAATGGGTTTAACTTGGGGACAAAAAAAAGTATGGATTTCTCTTGTAAACGCAATTGCAACACCTCTTTCAGTATTTCTCCTTTTTGATTATGTCTTACAAGTAAGATTCCCTAGAGGTTGGCTGACAAACATTTATTATGGTTAGGTTTAAAGGTTATGATTGAAGCACTTTCTGCTATGGGTTCGGTATTTACTGACCCCTACTTATTAGGATTAATTTTTGCTACAACTGTTTTAGGTGTAATAATAGGAGTATTACCAGGTCTTGGTGCGACTACAGGCGCAGCATTATTACTACCTTTCACTCTTACTATGGAACCTGTTCAGGCTATTGCTGTTTTATCAACAATTTATGTATCAGCAACCTTTGCTGGGTCTATAACCGCTATTTTAATTAATACCCCTGGAACTTCAGCTGCTGCTGCTACAACCTTTGATGGATATCCATTAGCACAAAAAGGTGAAGCGGGAAGGGCTCTTGGAATTGCTGTTGTGTCAAGCACAGTCGGTGGCGTGTTTTCAGTTATTGTCTTGTGTATTGCAGCACCTTTATTAGCTAGAGTTGCTTATGAATTTCGTCCACCAGAATATTTTGCATTAACAATTTTTGGACTTTCAATGCTTGCAAGCATCAGTGCAGGCGGTGCTGTCAAAAACCTAATTGGTGGCATCTTTGGTGTTTGGCTATCTACTATTGGTGCGGAAAGAGTAACAGCAATAGAACGATTTATGTTTGGAAATTATGATTTATATGAGGGTCTATCCTTCGTTCCAGTTTTCATAGGACTTTTTGCTATTTCAGAATTGCTGGTTCAATCAAAGATGGTAAATAAAATTGTTGAAACAGTGGCTTTAAAAGCTGTTAAGTTGCCTACAAAAGAAGACTATAAAAGAATTTGGAAAACTATTTTGAGGTCGTGCGGTATAGGAACCTTTATTGGGGTTCTTCCAGCAGAAGGGGCTACAGTCGCCTCCATGATTGGTTACTCAGAAGCAAAAAGATGGTCTAAAAACAAAGAAGAGTTTGGAAAAGGATCTGTTGAAGGAATAGCTGGAGCTGAAGCAGCTAATAACGCTGCAACTGGAGGCGCAATGGTGCCAACAATGGTCCTAGGAATACCTGGTAGTGGTACAACAGCGATCATTTTAGTTGGTTTAATGGTTCATGGGCTTAGACCGGGAGCTTACTTATTTACTGAACAGGTTGAAAAAGTATATCAAATTTTTGGATCAATGCTTTTAGCAAATCTTATGTTTATGGCTATGGGTCTTTATGCCGCAAGACTCTTTGCAAGAGTTTCTCTGGTTCCAATATCAATATTATGGCCTATAGTTTTTGCTTTATCAGTAATAGGAGCTTACGCTCTATCACAATCTTTAATTGATGTATGGATAGCTCTTATTTTTGGTGTGATTGGATTTTTTGCAAGAAGACATGGTTTTGCAGTTGCCCCTATCGCTGTGGGTTTGATTTTAGGTGAAATGGTAGAAACTAATCTCCAACATTCTCTAAAAATGTATGATGGTCAGTGGTGGATGATATTTGCTCAACCACTTGCAGCATTTTTTTTAATACTGGCATTCTTAGGTCTTTGTGGTCCTTATTTATATAGTTTGATAATTAGACACAAAGACTAAATACTTATTAAGTAACCACTCATTTTAATTGCATTCCATATAAGGTTTAAGGCTATTAAAGTTAGGATAATATTAAGTACTAACTTAAAATATTTTTTACCAAAGTTTACTAAAATTTTTTTACCAATTAACGTCCCTGCAAAACCACTCACAATCATTGCAGTAATGAGAAGAAAATAATCAGCATAAACAAAACCTACAAAACCAAATATTACTACCTTTATCAAATGTTGTATCGTCATTAATGCTGAGTGAGTAGCTGTATGTTTTACTGGCTCTAGTTTCATAGTCTTTACCATACCTGCTACTAAAGTTCCTGAAGCACCAAAAAACATTGTAAAAAAACCTGAAAACATTCCACCAAAAACTACGTGAGTTGCACCAATAGCCGGGATTTTTCCAAAAACGGACCAAAGAATAAATAAAGCAACAATTAATTGAAGTAACCAAGGCTCTATTTGGACAAAAAATGTTCCGCCAAGTATAGATCCTAAAATAGTTCCTATGCTAAAAGGAATTAATACGTTACTTTTTATATCTTTTAGAAATATAAGGGTTCTACCGAAATTAGATCCTATTTGAACAACACCATGTATTGGTAACAGAGCAATAGGTGGGAGTTTAATAGCTAACAAACCTATTAGGACAGCTCCACCACCAATTCCAAAAGCAGAACTTATAAAGGAGGTCACCATACTCGCAATTATTAAGAAGTATATTGTGTACTCTGAAAGTTCTCCCGGCATTTCAAACATTTCAATCCTTCAAAGCATGAGGAGGTGGAGCAAAGTAACGAGGCATTTCTCCTACTGCGTGAACATTTACTTCTACTAAAACAGGGCCAGTAAATTTTATAGCTTCATCTAACTTTTTTTCTAGCTCATTAGCATTATCAATTCTCTTATATTTCATGTTTGCAACTTTGGCTAAATCTTCAAAATTTGGACCTATCAAATCTGCATAAAATTTTCTTCCACCATACATGCTTTCTTGAATATGTTTTATAACACCATATCCCTGGTCGTTCATCACTAGAAAAACTACATCACAATTAGTTTCAGCAGCTGTCCACAAATCAGGAAGATTTAACATAAAACCTCCATCACCGCACATTGCAATGGTTTTTTCTCCATTAATACCAACAGACGCTCCAATAGCAAGAGCCATTCCAGGTCCTATTGCCGCTCCAACAGGATAAATGTTTTGTTCTGGTTTATTAATTTGCATAGAACGATTGCCCCACATACTATTAGAAATCGTTACGTCTCTGACCCATCTTCCATTTTCAGGAAGTACTCTTCTGATAATTTCTGGAAAGTCCTTGTAAGCACCAAGATTATTTTTATAAGATTCTAAAATTTTGTTTTTTAGTTCTGAAACTTCATTTATCCAGTCATCATCGACAAGGATAGTGTTTGATAGTCTATTAGCAAGTTCTCCCAAAACCATTTTTGCGTCACCACAATGAAAAAGGTTAGTTTTGTATGTTCTATTTTCTGCATCAGGATCAATGTCAATTTGAATAATATTATCAGGAAGTTTTAAAGACATATCTCTGGTTTCGTGTCCTCTTAATCTACTTCCAACAACTATCATTAAATCAAGTGTTTTATAAAAATCTTCTATTAGAGGTACAGCATTAAAAGCACCCATACTCATTTTATTACTTTCAGGAACAACACCTCTTCCTAATGTGCTAGTAACAACTGCAAAGCCAATATCAATAAATTTTTCCACTTCATCTTTTGCAAATTTTGCCCCATTACCTACCCAAAGTATTTTTCTTTTAGATTTTTTTACTATGTCCTCCATCTTATCTAAAGATGACATATCACCTATTTGCAAATTTATGCTTGGCAATTTAATTTGATCTAATTCTGATGGCCTTTCAATAATAGTCCTTTGAATATCTATTGGTATTTCAACAGACACAGGTCCCATTGGAGAAGTTAGAGCGGCAGTAGTTGCTTCCATTAATTTTGTAATAACGTCTTCTGGTTTGCTTATTCTAATTGCTTTCTTTGAAATAGATTTCAACATACCTAACTGATCAGGAACATCGTGAACTGTTCCTTGCTTTTTATCTAAATTTTCTGTTGCCGTTTGACCAGTAAAATGAAGTACTGCAGAACCTGCAAATCGAGACTCAACTAATGCGCCTGCTATATTTGCTGCCCCAGGTCCAGTACTAGTAAATACGACTCCAAGACCATTTGTAGCTCTTGCATAACCATCAGCCATATGACCTGCACCCATTTCACCTCTAGCAGGTATCATTTGTATATAGTTTCTTCTACCAATAGCATCTAACATAGGTATGTTATGGACTGAAACCACACCAAAAACATCTTTTACACCTATCTGATATAAAAATTCTGAAACTAAGTCTCCCACATTATATTCTTCCATAGTCCCACCCCTTTTGACTTAACATGTTAAAAATCTTATATTAATTTTTAATATTGTTAAGATTAAACTAATGATTGAGTTATTTAAATGGATAATACTGTAGATGCAAAAACAGTTAAGTCTTGGATTTCAGATGATAACGAGATTGCGTTTATTGATGTGAGAGAAATTGGTCAACATACTGAAGGTCATCCTTTTTTTTCTATCTCAATTCCATTTAGTACTTTTGAAATCAAAATAGAAACACTTCTCCCAAATAAAAACGTTCGGATTGTATTATTTGATGATAACAATGGAATATCAGAGTTAGCCTTCAAACAAGCAAAGGCTTTAGGCTATTCTAAAATTTTAATTTTAAAAGAAGGTGTTAAAGGTTGGTTGGGAGCCAAGTTTAAATTATTTGATGGCATTAATGTGCCTAGTAAAAGTTTTGGTGAATTAGTTGAACACAAGTTTCGCACACCTTCAATTACCCCCAAAGAATTATTCCAAAAACAGAAAAAAAAAGAAGATATAATCATATTAGATGGGCGACCAATTGAAGAGTATAATAAAATGAGTATTCCAGAAAGTATTTGTTGCCCTAATGCCGAAATACCATACAAAATTTCATCAATAATCAAAAATTCAAAGACTGACATAATTATAAATTGTGCAGGCAGAACAAGATCAATTATTGGGGCCCAAACGTTAATAAATTTTGGTATAAAAAATAAAGTCTACGCCTTAGAAAATGGAACTCAGGGTTGGGTTTTATCTGACTTAAAATTGGATAATAACAAAACAAATTTTCTCGACATTACGCCTAAAGAAAATGAAAAAGAAAAACTAAAAAGTGAAATTTCAAATTTGTTAGATAAAAATCATATAAAAATTATTGATTTACCAAAAGTTAAAGATTTAATAGAGGATGAAACAAGATCTACTTATATTTTCAACGTGAAAACAAATTTATCTCCTGAAAAATCTGTTTCTGGAATAAGAAATGTCCCTGGGGGTCAACTGGTTCAAGCTACAGATAATTATATTGGAGTCCTAAAGTCACGAATAATACTTTTTGATGAGGGCGATCTTGTGAGAGCCGGAACAACAGCACTTTGGCTTAAAAAAATGAATTTTGAGTGTTATGTTTTTAGAGGTATAGAAACAGAAATAAATACATTAAATATAAAAGATTACATAAAATTCAAGAAGATATCAGTTACTCATATAAGTTTGAATGATATAAAAGCATCAGATACAAGTATTATTTTTGATATCCGTAAAAGTATTGATTATTGTAAATCAAGGCTGAAGAATTCTATTTGGTTAAATAGATCAGCTCTTAAACAAAATACACCTAACTTGATTAAAAATATAATTATAGTTTTCGATGATATATATAAGGTAAGTCTGGTTGTTAAGGATCTAACAGAGATATATCCAGAAATTCAAATCAAAGTATACCATTGGAATAAGGAAAAAGTTTTTAAATACCCTAAATGTTTAGATCAAAACATAATTGAATTAGACAAAAAGTTTATAGACTTTAACTTTCATACCTACATGCGTCATAAGGGGAATAAAGATCACGCCAGGCAATATTTGAAATGGGAAGTAGATCTATTAGACAAAATGGATAAACAAGAAATTAATTTTTTTAAAATTGGAAATATAAATGTTGAAAGCTGATAATGTTTAAAGATAATGGAAAACCTTTATCAGGTATTCGTGTAATAGAACTTGGTCAAATTGCAGCAGGTCCTTTTGCATCTTCGTTATTAGCAGATCTTGGCGCAGATGTTATAAAAATTGAAAATCCAAAAGGAGGTGATGGAATGAGACAATGGCCTCCATTAAATTTTTCTCAACAAAAAAACAATGAAGCTTATAGTGAAAACTTTGCATCAGTTAACCGTAATAAAAGGAGCGTGGCCCTTAATATCAAGAATCCTTCTGATGTAAGTCTACTAAAAAGGCTTGTTTCCAAAGCAACAATATTAATTGAAAATTATCGTCCAGGTGTTTTAAAAAAAGTTGGCCTTGGTTATGACGATTTAAAAAAAATTAACAAAAAGTTAATATATTGTTCTATTTCTGGTTATGGTCAGACTGGTCCTTATTCTGATAAAGGAGCTTTTGATGTAACGGTTCAGGCTATATCTGGAATAATGAGCGTTACTGGAGAAAAAGATACTTCTCCAGTTAAATGCGGAGTTCCGATAGGTGATTTTTGTACGGGTTTGTATGCTAGTTATACTATTATGGCTATGCTCCGAAGAGTTGAAAAAAGTGGTGAGGGAACACACATAGATTGCTCTATGATTGGCAGCCTTTTAGGAATATCTGCTCTTCAAACAAGTGAATATTTTGGAAATAATAAAGCACCAGAAAAGCTTGGGTCCGCTCATTCTAGAAATGCTCCATATCAAGCATTTAAAGCATCTGACGCTTTTTTTGTTATTGCAGCAGGAAACAATAAGCTTTGGTTTGAAGTTTGCGAAGCTGTTGAAATGGAACATCTTAAGAATGACACTCGTTTTAAAACACAATCTGATCGAGCTAAAAATCAAAATGAGTTGTCAAAGATACTTACTAAAATGTTTATTAAACATAATGTGAAACATTGGATGAAAGAAATGGACAAAAGAAAAGTTCCTTGTGCGCCTATTAATAATTTTGAAACTATATTAAAAGACAAACACATAAAACATATGGAAATAGTAAAACCTATTACTTTACCAAATGGCTCCCAAACATACAGCGTTGCTTATCCTATTTCAATTAAGGGGATTGAAACAAAAGATTTAAAAATGCCTCCTGAACTTGGTGAACATAATGAGGAAGTAATTTGTGAATGGTTAAATTAGGAATGCAAACAAAATCAACTCCAATTATAATTGAACATCAAGAAAATATAACTTGGTTCCGTTTAAATAATCCTTCTCGTCTTAACGCCTTAAATTCTCAAATGATTCAAATTATGACTGATGGTATAAACGAAGCCCTCGAAAAAAAAATTAAACTATTAATATTTAGCGGTGAAGGACGAGCTTTTTCTTCGGGCTTTGACTTGAGTAACCTCCAAAATGAAAGTGATGCAAACCTTCTTTATCGTTTTGTTAAAATTGAAGAATTACTTCAAATGATTTATAAATTGCCAATTAGCAGCCTAGCTCTTGTTCATGGTAAGTGTTTTGGTGCTGGCGCAGATATTGTTTCTGCATGTCAACACAGGGTTGCTTCACCAGAAACAACTTTTCGTATGCCGGGATTGCAATTCGGAATAGTGCTTGGTACAAGAAGATTATCTAGATTGGTTGGAAGAAAAAATGCTATAAATTTTCTTGAATCGTCTAGAATTTTTAATTCAGATGAAGCTCTTAAAAGTGGCTTTTTAACATGTATTTGTGAAGCAAATAGCTGGAAATCAAAAATTAAAGAAATAAGCTTAGAAGCCTTTAATCTTAATTATGAATCGAAATCTAAATTAATGTCAGAGACTTTAGATGATAAAGATTTAGACAACGACCTTGCAGCATTAGTTAGATCTGCATCAAAACCAGGTTTAGTTAAAAGAATTAGAAAATTTGTAGATACTCAGGTTAAAAATAAATAAAAATAAATTGGGTAAATTATGTTCTTTCTCAAGATACTTTAATGTTCGATCTCTTAATATTATCTAAATTTTCACCTTCTATTCTAAGCAACCTTACAGGATCTTTCCTTACCGGCGAATGAACGTGACCAATATCATAAAAATGAACATCACCAGCTTTCATAGTATAAGTTTTTTTTGGTTTAACATAAATGATATCATCAGAAGATATATCGTTAGTAATCTCCCAATCTGTCATTTCTGTTTCACCAGATGCTTGCCCATAAATTGCCCAACTTGGTCCATGATCGTGAGGAGTTCCTATTGCCTCGGTGTCATATACGTGGCCACAAACACAAAATCCTGTATCATTGTCTTCATAAAGTATCTTTCTAGGCAGTTCACCATTTAATCGATCAGGAAGGTTCTCTGCTATAAAGTTTTGATCCATTAGGGCTTTTGAAACAAAGTAACAAATTTTATCTGAGCCATTTTGAATTTGGTCATTGACAAGTATTTCTTTTATATCAACAACTAAATCATTCATAGTGTAAGGCATCTATCCCTCCGACTAAAAATAAAATTACTAGTTTAATCATTATTTACCCCATTGTAGGGCAATTGGATTATAATTTTTAACTAAGTTTATCAAACCTTTTTTTGTGTTTTCTTCTAAATCCGGAATAGGATGTCTACAAAAATCAGAATTTATTACACCCCCTTCTTTCATAACCACCTTTGTAGCCCTAAAGCCACATTGTCTGTTTTCATAATTAATTAATGGTAATATATGATTATATTGATTTTCAGATTTTTGAGCGTTTCCTCCATGATAATCTAACACTATTGGTCTTATTAAGTCTGGTATCATTGCTGAACTCATATTTCCAGTTGCTCCAGCTTCTAAATCTGCAAATAATGTTATACCTTCTTCTCCATCAAAAGGTCCTTCTATAAAATCTCCGCCTTCATTTACAAGAACTCTTAATTTTGCAGCTGCTTGAGCACACTCAATTTTAAAACATTTCACCATTTCAATTTCTTTGGCCATCTTTATTAAAAGAGGTACAGGTAAATCTATTCCAGATAAAGGTGCATCTTGGACCATAATAGTGACACCTACTTCACCAACTTTGGCAAATTGTTCAAATGTTTGCTGAGGAGAACCTTTCATTAGAGCCCCATGATAGGGTGGCATCATCATGAGCATTTCACCACCAAGTTCTTTTACTAATTTAGCTCTTGAAAAAGCTATATCAGTAGAAAAATGACTTACCGTTGTAATAACAGGAACCCTGCCATCTATATGCTCTATACATAGCCTTGTTAAAATTTCTCTTTCTTCATCAGACAATAAAAATTGCTCAGAATAATTTGCCAATATACAAATACCGTCAACCTGTTGATCAACCATACAGTCAATGACCCTTTTCATACCCTCTTTATCAATTTCACCACTAGGTTTGAAAGGAGTTGGAGCTACAGGCCAGCAACCCTTAAAATCATCATTAGCCATTTTGATCCCCTCTGATATGAAATTATATAATAATTAAATATTTATGTTTTGCCAAGTATCAACAGTAACGCCCTGTTCTCTAAGCTTGTTTTTTTGGATTTTACCTGTTTGAGTTTTAGGAAATTCTTCCATAATCCTTAAATATTTAGGGATAGCAAATTTTGCTAAGTTGATTTTTGCTAAGGTTAATAATTCTAAAAAATTTATGGCAACATCTTTGTTTGCCATTAAAGCTACCATGACCTCGTCTTCCATTCCATCACCACCCTCTGCCGAAACTGCATAAGCAGCTGCTTCAGTGATGTAAGGAATTTCTAAAAAGGCCTGCTCTACTTCATAAGAGGAAATATTTTCACCTCTACGTCTAATACAATCTTTTATCCTATCTACAAACGTGAAATGACCTGATGATTCTCTAATACCTGCATCTCCAGTATGAAACCAAAAATTTCTCCAACTTTCTATTGTTTTTTCTGGCATACCCATATAACCAGACATAAAGCCGAACGGCTGTTTTGGTCTTACCATTATCTCTCCGACTTCACCATCATTCACTCTAGAATCATTTTCAGGGTTTCTTATTTCAACCTCAAAGTATTTTTCGTAAACCTTTCCACATTTTCCATTTCCTATTTCATTTTTCAAACCATATATAGGGATGTTGACTTCAGTCATTCCATAGAGTGGTAAGACTTGTTTGACACCAAATCTCTCTCTAAAAATTCTTTCAGGTTCACTTGGTAAGGGTGCTGATCCAATTACAGCTAACTTATGATCCTTATCATATTCAGATGGAGGTTGAGCAACTATGAATGCAGCTATTGCACCTAGCATATTTGTGTGTGTGACGTCATATTTTCTTATATCTTTTAACCAATTAGAAGCAGAAAATCTGTTTCTTATAATTGCTTTAGCACCAGTAATTATACAGGCTAAAAGCTGCATAAATAGACCATTTGCATGAAATAATGGAAGAGAAATATAGAAAACATGGTCGTGTTTTAAATCGTAGTTTTCAATTGTTCCAATCGCAAATAAAACGCAGTGCGCATTTGGCATCATAACACCCTTAGATGGTCCTGATGTTCCACTGGTAAACATGCTACATACATTATCACTTAGCTTTCCAAATATTACTTCATTTTCATTTATTATTTCTTTATTTTTTAATCCACTACAATTTAATATTTCAACATCTAACTTATTATTATTTTTTAAATCATTTACCTCATCAAAAAATAAATTATCGACTATTACATGTTTTGATTTTGAAGTATTAATTTGATGCAATAAACCTTTACCCTTAACCGCCGTGTTTAAAGCAACAAACATGACTCCAAGGAAATTAGACGCTATCCAATATAAAATAAATTCCTTTGGGTCTTCAATTATAACAGTAAGACTATCTCCTGCTTTCAAGTTTAAATTTTTTAAAATTCTAGCTTTCTGCAAAGACTTTATTTTTAAATCTTTAAACGTCCACTCAGGACCATCAGTAAATTCTATAATTTTTCTGTTAGGGTGCTTCAAACATTGAGACAAAATAATTTCAGGAACTCTCCAATGCTCTGTTCTTGAAATTTCCTTAAATAAAAATGGATCCTGTTTACCCATAATTACTTTGAAACCTCCCCATTTAAAATTATTATAATTTTGTAAGATATGAATTTATTATTGAATTTAGCTCTTTTGGTCTTTCAGATTGAAGAAAATGACCACAATCAAGAATATGAGTTTCGCAGTTTTTAAGAAGATCAACAAATTTTAATCCTGATTTCAACGGTGTCATTTGGTCATTTTTAGCTAAAACAGCTAAAGAAGGTATATTAATCTTTTTTGAAGCTTCCACCCCACTATTATAGTTGTTAATAGAATTTAAATCATGTTGCAGGGCGTCTGCCGTATTCATTTTCATTATATTATTACCCTCACCATAGTGTGAGTGACCCGGCCAATTATTAGTAGACATATCACCATCTATTCCATGTCCCCAAGTTACCATCATGCTTGACGCTTTTTGAGGATCTTCTTTGGAAAGATCTAATAAGAACTGGTTAACTGGTATTTCATTTGATCCTGCAACAAAAATTATCCCTTTTAAAAACTCTGGGTAAAGTCTATTTATTTCTAGAGCTACTAGGCATCCTTGAGAGTGACCTACGATAACTAATTCTTGAACTTCCAATTCAACTAATAACTCATAAACCCAATTAGCGTTTTCTTTAATTGAATTTAGAGGTCTTCCTTTAGTAAACCCGTGACCTGGCATATCAGGAACAATTATAGAATATCCCTTAAAAGCAAAAAATCTAGCTTGTTGAACAAAACTTAGATGATTTTGACCTGATCCATGTAAAAAACAAATAGTAGTTTTATTACTATCTAAACTTCTACCACCAGTTCCAATATATGTTTCATTACCTTTAAAATTAATTCTCATAAAATACCTATTTATTTAGTTTTTTTACAGCCTTGAAACCTTTTTCAAAATCTTTTTTGATATCTTTAACATCTTCCAAGCCGACTGAAAGCCTTATCATATCGTCAGTTAATCCTCCTTCTTTCATAGCTTCTGCACTTAAATGAGAATGAGTTGTACTCCCTGGATGAATTAGAAGTGTCTTAGCATCACCAACATTTGCTAAATGAGATGCTAACTGTACAGATTCTATAAATACTTGCCCAGCTTTTCGTCCACCTTTAATTCCAAATACTATTATAGAACCAGATCCTTTAGGTAAGATTTTTTTTGCTACTTCGTGATCTGGATGTGTAACTAAATCAGGATGTTTAACCCAAGCGACAGCTTCATGATTACTTAGAAAATCAAGAATAGAGTGAGTGTTTTCAATATGTTTTTTCATTCTCAAGGGTAATGTTTCTATCCCCTGCATTAAATGGAACGCATTTGTAGGAGATAGAGAAGGACCAAAATTATACATTCCTTCTGCTCTTATTTTAGCTATTAATGCAGATGGTCCAAATTCTTCCCAAAAACTTATACCTCCCAAGGCAAAATGTGGTCCCGAAATAGTTGGATATTTTTCTTTGTCACCCCAATCAAAGTTTCCACCATTTACAACGGCGCCTCCAATAGCAATACCATGTCCACCCAACCATTTTGTTAGTGAATGAACAACAATATTTGCTCCATATTTAAATGGTTGCATCAAATATGGTGTATTAAAAGTGGCATCAAGGACTAGAGGAACATTTTTTCTTTTACATATTTCTGCAATTGTTGGGACATCCATTATATCTAATCCAGGATTTCCGATCACTTCACCAAAGACTAGTTTTGTATTGGGTTTTATAGCGTTCTCAATAGCTTCTGGATCATTTGGGTTTACAAAATCCGTATTAATACCAAAACGAGGCATAGTATGCTGAAGTAAATTTATATTGGCGCCATACATTTTGCTTGAAGCTACTATATGATCACCACTACTACATATTGCTGTAACTACTAAATGCATTGCTGCCATTCCACTTGAACATGCAAGGGCACTAGCCCCACCCTCTAATGCAGCTAATCTCTGTTCAAGAGCTGCAACAGTGGGATTTGAAATTCTAGTATATAGATGCCCACCAACCTCCATATTATATAGAGAAGCAGCTTCTTCAGTGCTTTTAAAAACATATGATGTAGTCTGATAAATAGGAACAGCACGAGATCCAGTTTCTTTGTCAGGGATATGACCTGCGTGTAAAGAAAGGGTATCAAACTTGTAATTTTCGCTCATAATAGTTCCTTGAAATAAAATTTAATATTTTATGTATAACTTATTTCGTAGAAGTGAAAAATATAAAATTTCAACACCCTAGAAATCTATTTCATTTAAGTAGATAACTTTCATTTTAGCTATAATTTAAATTCCAGGAATTAAATAGTTTCCCTTAAATCTTTACGAATAATTTTACCTGTTGTTGTCATAGGTAATTCTTCTACAAATTCTATGATACGCGGATATTCGTGTGCTGCCAATTTTACTTTAACATCATTTTGGATACTAAGTTTAAGATCTTTATTTTGTGTTAAAATGTCATTTTTATTTCTTGGAATAATAAAAGCTTTGATTATATTACCTCTGACATTATCCGGTACCCCTATGACTGCAACCATATCAACATGTGGATGGGATAATATACAGTCTTCCACTTCACTTGGACCTACCCGATAACCTGAAGTGTTTATAATATCATCTTCACGTCCTTTAAAATAAAAATATCCCTCATCATCTCTAAAGGCAAAGTCACCTGTATGAAGCCAACCATTAAACACTTTATTTTGAGTCTCCTTGTCATTCTCCCAATATTTCAAAAAAGCAACCGGTGTATTATAGTTAATAACAATTTCACCATCTACACCTGGCTCTTTTATAAATTCTCCCCTTTTATTCATAATCCTAACCTCGTGGCCAGGAACAGGTTTACCTATAGAACCTTGCTTGGTTGGCATTATCGCCCTACTATTTGAAATGGTTAAATTGCATTCTGTTTGACCATAAAATTCATTAATATTAACACCTAAAATTTTTTTCCCCCACTCCAGTAAATCTTCTCCTAATGCTTCACCTCCAGACCCGATTGTTCTTAAATTTAATTTATATTTTGTACTTAAAGGATTGAATGACTTCATCATTTTTAGTGCTGTAGGTGGTAAAAAAGTATTTTGAATATTAAGCTTAGAAATTAAGTCAAACGTAAATTCAGGGTCAAATTTTTGTGATCTATGACTTACAACAGGAATTCCAAAATGCCATGCAGGAAGAAGAACATCAAACAAACCTCCTATCCATGCCCAATCAGCTGGTGTCCAAAATAAATCATTTACTGGCTCTGATGAGGATAAAAATTCATGTGGCATCTCAACTCCTGGTATATGTCCTAGTAAAGTTCTGTGGGGTAGTAATGCACCTTTGGGTCCACCGGTGGTACCTGAAGTATAAATTATCGTAGCTGGGTCAAATGATTTTGTACTTTTATTAGTATAATTGTCAGATGATTCTTCTAATATTTTTTTAAAACTAAGGGTGTTAACTCTATCATCAATTTCATCCACACAAATTATTGATTTCAAATTAGGCAATTTATGAAAAATTTCTTTAATTTTTAAAAGTCCTATTCTGTCACAAATTACCAAAGAGGCTCTTGAGTTTTTTAAACGATAAAATAATGCATCTTTTCCGAATAAATTAAAAAGTGGTATTGATATTTTTCCAGATTTGAAACATGCAATATGAGAAATAGCTGTTTCCGGACACTGGCCTAATATGATACCAACTCTAGCGTTGTGTTCTAAATTAAGATGATCGAATGCGTTAGCAAGCTTATTTGCAGATCTTTTAATATCTAAAAAAGACCATTTTTCAATTTTACCATTATTCAAAATGTTTAATAATGCCGTCCTATTTTTATATAACACTTTATCAACAGTATCAGATGCAATATTGTAATATTCAGGTATATTCCACTTAAATGTTGAATATAAATCATCGTAATTATTTAATTTCAGTAGCATTAAGTTTTCCTTACCTTTCTATAAATAAATCTTACTACTTGTTAAAACTGACTAAGTTTATTAAATTATAAACAAGTTAATTGTATTATGAGACAAACTTGAACCAATTAAATCCTATAAGATTAGACGATTGTTTTACAAAGGACAATGATTTAGCATTAATGAACGGTGTCCAAGCCTTAGTTCGTCTTTTAATAGAACAAGCAAAACTAGATAAAGATAACGGATTATTAACTAATGGTTATGTAAGTGGTTATCCTGGCTCTCCTCTTGGAACACTTGATTTAGAACTCGGGAGAGCCAAAAAACATTTAGATAAATATAATATTGTTTTTCAACCTGCAGTTAATGAAGAATTAGCCGCAACTGCGGCTTGGGGCACCCAAATGCTTGGCTTATATGATAAACCAGTAATTGATGGTGTTTTCTCTATGTGGTATGGAAAGGGTCCCGGCTTAGATAGAGCAATGGACGCATTGAGACATGCAAATATGGGTGGCGTGGCCTTAAAAGGTGGAATGGTCCTAGCAGTAGCTGATGATCCTATCGGTAAAAGCTCAACATTAGCTTACCAATCTGAACAATCGCTAATTTCTGCAGGTATTCCTGTTTTTTACCCTGCAAACGTAGACGAAGTTATAACTTTAGGTTTACAAGCTTTTGCTTTATCTCGACATGCAGGTATATGTGTAGCTCTTAAAATTACTAGTGATACCGCCGATTCAAATGCAGTAATTGATCTCGGCAAATTAAGGCCAAACTCTCAAAAATTGGATCCACCAATAAATGTTCATGTAAACAGACACGATCCGGCATTAGATCGAGAAGCTGCTCTTATAAAAAGACGAATACCTGCAACTAAAAATTTTATTAAACAAAACAAAATAAATAAAGTAATTTTCAATCCTGAAAAAAAGACTCTTGGTATTATTGCAGTTGGAAAAGCGGCTACTGAAACAATAGATGCTTTTGATTGTATTGGTATAAAAAACCCTGAAAATATTGGAATTGGTTTTTTTGCCTGTAAAATCCCTTGGCCTTTAATAGATGAAGAGATAATTGATTTTTGTGACCAGTTTGAAGAAATACTTGTTGTCGAAGAAAAGGGAGGCATTGTCGAAGAACAAGTTGCCCATATCCTTTTTAATTCTAAATTTCGACCTTTATTATCTGGAAAATTTGATGCAACAACAAAAGAAGAGTTAATTCCAAATGTTTCTGAATTATCTAGCGATATTATTGCAGACTGCTTTTTAAAAAAAGTTAAGCAATCTTCTGTCGATTTTGACATTCCTAAAGTTAAATCTGTATCATTAGGAAGTAACTTACCTCCAGTCGCCTCAAGAACACCATGGTATTGTGCAGGATGCCCTCATAATTCTGGAACTAAAACACCTGAAGAGGAAGTTGTTGGTATAGGAATTGGTTGTCATTCAATAGGTTATTTTCTACATCCAGAAAAATTAACTAATTTTAGTCAAATGGGTGGAGAAGGCGGTCATTGGATTGGAAGAGCGCCTTTTTCAAATCATAATCATACTTTTCAAAATATAGGTGATGGAACCTATGCCCATTCTGGATCTCTTGCAATAAGGGCAGCAGTTTCAGCAAATGTAAATATAACTTTTAAAATTCTTTATAATGATGCTGTTGCTATGACAGGTGGTCAAAAGGCCATTGGAGGGGCTACCCCCTGGGCAATCTCTAAACAATTATCCGCAGAAGGCGTAAGAAAAATTTATGTAGTTTCAGACGAGCCAGAGCAATTTAAAGAAACAAGATTATTTGCTGATAAGGTAGGAATATTTCATCGTGATGAACTTATAAATGTTCAAAAAGAAGTTAGAAATATACCAGGTGTAACAGCAATTATATATGTTCAAACATGTGCTACAGAACTTAGAAGAAGACGTAAAAGAGGTTATGTACAAGATAGAGATATAAAAATGTATATAAACCCAGATGTTTGTGAAGGATGTGGTGATTGCGCAGAAAAATCCAACTGCGTTGCTGTTAAACCTTTTGATCATTTTGAAGGAACAAAAAGACAAATTGATCAAAGTGTCTGTAACAAAGATTATTCTTGCAAAAAAGGTTTTTGTCCAAGTTTTATTGGTGTTTCATCAGGTAGTTTATCTGAGCCTTTAAAAAAATCTTTTCCAGATATTCCTGATATTTTTAATTCCTTAAGTAAACCCAAACAGAAATTGAATAAAATTCAAAATCTTATTATGGCAGGCATCGGGGGTACAGGAATTTCAACTGTAGCGGCAATAGTAGTTATGGCAGCCCGAATTGATAAGTTATATGCACAGTCAATGAATTTTACAGGCTTGGCCCAAAAAAATGGTGCTGTAACTAGCCAAATTAGAATAAGTAAAGAAAAATCTCTTTATACTCGATCTGCAAGACTACCAAATGAAACTGCCGATTTACTCCTTGGATGCGATGCTGTTGTTTCAGTCTCACCTTCAATTACCAGAACTTTAAATCCTAATAAAACAATAGCCATAATAAATGGAAGAGTTGAACCAGTTGGTGTGGCAGGGGTTCATATAGGTACTGTTGTTGATGATAGTTTATTAAAAAAACATTTAGAAAATCACTTGGAAGAAGAAAATATAAAATTTATCGATATATCTAACTTAGCAGAATCTTTAGTTGGCGATACCGTATCAGCAAATATAATGATGCTAGGTATGGCAGCTCAAAAAAGCCTTATACCAATCGAAATAAGTTCTTTAGAAAGAGCTATAGAGTTAAATGGTGTAGCAATAGAGCAGAACCTTAGAGCCTTTAACTGGGGAAGACTATTATCTGAATATCCAGAAATAGTTTTTAAGGCTGCCCATATGGATCATGTAATTTCAGAAGAAAAGCCTATAAGCAATTATTTGGAAAAATTTTCTGATATACTTGAACAATTTCAAGATAAAGAATACTCAGATCTTTTTTTGTCTAACGTAAATAAAGTTATTTCAAAAGAAACTAAAATGTCTAATACAAAAAATGAACTACCTCTTTCTAGAAAAGTTGCATTAACTCTTTTTAGGATAATGAGGTATAAAGATGAATATGAAGTTGGCAGGCTACATACATCTGGTGAATTTGCAAAAGACTTTTTACAAAAAAATAAAAATGTGAAATTAGAGTATTACTTAGCACCGCCATTATTTTCAAAAAAGGACCCTGAAACTGGTCATCTAATTAAACAAAGATTTGGACCTTGGGTTTTTCAAGCTTTCAAAATTTTATCTTACTTAAAATTTCTCAGAAATACTAAATTCGATATTTTTGGTTACACAACAGAGAGAAAAAAAGAACGTGCTCTAGTCAAAAAAATATTACATACCATTAATCAAATATCTAAAAATCTTAATGAAAATAATTATGAGAAATTTGTAGATTTTTTGGATATTCCTTTATCTATAAAAGGATATGGTCACGTCAAGGAAAAAAATATGATCAATGCTGAGGATAAATGGGACAAAACCCTAAATAAAATTCTTGTTGAAAAAGATTTAAAAAAAGTAAGTTAAATTATATTAATTTTGTTTGTTCTCTGAGTTTGAATTTTTGTATTTTTCCTGTGCTTGTTTTTGGAAGCTCTGTGAAATTAAAGTATCTAGGAACTTTAAAACCCGCCAGTAAAGATTTACAATGATTTTTTAAATCTATTTCACTAACTGTAGATCCTTCACTTAATTCTATAAAAGCACATGGAGTCTCACCCCATTTTTCATCTTCTTTTGCAACTACAGCAACCGCAACTACCTCTGGATGTTTGTATATGGCATCCTCAACTTCAATTGATGAAATATTTTCCCCTCCAGAAATAATTATATCTTTTGATCTATCCTTAAGTTGAATATATCCATCTTCATACCAAACCCCCAGATCTCCTGTGTGGAACCAACCACCTTCAAATGCTTCATCGGTAGCTTTTTTATTTTTATAATAACCTTTCATTGTGATGTTACCTTTAATAAGAACTTCTCCTAGAGACTTACCATCCTTTGGAACGTCTTTATTAGTTTCCGGTTCTATGATTTTCATATTTTCCTGAACTGAATACACTACACCTTGTCTTGCTTTTAATCTTGCTTTTTCAGATGAGTCTAATTCATTCCATTCAGAATGCCACGCGCATACAACTGCTGGTCCATAAATTTCTGTTAAGCCATATACATGAATCACTTCAATTCCGCACGAAGCCATTTTACTTAATACAGCCTCTGGTGGAGGTGCACCAGCCGTCATCATTCTTATATCTTTTTCAAGAGAGATTTTATTTTGTAATAAATGATCTGCTACCATTTGCATTACTATAGGTGCACCACATAAGTGAGTTACATTGTGTTTTTGAAAAGCTTCAACAATAAGCTCTCCTCCAGGTTGTCTCAGGCATACATGAGTACCCGCTCTTTCGGTAATTGTCCACGGGAAGCACCAACCATTGCAATGGAACATAGGCAAAGTCCACAAATATTTTGGATGCATAGGTAAATCCCAAGTAAGTGAATTACCAATTGCATTTAAATAAGCACCGCGATGGTGATAGACAACTCCTTTTGGATTTCCAGTGGTGCCGGAAGTGTAATTTAATGCAATTGAATTCCATTCATCATTTGGAAGTACATGCTCAAAAGTAGTACCAGTAAAATTTTTTAATTCTGATTCATAATCAAGGCAATTAACTTTATTCGCAAAATTTGATCTTTTATTACCAGCAACTTTATCAACAAATTCTATAATGGTAGGAGGATTTTTAAGATTTACTATAGCCTTTTCTACAATAGGACTATACTCAGAATCATATATAAATAATTTGGCTTCGCCATGTTCAAGTATAAATTGAACAGTATGACTATCAAGTCTAGTGTTTATTGCATTGAGAACACCTGTCGCCATTGGGACACCGAAGTGACATTCCCACATTACTGGTATATTAGGAAGCATAACTGCAATAGTACTTCCAGAATTAAAATTCTGATTTTTAATTAGATTTGCAAGTGCATCACACCTTTGGCCAGCTTGCTTATAACTTAACTTATAGTCTTTATATTCAATGGCTGTTTGATTTGGAAACGTCTTTCTAGTTCTTTCAAGAAATGATAAAGGGCTTAAAGAAGCAAAATTTGCTTGATTTTTTCTTAAACCATCTTCAGATATAGACATAGTTGATTTCCTCCTAATATTATTCATAATAGTAAGGCTAAGTTTTATCAACTATGAAAAATTAAACTGGAGTTAAAAAATGCCATATACGTCTCCCTTAGAGGATACAAAATTTGTTTTAGAGAATCTTTTACCTGCTCATGATGACCTAGATGAAACTACTATCGATGCCGTACTTTCTGAAGCAGGTAAACTCGCAGATAACTACTTAGCACCACTAAACCATTTTGGAGATAAAAATAACCCTACTTTAAGACAAGACCACGAAGTTGAAACACCCAAAGGATTTAGCAATGCTTTTTCACAAATTGCGAAAGGTGGATGGATTGGCGTTGCAAGTGATGCAAATTATGACGGAATGGGACTACCTTCTAGAATGAGCGCAGCTATAAATGAATATTGGCACGGGGCTAATATGTCATTTGCTTTATGTAGTCTACTAACTCAAGGGTTGATAGACGCATTTACACTTGTTGGAACAGAAGAAGAAAAGAGTACGTATTTACCAAAGTTCAACTCTGGTGAATGGACTGGGACTATGAATCTAACAGAGCCACAATCTGGTACAGATTTAGCTACAATTAAAACTAAAGCTGAGCATGATGGTGAGAACTGGAGGATTAAAGGTCAAAAAATTTATATAACTTATGGTGAACACGATATGTCTAAAAATATCATCCATTTAGTTCTTGCCAGAACTGAGGGGGCACCTCAAGGTATTAAAGGTATATCTACATTTATAATTCCAAAATTTCTTAAAGATGAGAGTGGTAATTATACCATAAGAAACGACCTGAAATGTATTTCTATTGAACATAAAATGGGTATCAAAGCGAGTCCAACTGCTGTTATGGCATATGGTGAGAACGAAGGTGCTGTTGGTTATATGTTAGGAGAAGAAGGTAGAGGTATTGAATATATGTTCATTATGATGAATAGAGCAAGGTTTGACGTTGGACTTCAAGGAATGGCAATTTCAGAAGCAGCAAGACAAAAGGCTCTTGAGTATGCCAATACCAGAATACAGGGTACTCCTATTAATCGAGAAAAAGGTACTCCTATTATTGGTCATGGGGATGTGAAAAGACTACTTTTATCAATGAGAAGCTTAACTGAAGCAATGAGAGCTTTAATTTTAGTTTCTGCTGAAATAATGGAAAGAGCACACAATGGAGATAATAAATCCATAATGAGAGAAGGCTTCTTGATACCTATAATAAAAGGATGGTCAACAGAGTTAGCCCAAGAAGTTACGAGTAATGGAGTTCAAATTCACGGAGGAATGGGGTTTATTGAAGAGACTGGCGCTGCTCAATATATGAGAGATGCAAGGATTTTACCTATATATGAAGGTACAAATGCCATACAAGCCAATGATTTTATGTTCAGAAAAACAATAAGAGATAACGGGAAAGCAGCCAAAGAACTATTAGATGAAATAAAAATCGATTGTGACAATAATTCTGAAATGTCTCAAATGGTTACTTTAACTTCAAAATCCTTAGATTACATTCTAGAAAATAGGGATGATCAAGAAATGCTTTCATGTATTAGTTTTGATTATTTGATGGGATTTGGCTATTTAGTAGGAGGTTGGTTAATGGATAAAGCAAAAAGAAGTGCAAAAGAGCAATTATCCAAAACATCTATAAATGAAATTTTTTTAAAAAGTAAAATTGTCTCAGCAGAATTTTATGATTTTCATATACTACCCAGGATAGATTATCATCTTAAAGTTGTAATGAAAGGTGCAAAAATTGTTCAGACAACAGATGATTCTTTTATTTAACAAGTGCACTATAGGAAAATTTTTTTAAAATTGATATTTAGTTGGATAAGTATCTGAAATCGTTTATTTTATTTTTTTCAAATATTTATTCAACTTTAGGTTGATTTTAATAGTTTTTTGGATAGCCTATAGTTAATGTAGTGGGGGCTACTTATTCCTAAGTTTGATCTCAACATTAATATTTTTAATTTAAGTGTGTTACTAAGAAGTAAAATTTTTTGTAATATCTATAATGGGTTTTAAATTTAAAGGTAAAAATGTCAAACTATCCAGATACTAAAATTCACAATACCCTCCCAAAAATTCTTAAGCATAAAGCTGATACTATCCCAGATACTGTTGCATTAAGAGATAAAGATTTAGGGATATGGAATGAGATAACTTGGAAGCAATATAATGATAAAGTATCTTATCTGGCACTAGGCCTTGCAAAAAAAGGCTTTAAAGCAGGAGATGTTATTGGTCTAATTGGAGATAACAAACCTTCTTGGTTATTCTTTGAAATTGCTGCACAAGCTGTTGGAGGAATGAGCTTAGGTATTTATAGAGACACTCTTGATGAAGAAGTTGGTTATTTAATGAATGCTGCAAAAGTAAATTTTGTTTATGCAGAAGATCAAGAACAAGTAGATAAAATACTCACTATTAAGAGACCTAAAAGTAATCAAATTAAAATATTTTATGACGATAGTCGTGGCCTTAAGGAATTAAGTGATCCAAATATTACTGACATGCTTGTATTAATAAATGAAGGTGCAACAATAGCAGCTAAAGATCCTGAAAAATATAATAAAATGATTGATAAGATTTCAGGTGAACAAAATGCAATTTTATGCACAACATCTGGAACAACATCCAACCCTAAATTAGCGATGCTACCTGGGGGTAAGTTTGTTGAACATGTAATAAGATATTTAAATGTTGATCCTAAAACGATAAACGATGAATATGTGTCTGTGCTTCCATTTCCTTGGATAATGGAACAAACATATGCGGTTGGTTTTAATATTGTTGCCGGTATGAAAGTTAACTTTCCTGAGCGACCTGAAACTGCAATGGAGGACATGCGTGAGGTCGGCCCAACATTTATGCTTGGAGCACCTAGATTGTGGGAACAAATTGCTGCTGATATGCGTTCTAGAATACTAGACGCTTCTAAAATAACACAATGGCTGTTTAATATCATGGTAGAAAGGGGCCTAAAGGCAGTTGATCAGGGAAAAAGAGATTTTCTTGCAGACAAACTACTATTCTCATCTTTAAAAGACAGACTTGGCTTTAGTAAAATTACTTCTGCTGCAACTGGAGGATCTGCAATCGGTCCTGAAACCTTTAAGTTTTTTTTAGCTATGGGCATTCCACTAAGACAGCTTTATGGACAAACTGAACTAATGGGAGCATATACACTTCAAGATATTCCCAGAGGCACCATGGATTGTGAAACTGTAGGAGTTCCTTTTCCTGATTGTGAAATTAAAATTATGGATCCAGACCCTAACGGCTTAGGAGAAATTATCACAAAACATCCGAGTATGTTTTCTGGATATTTTAATAATCAAAAAGCGTATAAAGACACGATTAAAAAAGGTTGGATGTATACTGGTGATGCTGGTTACTTTGATGACAAAGGAAGGTTAAATGTACTTGATAGAGTAAATGATATTGCTATCAAATCAGATGGTGTTAAATTTTCTCCACAAAACATAGAAAATAAACTTAAGTTTTCACCTTATGTTGGTGAAGCAGTCATTATTGGATCTGAAAAACCTTATCTAACTGCAATTATATGCATAAGATTTTCGATTGTTTCAAAATTAGCCGAGAAATGGCAATTAGCATTTACGTCTTATACTGGATTAGCTGCAGACAAAAAAATATATGCTCTTATTGAAGAAGAAATTTCAAAAGTAAATGAGCAACTACCAGATAATACTAAAATTGCAAAATTCTTGTTGTTGTTTAAAGAATTAGAAGCTGATGATGGCGAGTTAACAAGGACTAGAAAAGTACGAAGAAGTGTTATTAATACTAGATACAAAGATATTATAAAAGATTTGTATTTAGATAAAGATACAGCTTCTATTAATACTGAGTTTACCCTAGAGGATGGAAGAAAAAGTAAAATCAGCGCAAATATGGAAATTAGGCATTTAATTAAAACAAAAGATTTAAATTTTAAAAAATACCCACCTAAAGTTAAAAAATCTAGTAAGGGCAAAAAATAAATGAGCTTAAAAGATTTAAAAGATATACCCTACGGTAAGACTGCGATAGAACTCAAAAATATTTTTCTAGCCTTTGGCGGTGTTAAAGCATTAACGGATGTTTCATTTGAAGTTAAAAAAGGAGAAGTTTTTGCAATTATAGGCCCAAATGGAGCTGGCAAATCTTCAATGTTAAATGTTATTAATGGTTTTTATAAACCTACTAGCGGCACTATAAATTTTGCAGGTACTGATAGAGGTGAAATGGAACCAGAATTTGCAGCCAAAAGCGGTATTGCAAGGACTTTTCAAAATATTGCTCTTTTTAAGGGGATGAGCACATTAGATAATTTAATGACTGGAAGATTGTTAAAACAAAAGCAAAATTTCTTAATGCAAGCACTTTATTTTGGTCCAGCAGAAAAAGAAGAAGAAGAACATCGTGAAAAAGTTGAACGAGTGATAGATTTCCTTGATTTACAATCGATTAGACGTACTCCTGTTGGCTCACTTCCATATGGTTTACAAAAAAGAGTTGAACTTGGCAGAGCTTTGGCTATGGAGCCTGAAATACTTCTACTTGATGAGCCTATGGCTGGAATGAATGTCGAAGAAAAGCAGGATATGAGTAGGTTTGTATTAACAGTTAATAATGAATTGAAAACAACTATAGTTCTAATTGAACATGATATGGGTGTTGTAATGGACATCTCTGACAGAATAGTAGTCTTAGACTATGGAAAAAAAATTGGATCTGGTTTACCTAATGAAATTAGAAGCAATAAGGCAGTAATCGATGCCTATTTGGGAGTGGCTGACGATGATTAAGGAATTTGATTTATGAGTGTAGAATTATTAAATTTTATTGAGACTGTACTTAACGGATTAATGTCTGGCGTAATGTATTCATTAGTTGCTCTCGGTTTTGTCTTGATTTTTAAAGCATCGGGTGTTTTTAATTTTGCTCAGGGTGTCTTTGCTCTTTTTGCTGCGCTTACTCTTGTTGGCTATCAAACAGGTCAAGTTCCGTTTGCTCATTTAATAAATGAGCTTTTTGGAACAAATTATCATAATTGGTATGCATCAATGCCAAACTTTTTAGCCATCATTTTGACTATGATTACAATGATTGCTTTAGCATGGATTATAGAACGGCTCGTTCTCAAGCATCTTGTTAATCAGGATCCTATAATTTTGTTTATGGCTACAATTGGCTTGGCTTTCGCCTTAGAAGGTGTTGGAGATTTAATGTGGGGTTCCGATGTGAAGGTTTTAGATGTTGGAATACCAAGTGGCGGATCAATATGGTTGGAAGAGGCTACAATAGGACTTGCGGCTGAAGGTAGTGATTATTACGGAATGTATATTGACGTTCTGAATGTTTGGGCAACTGTAATTGCTGTGATCTTGGTTATTACATTAGCTCTTTTTTCTCAATATACTAAAACTGGAAGAGCATTAAGAGCAGTAGCTGATGACCATCAAGCTGCTTTATCAGTTGGTATTTCTCTTAGAACAATTTGGATACTTGTTTGGGCAATTTCAGGTTTCATTGCTATGGTAGCTGGTATTATGTGGGGAACAGAGTCTGGTGTACAATTTTCTCTATCTCTTATTGCATTAAAAGCTTTACCAGTTCTTATATTAGGTGGTTTTACTTCCATTCCAGGTGCAATTATTGGAGGACTATTAATAGGTGTTGGTGAAAAACTAGCCGAAATTTATATTGGTGGATACTTCGAAACAGGTGCATTAGAAAATTGGTTTGCCTATGTTATGGCATTAGCATTTTTATTATTTCGTCCACAAGGTTTGTTTGGCGATAAAATTATCGAGAGGGTTTAAGTTCTATGCTTTACAAAGAAACTGGTCAGTATAAGTCTACATATAAATCAGACCATGCTATATTTCCTCTCATACAGGACAAAATTGCTTTTAGCACTTTAATGTTCATTGCTTTTTTAATAATTCCATTTGTTATTAATAGTTATTGGGAAAAAGCTATTCTGGTTCCATTCCTAATTTTTTCTCTTGCAGCAATAGGTCTGAATATTTTGACGGGATATTGTGGTCAAGTTTCTCTGGGAACTGGTGGGTTTATGGCAGTAGGAGCTTTTTCGACCTACAAAATAATGACTTATTTTCCTGATTTAAATATAATGATTATTGTCCTAATTTCAGGACTTATAACTGCCGCTGTTGGTATCTTTTTTGGATTACCTTCATTACGTATAAAAGGTTTTTACTTAGCTGTTGCTACACTTGCATCTCAATTCTTTTTAGTTTGGTTATTCAACAAGGTTCCTTGGTTTTATAATTATTCCGCAACTGGCCAAATTACTGTATCAGAAAGATTTTTGTTTGGAATACCAGTGACGGGGGCAAACGCACCTTCTTATGCAACATACTTGTTTTGTTTAGTGTTAGTAGTAATTCTTGGATTTGCTGCAAAAAACTTAATTAGAAGCAAAATGGGACGATCGTGGATGGCCATAAGAGACATGGATATTGCCGCAGAAATTATTGGTGTACCACCACTTAAAACCAAACTGTCTGCCTTTGCGATAAGTTCTTTTTATATTGGTGTGGCTGGTGCATTATATTTTGCTGTTTTTCTAGGAGCGATCGAAGTAACAGAGTCATTTGACATTATGACAATTTCATTTCCAGTATTATTTATGATTATTATTGGGGGACTTGGATCTATGTTAGGTTCATTTCTAGGTGCTGCTTTTATTGTTACACTTCCAATTGGCTTAAAATTCATTATGGTTGATTTAGTTGGCTTGTCAGCAGTCACAGCCAAACATTTTGAAATAACAATCTGGGGATTGTTAATGATTATTTTTCTAATTGTAGAGCCTCACGGCCTTGCAAGACTTTGGTCCATCGCAAAAGAAAAGTTAAGACGATGGCCTTTTCCCTACTAAATTTCTTTAGTAGATAATATTAATTTTTCTCAAGGGAGGATCTAATGAGAATAAAACAACTTTTGATTGGAATTACAGCCTCTGTTATTGCTATTTCTAGTTATGTAGAAATTGCAGTTGCTGATCTAAAATTTCCAATGTTGGTTTACCGAACAGGCGCATACGCACCTAATGGTATTCCAAACGCTGATGGTTTTGTAGATTACTACAAAATGATAAATGCTAGAGATGGCGGTATTGGTGGTGAAAAAATCTTACACCCTGAATGTGAAACCGGTTATAAAACCCAAGTAGGCGTAGAGTGTTACGAAAAAAATAAAAAAGACGCTATGGTTTTCCAGCCTATGTCAACAGGTATTACTTACCAGTTGATTCCAAAAGCTACAGCTGATGGTGTAACAGTTTATTCAACTGGATACGGAAGGACATCTGCAGCAAACGGTAAGGTTTTTAAATGGATATTTAATGCTCCTGCAACTTATTGGGATGGTGCCACCCATATGATACGACATATAAGGAAAGAAAACTTTGGAAATATCAAAGGTAAAAAAGTAGCTTTAATTTACCACAACTCTGCTTATGGAAAGGAACCAATTAGGACACTTCAGGAAGCAGCTAAAAAACATGGTTTTAAATTAAGTTTATTACCAGTTGATCATCCAGGACAAGAACAGAAAGCTACTTGGTTGAAAATACGTAAAAGTCGTCCCGACTATATTTTTATGTGGGGATGGGGTGTTATGAACCAAGTTGCTATAAAATCAGCTTCTTCTATTAAATTTCCAATGGATAAATTTATTGGAATTTGGTGGTCAGGATCTGAAAATGATGTTTTACCCGCTGGACAAGGTGCACATGGTTATAAAGCTTTGACATTTAATGCTCCAGGGGCTAATTACCAAGTGCATAAGGACATTAAAAAATATGTATTCGCAAAAGGTGAGCAATCTGGTGACGGATCTCACTTTGGAACAGTCTTATACAACAGAGGGTTATTCCAAGCAATGGTTCAAGTTGAAGCTGCTGTAGTTGCACAAAAAATACATGGAACCTCTAAGATAACTCCTGCGATGTATCGTGATGGAATGGAAGCGGTAGATCTAAGTGCAGAAAGAATGGCTGAGTTAGGTTTCAAGGACTTTGCACCTCCATTTAAAAATAGTTGTGAAAACCATGGTGGTAGTGGACTTGCTGCAGTTCAACAGTGGGATGCTAAAGCTAAAAAATGGAGCTTAATTACTGAGTACATGTATGGTGATAAAAGCATTACTGAGAAATTAATAGCTGAAGATTCAGCTAAATACGCTGCAGAACAAAAAATTGCTGAGCGTTGTAACTAAAATAATTGAGAGCCTAATAAATTAGGCTCTCTTTTACCTAATAGGAAAAATAAAATGGATGACATTAAAGTAAATAAAAAGTCTAGTACTGTAGAAGACATTCTAATAGTTAATAATATAGAGGTTGTTTACAGCCACGTTATTCTTGTTTTGAAAGGTGTAAGTTTAAAAGTCAAAAAGGGAGGAATAACAGCTTTACTTGGTGGTAACGGTGCTGGAAAAAGCACAACACTTAAATCCATATCAAATTTATTAGCTTCAGAAAGAGGCGAAGTTACGAAAGGTTCTGTAACATTTAGTAATCAATATATACATGACCTTGATCCGGCCCAATTAGTTAAAAGGGGCGTCATTCAGGTTATGGAAGGAAGACATTGCTTTGAGCATTTAACAGTTGAAGAAAATTTACTTACCGGCGCTTACACTAGGAGTAACAATAAGGAAGTTAAAGATGACTTAGAAAGAGTATACAACTACTTTCCTAGACTTCGAGATAGAAGAACTTCTTTGGCAGGCTACACTTCTGGTGGTGAACAACAAATGATAGCTATTGGAAGGGCTTTGATGGCTCACCCAACAATGATATTACTAGACGAACCTTCGATGGGACTTGCTCCTCAACTTGTTAAACAAATATTTGAAATAGTTGCTGAAATAAATAGAAAAGAAGGTGTAACTATTTTATTAGCAGAACAGAATACTAATGTAGCTCTTCAGTACGCAGAATATGCCTATATTTTAGAAAATGGTCGAGTTGTTATGGAAGGATCTGCAGAGTCAATGAGAGATAATGAAGACGTAAAAGAATTTTATCTTGGTATTTCTGGAGAAGGCCGACAATCATTTAAAGATGTTAAACAATATCGAAGACGTAAAAGATGGTTGTAAGAAAAAATGATAAAAAATAAATTTTTTGATGATTTAGAAATACGTTCTAAAGATGAAAGAATTTCAGATCATTTAAAAAAATTAAATAACTTAATTGAAAAAGCAAAACAAAATAAAAATCAATTACTGAGATTTAATGTTGAAATCGAAGATCTAGATGATCTTAGTCAAATTCCTTTATTAAGAAAATCTGATTTAATTGACAAACAATCTAAGCAACCCCCTTTTGCTGAATTAAATGTAAGTGAAATTAAAGATTTTGCCCATATCTACCGATCTCCTGGGCCAATATATGATTTGGATGGCTATTCACAAAATTGGTGGAGATTTGCCAGGGCATTACATGCAGCTGACTTTAGATATGGTGATATAGTTCAAAATTGTTTTTCTTACCATTTCACTCCAGCAGGAGCGATGTTTGAAGAAGCTGCAAAAATTTTAAAATGTACAGTTATTCCAGCTGGTGGAGAGAATACAGATATGCAACTAGAAGTTATGCACGATATCGGAACTTCAGCTTATGTCGGTGTACCAGACTTTTTAAAAATAATTTTAGAAAAGGCTGATGAAAAAAAAATATCACTTTCAAAACTTACAAAAGCAATGGTAACTGGTGGACCATTATTTCCAGCTGTGGCACAAAATTTCAAAGACCGTAACATTCAAGCAAGACAATGTTATGGAACTGCTGATTTAGGCCTTGTTGCTTATGAAGCTGCTGAAAGTGAAGGGATGGTAATTGATGAAGATGTAATATTAGAAATAGTTAAGCCTGGTACTGGAAAACCTGTAAAAGATGGTGAGGTAGGAGAAGTTGTTGTAACTGTTCTTAATAATTATGAATTACCAATTATTAGATTTGCTACAGGTGATCTATCGGCACTAATGGATGGTGAAAGTATTACTGGTAGAACTAATAAAAGAATTAAAGGTTGGATGGGAAGAGCTGATCAAACAACAAAAGTGAGAGGTATGTTTGTACAACCATCTCAAGTCAATAAAATTCTTGAAAATCTGAAAATTGATAATGAAGCTAGAATGATAATAAGCAGGTCTAATGATAAAGACGAACTACTACTTAAAGTAGAGTCCAACATAACAAACAGCTCAGAAATTGAAACAATGAAACAAAAAATTTCAGATGAAATTAAAAATGTAATTAATTTAAGAGGAGCTTTAGAAATAGTTCCCGTAAATAGTTTACCTAATGATGGAAAAGTGATAGACGATACTCGTGATTTTGGAGAATAAAAATGAAAATTGAGAATGTTAAAGCAGTTATAACTGGTGCTGGAAGTGGTCTTGGAGAAGGCACCGCAAGATACTTAAAGGATAGAGGAGCAGAACTTCTATTAATAGACTTAAACGCCGAAGGTCTAAAAAAAGTAGCTAAAGAAACAGATGTTAAATATTTCGTTGGAGATGTTTCAAACGAAGAAGAAATGAAAAAAGCAATTGAAGATTTTGATGGCATTAATTGCTTAGTTAATTGTGCCGGAATAGCTGTTGGTGCTAAAGTTGTATCCAGTAGAGGAATGCATGATTTAAGTTTGTTTGAAAAAGTTCTCAAAGTAAATTTAATTGGTAGCTTTAATATGCTAAGGTTGTGCGCTGACAAAATGCAGGCTAATCAACCTGACAACGAAGGTGAAAAAGGTGTCGTTATAAATACAGCTTCAGTTGCAGCTTACGATGGACAAGTGGGACAAGCAGCCTACTCAGCTTCAAAAGGTGGTATTGTTGGAATGACTTTACCTATTGCAAGAGAGTTGGCTTCAAATGGTATAAGAGTTAATACAATTGCTCCTGGTTTATTTGCCACCGCTATGTTGTCAGGCATGAGTGATGAAGTACAAAAAAGCTTAATCGCAACTACTGTTTTCCCAAAACGTCTAGGTACACCTCTAGAATATGCGATGTTAGTCGAAAGTGTTTTAACTAATGTATTATTAAATGGCGAAACAATCAGACTTGATGGGTCGGTTCGTTTAGCTCCTAGATAAAAACATTTTAAGTAAATTTCATTAATGATATTAAAGCCAAAATATTTTGAGGATTTTGAAGTCGGTTTAACCTTTGAGTCTGAACCCTCTTTCATTTCTAAAGAAGAAATTATTGATTTTGCTTCAAAATACGATCCTCAATCTTTTCATTTAGATGAAAAAGCAGCAAATAATGGTCCATTTGGTCAACTTACTTCAAGCGGCTTCATGACTTTAGGAAAATCTTTTACACAAATATTTAAAATGGGAGTTTATGACGGAACAAGTATGGGAGCTTGGGGTATTGACGAATTAAGATGGACAAAACCAGTATATCCGGGTGACTATTTGAAAACAAAAATAGAAGTCCTGGAAGCAAAAAAATCAACTAAAAATCCAAAACGAGGCACTGCTAGGTTAAAACATACTGTTACTAATCAAAATAATGAAATTGTTATGACTTGGATATCTAATCAAATGCTAATAACTAAAAGATAAATTAAAATCCTTTTATAAAAAAGCTTTCATAGCAGCTATTAGAGCAACTCCATAAATTACCATAAATATTAATAATGTATTGATTGAGAACCCCTTCATAAATGAGGCTTTAGCTAATTGTGAAGCTTGAAATATTAAATCTGGCCAGGTATAGGACACAAAGTCACCCTGGGTAAAAATAACTTTAATTTTTCCATCGGCATCCACTACAGGTAATCTTCTAAACCTATCATTTGACATTATTCTTAACCAATCAACCACATCATCATTCTCATTGGCAACCCTTGGATTGAGGGTCATTATATCCTCTAATTTAGTTGTTTTTGGAGACATATTGTTATTTACCAATTTCTTTACAATATCTCTTTCAGTCACAATTCCGACAACTTTATCTTTACTATCTACAATTACAACTGAACCATAATTTTTATCAGCCATAACAGCAATTGCTTGAGATACTTTTTCTTTACCTAAAAAAGTAACTGGTTTTGGTTTAGTTTTAAATTCTGGTCTATCTACTAGACGACCACCTCTACGAGCTTCCAATTTTTACCTCTTATATTTTATTCGGATTTTTATCTCAATATAATACTTATTATAATATAGACAAGTTAAAGAAATATTACTTTATATAAAAATTTTAAGTGTTATAGGTTATCCAACCCGAATAACCCTCATCCATACTAAAAACATTTTTAAATCCGTGATGACTAAAAAAATTTGCAGCAGATTGACTTGAATGACCATGATAACAGTAAATCAAAATTGTTTCATTTTTATCTTTATCTTGGAGAAATTTATCGATATTTAAATCTTCAACATGAATAGCCTTTTCAATATGACCTTTTGAAAATGAGTTGTGATCTCTTATATCAATTAAGATTAAATCATTATTTTTAATAAGATTTATTGCTTCTTTTATTGAAATGCATTCGAAAGACACTTGTTTACAAAGCCTCTATAATTACCGCTATTCCTTGACCCCCACCAATACACATAGTTGCAAGACCATATTTTCCTTTACGCTTTCTTAATTCATAAACAAGTTTTGTCATAATTATTGCTCCCGTTGCGCCTACTGGATGACCTAGGGCAATTGCACCGCCATTCACATTTACAATTTCAGGGTCTAGGCCTAATTGTTTATTAACAGCACATGCTTGAGCTGCAAATGCTTCATTTGATTCAATTAAATCTAAATCTGATACATTTAACCCTGCTTTGTTTAATGCCATTTTTGAAGCTGGAACTGGTCCCATACCCATTTCATCAGGGTCAACACCACCAAATCCATACGAAACAATCCTGGCTAATGGCGTACCTTTTTTGGCCTTATCTTCATTAGCAAGGATCAAGGCTGACGCGCCATCATTAATTCCGGAAGCATTACCAGCTGTAACCACTCCATCTTTTTTAAAAGCCGTTCTCAGACTAGATAAAGTATCTATGCTAGTATCTGGCTTTGGATGCTCATCTATTTCAAAAATTTCAATTCCTTTTCTAGTCTTTATTTCAATTGGTAATATTTGCTCTTTAAAAGATCCATTATCAATTGCCTTGCTTGCTCTTTGTTGACTACTTAAAGCAAATTGATCTTGCATGTCTCTACTAATTTGATATCTGCTTGATATATTTTCAGCCGTAATACCCATATGACCATGACCAAATGGATCATGTAATGCACCGAGCATCATATCATGAACTTTTCCGTCTCCCATTCTTGATCCCCAACGAAACCCTTCTACAATATGTGCCCCATTAGACATAACTTCTACACCTCCAGCTATTGATATTTTCGCATCTCCTAATATTAATAGTTGAATAGCACTTACAATAGCCTGAAGTCCTGAGCCACAAAGTCTATTTACTGTTAACGCAGCGGATTCTTTACTCATACCAGCTTGAAGAGCTATAACTCTACTTACGTACATATCTCTCGGCTCGGTATGAATCACATTCCCAAAAACAGCGTGTTCAACCTCGTCAGCATCATACCCAGATCTTGCAATTGCATCTTTAGCGACCAAAGTACCCAGATCTACCGGGCAAAAACTCTTCAGTGTACCCCCAAATCCACCAATTGCAGATCTGTTTGCAGACATTATATACACATCATTCATAATACTTTCCTCCAAGATAATCTTTATTCTAATTTGTTAAAACTAAATCTAAATTTCCTAATACTTCAAAAAATTTATTAACTCTACCTTCATCAACATCCTTAATATTAGACGGTTGCCAGTTTGGTTTTCTGTCTTTATCAACGAGCATTGCTCTAACACCTTCAAAAAAATCACCAATTTCCAGACAACGCTGAACCATTCTATATTCCATTATCAATTCATCCTTTAGAGTCATTTTACTAGCATCTCTGATTTGCTTTAATGAAATTTTTAATGATGTAGGTGATTTATGTTTTAATTCTTCAAATTGAGCATTCAAAAATTCATTTCCAGTTATTGAGAGAGATTCACATTTTTCAAAAATTTGTTCAATTGTATCAAATGAAAATGCATCCTTAATAATATTTTCATTTGTTATTAAGACACTGTCTTCTGAATTTGGATTTGAAGAGAGGCTATTAATTATACTATCAACTTTGTCATTCGTACTTGGTGAAGAAGAAATTAACATTTTTTTTAAATTTCCTATTTCACTTGAAGAAACATAGTGAGTTATGAGTTTAAGTTTCATAAGATCATATGCTTTAATTCTTGCCCCAACTAGAGACAGCCAAGCTCCTATTCCTTTATCCAACTGACCTAACAACCATCCACCTCCTACATCAGGAAACAAACCAATAGCTGTTTCAGGCATTGCAAACATAGTCTTTTCAGATGCTACAACGTGACTTCCGTGCATTGATACTCCTACTCCACCACCCATGGTATATCCATTGATTAATGATATAAATGGTTTTTTAAAATTACTAATTTTAAAATTTAAAGTATATTCATCATAAAAAAATGACTGGGATAAGTTAGTGGGTGGGCCTCCATCTTCTAAGACTTCTTTTCTTAATTTAATAACATCACCACCCGCACAAAATGATTTATCACCTGCTCCCTCAATGATTACACAATTTATATGTTCACTTATTTCCCAAGAGTTTAGATATTTATTTATTTTTTGGACCATTGGATAAGTTAGGGCATTTAATCTATCTGGCCTGTTTAAGGTTATTATTCCAATCCCATTTTCTTCAGTAAATATAACTTCTTCTGACATTGTTAATTTATCCTTTATTAATTTAATTACTTTTTAAGTCTCTTGAAATAATCACTCTCATTATTTCATTTGTTCCTTCTAATATCTGATGCACCCTTAAATCTCTTACTAGTCTCTCTAAAGGAAAGTCTTTTAAATATCCATAACCACCATGAATTTGGAGTGCCATATCACATATTTCAGAACAAATATCAGTTGCATATCTTTTGGCCATAGCACAAAGTTTAGTAGCTTTAATATCATTAGTATCAAGACTACGCGCAGCTCTTAATACCATTAATCTAGCTGCTTCTAATTCGGTTGCCATATCTGCTAGCTTGAATTGAGTAACTTGAAATTGATCGATAGATTTTCCAAATTGCCTCCTTTCTGCCGAGTAGCTAATTGATGCTTCTAAAGCTGCTCTTGCTCCACCCAATGAACAAGCTGCAATATTCACTCTACCTCCATCAAGACCTTTCATTGCTATTTTAAATCCATCTCCCTCATTCCCAACTAAGTTATCAATTGGAATTTCACAATTATCAAAATTAACCATGGATGTATGCTGACTATTCCATCCCATTTTTTTTTCTTGTTTTCCAAATGATAGACCTTTTGTTCCTTTTTCTACTAGCAGACAAGAAACCCCATTTGCACCTTCTTCACTTGTACGGCACATGACAGCAAAAACATCACTAGTAGGACCGCCCGATATAAAACTTTTAGACCCATTTAATATATAATGACTGTTCCCTTTTTTAGAGGCACTCGTTTTTAAAGCCACAGCGTCTGATCCAGAACCTGGTTCAGTTAAACAGTAACTAGACATAATTTCCATTGTAGATAATTTATTAATAAATCTTTCCTTTATAGCATCTGATCCATGCGCATCTATCATCCATGTTACCATATTGTGTATCGATATATAAGCAGCCGTAGAGACGCATCCTCTTGATAGTTCTTCAAATATAATCGCAGCATCTAATCTACTTAGACCCGAACCTCCATGTGATTCATTCACGTATATTGCTGCCAAACCTAGTTCAGCAGCTTTTTTTAATGTCTCTACTGGAAATATCTCGTTTTGATCCCAATCAGCAGCATAAGGCATTAGCTCAGTTTCAGAAAAACCCTTTGCCATATCTTTTATAGCTAATTGGTCTTCGTTGTATTCAAAATTCATTTTTCCACCTCTTAACTTCTATATAAAATAGATATTAAATTTAATTTGAGTTCAAGATTATTTCTGATGCTTTTTCAGCAATCATCAGTGTTGGAGCATTCGTGTTGCCAGAAGTAATAGTAGGCATAATAGACGCATCTGCAATTCTTAACCCCTCTACACCCCTGACTTTTAAATTACTATCTGTTACTGAAGAAGTGCCTGGACCCATACCACATGTTCCTACTGGATGAAAAATAGTCGTACCAATATCACCAGCAACTTTTTTTAATTCATCTTCAGACTGAAACTGAATTCCTGGCGCATATTCTTTTGGATTATATTTTTTCATTGCTGGTTGAGTGATAATTTTTCTTGCTAATTCTATAGATTGGGCCGCTACAAGTTTATCTTGTTCTTCAGACAAGTAATTTGGATCAATGGACGGTGCAATTTTAGGATCTTTTGATGTAATATGGACACTTCCTCTACTCTGCGGATTTAGATTACATACACTTGCTGTAAGACCTGGAAAGTCATGCAGTGGGTCTCCAAATTTGTCTAAAGATAATGGTTGTACGTGAAATTGAAGATTAGGCGTTTCATAAGATTTGTCTGACATTGCGAATATACCTAATTGACTAGGAGCCATAGACATAGGACCAGTTCTTTTAAGAGCGTATTCTAAACCTATAGCAATTTTACCTAATAAAGAATTAGCTTTTTGATTTAGAGTTTGTGCATTTTCTAATTGATATATTACTCTTAATTGAAGATGATCTTGAAGATTTTCACCAACATTTGGGCTTTTTACTTTGGTTTCAATGCCTAAATCAGAGAGCAAGTTAGGATTTCCTATACCAGACAACTCTAAGATTTTAGGTGAACCAATTGAGCCAGCAGATAATATTATTTCTTTATTTACAAAAATATCTTCAATTTTCCCATTTCGTGTAACTTCTACCCCTTTAATTTTATTATTTTCTAAAATTAATTTATTTACTTCACATTGACTAATTACATGCAAATTTTTTCTATTTTTTATTGGTTTTATAAATGCCTTAACTGTATTCCATCTAAACCCAGAATTTTGATTAACTTTAAAATATGAAACTCCAAAATTATTGCCTTCGTTGAAATCGTCTACTTTAGGTATTCCAGCTTCTACAGTAGCTTCTTGAAAACTATCTAAAATATTCCAAGATAGTCTTTGTTGATTTACCTTCCATTCTCCACCTGCACCATGAAATTTATTTTCTCCTTCATAGCTATCTTCCATATTTTTGAAGTAAGGGAGAACATCATCCCAACTCCAACCATCATTACCCATTTGCCTCCACTGATCATAATCATTTGCCTGTCCTCTCATATAAATCATACCATTTATTGATGAACAACCACCCATGACCTTACCTCTTGGATAATTTAAAGCTCTACCATTTAAACCTTTTTGTGAAATTGTTTTGTATAACCAATCTGTTCTTTTGTTTCCCATACAATATAAATAACCTACAGGAATATGAACCCAATGGTAATTGTCACTTCCTCCTGCTTCCAATAAAGCTACAGAAAACCTACCATTAGCAGACAATCGATTAGCAAGAAGGCATCCAGCTGTGCCTGCACCTACTACGATAAAATCGAATACTTTAGACATAAATTTACCTTTTTGAAATTCAAAATATATATATTATCAATTTTTTACTCATTCCATGAAGGTGATCTTTTATCTAAAAAAGCACTAATGCCTTCATAAGCGTCTTTTTCCATCATATTCATAGCCATAACCTCAGAAGTATATTTATAAGCCTCATCAATTGGCATCTCCACTTGCTTGTAAAAAGCCTCTTTACCAATTTTCACAGTAGATAAAGGTTTTGAAGCTATTATATTTGCAATAGTTAGTGTTTTCTGATGAAGTTGATCAACAGGAACACAATGATTTATTAAACCAAAATCAACTGCGTCTTTTGCACTAAGTTTTTCTCCAGTCAGAAGCATTTCCATAATTTTTTTTCTGCTAAGATTTCTGGAAACTGCTACCATCGGTGTTGAACAAAATAAACCAATATTTACTCCTGGCGTCATAAAACTAGCCTGTTCAGATGCAACTGCTAAATCACAGCTCGCCACTAATTGGCATCCTGCTGCAGCTGCAATACCACAAACTTCAGCTATAACTGGTTGGGGCAAGTTAATGATTGTTTGCATTAAATTTGAACATTCATTGAATAATTCGTTAAAAAATTTCTTATTGTTTCGATTTTTTCTTAATTCATCTAGATCATGACCAGCAGAAAATCCTGGTCCTTCAGAAGATATGATTAAAACTTTTACTTTCTTTTGTGATGAAATTTGTATTAGAGAGATTGTTAGTTCTTTGATTAATTCTAAAGATAATGGGTTGTGTTTTTTTCCATTAGCCAACTCAATTTTGACGATGTGGTCGGTCTCATTAGTTATATTGAAAAGTTTCTGCATTTACTTTATCCATCTTAATATAATTTTTTATGTATATATGAAACAAATTTATATTTCTGGTCAATTAATAATCTTATTTATGTTGATTGTTTTACTTAATATCTAAATACTACGAAAGAAATTACATAAGAATTATATTTTGGAAAATAAACTTAACCTTGAAGTTTTAATATTAATTTTGACTGGCACAGCTGCTCTTGCATTAGCCGTTGGTATTGGAAGATTTAGTTATACACCAATCTTGCCTTATATGTTGGAAGAATTGAATATAAGTAAGACTAAAGGAGGTTTAATAGCCTCATGGAATTTTTTTGGTTATTTATGCGGATCATTACTATCTATCTTACCAATATTTAAGAAAAAAATTAAATTTGTTTTTTTTACATCTATTGTTATTTCCTTACTGACCACATTATTAATGAGTTTAAGTAATGATATAATAATTTTTATTGTTATTCGATTTTTTGCCGGCATATCTAGTGCATTTGTTTTAATTTTTGCTACAGCTTTAATTCTTCCTTCTATGCAATTACTTGGGAAAAAATCGCTAAGTACTTCCCATTTTATGGGTGTTGGTTTTGGAATTGTCTTATCTTCAATTTTAGTATCTCTTTTAGGAAATTTTGGATTTGCTTGGAATGATTTGTGGATTGGAGTTACTATTTTATCAATGATATTAGCAATACCCATTTTTCGTTATACCCCTAATGAAACTGTTGTGGGTACAACAATAATCAAATCTGAAACAAGTAATAATGTAAGTTTTAGTTTAATTACTTTATCCTACGGGCTTTACGGTTTTGGATATGTGATTTTAGGTACTTTTATATCAACTATGGCAAGAGAAACTGTAGGGTTAGAAACTACAGAAACATATGTTTGGCTTTTAGTAGGTCTAGCTGGTATTCCAATGGTAATATTTTGGCCTTGGTTTGGTAAAAAAATTGGAAACGACATAGCCCTTTTCTTAGCCTGTGCGATTATGGGTTTTGGTATATTAATGCCTGTAATAATAGAGGATAAGTTTGGAATTATTTTAGCGTCTATTCTATTGGGTTCTACTTTTATTCCAATAACTGCTTTAGCCTTGTTGGAAGGACAAACTAGATATAATGGATCAATCAGAGTTTCAACAGCTATACTCACATCATCTTTTGGCGTGGGTCAAATGATTGGACCTTATTTTGGGGGCGTAATTATAGATTTGTTTTTTTCTTATAAAATAGCTCTGTCGATATCATCTGTTTCACTATTTATTGCATCATTTTTGATGATTAACCCCGTAAGATATATACCAAGTAAGTTCACAAATATTCCTTAAGTATTTGAGCGCCCAATTTAGCGACAGGTTCAGCTTGTTCTCCAACCTCATAACCATTATTACCTGCATTATTACCGTCGATTACTCTCTTAGCTATACCTTGTAAAATTCCAGTAAATCTAAAACTATTAAATGCTAATAAATATTTCCAATATTTAGGCTTATCTAAACCAGTAATATTTAAATAAGTATCTAAAATATTTTCTTCAGCTGGTATTCCTGATTTTGCTAATAATTTGTCATAACGACCTATACCTGCAATAGGCCAGTCTTTTTCAAATTTTAACATTAGTGTCCAATAAGATAAATCAATGAAAGGTATTGATAATGTGGACAACTCCCAATCTAATAATCCTATGACTTTTCCAAATTCATTATTTATTTTTAATATCATATTATCTAAGCGAAAGTCACCGTGTAATAAACATGGTGGGAGCATACCTATTTCTTCTGGAATATTTTTAGGAATATTTTCTATCAAATATTCCATGCTTTCAATATTTTTAGTTTGTGAAGCTCTATATTGTTTTATCCATAAGTTAATTTGTCTTTCTAGATAACCTTCAGGTCTACCAAATTTTTCAAGGCCAACTTCTTTTAAATTTAGTGATGCTAAATCTGCTAAAATTTTTATCTTATTTCTATAAATTTTATCTCGTTGGTCAACTTCGTAATTCATCAGGAGTGGGTCATTTTCATTGTTACCTTCTAAATACTCCATTATATAAAATTCACTACCTATTAAATCTTCGTCTTGACAATAACCAAACATTTTAGGAACTGGTATAGTTGAAGCTTCTAAAGAAGACATGACTTTAAATTCACGATCAATACGATGTGCTCCAGGTAATAATTTACCCGTTGGTTTAGACCTTAATACAAAATTTTTGTGTTCCGATTTTAACAAATAAGTAGGATTAGATTGACCTGCTTCAAATTTTTTTATGGACAAAATATCTGCTTCTATTGTTGTATTTTTTTTGATCCAATGGTTTAATATATTAATATTGTTTTTAACCAGCATTTTAAAATATTTATTCTCATATAAATTTTTGAAAGTATAACTTAATTTTATTTATATTGTAATTTAATTAATGAATGATTCACTTGATACTATTCTAATAACTGGAGCAAGTAGAGGACTTGGTGCTAATTTTGCTAAAGTTCTTGCGAATGACGGATTTAGAATTATAGGAATTGGAAGAAATAAAAATAATCTTGAAAAGGTTATTTCTAATTTACCCAATCAACAGTTTAACCATCAATTTTTAGAACTTGATATTACAGACGAGATTAACGTTAATAAACAATTATCTGATTTTAATCTATATGGTTTGATTAATAATGCAGGCATTGCTAACACTAAATTATTACATAATGAAACATATTCAGATTTATCTAATATTATTGATACAAATTTACTTGGATCATTAAACGTATCAAATGCTGTAATTCCTAAAATGATGATTAATAAAAGAGGTAAAATCATTAATATAGCATCAACGCTTGGCTACAGACCATTGGCATATGTCGGTGCCTATTCTGCTACTAAAGCAGCTTTGATACAAGTTACTAAATCTCAATCAATTGAATTAGCTAGATATAATATTTGTGTTAATGCACTTGCACCTGGATATATTTTGACTGATATAAATAGAGACCAACTAGGTGGTGAAACAGGTGACTTATTAAAAAAGAAAATACCTCTCAAAAGATTTGCCACTGTTGATGAATTAGATACAATAATTTCAATGTTACTAAATATTAGTAATACTTACATGACTGGCGCCGTAGTTGCTGTAGATGGTGGTCTTAGCACTGGTCTCTAACTTTTAGGTGATTTCTATGGATTTTTATCTACCAGATAGTATTGATAAACTTAGAATTAAAACTCGTAATTTTGTTGATAAGCATATTATTCCGCTTGAGTCTGTTCCTTCTTCATATGATAACCATGAGAATATTAATGAAACTTTATTAAATGAAATAAGACATAAAGTTAAGTTAGAAGGTCTATGGTCTCCACAAATGCCTAAGTCTAGATCCGGGCTAGGTTTAGGACCTATTGGAATGGCAGCACTCTATGAAGAAATGAATAGATCTATTTTTGGACCAGTATGCTTTAATTGCGCCGCCCCAGATGATGGTAATATGTATATATTAAATAAGATTGCAACTGAAGAACAGAAAGTAGAGTGGCTTGATCCAATAATAAACGGCGATGTAAGATCTTCTCTTGCGATGACTGAGCCAGCTCCTGGTGGAGGGTCCGATCCGTCAATGATCAAAACTGAAGCCACTTATCAAAATGGTAATTGGATAATTAATGGCCTCAAATGGTATATTACAGGTGCCGGTATTGCATCTCATTTTATACTTTTAGCTAAAACTAAAGATGGCTTAACAGCTTTTTTATATCATAAAGATCAACCAGGTTGGAATATTAAAAGACGAATACCTATAATGGGCCCTGAAGAACATGGTGGTCATTGTGAAATAGAGTTTAATGGCCTTCAAATCCCCGATAAAAATAGGTTAGGTGATGTTGGTAAAGGACTTAAAATTGTCCAAATTAGATTAGGCCTAGCTCGTTTAACACATTGTATGAGATGGATTGGTCTTTCCAGGCGAAGTTTAGAAATTGCCTTAGATTATGTGTCTCATAGAGAAGGATTTGGTATAAAACTTTCGGATAGAGAGTCTGTTCAAATTAAACTTGGTAAAGCTGCTATGGATATTGATATTGCTCGGTTACTTGTAATGAGAGCAGCGTGGAAAATTGAAAATGGTAGTAAATCTAGACAGGATGTTTCTATGGCTAAAATTCATGTAGCTGAAACACTGAATAATGTTTCAGATACTGCTATCCAACTTAATGGTGCTAAAGGATACAGCAAAGATATCATTTTAGAATGGATATATAGATATGCTAGGCAGGCTAAGTTAGTAGACGGTGCATCGGAGGTTCATCAAATGATTATAAATAGATTTTTTAATAATGAAAAATCAAATTTTTGGCATTGGGGTATAGGACACGACGTTTAATATTATATTAATTCGTCTATATTATTTAATGACTTTACAATTGCGCTTGGTTTACCAGGCAATCTTTCTAATGTACCGTCAAATCTATTGACCCATATTGTTTTAAAACCATAATTTGCTGCGGCATGCATATCCCATGCATTACTAGAAAAAAAAGTTACGTTATCTTTTTTTATATCAGTTTTTTTTTCTACAAGATCGTATACATCGCTTGCCGGTTTATAAATTTTACATTCTTCTACAGATATAACTTCATCTAGTAAATTTTCTATTTTGGCATTTTTAACAGCACTATCGAGCATTTTTATGCTTCCATTTGATAGTATGCCAGTTTTATATTTTTTATCTTTTAGTTTCTCTAAAACTTCTTTTACCTCTGGATATGCTTCTAACTTTAGATATAATTCCAATAATTGTTTTTTTAATTTTTTATTTTCGATATTTAATACCTCCATTGCATAATCTAATGCACTAGATGTTATTTCCCAAAAATCAACATACTCTTTCATAGAATTTCTTAACCAAGTATATTCTAGTTGTCTTAATCTCCACAAATTTGCTAAGTCTTGCCATTTATTACCTACATCCAAAGACAGCTCTCGACATGCAGCATTAACATCAAAAAGTGTCCCATATGCGTCAAATATGCATGCTTTTGTATTATTCATTTAATTTTCTTTCTCATTTAAATATTCATAAAAGCTTTTATTATTATTATTTATTTTCCATTGTACGTATTTAATATTATTAATTCGCCTTATTGCAAATACTCTTGCTATTTTTAAGTTTTTATTCTTTAAAGATTTTATTTGGTATTTATTATAGGCTAAATTAATTTTGTGGGCAAAACCATCCTCTTTTGTTACTGATTTTTTTTGTAAATTTAACTTATAATATGCCCCATTTATCATACTGATCCCTGTATTATGTTCATTTAAAATGCAAGCAGTATTATAAACATCTTGGCTTCGTATTTCCTCAAATTTTTTCTGCTTATTTCTAATTATAAATGGATGAAAGCTACACGGTATATCTCCAATATCTTTTATATCGAGAAATCCTTGCCTTTTGCCTTCAAAATGTTTTATTAAAATATTATTTTCATCATATACCCTGGTAGGCGCAAACGCGATACCATTTTTTTTAACTAATTCTAACATCTTACTTAAGTAATTTTCAGACCATTCATCATCAGCATCTAAGTAACCAACAAATTCACCTTTTGCTTTTTCTATACCAAAATTTCTTGCATTACCTGGTCCAGTCTTAATACCATTCGTTTTAATTATTTTAATTGTTATTCCTTTTTTTATTTTTGGGATTATTCCTTTATAATTTTTTCCATCATCAACTATTATTAATACTTCTACTTTGAAAGTATTAATTTTTATATTTTGATTATTTATAGAATTTATGGCTCTTGGAAGAGTGTTCTTTGCTTTATAAACTGGAATTATTACTGATAGTTTTATTTTCATTTGATTTCATACAATTTTTGTTATTATTAACTTTAAATTTTAATAGTGCAAAACTTTTTTAATAGGATTTTTCCTAATGAAACCTTTACTAATTCATCCTAATAATTGGACTGATTATTCACTTATCGATAGTGGCAATGGAAAAAAACTTGAAAAATTTGGTCCATATACTTTTTCTAGACCTGAGCCACAAGCCATATGGGCGCCAAGATTAAAAACTAAAGTGTGGGAAAATTCATCAGGATCATTTCTAAGCTCATCATCATTAGAAAATGAAGATCCAAAAGGTAAGTGGGTTATAAAGAGTAACATTCCAGATAAATGGGAAATGTCCTTTGATAGTCTAAAATTTTTTGCGACCCCTACTCCATTTAGACATCTAGGGTTTTTCCCAGATCAGTCACCTCATTGGATTTGGGCAGCTCAAAAAATTAATCAATATATATCTGTTTTGAATCATAAAAATCATCCTAAAATTCTAAATTTATTTGGTTATTCTGGCCTAGCATCCTTACATGCGGCCTCATGTGGCGCTTCTGTTACACATGTTGATGCAAGTAAAAAAGCCATTAACTATGCTTTTGAAAATAGAAATCTATCTTCTTTCCAAGAATTACCCATCAAATTCATTACTGAAGATGCTGTAAAATTTGTAAATAGAGAAATCAGAAGAGGCAACAAATACGATGGTATTATTTTAGATCCCCCTAAATATGGAAGAGGGCCAAATGGAGAAAAATGGGACTTGTTCAATGATCTTCCTCTATTATTAAAATCACTTCCACAAATTTTGTCTAACAATCCAATCTTTATAATTCTAAATAGTTACGCAATAAGGTCTAGCCATATTTCTTTGCATTATGGCTTAAGTGAGGTGATGAAGAACTATTCTGGCAATGTGGAGTCAGGCGAAATATCTGTAGTTGAAGATCAAGTGAACCCCCGTCAAATTAGCACGGCTATTTTTGCAAGATGGGAAAAAAGATGATTTAATTAGGATTATTCCTAATTGACTCATATAACGCCACCCCCGTTGAAACAGCTAAATTCAAGCTATCTGAACGACCTAACATTGGTAACTTTATTAATTGATCACATGCATTTAAAATATTGCGTGATAAACCTTGTTGTTCGTTGCCCATAGCTAAAACAAATGGTAATTGCCAATTTGTTTTGGTATAATCAGTAGCATTAATTAAAGACGTTCCAATAAGACTAATTTTATGTTTTGATTTCCATTTAAGAAAATTTTTGGTACTCGATGCTATTATATTGACATTGAAAATTGCCCCCATACTTGCCCTAACTGACTCATAAGAAAATGGATCTGTACAATCATTTAATAAAATACAGTCAGTCGCACCAACTCCATCCATTGTTCTTAGGATAGTCCCTAGATTCCCCGGATCTCTTACAGTTTCTAAAGCAACAAAGGTTTTATCTTTTATTATGCTAGGCAAATCATTCCATTTTTGACAAATAACACATAAAACATTTTGAGAGTTTTCTTTATGAGATATTTTAGAAAGTATTTCAGAAGTTACTCCTATAACATCTGTGCCTAAACATAATACGTCACTAATTAGGTTTTCAATTTTTTGAGCGTCTGCATTAAGGTTATCATATAAGAGGTATCTTATTTCCCAACCATTCTCTACTGCTTCTCTACAAATTCTAATACCTTCTGCAACGAATAAACTATGCTCCCTTCTATATTTCCGAAGATGCAAACTGTTGATTAATTTAATTTTATCATTTGTTAAACTAGAAATTTCATATCTATTACCAATATTTGTCAAATTTAATCCTTATTCTAATTTTGACTTGGCTACACTTTTTATGGATGTAATAAGAGAGGATAAACCATTTTTTCTTGTTGGGGATAAATGCTCGTCTAAACCAATTTTTTCAAGAAAATTTATATCAGTATCTATAATTTCCTGTGGTTTTTTTTCTGAAAAAGCTTTAAGCATTAATGCTATTAACCCCTGAACAATAGCAGCATCACTATTTGCAATAAATGTAATCGTTCCATTATCATTAAAAAAATTACTAAAATAAACAACGGACTGGCAACCCTTGAGTTTATTCTGGTCGATTTTCAAGTTTTCATCCATCTTGGGAACACTTCTACCTAAATCAATTAAATACTGATATTTGTCCTCCCAAGATTCAAAATAAGAAAAATCTTCTATTAATTCATTAACTTCTTTATTAAAACTCATTCAAAACTCACTAATATTTATTAAATTGATTAAACGCATATTATATATAAATCAAGAAAGTTTATATATGAATAAACTCATTTTAAAATAAACTATGATATTGTAATTTAATTTAATTTAGAATAATTTTTAGTCTGGGGATATTAAAATGCTATCACTCAGTAATACGAATGAAAATTCTTCTATACTAAGCACTCCTGTAGTTCTTCTTACACTAGTTTTTATTACCTTGATTAGAATATATACTTTATTTTTTTCACCTATAGAGTTATCTGTAGATGAAGCTCAATATTGGCATTGGTCTCAAAATCTAGATTTTGGCTATTTTACAAAACCACCAGTTATTGCTTGGATAATAGCGTTATCTACAAATTTATTTGGAAATGAAGAATGGGCAGTCAGGCTCTTTTCACCAATAATTCATTTCTTTATCTCAATCATTTTATGGATAACAACTCAGTTTGCTTTTGGATACAAAGCAGGCCGTATTGCAGCCTTATTATGGATATTTACGCCTGCAGCCTCATTAGGAAGTTTTATTATTTCAACTGACACACCTTTGTTGTTATTTTGGTCATTAGCTTTGTTATTTATTTTTAAGACATTTAAAGACGATGCATACATATCGGCTTCATTTGCAGGAACTAGTCTTGGGCTGGCATTCTTATCTAAATATGCTGCTTTGTACTTCATTGTTTTACTAATTTTATGGTGGGTAATTTATGACAAAGGTAAAGCATTATCCTTAAGAAAATTACTGGTTTGTTTAATTTCAAGCTTCGTTGTAGCAGCTCCAAATTTATATTGGAATTACTCTAACGACTTTGTAACTGCAAGCCACACTATATCAAATGCTAATCTTTCAGAAATTATTATTAATTACTCTAATGTAATTGATTTTTTATCATCACAGTTATTAGTATTCGGACCTTTAATTTTTTTACTATATTTATTTATAGTTTTTAATAGTTTTTTTAAAGACAAAAATTTCTCTCTTTTAGGTATGCTTTCTTTACCAATTATTGCTTTAATATTAGTGCAAAGCTTTTTGAAGATAGCTAACCCTAACTGGGCAGTAACTGCATATATAAGTGCAACATTAATGATTAGTGCTTACGCTATCATACAAAAACATAAGATGTTAGGCCTACTAACTAAATTTGGATTGTTTATAAATTTCGTATTATCTTTGTTAATTTTAAAAATCACTTTAATAGGAAATTTTGATCCTATTAAGTTAAAATCAGATCCTTTAAGAAAAAACTTAGGTTTTGAAGTGCTTTCAAATGAAATTAAAAAAACTTTTGATAAAAATAAAATATCTAAATTAGTGTTCCTCAAAAGAGGTGAAATAACAAGATTTAATTACTATTTATATAAAATTGATAATAAATTTAAAAATAAGATATTACTAAAGACTAAAAGTATATCTCCAGGAAATTTTTACGAACAAAACTATAATTATGACAAAGCAAATCATAAAAAAGATGAAAAAATCATGATCATAAAACGTGGTTTAAATTTTGGAAATGAATTTACGAACCTTACAGAGATTAAGTTTATACGAAAAATTTCTACTAATACAATTAAAAATTATGAAAGAACTTATTATCTCTTTGAAGGTAAAATTAAATAAAGTTATTTTCTATTGAATTTTTGAAATACGCTTAATGTCTCTGTACTTACATGGTGCTCAAGACCTTCAGCATCATTTTTAGCAACATCCTCGTTGACACCAATTTTAATTAAAAAGTTATATACTATTTCATGTCGTTTTTTACAGTAGTCAGCCAATAATTGTCCTTTATCTGTAAGGAATATAGATCTATAAGGCTTACTTTCAACCAATCCCTCTCTTACTAAACGTCTTATAACACTATTAACTGTTGGCCCAGTTACTCCAAAATGCTTAGCTAAATCAACCGCCCTAGCTTCACCAGTCTCTTTAATTAAGTCTGCTATCATTTCAGTATAGTCTTCTGCAGTTTCGGTGTTTCTCGCGTTCCTTACTTGAGCAAACCTATCAGAATTAATTTCAAATTCATTGTTCATAATTAAATTTCCAAAGTTAGCCTATGCTAATATTTATTTTACCTTTTTACAAACCCTTATATTATTCCTCTTTGTAAATTGTTTTGATCTGATAGTTGTGCTAAAAAATTGTGTAAAATTGTGAGGTAAAATTATGGATAATAAAATTAAATTGAAAATAGAGTCAGAAGTTTTAAAAAAGCTTTTAAGCCACCTTCAAAATAGAACTGATGTTCAAAATATTGATTTAATGAACCTAAGTGGGTTTTGTAGAAACTGTCTTTCCAGATGGTATACTGAGGCTGCTCAGGAAAATGGAGTTGAACTTAATAAAGACGATGCTAAAGAAATAGTGTATGGAATGCCTCATTCAGTTTGGAAGGAAAAATACCAAACAGAAGCAAATGAAAAACAAAAAAGTGATTTTAAAAACAAAGTATCAGAAGAACATTAAAATGAATGATATACAAAATAATGAAATCGTTGAAACGAAACCCCAGGATAATCGACTCAAAAGTTTTATAGAAAGGATTGAAAGGTTAGAAGAAGAGAAAAATAACATTCTTGCAGACATTAAGGAAGTTTATTCAGAGGCTAAAAGTTCAGGTTATGAACCAAAAATTATGAGAAAAGTTCTAATAATTCGAAAAATGGACGTTGATGAAAGATTAGAGCAAGAGGCCTTATTAGATACTTACAGAAATGTTTTAGGTATATTTTAAAATATGATTAATCACTTTGGAAACAGGCTTGTTACAAAAATTAGAAGCTCAAAATCATTCATGTGTTTAGGTGTTGATCCACATCTAGACTTGATACCTAAAATATTTGACGAAAATACTAAAACTTCAAACATTGTTGAAAAAGTTGAAAAATTTTGTTTTTCACTTTTAGATGCTGCTGTTGGATTAGTCCCCGCAATAAAGCCGCAAATAGCATTATTTGAACAACTTGGCCCAGATGGAATGAAGCTACTTTCATCCTTATGTAAACATGCCCAATCTCAAAATTTTTTGGTAATTATGGATGCAAAAAGAGGTGACATAGGAAGCACTAGTCAAGCATATGCGAATGCTTATTTGGGAAAAAATGCTCCATTTCCAAGCGATGCTCTAACTATTAATCCATGGTTAGGGATTGATAGTTTAGAACCTTTCTTTAAAAAAGCTTCTGAGACAAGTAGTGGACTATTTGTTTTGGTACATACAAGTAATAAAGGCTCTAAGGATATACAAGAAATTTCGCTTTCAACGGGCATTAAGTGCTATGAGCATCTTGCTAATATCTTAAAACCAATTGTAGAAAAAAATAAGGGTTCATTAGGGTTGTCTTCAATAGGAGTTGTGTCTGGAGCTACATTTACAGAAGAATCTGTAGCATTAAGAAAGTTATTACCAAACGCTCCATTTTTAATTCCTGGTTATGGTACTCAAGGTGCATCTGCGAAAGATGCATGTGCACCATTAGTCCAAGATACTGAGCATTCAAATCTTCTAAACTTTGGTTTGATTAATGCTTCCAGAAGTATTTTGTTTTCAGAAAACTCCTATTTAGCTAATAATATTGAAGAGTGGCAAAAAATAATCTTGTCAAAAATAAATTCAATCAATAACGAACTGACATCTATTAATAATTAAGTGAGATATTTACATGAGTAAATCAGATAAAGACTTAAATTCTCTTGGCCGTAAAAGTAAAGTTCCAGAATTCCCTGATAAGAATATTCTTGAAAAAGTAAAGAACCCTAAAATTGGTATAGATTATAATATAAAATTTACATGTCCTGAATTCACTTCAATATGTCCCGTTACATCTCAACCTGATTTCGCTCATATTGTAATCGATTATGTCCCTAATAAATTTATAGTAGAGAGCAAATCTTTTAAATTATACCTTTTAGGGTACAGAAACCATGGTGCATTTCATGAAGATTGTACAATTTCAATTGCTCAAGATATTGTTAATTTACTGTCACCTAAGTGGCTAAGAATTGGTGGGTATTGGTACCCAAGAGGTGGAATTCCAATTGATATATTTTGGCAAACATGTGAGCAGCCTAAAAATTTATTTATTCCAGATCATTCTGTTGCAAATTATAGAGGCAGAGGTTAATTCAATATTAATTAGACTCAATTAATAAATGTGTATATACACATAGGATGAAATTTAATACATCTTGTAATTGCATAAGTCTTCGAAAAGCTAGTAACAATCTAACTAAAATATATGATACAGCTCTAGCTAAAGTTGGAATTAAAATTACTCAGTTTAGCACTTTAAGAAATATTCAAAAATTGCGTAAAACAAATATTTCCGTTTTATCATATGTGCTAGAGCTAGATAGAACCACTGTTTTACGCAGCATTGAAAAATTAATAAAAATGAACCTTGTTTCTTATAAATACGAACAAGATAATAAAAATAAAATAATTCAATTAACGACTGTTGGTAAAAACAAACTTAGAAAAGCGATTATTATTTGGGAAGAAACTGAGGAAAAATATATAAAAGCATTAGGTATAAAAAATTATAAAGAGATTGACACTTTAATAACTAAGATCTGTAAAATTGATATTTAATTTTTGAAATGAGGGGATAACAATGGAAATAAAAAAAGTAGATTGGCAAGTTATCATACTCGTATGTTCTATTATAATTGCAATGATTATGGGTGTAAGACAAGCACTTGGATTGTTTTTAGAGCCAATCTCCACGTTCATGAATGATGGAAAGGAGTTTTTTTCGTTCGCTATTGGTGTTCAGGCGATTGTCTGGGGTTTAGTAACTTTTGTTCTTGGTATTTTGATTGATAAATTTGGCCCTCAAAAAGTATTAGCATTCGGAATAATTTGTTTTGCATCTGGAATTTTTTTCATGAGCAACCCCACCTCAGAAATTAAACTATTTTCAGCTACAACGCTAATGGGATTTGGTCTTGGTGGTGCTGGAATGGCTACTATTGTTAGTATAGCAGGCAAGGTGGCTCCAGTAAGTAAACGCTCGATTGCTATGGGATTGGTTGCCGCCGCAGGCTCATTCGGTCAATTTGCTGTGGTATTGCCGACCATGTGGATGAATAAGGAGTTTGGATGGCAAACAAGCTTGCTTGTTTTAGCTACAATATCTATTTGTCTATTATTTCTTTTACCGCTTTTAAATGATCCAAATAGTGTTACTGCAAAAAATCAATCTTTTAAGGAAGATTTAAAAAACACTGTTAAATTTTCTTTGAAAGAAAGAAATTATTTACTATTAATTCTTGGCTTTTTTGTTTGTGGCTTTCATGTAACTTTTATAGCGTTACACCTTCCAACTGACCTAATATCAAAAGGAATTTCTGTCGAAGTTGCCGGCTGGTCTTTAGCAATCATAGGTGTAACTAATATTTTAGGAACAATAGGCTTTGGGTGGCTTGGAGGAAAAGTCAAAAAACCTATGCCCTTATCAATAATATATTTATTTAGATCATTAGCGATCACCATATTTGTTTTATCCCCACCTTCACCAACTATAGCTATTTTATTTGGGGCTCTAATTGGAATATTTTGGCTAGCAACCGTACCAATGACAAACGCGATTATACTTTCGTTTATAGGCCCTAAGTATTTAGCTACTTTATCTGGTATCTGTTTTATTTGTCATCAATTAGGAGCTGTTTTAGGAGCTTGGTTGGGTGGTAGATTTTTTGACATTTATGGTAACTATGAAAATATGTGGTGGCTAAGCGTTGCTTTAGGTATTATAGCATTTATTCTAACGATCACGGTTAGAGAAGAGCCTTTCTCAGTAAATTCAGAAATAAAAGAAGCGGTTTAGATACTTAATTCGTTAATGTTTTTAAATTCTTCCAAACATTCTGGATTAGCTAAAGCTGTTTCATTGTTAATCTCCTTATTGTGAATTAAATCTCGAACTGCTAGTTCTGCTATTTTACCCGATTTTGTTCTAGGTATATCATTAACAACTATGATTTTTGCAGGAACATGTCTCGGAGAGGCTCCTATTTTAATTTTAGTTTTTATTTTATTAATTAGGTCTTTTTTCAAATAGTATTTTGGTTTTAACCTCACAAATAGAACTACTCTTGTATCACCCTGCCAAATTTGTCCTACAACTAAGCCTTCAAGAACTTCTTCTATCTGTTCAACTTGCCTATATATTTCTGCTGTTCCAATACGAACTCCTCCAGGATTCAATGTTGCATCTGATCTACCAAAAATTATAAAGCCATCATTTTCTGTCTTTGCAATATAATCACCATGACACCATACATTAGGATATTTATTAAAATAAGCCTCATGATATTTTTTGTTTTTTTCATCATTCCAAAAAAATAATGGCATAGTAGGAAAGCTCTGTATGCAAACTAGCTCTCCTTTCTCATTTTTTATGGAATGACCATTTTCGTTATAAACATGAACATCCATGCCTAAAATTGGTCCTTGTATTTCTCCTCTTCGAATAGCTGACATTGGATTCCCACCTATAAAACAACCCACTATATCAGTACCTCCAGACAGGCTCGCAACTGAAACATCTTTTTTTACATTTTTATATATGTAGTCAAAACTTTCATGGACTAATGGGGATCCTGTTGAACCAATTACTTCTAAATGACTTAAATTATATTTATTAATAATATTGATACTTTCTTTACTTAGAGCGTCAATATATTTGGCTGAAACCCCCATAAAATTTATTTTTTCACTGTCTATGTAATCCCATAAAATCTCTGGATTTGGGAAAAAGGGTGATCCATCATATAAATAAATTGTTGCTTTCACTAAGAGGCCTGATACTAACCAATTCCACATCATCCACCCACAAGTTGTAAAATAGAAAACTTTACTATTTTTTCTTGCATTAGAATGAAGCCCTACTTCAACTAGATGTTTTAAAAGAATACCACCATTGGAGTGAACAATACATTTAGGCTTACCAGTAGTACCGCTTGAAAACATTATATACAGAGGATCATCCAAATTCAAAGGCTCAAAAGTTATAGTTTGTGTAAAGTATTTTTCTTGGACAGCATTATAACTTATAAATTTATCATTATAATAATCTGTTTTAATTCCTAAAAGAGGTGCGACAACAACTCTTTGAAGAGAAGGTAAGAATTTAACAACATCTATAACTTTATTAGTTATATTAACTTCTTTTCCGTTGTACAAATAACCATCTGTAGTAAGTAAAATTTTGGGTTTAATTTGACCAAATCTATCTAACACACCATCTACACCAAAATCAGGAGATGCTGAAGAAAATATTGCCCCTATAGAGGAAGTAGCTAACATCATTATTACAGTTTCGGGCACGTTAGGCATATACGCTGCAACCCTGTCTCCTTTAACAAGACCTTGTTTTAGTAAAAAATTTGCTAAAGTAGCTACTTGTAACTTAAGATTTTTCCAAGAAATCTCTTTTCTAATTTTATCCTCAGATTTAAAAACAATTGCTGCACCAGAAACATCCCCTGAAAGCATATTCTCAGCATAATTTACTTTACCACTAGGAAAAAATTTGCTCCCTGGCATTTGATTCTGAGGACTAACATATGGGGCATTTCCTTTTGAGCCTATAATCTCAAAAAAATTCCAAATAGATGACCAAAAATCACTTTTGTTATTTACTGACCAATTATGTAAATCAGCAAAACTAATTAAATCGATATTATATTTTTCATTTATATTTTGTATAAATCTAAACATCTGCGAAGATTTAATTCTTTCATCAGACGGTGTCCACATTATTGGATTTGTAACTATATCTTTTTCCATAAACTATTTGCTCAAAAATCAGCTATAATTTTTGAAACAATCTTCTGCAAAAATAGCCATCTTGTGATCTAATTCAGACACGCCTCCAACATCATGCGTAGTAAGAGTAATCGTAACTTTATTATAAACATTTTCCCATTCTGGATGATGATTAATTTGTTCTGCTTTCATGGCGATAGAAGTCATAAAAGAAAAAGCTTGTTTAAAATCAGAGAATTTGAAAAGTTTGACGAATGCCTCTCTTCCATCATTAGTTTTTTCCCATCCCTCAATTTCTTCAAATTTTATGATTAAATCATTACATTCCATTTCCAAAATCCTTCCTATTAACTATTTTTCTTAATGGTTTCATATTTGATGCATAAGCTAAAAGTAACTTCAAAACATAATCAATTCTATTATCTAACCATTTGGGGATATTATCCCCATGAGCGCCGAAATTAAATTCTTCTACATTTCTAATAATAATGTTCTCAGGTATCCACATTATGTGTGTATTCTTGTAAGAAGACATTCTTAACTCAGATACTGGATAAGCACCACCATTTCCACTACTAACTGACACTATTAAACCAGGTTTATGGGCAAATTCACCATTACCACACAATAAAAAAATATTTTTTGCAGCAGGTGTTGCCATTCCACCATATTCCGGCACGACTAAAATAAAACCATCTGATTTAATTAAATTATCTGATATTGAATTCCAAGTAACACCCCAAATACCCTTTCCGTTTTTTTTATCCGGTGACCAAAGCGGCAATGATTTATCAGCTAAATCTAGATCATAAATATCCAAATCTGACTTAATATTTAATAAGTTATTATGTAGAAAATCTGAAATTTTTTTTGATTGAGAATTAGTTCTATGACTAGTAGAAATAATAGAAATTTTCATAGTATACTTTTCAAGAATTGATTATGTTAACTATAGATATTAACATATTAAATTTAACTTTTAAAGATTAGATCATAATTATGGAAGAAATAGAGATTATAAAGCCAGATGATTGGCATGTTCATTTTAGAGATGGTGAAATTTTGAAAGCAGTAGTTCCAGAAACAACAAGACATTTTGCTCGATCAATAGTTATGCCCAATTTGACACCCCCTATATTAAATGCCAAGCAAGCTGTTCAATATAAAAAAAGAATAGAAAAAGCAACTCCAAAAAGTGATAATTTTGAACCTTTAATGACGATTTACTTAACGGAAGAAACTAATAAAAACGAATTAAAGGACGCATATAATAATGGTGCTGTGTTTGCAGTTAAGTTGTACCCTGCAGGAGCAACTACTAATTCAGATTCAGGTGTAAAAGAAATTACAAAAATAATGCCTATACTTGAAATAATGGCTCAAATAGGTATGCCACTTCTAATTCACGGTGAAGTTACACATAAAGAAGTCGATATTTTTGCTAGGGAAAAAGTTTTTATTCATAAAAACCTCGATTTCATTTGCAAAGAATTACCCGAACTTAAAGTTACGCTTGAGCATATCACTACCAAGGATGCAACGATTTATGTAAATCAAGGTAATAAAAACCTTGTGGCTTCAATTACACCCCATCACTTAGCTCTAAATAGAAATGCTATTTTTGTTGGAGGGATAAAACCTCATAACTACTGTTTACCAATTTTAAAAAAAGAAAAACATAGGAAAGCTCTAATTGAAGTGGCAACAAGTGGTAATAAAAAGTTTTTTTTAGGAACAGACACTGCGCCTCATTTGTCATTAAATAAAGAAAATTGTTGTGGATGTGCAGGTATTTTTAATGCAACATATTGCATGTCCACGTTAGCTCAAATATTTGATAATGAAAATCAATTATCTAATCTTGAGAAATTTACAAGCATAAATGGTGCTAAACATTATAATTTAAATTTAAATAAAAAGAAGATTAAGCTCTTCAAAGAAAAAAATAGACTGAATTTCAAAAAATTTTTAATTATCAATAATGAAAAAATCATTATTTTTGACCCTGAATTTCCTGTTTTTTGGAATGTAAAGAAATAATTATATTAGAAACCAATTTTGATTAAAACGCCAACAGATATTAATATGAGCAAACTTAACTTTAATTTCCGAAATTTTTTGCAATTAGGTTTTAAGTTAAGTAAGAGTATGCAACGTAATCTTCAGATGAGCTTAGATGGATTAGCAATTTTTATTTCATTCGCCAGCGCAATGTTATTAAGGTTAGAAACAACAAATTTTTTTTATGAACCCAAATTTTTTATAAGTTATGTACTTATACTCCTACCCACAATTTTGGTTTTTTCAAGTATGGGTCTATACCGTGCTTTTGTAAGATATATCTCAACCGAAGTTGCTGTTCTTGTAGCACTTGGAAGTAGTATTTCTGGATTTTTTATAATTTTAAACAAGCTAGCACATGTGCCATTTATTCCTTGGTCTGTTTCTATCATTTATTCTGCATTACTGTTTATCGTGATTACAGGTTCAAGATTTACTTTGCGTTCAATCTTCCGAACCTATAACCAAAAAACTCAAAAGTATGTTGCAATATATGGCGCAGGTGCAGCTGGAGCACAACTTACTCAATCACTTATAACAAGTCCGGAATATCGAGTGCAAATGATCATTGATGATAATAAAAATCTCCAGGGTCAGCAACTTTATGGTCTTAAGGTAATGAGTTTTGAAGAAGCATCCGATAATTTTGATAATTTGGAAGTGGACGTTATATTGTTAGCAATGCCAAGCGCCAGCTTTCATGAACGCCAAGGTATTATTTCTAAAGTCAATAAATATGTCCTTAAGGTCAAAACAATACCTGCAGTTGACAGCTTAATAAATGGTTCAGCGCAAATTACAGAATTTAAAGATATAGCAATTGAGGATTTACTTGGCCGAGAGCGTGTGGATCCAATTCAAAAGCTACTAAATAAAAATATAACTAATAAAACAGTACTTGTTACCGGTGCTGGTGGTTCAATAGGCAGTGAATTAACCAGACAAATTCTTCAGCTCAAACCACTACAACTAATACTTTTTGACATCTCAGAATTGGGTATTTATAATATTACTTCTGAGATTGATGAACAAGCTTTGAAACTTAATGTGCCAATTCATAAGTTAGTTGGCTCAGTCCAAGATAGAGTTTTTATTGCTACTACCTTACAGAAGTTCAAAGTTGACACAATTTATCATGCCGCAGCTTATAAACATGTACCACTAATGGAAAATAATGCTTTACAGGCTATAAAAAATAATACCATTGGAACTATGACTCTTGCAAAAGAAGCGGTTCGTGCAAAAGTAACTAATTTCAGTCTTATTTCAACGGATAAGGCAGTTAAACCTAAAAATGTGATGGGGGCTTCAAAACGGCTAGCAGAGCGAATATGTCAAGCAATTAACCTAGAACAAACTGTAACAAAATTTTCAATGGTACGTTTTGGTAATGTGCTTGGCTCATCAGGTTCAGTAGTGCCACTATTTCAAAAACAAATTGCAAAAGGCGGACCAATAACCTTAACACATCCTAATGTTACTAGATACTTTATGACAATTGGTGAGGCGGTACAATTAGTCATCCAATCTGGTTCGCTAACAGCAGAAGGTAAGCTTTTTGTACTTGACATGGGCGTTCCATTGAAAATTAAGGATCTAGCCTTCAAAATGATTAAACTTTCGGGATTACGACCTTATCTTGAAACAGATGTAATAGAAGAAAAAGGAGATATTCTAGTCCGTATTACAGGTTTAAGACCTGGTGAAAAATTGTATGAAGAATTGTCATATGGTGATAATCTTTTTGGAACAACGCATCCAAGAATAATGAAGGTTGATGAGGCTACCATAGCACCTAAAAAGATGTGGATGCTTATTGACAAATTGAAGATATTGATTAAAGAACAAGATCACGATGGACTTATAAAGTACTTAATTCAAAATGCGGACTATCAACCAGATGAAAAGCTTCTCACAAAGAAGAAGCAATTAATATCTGTCACTAAAGAAATTAAAAGAGATGAAGTTATTCACTTGCCAATTAATAAAAAATAGGAGCAAACTATTCATTTATAAAGGTTTATTAAAACTAAACTTTCTTTTTTAAAATTAAAAAAAAAGTTTTTGTGATATAATAGAAATAAAAATATGAGCACATGTTTTCAATCATTTTTGAATCTGTTTTTGCTAAAAGAGTTGGATTCTTCATACCAATATTAGACACTTGTGCTAAACCAGTAATTCCTGGTTTTACTCTAAAAACACCCCTTTTTTGGCGCTCAATGATTAATTTTTTTTGACTTGATAAACAAGGCCTTGGGCCAACCAAACTCATATGCCCTAATAGCACATTCAATAACTGCGGAAGTTCGTCAAGTTTAGTTCTACGAAGAAAATGTCCAAATGGCGTGATCGCAGAATTATCTATTAAATGTGTGGGAACAGATTTTGTATTAATATGCATTGTTCGAAATTTAATTAATAAAAAAGGTTTTTGATTATGTCCAATACGTTTTTGTTTAAAAATTGGAGAACCATTTAAATATAATCCTATAATCCATAAAAACGTTAAGACTGGTAACAAAATTATTAATCCAAAAAAGGAAAGTATTAAATCAAATAAACGGATCATATCCTTAGTTCCATTTGTATGTGGTTATTATTCACTCTTCTAAATAAAAGTATTATTTTGATATACGTACTATATTCTGTCAAAAAACCAAACATTTTTTAATTTTAAATTATTTATATTACTCTTAATTTATGTGTCTTTTATCCAACAATTTATTAAGGACTCTTTTACTTTGAAAGGTGGTTTCCAGTTTAATTCTGATTTAGTATGTTCTATATCAACACACATTGAACTAGATAATCGGTCAAAGACTTTTAACTTAGAAAATGATCGAAAGAAAATATACAATAAGATGAGAGGAAAATAAATTATATTGGCATTATACCCCCCTGCCTCTGCAAGTCTTGAAAATAAGAGAGGGGTACTCATGTCATCATCATCACTAACTAAAAATGTTTGATTTTTTGCATTTGGATGATCTAAACAAGTAATAATTAGATCTATTAGATTTTCTACGCTTACTAAACTTCTTTTGTTTTTTATTGATCCTAATGGAATTGGAATAGGTAATTTTACTAGCTTAATAAGGTTTGCAAAATTACCTTTAACACCCTGTCCATAAATCAAAGGAGGTCTTATTATAACAATTTCCATACCATAATTTTTTCCAATAAGCTTAAGACCTTTTTCTGCTTCATACTTTGAAACACTATATGGATCTTGTGGATTTGTAATATCATCTTTTTTGAAAGCGATCCCGGGTTCAGTTTTCTCCCCAAGTACTTTTATAGTGCTAACAAAAATAAATCTTTTCACTCCTGCAATTGCTGCTTGTTTGGCAAGGTTTAAAGTACCTAATGTATTGACTCTGCGGTACTCATTAATTGGGTCTTTATGAAAATCATTCATTACATGATTTCTTGCAGCTAAATGTAATACAACTTCTGTCTTATCAAAAATTTTAGTAAAATTTTTATTAATTATAAATGAAACATTTTTAAAATTCTGATGTTTTTGCGGTTGTGTTCTTCCAATAGCTAAAGCATCTTTAAAGACCTCATTTTTTAATAAATGAGAGCCCAAAAAACCAGTGCCACCAGTAATAACAATTTTATAAGGAAAATTATGAAATCTCATATATATCCAACACTATTTTACAAAAATTAATTTTGTGCATTATCTTTATATTTTTTATATTAATTTTTTAATAACCCAATAAAATTTAAATGTAAATTCTTACACTTTCTTAAAAATATAAATCAATCAAAGATTATTTAAATGGTAATTACTAAAAAGAAAAATATGTAAAGAAACTATCAAATTTTTAATTTCTCTTTTTCCATTTTAAGTAACATGTAATTATTTTATCTGCAGCAGTTTCTACAGAAAAAAGAGCTTTGCTTAACTTTAAAGCTTGCAATCCCATGTTTGTCCTTGATGACGGGTTAATTAGAAAAAAATCTGCTGCCTCCTTTAGTGCAATGTCGTTTCCATTTACAAAAACTTTACCAGCTCCATAAGATTCTATTATTTCTTTCAAATCGTTACCATTATTTATACTACCCAATATAGGGATTCTATTAACCATGTATCCCAAAAGTTTGCCAGGAAAATTATGGGTGGTATGGTCAGCAGAAAGAGAAAATAACCCTATGTCTACCCTTTTAAGAATTACTTGAAATTCATACTGAGAGATGGATGAATAATAAGTTAAATTAGGGAGTGTGGCTGCTGCTTTTTGAACAAGAGACCTTTGATCACCATCCCCAATAAATAGAAAATGTGCTTCTACTCGCTGACTCATATTATTCACTAATCTAATTAAATTGGGCATATCTTGAGCGAAGCCCATATTTCCTCCATAAAAGAATATAATTTTTCCTTCACAAGAAGCTAAAATGTCATCTACATTATTAATCCCTTTTATACCAATTATAGTAGGTGAAACCCAGTTATATAGAATATTTTTTTCTCCAGAATAAAATGGATTAAGTTTATCAAAGAGCAATTTGTTTTTAGGTGATTGTAATGAGATGAAGCTAGAAGTTCTATAATTGAACTTTTCTACCAATCTAAAAAATATTCCAATTGGAGATTTTGCACGTATTCGACCTTGGTCTATCATCCATTGCGGAAAGAAATCTCTTAAAATCAGATAAATACATGTTCCCTGCTTACTTAAAATATAAGCCAAACCAGCAAAAAATATTGTGGGAGAGTAATTAATACATAAATCAAACTTTTGCTCCTTTAACTTATGGCGAATAGCAAACCATGCTCTGTAAGACAAAAGGATTTCTGTTAATCCCCGACGAAGCAATCCAACACCTCTTATGGGTGGGGTCCTGAACCTCCAAACTTCAACCTGATCTAATGTATCAATTTTCAAACGCTTCGGTTGTTTATACTTACCAGGTGTAATAACAAAAACATTATGACCATCTTTTCTTAGTTTCACAGCAAGTTCGTGTAACATTTTAGCATGAACACGTGTACCGTAAGGGAGATACTCATCGGATAAAATAGCTATTTTAATGACACTTTTTTTTGATTTAATCAACATAACACCAATTAAAATCTTACTTCGCTTAAAAAGCTAGAGTATTAAGTAATTTAATTATTCAATATTTTTTCCATACTACACGATTTATATAGTCAGTGTAGCTGTGGATAATGCGAACGACTTTTTCACTGACATTTGGCATGCTATAATCAGAAACTTTTTGCATACTATATTTTTTATCATGCATATTGTTAGCAAGAATTGTTAAGCCTTGACGAATACGTTCTATATTTAAGCCTACCATCATTACAGCAGCTTCTTCCATACCTTCAGGACGCTCATGCACTTCACGAATGTTAAGCGCTGGGAAATTAAGAATAGATGACTCCTCATTTATTGTACCACTATCTGAAAGTACTGCTCTAGCTTTCATCTGCAAGTTAACATAATTGTAAAAACCTAATGGCTTCATTAATTTTACTAATGGGTTAAACTTTACATCTGTTTTGTCAATCCGCTTTTGAGTGCGTGGGTGAGTTGATACAACAACAGGTAAACCATAATCTTCAGCTAAAGTATTCAAAATTGTAACTAGATTGAAAAACAATTTTTCACATTCTATATTTTCTTCACGATGTGCGCTAACAACAAAGTATTCTTTGGGCTTAAGGTCAAATTGTTTTAATACATTAGATAAATTGATTTGTGGTAGGTAATAATTTAAAACTTCGTACATAGGACTACCAGTTTTGATGATTTGATCAGGAGAAAGACCTTCAGCTAGAAGATAATCTCGCGCAATTGTACTATAGGTAAGATTTATATCAGCCGTATGGTCGACAATGCGTCTATTTATCTCCTCTGGTACCCGCATGTCAAAGCAACGATTACCTGCCTCCATATGAAAGATTGGAATCTTTCGACGTTTAGCAGGTAAAACAGCCATACAACTGTTGGTATCACCCAATAAAAGTAAAGCCTCTGGTTTGACTTCTGACAAAATCTTATCAACTGAGATTATGACATTTCCAATTGTTTCAACACCACTATTACCAGCAACTTTTAGAAAATAATCGGGTTTATGAATACCAAGTTCATTAAAGAAAATGTCATTCAACTCATAATCATAATTTTGACCTGTATGCACAAGTATATGCTCACAATACTTATCTAATTTTGTAATTACCCTTGACAAGCGAATGATTTCTGGGCGAGTTCCTACTATTGTCATAACCTTAAGTTTCTTCATGATCTTCCTCTATATAATTTATAATATATCAGTAATTAATCCCCAAGAAATCAAATAAACTCAATCTATAGAATGAAGGAAAGTGTCAGGTTTATCATTATTGAAAACCTCGTTTGCCCAAAGCATACAAATCAAATCATTGTCACCAACATTTGTTACATTGTGGGTCCATCCCGGAACCATTTCAATGATTTCAGATTTTTCTTCAGATGTGTATAATTCATAAAATTCACCTGTAAGTATATTACGGAACCTGAAGCAAGCTTTGCCTTTAACAACTAAAAATTTTTCAGTTTTAGAATGATGATAATGTCCACCGCGAGTAATACCTGGATGAGCAGTAAAAAAAGAAAACTGACCTGCATTAATAGTTTTTATAATCTCAACAAATTTACCTCTTGCATCTTTATGTTGTACAAGTGAATAAGTAAAGTTCTCAGGAGGCAAATAACTTATATAAGTTGCATATAAAGCTCTTATAAACCCTGTACCTACAGACTCGGTAATCAAGTTAACTCGTGACGCTTTAAAACGAAGCAACTGACTTGCCAGCTCACCAACAGTAATCTGATATTCTGGTTTAACCTTAACATAAGTCAGTTTTTTATTACTCTCAGATGACGAAAAACTTTCTAGTAATATCAAAAAATTATCGATTATATTATCCACATAAACCATCCTAATAATAGCAGTTGGATCATTAATTTTTATTGGCTGATCACGTGAGATATTATAACTAAAAGTGGCCACTACTGAATTGTAATTAGGGCGAGCCCATTTACCAAATACGTTAGGCAAACGATAAATAAAAATAGGGTTACCATTAATCTTTTGCAAATTTTGTAACACATCTTCAGCAGCACGCTTAGAGGTTCCATATGTGTTATTGAGCTCAGCCTGAATTGATGACGTATAAACAACAGGTATTTTCTTATCCTCAGCTTGTATCGCAGAACACAGCTGTTCAGTCAAAAAAGTATTTCCAACTGTAAATTCGTCAGGATTTTCTGATCTGTTTATACCTGCTAAATGAAATATAAAATCGACATTTTTCAATAAATTAGGTAAATCATTCACACTATGATTCCGCGTAAATGAAACAACTTTGTGAACAATGGTTTCTTGCTCAAGATGCATTACCAAATTTTTTCCAATAAATCCATTGGCTCCAGTTACCAGCACTCGCAAAACTCAATCCTCCGGGTTCATATACTCACCTTTTTCCAAGGCATGTATAAAATCTAGTTTGCGAAGTAAAGCTTTCATACCTTTTACATCAAGCTGTTCTGCGTTATGCGAATTATAATCCTCACTTAGTGAAATCTTTTCTTCACCTTGTTCCATAAACTTACTATAATTTAGATCAGATAGATTTGGCGGTATACGATAATAAGATCCAAGATCTTCAGCGCAGACAATCTCTTCACGACTAAGTAAAACTTCAAAAAGTTTTTCACCATGGCGAGTGCCAATTATATTTATTGGATAGTTTGATTCACCCATAATTTCTGTCATTGCTCTAGCCAAGGTTCGAACAGTAACAGCTGGGGCTTTTTGTACAAACATATCTCCATTATGACCATTTTCAAAAGCAAATAATACAAGATCAACCGCATCAGCTAATGTCATCATGAATCGGGTCATCTTTGGATCAGTAATAGTTAACGCCTTCCCACACCGGATCTGCTCGACAAACAATGGAATGACTGAACCTCTTGATGCCATTACGTTACCATACCGAGTTCCACAAATTATTGTTTTATTAGGATCTAGGTCACGAGACTTTGCAACCATAACTTTCTCCATCATTGCCTTGGACATCCCCATTGCATTTATGGGATAAACAGCTTTATCAGTACTTAAACATACTACTCGCTTTACACCATTTTGCATTGCAGCTTCTAAAACATTATCCGTACCAACTACATTAGTTTGTAAAGCCTGCATTGGATAAAACTCACAAGAAGGCACCTGTTTTAAAGCCGCTGCATTGAAAATAAAGTCAACCCCACGTGTTGCAGTCAAAACAGAATTAAAATCGCGCACATCACCAATATAAAATTTAATTTTTGGGTCGTTAAACTTTTTGCGCATATCGTCTTGCTTTTTTTCGTCACGACTAAAGATACGAATCTCTTTTAAACCCATACCTAAAAATCTTTTTAAGACTGCGTTTCCAAAAGATCCAGTTCCACCAGTTACTAAAAGTACTTTATTCTTAAAACTATTGACCATCTTTTACAAAATTATCATAATTAATTAAAACAGCAAAATGCTTTCCTTTAAATACAAATAAACTTCCTGCAGCGATACCTGAAATATTAAAATTTTCTAGAATAATCTTTAACTCATTGTAACTAGAAAGCCCACCAATAAAACTAAGAGGTGTTTCATGAAGTATTGAAGGTAAATATTTCATACTATATTGGTCCATACCTAACATTGAACCGTCCTTATCGATTGAATTAAAAATTACTTCACCACATTCTAATTCTCTAATCTTTTGTATAACATCCTCTAATGAATTACTGACCAGATCTTTACCATTATTAATGTAAAAACAATAATCTGAACCATTTAACCTATAATCTAAACAAACTGATATGCTTTGAGAACCAAATTTACAAACTGCATCTTTTAATATTGAGAAATTCTCAAAAAAAAGTGAGCTACAAATAACTTTTTCTACGCCTGATTTTATTATCGTATCTACTTCTACTAAGCTTGTAATGCCTCCTCCATATGAGATAGGCATTCTACTCTCATTAGCCATTTTTTCTATTAAATTGTAATTAACTGATTTTTTTTTTGAGTAAGCATCAATATCTAAAATTATAATTTCGTCAGCTTTTTTTTGGTTAAAAATTCTAATAGCATTTAAAGGGTCACCAATATATCTTCTATCACGAAAGTTAATTGTTTTAATCAAGTCACCTTCACTGATTAAAAGGCAAGGTATTATTCTTTTTCTTAAGTTCATCAAATTTTTGAAAAGTTAATTAAAAGTTCTTCACCAGATGCATGGCTTTTTTCTGGATGAAATTGCACACCATAAATGTTGTTTTTTTTCACAGCGCAAGTAAATTTAGTTTCATAATCAAAGGTAGCAATTTGTAAATCAATTTCATTTTCAGAGAAAAAATAGGAATGTAGAAAATAAAAATATTGATTGTTTAGACCTTTTAAAATTTTTGAGTTTTTAGTAAGACTTATTTTATTCCACCCTAAATGGGGTAGAGGCAATTTTTTATTAAAAAAGTTTATTTTCTTAATATCACCATTAATCCAACATAAACCTTTTTGTTTTCCTTCTTCGCTACTATTACCTAAAATTTGCATACCAACGCATATTCCTAAAAATGGAATTTTTTTTTCGAGCACTAATTTTTCTGTCTTTTCTCTCATACCTGATTCATTAAACAAATTAATCGCGTTATCAAAAGAACCAACACCAGGCAAGATTAATCTATCAATTAAATCAAAGTCATCTACAGTACTAACTAATTTTGCTTTAATTCTATGGTAATTATACAAATTTAAAATCGCTTTAACATTTCCTAAGCCGTAGTTAATAATACCAATCACTAATACGCCCCCCCTCTAACCATTAACCTTGTAATCTTAAGAAGTTTTTCAATTGGTTTTAAAATATGGTGTAAATTCTTATAATCATAATAATATTTTTTTTCAGAATTTTCAATTTCTCTCATTTCTTCATTAGAAATGTTTAATTTGTTAGCTACATAATTAAAATCATTTTCTAATTCAATTTTACTTAAGGTAGCTTTTGTTATAATTTTTTTAGCATCTTCTCGACTTATTTGATTGCTAACAATTAAACTACTTAATTGACATTTTCGTACATCAAAGTTAAATCTTGATGGTAACCAGTAACCCTCATAAAATCTGGTGAAATTAGACTCAAAGTGCTTTTGTCCATAAGGCTTCCATCCATAAATATTTTTTAACAAATCTATGGCTTTAAATTGATTGTATATTTCAAAATTAAGAGGCTTGATGACTTTCAATGATTTAACAAACCTTAAATATAATTTATGTCTAAATACAGAGCTGAAAGGATATTTTTTAATTTTTTCTGGAGAAAATTTTGTAATAATATCATTTATGTGTCTTAAGTCAGTTCCCCAATAATAATATTTATAAGGCATGGGAATAATTTCGTTGAAAATATTTCCACCATTAAGAATATAATTTATTTTATATTTTTCAGCAAAATAATAGAGAATACTTATGAATGCGTGATCTTGTGGGATATCTATATGAGGAACTCCAGATTTCAAAAAAGCTAATTGTAAATTCTTAACATCATTCCAATTGATCACTTCAGTAAATAAATCTAAATCTAGTTTATCAACAAGTTTTTCAATATTGCTAACAGCAATCTCTGAATTCCAACCTGCATCTACATGAAATACTAGAGGTTTTAGACCATAATCATTAACAACTTTGTGAAGCATATATGAACTATCAAGTCCACCACTTAAGCCTAAAATACAATTGTAATCACCTAAGGGCTTTGATTTTTTTATTTCGTTAATAGTGGTCTCTAAAAAATAATTTTTTCGTTTAGATATATTTTCTATAAAAAAATCATGTGCAGACTTGGCTTCTTTGTAAATATCCGATATGCCATTCTTGTCAAAAACGATGCCAGGATAACTATGGTCTAAGATACTTTTTTCACAAATCATAGGCTATTATCAAACTGTTTTATTTACAACATTATAGAAAGATTTTAAATTTTTTGACCAACTATACTTTTTAGATATTTTTAAAGCTTTTTTTGATATTTCTTTTCTTAGAGCAATTTCACTAATTAGTAAATCAATTTTGGCAGATAACTCCATATAATTTGATGGGTCAAAATATAAACCTCCATCTTCTAATATTTCCGGCAGACTACTTTGATTGGAACAAATTATTGGAACTGCTTGTGTCATTGCTTCTAATAAAGTTATACCAAAAGTTTCAGAATTCGATGCAAAAATAAAAATATCTGACCTTTTTATATGTATCTTGATCTCATTTTGACTGATTTCACCAACAAAATTATCTTCATTAATGGTTTTATATTTTGAAATTAGATGATTATAAAGGCTTTTATCATAAACTTTGCCAATAAATTTTATTTTTAAATTTTTATGTTTACGTTTTAATTTCTCATATGAATTTATTACGACTTCATGATTTTTATATTTCATAATCGGTGAAACATATAATAAATTTATATATTTATTAAAATGCCAAGAACTCTTTACAAACTTTTTTTCAACATACTCACGGCCATGCGGAATAATGGAATAATTTAAATTTTGTCTTAAGTAACTAGAAATAAAATTTTTAGTAAATTTACTTAAAAAAATTATATGATTTGCATTATTCATAGCTCTTATTTGAATAAATTTAATTAGGAATAGTCTCACTTTACTAAAGTTCAAAGGTAAATTTTTTAATGTATTAGTGTCAAATGCCAAAATATCTTGGTTAAAGACTATAGACGGTTTAAAAATACAGACAGTAGATGAGTCAGTTGTATATAATAAGTCAATTTTCATTTTCTTTAGAAAATAAGGCAATATAAATAATTGCCAGAGTATTTGGAATAGTAGGTTTTTTTCTAAAAATAAATGACTGTAATGAACAATATTTTTTGTATCTTGCATTTGTTCTAAAACATGTTTGTTAGAACAAATTATAATTTTTTTAATTCTAGTTTTTTTAAAGTCAAAATTATCTAAAAAATTTTTTAAATAAACTATTGAACCTCCCGACCTATTTCTGGAGGCATCAACAAACATAACTAAGTTTTCTTTTGAATTAAATACTTTATTATTCACGATGAATGAACTGATTTAATTATTGATTCAAATTTTACTATCCAATTATTGATACAATAATTTGAACTCAGATGAATACTATTTTGATACATATTGTCTAAGTCAGCTTCTGAAAGTTCCGTAGATTTTTCTATTGCCTTTAATAAGCTTTCAGATGAACTTGGTTTAAATATAATAGAGTTTTTATTATTAGATAATTCCGGAATGTTTCCAACTACTGAACTTAAAATTAAACCACAACCACATAATGTTCCTTCATTAACTACTAAAGGCCAATGATCAATGTGGGAAGGCAAAACTAAAAATCTAGATTTCTTCATAAATGTTGCTATTTCTTCAGGAGTTTTGAAACTGAAGTATTCTATACATTCATGTTTAGGAATAATTTTTTTCAACGGACCATTACCAACAATGATTAATTTCCAATTTTGATTTTTTTTTAAAAAGATTTTGAAGGCACTCATGAGTTCTTTAAAACCTTTTTCTTTAATCAATTTTCCTACAAATAGAAAAGTTTTTGGTCTTTTACTGATTTTTACTCCTTTTTTAAAAATTTTTTCATTTGAGCAATAAAGGCCTTGAAATATTTTTTCCTGTGGTACGCCGTAAAATCTCATTAATTTGTTTCCTGATGCACCTGGAACCCATACACGATCAAAATACCTTAAATAATTAAACCTATAAAAAACCGATCCTATTAACTGTCTTAAATTATTTTTAAATGAGTTATCTGATAATAAAATTACTTTCCCACCATTTTGTTTGACTTCTTTGCCAAGACCTGAAAATGATTTTTTATACCAACCAGCTTGAAAATAAATCTTAGGAACTTCTAATTCTAAATCTTCCCACTTTAGATACTCATTCTCAACCCAATGAATTTTTTTATTAAGAATTTTTTCTAAATTATCAATTGGTAATTTTGATTTAATTGAGATAATTTCTAATTTAGAATTATATTTTATAATTTCTGCTAAAGGATATGCTGCATATTTTGGTAATTCATTCCAGGATATAGCAATTTTCATTTTTTTAATTTTCTTTCCCAATTCCAAGCAGATATAATCATGTCATGAAGACTATATTTGACTTTCCAATTTAATTTTTTTTCTGCTAACTTACAATCTGACCAAAGCTCAGGTACATCGCCCATTCTTCTTTTACCAAATTTATAAGGAATAGAAATACCAACAGATTTTTCAAACTGATCAACCAATTGAAGTATTGAAACACCCTCACCAGTGCCGATATTAAATGTATAATATTTGCAAATATTTTTTTTTAAAAAGGGTATACATTTTATATGAGCATCTGCAACATCATTAACATGAATAAAATCCCTTACACAAGTACCGTCATCAGTTTCATAATCATTTCCAAAAATTGTTAGATTTTTTTTTATGCCAATTGCAGTTTGAGTAATATATGGCAAAATATGTATTGGATTTTTTGTTGGTCTTTCACCAATTAAACTAGATTCGTGTGCTCCTATAGGGTTAAAATATCTTAAACTTACTATTCCAAGTTTTTCTTCTTTAGCAAGTCCCCTTAATATTTCTTCTCCGATTCGCTTTGTTTCCCCATATGGAGATGTTGATAATCCAAATGGTGTATTTTCTGTTATTGGAAATTTTTTAGGAGTTCCATAAACAGTAGATGATGAAGAAAATATTAATTTAGCATTATATTTTTTTGTAATTTGAATGATGTTTAATAAAGAAACTAAATTATTATTGTAATATTCAAATGGATTTTTAAGAGATTCCGGCACATAAATTAGAGATGCAAAATGGATGACGTATTCAATTTTTTTATATTGTTTTAAGCTTTTTTTTAAGTCAGTAATATTTGTGATATCTACATTATGAAAATTAAACTTTTTTTTTGTTATTTTTTCAATTTCTTCTTTTGTTTCTAAGTCTGAGTTAACTAGATTGTCTAGGCATATAACCTCGAAATTTTTTTCGAGCAATTTTACAATTGTGTGCGATCCTATATATCCTAAACCGCCTGTAACTAGAATTGTCATTTATTAATCACAATCAATTTTTATTGTAAAAAGTATATTTAAACATTTAATTATTAATTTATTTAAAACAATCATTAGTTGAACATGACATTTGTTATATATATTATCTAAATATTAATACTATAATTATTGTATCGAATTTTATAAAATATTACTTAAACCTTTTCCTGATTTATTTCCTAAATAATTGTCTTTGACTAACCTTTTTAGAGTTTTACTAGGTTTGATAAATTGTCCGTTCTCATTTGAAAGGTTTTCAATGATAGATAAAACAGTATCATTTCCAATAAAATCAGATAATTTAAGAGGACCCATTGGCATTCCTATATTTTTTTCAAAAATATTATTTATATCATCTTTGCTTACGATCCCATCCTCAACTAATTTGATGGCTTCATTTATCATTGGTATTAAAATTCTATTAACTGCGAATCCATTAACATCTTTCACATTAATTATTTCTTTATCAATTGCACTAATAAATTTGAAAAGATTATCTTTAATACCTTCATTAAAGTTATTGTTAATAACCAATTCTACATATTTAGTATTCCACAATGGATTAAAAAAATGAATACAACAAAATCTGTCTGGGTGTTTAACATGGTTAATTAATTGTTTTTGCGTTAAAGAAGATGTATTACTAGAAATAATTACATTCGAATTTAAAGTTTTTGACAAATTATTTAATAGCTCAGTTTTTAACTTCAAATTTTCTGTAATAGATTCTACCACAACATTACAATTGTTTAATTCTTTAAAATCATTAATAATAGTTACCTTATTAAGCATATCTTCTATAAACTGTTTTTTCATTAACCTACAATTAATTTTTAATTTTTTAGAAAATGTGTTTTTATCAAATTTTTTATTTGTACCTAATTTTAAATATATATTTTTAATATTTTTGAAACATGACAAATAATGGCATAATCCTTCTCCCATTATACCGAATCCTATTATTCCAATATTCATTTTAATTCCATGATACCCATTTATCTTCATTTTGAATAAATCTAAATCTTATGCCATTTCTTCTTAATTGATCCTTAAATATATTTGAATTATTAACACAAGATCCTCTAATTTGCTTTTTTACCAGATCAAAATATGTATACTGGTTTTTATGCTTAAAATAAATTATCTCTTCATTTTCAATAAAGTCTATTTCATATTTATTTGAATTAAAAATTTCATTTCTATTAAAAAATTGAGATATAATAGAACTTACAATGATTTTTTTTTGCTCTCTAGATATAAACCTAGGCAAATAATCTTTCTTTATTACTTTAGCTGGAGAACCTGCAACTAGAGCATTATCAGGAATATCTTTTGTTATGTAAGATCTAGCCGAAGCAATAACTTCATTTCCTATAGATACTCCTGGATTTACCCACGCATTAGGCAACCAAACATTATTTCCAATTTTTACACCTTTCCATTGAACAGGGCATCCTAAATTATAGATATCCAAATATGCACCATGCGTTACTATTTTAGTCTCTATTCCTACCCCAACTTCATGGCCAATTTCAACACCTTGACCTATGTCAATTAGGGAATTGGGACCCATATGAAACCAATCACCAGTTTTTAACTTTGCTTTTTTATCAAAAAAAGAACCTCCACCTACATAGGCATACCTATTAATAAAAGATTCTTTTCCAATGTAAACATATTTACCTTCTATTTTTACACCTTCTGCAATTACTGTTCTGTCGTCAATTTTACCCTCTTTAACATTAATTTGAACAGTTTTATCAATTTTACAATCTTTTCCAATTTCTATCATAATTATTATTTAAACCTAAATTCTTGAAAATATGCTTCTGATATTTTTATTCCTCTATTATAGGCAAAAAAATTATTATGAAAGCTTTCTATATACTCATCGCAAAGATATTTATGAAATTGTTGAGATTTATGTGATTTTAAACTCTTCTTCTTTAATTTAATATAATCCTTTACATCAACATACAAATTCGCTTTAAATTCGTTTGAAGAAGAAACTGATCGATATCTAATTAAATTTAACCTCAACCTTCTAGAAGCAGTTTTTACAATATCATAAATCAGACAATGTTCTTGATGAGTATCATTTGGATCGTGAACTAAGATTTCATCTGGATTATTATCAATAAGTAATTTTCTAATTTTATTAGATATTTTTTCATATTCAGAAACTTGTATACCTTTATTATCATTGAAATTAAAATTTAAATCATTAATACAATTAAGAGCTTCTATGCTTTCTTTTATCCTATTTGAACCACTTGTAGGATCATTTGAAGATCCATTACTAGCGATAAAAACTGAAATTTTAGAATTATTTTGTTTATTTTCTTTTAATAAGTAACCCAAACATGATATTTCAATGTCATCAGGATGTGCGCCTATTACTAAAATATTCTTCATAAATAAAATTTATATATTTTTTGAGAGCTACGGTCAAACGTAAAGGTCGCCTTCCTAAAGCTGTTTTCATTTTATTATTGTCAGGCTGTCTTCTTCTCATGTCACCTCTAGATAATGCGGGCAAATATTTTAATTGAGATGACGAATTAGTTAAATGAATAATTAATTTTGCTAGATCAATAATCTTGTACTGAGTATAGGAGCCAATATTTAAAATATCATTTATGTATAATTTTTTTTCAAAACAATTAATTATTGTTTCAACATTGTCATCAATATAAATAAAGGTTCGCGTTTGCGACCCATCACCATAGATTGGAATTTGCTCATTTTTTAAAGCCAATTTTACAAATTTTGGTATTACAAAATCTTCTGATTGGTTAGGCCCGAACGTATTAAAAAATCTAAATATTGTAAAATTCAAATTAAATTGTTCTTGAAAAATTTTTATAAAATTCTCTGAAACATTTTTTACAACAGAATATGGTAGTTTTGAATTAAATGGAGAGTTATCTTCATTTAAAGGTAGTTTTAAAGGCTCTCCATATACTTCAGAAGAGGAAGAGTAGAAAAATCGATTAATATTATATTTAACACTTAGCTCTAGTAAATATCTTGTTCCATTTATATCTTCCATAACTTTTAATGGATATTCTTGTGTTCTTTGAACCCCAACAACTGCTGCAAAATGAAATACAAACTCTATTTTGTACAATTTAAAAATACTGGAAAGTTTACTTTTACTATTAACATTACCAAATATGAACTTAAAATTACTATTTGATTTAGAAGGGAGTTTTTTTTTATCTCCAGTTAAAAAATTATCTATACCTATTACATTGTAGTTTTTTTTTAACAAAGCTAAAGCAAGATAGCTTCCAATGTTACCTGCAACACCTGTTATTAAAATATAGTTTTTCATTTATTTAATTATACATTCAACATTTTATGATTTTTTTATCTTTACTCAAATATTTTCCTCTAGTATCCAATATCAATTCAGCATTATTGTAAATCAGTTTATAATCTATATTATCATGATCGGTTGCAATCACGACTAAGTCATATTGTGAAATTTTTTGTGGTAAGAGGTCAATACTTTTTTGTATTTCATCACCAGAAAAGTCAAATTTAAAATGGTTAATGTAAGGGTCGTGATAATTTATATTTGCCATATTTTCATAGAATAAATTGATCAATTTAATGGCAGGAGACTCTCTTACATCATCTATATTTTTTTTGTACGCGATACCTATGAATAATACCTTTAAGTTATTTAAAATTTTTCCTCTTAAATTTAACTCTTCTAAAAGTTTATCTAATATCCATTGTGTCATTTCTTTATTAATTGTCTGAGCAAGTGTTATAAATCTTGTTTCTAAGTCAAATTGTTTTGCTTTCCAGGTTAAATAATTAGGATCAATAGGAATACAATGACCTCCTATCCCAGGTCCTGGATAATATGGCGTGAACCCAAATGGTTTCGTTTTAGCTGCCTTTATAACTTCATGTATATCAATATTCATTTTATCACAAATAATCTTCATCTCATTAACTAATCCGATATTTATTAATCTGTATATATTTTCATGCAGCTTAGTCATTTCAGCCACCCGTAAAGAACTGACAGGAACAACTTTTTTAATGGCAAGTGAATAAGTGGAAACAGCTACTTCAAGACAAGCTTTTGAGTATCCACCAACTATTTTGGGTATTGTTCTTGTTGAATAACTTTCGTTCCCAGGATCTTCCCTTTCAGGAGAGTAACAAACGTACACATCTCTACCTATAACGAAACCTTTCTGCTTTAATTTTGGAATTAATTCTTCATCTGTTGTTCCAGGATAAGTAGTACTTTCTACAGAAATTAATTGACCTTTTTTAACATATGGCATTATTGAATTTATCGACTGAATGATGTATTTAAGTTCTGGTTGATTATATCTAGTCAATGGGGTAGGAACACAAATAATAATAATATCTACTAAACTTATTTTAGAGTAATCTGTGGTTACTGCAAAACCTTTTGATAGTGCATCACTAATATTTTTAGAAGAAATTGACCAGATATGACTTTGTTTTTTTCTAATTTGATCAATTTTGTGTATGTCTATGTCAAATCCAATAACTTTTAAACCCTCGTTGACAAAACTTAAACAAAGTGGCAACCCAACATAACCAAGTCCTATGACGCCAATTACAGATGACTTATTTCTGTTTTTTTTAATAATTTTTGGTTCAAACACCATAATTAGCTAATATCTTCTCATAGTAATGGTTAAAATTATATTATTTATATCAGGTTAGTTTATTTAGATATATTTATGATTAACATATTATTAACGAGTTGCTAAAATATTCACATTATGTCTATCAGTAATTTTTTTTAATAATTTTATATTATCATGATTATCTAAATTATTAATAGCAATTCGGGGTTTTAACAAAGTGTGAAAATTTAAAAAATGTAATTTGTTCAGCTCATTATAAATTTCTTTGGCATACTCAATACCATGTTTATTATGAGCAATATTTAATTCGAAAATAATTTTTATATTTTGGTTTGCCAATAAAATGTTTTTAGCTCCTTTAATAGCTTCAAGTTCTTGACCTTCAATATCAAGCTTAATCAAATCTACCTTAACAATGTTTTTGTTTGTACAAAATTCATCTAAACTGATAGTGTTTATGTTTATTATTTTATTTCCATCTTTAGTAGTTGCTACCTTATCAGATATTATAGCGTTCCCCTCTGGATTATTAGATAATAAGAATGGTAGCTTTTTTTTAGATGAAGACAAACCATACTCACTTACAATAATATTATTAATATCATTTATCTTAATATTTTTTTTCAAATAAATTGATGTTAATGGAGTTGGTTCAAACGAAATAATAATCCCTGTTGGTCCCACAATTTTTGACGCAATTAACGAAAAAAAACCAATATTAGCTCCTCCATCAATAAAATTTGATCCAATATTCAAAGTTGTTTTTATTTCTTTTAATAATTCTGGTTCATAAGTTCCATTAAATAATAAAGAGCTAGCAACACTAGTGTCTGCTTCTTCATGTTTAAATGTTAATCCATCATATTTAAATTCTCCTGTAAGAGAAGAATTTAATGGAACAAGTTTTCTTAAACAAATATCTAGATTTACAAGTAAATTAATAATTTTTGAATTTTCTGAAAATATATAGAAAAAAAAAAATTTTAATATTTGTCTAGTTTTTATATAATACAAAATTATTTTTTTTGATATTTCCATTTATTAAAACTTTAACTCTTTATTTATCCATATAATAAAGTTTTTCACTTTATTATTCCACGAATTTTGTTTAATAAAACTAGTAATTCGTTTATTTAGTACCTTTTTATGATCTGGTTGTAAAGAAAGCACATAATTAATTTTATTTGTAAGTGTTATAATTTTTTCATCTTCTAATAAAAACAAAACATTATCATAATTAGGGCTTAATCCATTTTTGGTTGAAATTACTGGTTTTTTATAAGTTAAATAAAAAAGTATTTTTGAAGGAAAATTTGTGTCATTCCCATCAGATTTTCTAGGATTTACAAATATATCTGCATGAGCACATAATTCTTCTAGTTTTTTCTTTGAAACATAGCCTAACAGTTTTATGCGCCTGTCTTTAACTACTAGTTTTTTAATGCAGTGGTCATTACCCTTACCACAAAGCCATAATTCAACATCATTATCTTTAACTAGATTAAAGGCTTGAATCAAATATAATGCTCCTGCATGACCACCAATCGTACCAGCATATAAAATAATTCTTTTTTTATATTTATTTAATAAATTTAAACTGGCAGGGCTTGAATTAATTCCACCATCTATATGAATTTTGATGTGTTTGTCACTAGAGCTTTTAAAATATTTCCAATTTAAATAAACGTATCCAGTAGCCTTTTGTGGTGCTTTTAAGTCAGCTACAATTGAAATCCATGGAATATTAAAATTTTTGTTTAACTTTGAAGCAACATCAGAAATAAATGAGTCATTATAAGTTAAAATGATATCTCCACTTTTAAAATGAAAATTGTTTAAATAACGATTATATTGTTTTTTTAAAGTCAAATCCTTCAAATACGGAAAATTAATATAATTGAAAGATTTATTTTTTATATCTGTTACTAAATCATCCTCTAGTGTTTTCACAAAAAACTTTCCTCTTGGAAAAATTGATTCATATTTATGACCTACACAAAAACATTCTATCTTTAATTTTATTAGACTTTTGATAAACTCATATTGCCATAAATTTGCTGCAGGACTTATTGCTATAGATTTTTTTTCACAATTTTCACTAAAAATTGATTGTAACCAGATTATTCTTTTCAAATTATTCAATTTGCTTTCTACTTTTTAAATTTGCTTCATTATTACTAGAAATTATAAATAAATAAATTAATGCAATTTGTGCAGTAAGAAGTCCATAAAACACAGTATTTCCAATGGATAAAAAAATTAAGGCAGTCAAAAATGGTAGGAAAGTTTTATTTACGACCAAAACCATTCTTAACAACAATAACAAACCTACAAAACCTAAAAGGCCAACTGCTCCTATCCAATTACCTAATTCTGCGTCAAAACTTAAATTATGGATACCACCAAAAAATAACGTTGATAAATTAGAGTTTTTCAAAAAATTAATTAACACTTCAAATTTCAAATAACCACTTTCTCTATAATCAAAAGCACTTACATAGTATTGCAGCATATATAATCCCATTGGAATAAACATTATCAATATTAAGATTGCCGATTTATTTATTCGAAATTGAATTAAACTTTTAAAATTTATATGTTTTACCATATTATATACTAAGAAACCAGCAATTGCAGTTCTTGAAAAAGTTAGCAATAAAGAAAAAATTGTTATTGAAATAACTAAAAGATTAATAAATTTATTTTTCCTTGTTAAACGTGAGTAACAGGTATCAAAAATAAAATAAAATAATAATACCGCCAGGCCTAATACATTTGGATTATGAAATAAACCACCTAGTCTATATTTTCCAATTAATTCTAATAAAGATCCTTTTTCATTAACGTCTAAAAAATTTTGATGATCAAAAATGTGAGAATATTCATGAAAATACCAAATATCTCTGAAAGAAATTAACCAATCAATCCTGAGTGAAAGGAGTAATTGTGTCAAAATAAGATAAAATAAAATAAAAATTGAGAAAAACATAATTAATTTTTTATTTAATTTTAATTCATTAAACGGGTACTTAAAAATAATAAGCAATATTATTATAAATCGAACAAGATCTTGCGGAGAATAAAACGCCGTTAAAAGTATTCCTGGAGTTATTAAAAAAAAAACTAATAATCTTTTTTGATTAACAAATATTTTTTTATCTTTAAAAATTCTTAATATAATAAAAAAATTAGTAATTATTACTAATATCTTAGCAATATGTGTGGGCGATATTATTGCTAACATTAAGAAGGAAATTAAAAAATTATCTATAGTACTTAATTTTATCATTAAATTTTAAAAAACCTATCAAGTTTCTGAAATTATAAAATACTTGAATTATTTATATATTTCTTTTGCAGAGGTACAAAGTGCACTTATGATTTCATCTATGTTTTTTGTAGACGTCCAACCTAACATTTTCTTTGATTTATTTGCATTTCCACAATTAATTTGAATATCACACGGGCGCATAAGATTACGATCTATATCTACATAATCTTCCCAGTTTAAATTAAAAAAAGAAAAACTTTTTTCAACAAATTGTTGTAAGGATGTTGTTTTTCCTGTTGCAATTATAAAATCATCAGGGCTTGATTGTCTAAGAATTCGCCATATTGCATCAACATAATCTGGTGCCCATCCCCAATCTCTGTATATAGATAAATTTCCTAGTTTTAATCTTTCTTTATGTCCAGCATTAATTCTCGCAGCAGTAGATATAATTTTCTGAGTTACAAAATGCTGGGGTCTTAATGGTGATTCATGGTTAAACAAAAATCCTGTGCTCGCATAAAGGCTGTAAGCCTCACGATAATTCTTTACTAAATAATGTGCAGTTGCTTTAGCAATACCATAAGGACTAGAAGGATTAAAAGGTGTAAGTTCAGTTGCATGATTATTTCCTGTATCACCAAAACATTCACTAGAGCCCGCATTATAAAACCGGATATTTGTGTTTATGACACGAATTGCCTCAAGAATATTCATTGTTGCTTTAGCTATGCTTTCCATAGTTTCAAAAGGCTGCTGAAAAGACAGGCTGACAGAAGTTTGACCAGAAAGATTATAAATTTCATCAGGTTTTATCATATCAATGTATTTTAAAACACTTTTAGGGTCTCTAATATCCAAAGTGAATAGTTTGATATTATCTTTTATATCTAATTTTATAAGATTAGGAAAATGACTTAACTTTAAATCTCGAGAGGTACCAAATATTGAGTAACCTTTGCTTAAAAGTAATTTAGAAAGATATGCACCATCTTGCCCCCCTATACCAAATATAAGTGCTTTCATTTTTACAACCTCTTTTTAACAACTTGTCTAAATTTTTAAGTTATATTTAAAGCTACTATAGATAAATCTATTTATGAATTTATATTTTAAACATCATAATCTAGACTTAAGTGTTAGATATTTATATTTATAATCAAATTTATTATTGTAATATCTTTTTGTAGACATCAAAGGTTTCCTTAGCACATTTTTCCCACGAAAATTTTCTTATTTGTTCAAAACCTTTTGAAATAAGTGTTGATCTTAATTCGTTATTGGAAAGAACAGTTTCAATAGAATTACTTATAGATTCTAATGAGTATGGGTCAAATAATATAGCAGCATCACCTACAATTTCTGGAATACTACTTGTATTACTACAAATGACAGGACAACCATAGCTCATTGCTTCTAAAGGTGGAATACCAAAACCCTCGTACAATGATGGATAAACAAACAACTCAGCATTTCTGTAATAATTTGCTAATTTTGTGTCATCTCCATCAACAGCTTTAATATTTTCTTTTCTTATATTTAATTTTTCGAAAATTTTAATTTCTTCGTTTGTGAAGTTTTTACTTCCAAACATAACAATGTCAAAAGAGTTCATTATTTCTTTTGAATTAGCATAAGCTTGAACAAATCTTGAAAAGTTTTTATAACCATCTCTACCACCAACATAGAGTAAATATGGCCTATCATTTTTAACCTGAAATTTTGTCTTTGTTTCAGACAAAGAATATCCAAGATGAATAACTGACGTTTTGTTTATGTCAACATCTAAAATTCTCACTAGGTCTTTTTGAGTATTTTCCGAGATGCATATAATATGATCAGCCTCTTGTATAGCAATTTTTTTTTCTTCTGTAGTATTATCTTTCTTTGAAAATTGTTCCAAAAAAATTTCATGAACCATATCAAAAACAGTAATAATTTTTTTAGCCCGTGATGTATTTTTTGTTATAGAGTTATAGTATGTTTCATGAATTAAGTCAGGTTCAAAATTTCTGATCAAAATTGGTGAAAAAAAAGAGTTTACAATGCTACACACACTAGAAGAACCTCTGAAGTCTGGGGATCTTATACCCTGAATTGAAACCTTGTTTATCTCATTTGTTAAATAATTGTTAATATGCAAAGGAGAGATAATTTTAACCATATCTTCATTTTTTTTTAATAGGGATATATTTTTAGCTAATTCAACAAAATATCGCGATATACCTCCAAATCTTTGAGCAGAAAATATTTGATGTTTATAGGCTATTTTCATATGCTAGCCTAGTAAATGTACAATATAAATCATTTCAATTATCTTATTTCATATAATTAGTTTATTTTTTTAATATGCAAATGATCATCCCAAGTTTTTGGTAACAAGCCAATAGTAAATAATTTTGGGATTCTGCTAGCTAAAATCATCAACATACGCCAGACCTCATAAGAGTATTTTTTCTTTGAAAAAAAATGTCTGTCAGATCCATCTGATATTAGGTATAAATTAAATTTTTTAGCAATATATTGGAGTGTTTTAATTCTATAAAACCCAATGTGCTGACCGTGCTCTAATCCGTAATACCACCAATCATTAAGATTTGGAGCAGGATTTGGGATAATAGATGTTGTTAAAAGTATATTTGGGGAAATGTCTAATAACTTTTTCATTTCCTCATGCGGTTTCACAAAATGCTCAAAGGTTTCGAAGGCAGTTACTAGAGTGACATTATTTTCATTTGAATATTCAAATCCTTTCGCAACTAAATTATCAGTATAAGGATCCGTCCATAAGGCATTAAATCCACCATCCCTTAATAAACGAACTAAAAAACCATATCCACCAGCATAGTCAACAATTAAAGATTTTCTCTTACCCATCAAAGCTAGCGTGGCCATTACAAGTGAATAATTAGATAAATTACGCATCATTATTCCAGTATCACTATGATTGATAGAGTTTTTATAGGCCTCTTTCAACCAAATTGGTTCTTCAGTAAAAACATATAAACAATTTCTACATTCAAAGTAATCAACTTTTTTTCTCAATAGTTTTGTTGAAAATATTTTATCAACTATATTACTGTCACAACAGCGACATCTAATACTCATAGATTTCTCACGATAAAACTTTTTAATAATATAATTTTAAGACTAAAAATAGGGTAAATACTTTTTAATTCATGCATATTTAAAACTTTGTTCTGAAAAAATTTTTTAAACGTAATGAAAGGAATCTCAATAAACGCAATATTAATAAATTGTGTGGAAAGCGCAAGTACTTACCTTGATAATGATGATTAAAAACCCACATATCAGCTTCAGAATTTCTTTCAATTATTTTTGGATGTTTTATTTTATTAAGTTTCTCAACAATCATTTCTGAATAATTGCTGTTTTTTGAATATGTATGTGTAGCTTTTTCTCCAAATCCAATATTACTTACTAAATTTACATTAGGTGTAATTGTTAATCCCCCTTTATACCAGACACTTGCTGTCCAAGGGTAGGCCCAAGAATTGATTTTGTTATTATAAGTTGCATTAAAAACATTTTCCCAATAATTTCTCTCAACTTTATCAGGTGTTTTATTAAACCATAAATTAGTCTTGCTCCATTTTGGCCAAAAAGCTAGATCACCTTCATAATAATTCCAAGCTCTTCTCCAACTAGCCCAGCCCCAACAATGATTATACTTTGAGAAATAATAGGAGGCATTTCCTCTCCATTTGTTATTTTGAAAGTTATTTCCTGTAATAACTGAGATCCTCTCATCATTAGCATAACGAAACAATAAATTCTCACAAAAAGTAAAGAAATCTAAATGAGCCACACAATCATCTTCTATTATAATACCCTGTTTTTCATGCTGAAAAAACCATGTAATTGCTGAACTAACAGCTTTTTTACATCCCAAATTTTTATCTCTGAAAAGAGTCTTTATATTACAATTCCAATCAACTTTTGTTAAAATTTCTCTTACTTCTTTAACTTTCTCTTTATCAACCAAATGGTCTTCACGAGGTCCATCACCCGCAATATAAAGCCTTGTGGGTTTGGCCTGACGTATCTTTTCAAAAGCCTGAATTGTTGTATCAGGTCTATTAAAAACTAAAAATAGTATCGGTGTTATCATTGATTTGAATATGTAAAAATTTGTTATTTTTTTGTTTTAAGGTTGCTTTTAACCATCTTGTGAGTGCCTCCATAATATTTAACTCTACCGTTATCAATTTTATATATGATATCACAATTCTTAACTGTGTTTAAACGATGAGTGATCATAACGATAGTGATATCCTTACTTAAATTGTTAATAGCATCCATTACAGCTTGTTCTGTTTGATTATCTAAAGCACTAGTAGCTTCATCTAAAACAAGTAATTGCGGATTATTATATAATGCTCTTGCAATTCCAATACGTTGACGCTGCCCGCCTGATAATCTTATACCCCGTTCACCTATGGTGGTGTTGTATTTTTCTGGCATTTCTTTTATTACAAACTCATGTAAATTTGCTATTTTTGCTGCTTTCACAACCATTTTTTGATTGATAAATTTTGACTCTATTCCAAAAGCAATATTTGCTGATACTGTATCGTCAGAAAGATAAATATGTTGAGGAACATAACCTATGGATCGTTGCCAAAGTTTAGCATTTTCATTTGTTATAACTTTCCCATCGATTTCCAACGTTCCATTGTGAGGCTTTAATAATCCTAAAATAATGTCAACAGTAGTGGTTTTTCCACTTCCAGTTGGTCCGACAAATCCGACTTTTGATTTTGCAAGAATACTCAAACTTATTTTTTTTAATGCTGTTTTTTTTGCGTTAGGATAATTATAAGAGACATTTTTTAATTCTATTTTTTTGTTGAGTTTTAAAAATTCTTGTTCTTTGTTTTCAGTGATTTGTTTATGATTTTTAAGATCATCATATAATTTATTAAGTGAAGGACCAACAAAAGTAAGTTGAGTAAAAGAGCCATAAATTTGCTGTAGTGAGGGCATTAGACGATAGCCAGCAAAAACATATAGACTTAATATTGGCAATGCGGAGTTAAAACTTCCTGCTTGATTAATTACGTAAAGTATAATTAGTAAAATACCCCCAAAGGCGATTGCTTCTAAAATAAAGCGGGGTAGTTGGGCAATAACATTAAACGAAGCTTGAGCGTAAGCAAAAAGTTTTGCAGATTTTGAAAAAATTTTGATATAAGTTTCTTCTAATCTCCCTAATTTTACTTCTTTTATTGCGCCAAAAGCTTCACTTACTGCAGCAAAACGTAACCTATTATTTATAAGTCGTTTATTACCAAGACTTTCTATGTATTTATAAACAATTACATAAATAATTAAGTAAGCACCTCCAAGAAATGAGCCAATAATTAATGCAAGTTTTGGATCTGCTATAATTAACAAAGATATAAGTGCAATTGCACTTATGCCTTTGCCAATTAGCTCAATTAATGGGGTAATGCCGTTGCCAACAACAGCACCTACTTCAGATAGAATAGTCTTACCGAGTTCAGCGCTGTTACGATTTAAAAAAAAGCTATAAGGTTGGTGTAAATATCCCTCTACTAAACGTTTTGCAATACTATACTCACGCATTTGAACAAATCTGAACTGAACGTAAGTTGTAAAAGCCTTGAAAGAAAGTGAAATAATTAACAAAAGAAACACAAGACATCCTAAAGCAAATAGAAACTGTTCTTTATTTTCAACACCCATAATATTTGAGGCTTTATACATGCTCTGTAAAATAAAGTTTGTTTCAATAATATTAGGGTTAGTTAGAACAGCTATAAAGGGCAAAATAGATGCCACGCCTACTGTTTCTAAAAGTGCCATTATCGTTATCATTATTAACAATATACTCGCACTTTTACGTTCACTTGGCGAAAGTAAGAATATTAATTTTTCAAAGGTTTTCATAATATTCTAAAATTTCCTTTTTAAGTTTCCCAACATTCTCTGAATAAATTTTAATACTAATAAATTATAAATTATGAAATTTATAAATATTTTTGATAATAATATTTTTTGATCTTTCTTATTATAAAACATATTCCCTTTAATAACGTATCTTATGTTATTTTTATTATTTATAAATTTTCTAACGGCATTGATTTTAGTTGTACTAATTTTTTTATTAAGAAATGAAAAATTATTTGAAGAATAATCTTGAATAATACAATTATATTGATCTTTATTAATAAATTCAAATATACCCTCTCTTATTTCCATAACTTTTATATGCCCATAATATTCAGGATATCTTTGATATAAATGGTATGTAAGAGCTGTACGAAACTTTAATATATCCAAAGCAGTGTATTTTTGAGGGTCTATAAAAATAACAAATTGCAGGTCTGAAAATTTTCGTACTAAATAAGTTGTAAATCGAATTGCTTGAATTTCATCGAGAATAATAATTTTAAATTTTCTAGTTTTAATAGTTTGTCCCATGTTTAAAATAAATTTAACATCCTCACTTTTTAATGATGTTCCATGAAAATTTGTAAATGAAATACAATCAATTACTGTTCTTATTATTTCCTTTAGACTAAAAGTGATTTGATTTTCTTGATATGAATTTCTATAGATGTTTAATTTTCTTTTTGGTGGGTTTAATTGACTAATTATTTTTATATTTTTAGAATTTATAACTCTTCTATTTTTTTCAAAAGTTAAATAATCTAGTGGATTTTTAACTTGTTCTACTTCAATTTCACGTGTACCAAAATTATTTCTGGGCAACTTTAATAGGAAAGTGCCAAAAGTAGCAGTGTCGATATGTGAACATATCTTAGAGGCTTCATGAAAATTGACAATATCTTGTCCTCTATTATGTTTTTTTGTGTCCTTAATTCCACCAATTTTTAACCATTGTTTTTTTTGGAGTAGATTACCGCCAGTTCCACTGCCACTATTTAAAGGAAAATTCGGAAAAGAAAATGCATAATGATTCAATTTCTGTAAATAAAGATCTATTTTTTCCATATCTTTTTCATAAATGACAAAATCATCTTCAAGAAACTTTCTTGGGATTAATTTATATTCATTACCTCTAAGCCCATATATTTCTGGTTTTGTTAAGATATTTAGCAAGTTATTAAATACGGAAAGAGGAAAAAAAACGTCAGAACCAGAAAGTAAAATTACATGTTCCCCTAAACTATTCTCTATACCTATATTTAATGCCTTTGAAACATCGAAACTTAATTCACATTTTGTCGTTTCTTCCTTTGGAACATAAATAAATTTTATTGCAGAACACCCAGATATTTCTTCATGAAAATAATTAGCAAAAGGTATATTTGATCCCCAGTCAACAAATATGTACTCTACCTTACTTAAAGCATCCATTTTTTTTATACTATATGTAAAATAATTTAAAATAAATTTAATGCGTGGTAATTGATGCTTATAATATTCATCATTCCTATTAATAGTTATTATTGATAGTAAAGGGACTTTAGCCATGAGAATAGTAGACTATTTGCGAGCCTGTTTTTTCAAATCTAAATGGGACAATCAGTTTGTTTTTAAGGCTCTCTTTTATTTTTATATGTTTCTCTTTTTTTGCATAAAAAAGCATAAAGCCACCACCTCCTGCACCTAAGAGCTTTCCACCCAAAGCACCTGCCTTAATTGCCGTATTATAAATTTCGTCAATAGCTGGGTTAGAAATATGATTGGTTAAATTTTTCTTTAACATCCACTGATCATTTAAAAGTTCTCCAAAATCATCAATTGAAGTTTTAGTATCACTTATCATATCTTTAGCTTTATTAGTAATTTCTTTCATTTTCATGAGTTCTTTTTCTTTAAATGGAGTAGATTCAATCTGTAACTTAGCTATCTTTTCTGCCGTTCTAGCAAATCCTGTAAAACACAGTATAGAATTATCTTGAAGCGATTTGAGCCTGTTTTCAGGAATTATAATTTCTTGAACCTCGAAAGTTTTAGATTTGCTAAATTCTATTAAATTAAGTCCACCAAATGCTGCTATAGTTTGATCTTGCGAACCAACTGCCTCACCAATAATATTTTGTTCTAAATCAATAGCCTTCAACGCAAGTTCTCTTTTTGTTAACATTTTGTGCTTTAAGGCATATAAAGCATGCAAAAGTCCTACTGTGAATGTGGAACTTGAACCCAATCCAGACCTTGCTGGTAAATCAGCATTATGAACCATCTCAATACCATGTTGAATATTTAATAGTTTAGATGCTTCTCTTACGACTGGATGCTTAATTTCATCAAGAGAATTAACTTCTTCTTTCAAATAATATTGAATTCTGTGTTTATAATCAAAGAAAGGTGGCAACTTTCGAACTGTTATATAGGCATACTTGTTAATTGTTGCACTAATTGTCATACCACCAAATTTTTCATACCAAATAGGATAGTCAGTTCCTCCTCCAAAAAAAGATATCCTTAAAGGTGTTCTAGAAATAATCATGTTTTTTTTCTGGTGTTGTATTTTTATAAAATTTCTTATACCAATCGATTGTCAACTTCAATCCTAACTCCATAGATATTTGAGGTTTCCAAGCACATTTTTCTCTTATTTTATCGTTATTAATCATTCTCTTGGGTAACATGGTTGGCATCGATGAGTCAAAATTGACGTTAGCTGTTTGATTATCGTCCAATTTTAGAATTAAATTAAGAACTTCTTTTATAGTTATAGGGATACCCGATGCAATATTAATTTCCTCATAATTATCAAACGTTTCAAACGCTTTTAATAAACCTTCAACAAAATCATCAATATATAAAAAATCCTTTAAATCATTTCCATCACCCCATACCAAAAATGGATTATGCCTTTCAATACTTTTTCTAATTAATGCAGCAATTACTTTTGACTCTTTCCATTTAAATTTATCATTTGGACCATAAAGATTACCAGGTCTAACAACAAGTGTTTTCATTGGTCTTTTAATATGTTTTGCATACATTTTTGTCATTATTTCAGAAAATAACTTCATCCATCCAACAATAAAATATTTTGAAAAAAATTGGTAATTTACATCATCTTCTTTTACTGGAAAGTCAGTAACAGGGTAGACGGTATTACTACTAATAAAACAAAATTTTGTAATGTTATTTTCATATGCTGCAGCTAATATTTGCGAATTCATAACAACATTGGGGGTTAAGTGTGCTAAAGGAGTATGCTCCATAACAGCAGCACCTGATGTATTAGCAGCTACCATGAAAATAAAATCTATATTTTTTGTAACTTTTAAACAATCTTGAAAATTGGTATAGTCCGCTCTAATAAATTTTACATTTGGTAGTTTTTTATTTGGAATTTTTTTAAAATATGATCCGGTGACATGCGCACCAAGTTCACTTAATTTTTTTGTGATATGTGTCCCCACAAATCCTGATGCTCCTGCGACAAGAATATTTTTACCTTTATAAAAATTTTTATCTATCATTAACCACCGTCCCGAATAGAAAGTATAGGATTTACAATAGGCCATTTTATTTTATATTCAGGATCATTCCATATTATTGTAAATTGGCCTTCCCTATTATACTCGGTTGTCTGTTTATAATAATAAATACATTTATCCGACAACACTAAATGACCATTCCCATACATTGGAGGTATCAAAACCTGCTTTCTATTTATGTCTGATAAATTAAAAGATAGCCATTGTTTATATTGTGTTGAATTGGGATCATTATTTACTACTACCAAATAAAATTCACCATATAAACATGAAACTAGTTTGTAGGTTGATTCATCACCATGAATGCCTCTAAGCACATTTTTTTTTGATGTTGAAATATCGTCCTGAATAAATTTTTGTGTAATTCCATTTTCTTTGTATAAACGATCATTGTATAATTCTACATAAGTTCCTCTGAAATCTTTAAAATTTGTGGGAGGATCTATAACCATCACTCCTTGCAAATCAGTTTTTTTAACTTTCATTTTTTATCCTTTTTTTAAATTTACTGTGAATTACATCCATTTGTTCGTACATAATGCTTAACCCTAAAAAGCTAGATGCTAATTGAATTACACCTAGACCCGCTAATTGTTTAAATTTTCCTACAAGTATGAGTTCCAAAAGCTCCTGTCTTTTTACTAAATGAACTTCTATACCCTTTTCAGGAACTGATTGGTTTACATTCTGAGGATTAACTCCAAAAAATATATGTTCTTTAATATTTGTTCTATTCATCATGAGTCTAAAATCACCAAGATAAATAAATTTTGAAGAATAAGATGTTTCTTCTATAAATTCTCTTTTTGCTGCTTTTATTGGTATTTCATTTTCATGTAAAGCACCTGCTGGAAATTCTAATGAATATTCATTAAGATTGGGTCTAAATTGTCGAACCATTACAAATTCTTCTTGCATTGTCATTACAACACAAATCACTGAGTCTTTTCCAGTCAGTCTATAATAAGGATGAGCACCAAAGTAGTTTTTATCAACAGCTTTTTCTATATCAAAGAAAGGGGTAGAAAAAAATTTTTTGAAATTAAAGAACATAATTATCTGTCAAGAAATTTATTCCCCTCATTTTTAACTTTTTGACGCCAATAATTAAGGAGATCCAACATAGTTTTCTCAAAAGATATTTCAGGCTTCCAATTAGTATGATTTTCAAATTTTTTTGTATTTGGCACTTGAAGATCTGCATCTATAGGTCTTAACCTAGAATGATCTAACTCAATTTTAAGATCTGGTTTAATTGAAGAAATAGATATAAGATAATTTAAAAGTTCGCCTATTTCTAAGCTATAAGTACCACCAATATTATAATACGCACCACTCAAAGGGTTTATAGTAAGTAACATAAAATATGCTCTAACCGCATCACGCACATCAGCAATTGTTCTCAAACTTTTTAAATTACCAACTTTGATTACTGGTTTTGAATACCCTGCTTCTGCTAAAGCTATTTGCTTTGCAAATGAAGATTCAGCGAAAACATCTCCTCTTCTGGGCCCAGTATGCGTAAACATTCTAGTTGTCAAAACATTCATATTATATGCCTCAGCATAAAAGCGCCCTATCAAATCTGTTCCAACTTTAGAAATCGCATATGGCGATGCTGGATGAAAAGTACATTCTTCATCTATTGGTAATTTTTCTTTTGAAACTCTCCCAAAAACTTCTGAAGATGAACATATATGTATTAAAGCATCAGGAGAATATTTTCTTAAAGCCTCTAATATTCTGTTAGTTCCTTGTATGTTTGTATCCATAGTATCTAATGGTGCATCAAAACTTGTTTTTGGAAAAGACTGTGCTGCAAGATGAAAAACATAGTCAGGCACGACTTCCTTTATTGCTTTGTCAATTGACAGACTATCTCTTAAATCACCATAGACAAGTTTAATTCTTTTTTTTTCATTAATATCTCTAAGCAAATGAGAAATATTATCTAAAGAACTTCTCCATCTTATTAAACCAACTATAAACCAATCAGAATTTTTTAGAATATAATCTGCAAGATGAGAACCTACCATCCCAGTTATTCCAGTTATAAGTGCTAATTTTGATTTTTTCATTCTTTAAAATAATTTTTCTTAAAATTATGCTCATTTTGGTTATCTAAATACCAATCCCATGTTTCCTTAAGTCCTTCTTCAAGTGACGTTCTTGGATTATAGCCAATCATTTCTCTTGCTAAAGATATATCCATAAGCCTCTTAGGCCAGCCTGATGATTTTGATGCATCAAATTCGTACTTGAAATCTATAAATGAACTAAGAGTTTCTACAAGTTTTTTAATAGTTACTGCTTTCCCACTTCCGATATTTAAATATTTACTTTTAGTACCATGATATAAAGCTTGAATTGTACCTTCGGCAACGTCTTTCGAAAAAGCAAAATCTCTTATAGCTGAACCATCTCCCCATATAATTAAAGGGTCCTCCCCAGATTTTATTCTAGACATTAAGCTGGGTATGACCATTGCGTTTGCAGGATCAAAATTATCACCAGGGCCATATACATTACAAGGCCTTACTATTGAATAACCATCTAAATTATATTGAATTTTATATGCTTTAATTTGCATCTCTGCCATTCTTTTTGCCCACCCCGGGTACATATCCATTGGTGGGCCTTGTTCTTCATTGTCATCTTCAACAAATACCTCATTATTGGAATAAGCACCGATAGAACTTGTATAGACTAGTTTTGGAACATTATTAATTCTAGAGGCCTCTAAAACATTAGTATTAAACAATAATAATGGAACAAAAAAACTGGCTGGCTTTTCTAATGTTACTTTTACTGATCCTTTAATTCCAGCAACATGAAAAACACAGTCCATGTCTTTTGTTTGATCTTTACAAAATTCAAAATTTGTTAAATCGCCATAAACATGATCAACTTTATCATGTACATGTAATTTATCTAAAGAAATTACTCTAACATTTGCATCTGCATTGACTAGAATTTTTGAAATTTCTCTGCCTATCATTCCAGTACCGCCTGTAATTAGGCAATTTTTATTTTTAAAAAAATTTAATATATTATTTATCATTAATTAAACTTAAAAATCTTTTTTACTCGACAACACAATATGAACATCTAGATGTATGAGGAAATCTCTTTAGTCTTATATTATTTAATCCTAAAACTTCCATCACTGCTAAAGTTTCACCTGGAGAGTCAGGATCATTGAGCTCATCAAAGCCTAAAATGCTTCCTTTAACAAGTCTATCCTTGATTGCTTCCAAACAGACCTTCGTTGGCTCGTATATATCAAAATCAAAATAAGCAAGAGCAATTACAGTATGTTTATTTTTACTTAAATACTCATAAATTGTTTTGGTAGCATCACCTTTAACTAACTCAAATTTTTTTATGTGACTTAAAGGATTGTCTTTTTCTTGAAACTCCATAACTTTTTCAAGGTAATCTTCATAATTTTTCGAACAGGCGAGGTATCCTTTTTCCATCATATTAAATTCCTTATTTGCATCTGCAGACATTTGGTCCTCAGGATTTATTGATGGAAATCCAGTAAAAGTATCAAAAGCAACTATTTTTCGATGTCTGTTAAATGGTTCATAAATTCCTCTTAAGGCGGCAAACTGAGCTGCATTTGGTCCCCATCTTGTTCCAAAATCAAAGATAGATCCCATTACATTAACAACTTGCTTATATAAATAATCCATGAATAACATACGTGATAATGTCTTAGAATTTATATATAATGGTAATTGGCTTAGAATTTGGTCTTCAGGAATAGGTGAATCAAAAAAGTGTTTAACAAAATTTAGTCTTGTTTCTATTTCATTTAAACTTGAATAGGTTTTTATGTCATATTTTGGATCATTATTTTTCATTTATATATTCCAACTTAATCGAATTAATTTAAGTTTTTTTTCTCTACAATTACCATTTCTTACATATCATTATATTTTATTCAAGTTTTACTTTTGCTGCATTTCTAACAAGACAAGGTACTGCTTTTTCCCTACTATAGGCAATATTCCATGCCCAAAATCTTAAATGACCTTCGACCAACTCATATTTAAAGTTTAATTTGGAATGAATAACTCTGACTGGCTTTATGTCTTCTCCATTCAAAATAAATTGGGCTAAATCAACTGGACTAGGTTTGAGTTTTAATTTATTTTCAACTGCCTCATCAATACTTTTGTACCCTGTTATTTTTCCTTTAATACTAACACTAACATTTATTTCACTTGGCATAATAAATTGAGGTTTATCAGAAAAAATTTTACCTATTTTTTTTATATCATCTAATTCCATCTTGAAGTCAGCAGATGAAGCATTGAGTTCAATATGCTTTTTTTTTACTGCTTTTGGAATTACAAAAACATTTTTATTGGATAAAAGCCAATTAAGTGATATTTGTGATTCAGTTTTATTATATTTTTTTGATAATTTTCTCATTAAATTATCCTTTTTATTATCATTATAACCATGCCCTTGATCAAGTGGGCTATATGCAATAATTGAGGAATTTTGTTCAAACATAAAGGGCATTAGTGATTTTTCTATATATCGATCAAATAAATTGTATTCAACTTGATTGGATACAATTTTAACAAAATTTGTATTTTTTTGGGCCTCTTCCATTTCTCTTTTAGAAAAATTACTCAAACCAATAAACCTTACTTTACCATCTTTAACTAGTTTCTCTAGGGCCATTAAAGTTTCTGAAATAGGTATATTAGGATTTGGCCAATGTATCTGATACAAATCTATGTATGTAGTGTTAAGTCTCTTTAGAGATTTTTCAGCAGAAATTAAAATATTATCATAACTGTTATTTTGAGGAGAAAATTTTGTGGCTATAAATATTTTATCTCTCTTGTTTTTGGCAACTTTACCCACTAGTGTCTCTGAATGACCTTCAGCATAAACCTCTGCAGTATCTAAAAATGTCATGCCCAAATCTACTCCATATTCAAGGGCCCAAATAAATTCTTTGTCAGAACTAGTATTTTTTTTAAATTCTCCACCAATCCCCATGCAACCTTGACCGATAGATGATATAAGTTGTCCAGTATTCCCAATTTCCTTCATTTTCATAAATTTGCCTCATAAAAAATTGGATTACATAAATTATAATTTTAGATAAATTGATATTTAAATGCATTTTACAATAACTTATAAAATTTAGTACTTAATATTTATACTAATTTAGAAAAAATTTTAATTTATTGATGTTAGTTTTAATTAATGTTTTTGTATTTTAGACTTAATCAAATATTTATAAAATTTCTACTATTATTTATACGATAAAGATAGAGATATATTGATCTGTTTAACTAATATTTGAGTTAGAATAATAGTATGTAAATTTTTTAGCAAATATATATTACTTCTAATTTAAATATAATTAATTAACTTTGCCTAATTAGTTTTAAAACGGTCCTTTAAATTTTGTCTCATGAGAATATAGAGTAAAATTATTTAGAGAAGATTCTTTCAATTTAAGCATTTTTTCAACTAACTTTACTATGTCAAATGCATTTGGATAAAAGTAATCTTCTAAGTTTCTAGCTGTTGGACATGGCATATTTTTAAAACCAACCCTTTCAACTGGTGATTTTAATTTATTAAAACAATTTTCTTGAATCATAAAAGCTATTTCACCACTTATTCCTGAACATAACCAATCGTTGTCTGCAATTATACATCTTCCGGTTTTATTAATTGATTTATAGACCACTGAGAGGTTATTTAACGAAGCAGTCGACCTTAAATCAAATAATTCAACTGAAACATTATGATTTTTTTTTAAAATTTTTCTAGCCATTGAGGCCTCAACATTCATCCAGGATGTTGCGATAATTGTTACATCTTCACCAGAACTGATTTTTGATGGAGAATCGTAGTCTATACTGTCATAATTTTCTTTAAGTTCTTCTTCTTGCCAATAAAGCCACCTATGCTCAAAAGAGATTACAGGTGAATTATCTTTAATTGCTCTCTTCAGCATTCCTTTTGCGTCATTAGGAGTGGTCGGCATAATAATTTTTAAACCAGGTATTTGAGCAAATAAGCCATGTAAAGATTTTGAATGCTGGTATCCTTGACCCCAACCTCTTCCAACAACAGCTCTAATTAATAAAGGGCACCTTATACTACCATTGGACCCAAAAAAAGCGGAAGAAATCATATTAATAATTTGGTTGACAGCAAGTAACATAAAATCTACTCGAATGTGTACTTGTATAGGTCTCATACCTGCTAGAGCCGCACCTAAAATCAATCCTGTTGTAGCTTCCTCACTTATTGGTGTAGTCATTACTCTATTTTTGCCGTATTTCTCTTCTAAAAAATTTAAAGAGCCAAACATTTTTGTCTCCCCACCAATTATAAAAACAGACTTATCTGCTTTCATTTCTTCATCTATGGCTTGGTTGATGGCATTACAATAACTAATTTTTTTTTTCATTTTAATTACAATCTCTAAATGACTTTATTATGAATATCATTAATGTCATTAAATTCATCATCTCTTGCTTTTTGAAACGCTTTTTTTGAAAAATTTAAAATTTCTTCTTTTATTTCTTCTAAAATTAATTTTTCAAATTTTTGGTTCAACATCTCATTAAATATCATATTAACTGGCAAATTTTTTAAAAAACGTTTGTGAGTCTTTTTAGATCTATAATTTTGTTTTTCAAAAGTATTATTAGTTACTTCAAAATCATTTGTAATCCCAATATGCTGGAGATATCTATAATATTCCATGTGAAGAAAAACTGGTCGGTTTTTTTGTAAAATAATTTTCTTTGCCTTTTCAGTTATTTTATAAGCTTCAATCCCATTAGGGTTATTAATATGCAAATAATCACAATTATAAGCTTGTACTAATTTTTTAATTGATTTGAAGCCGTGTCTCAGATTTTTATTTAAATCTACCGCCAAATCATTGTCTAAGCATACAAATAAGATAGGAAGCTTAAAAAGGGAAGCCATATTCAATGTCTCATGAAATACACCCTCTTCAATTGCTCCATCACCAAAAAAAACAGTTGTGAATTTTTTTTCTTTCAAAGTTTTATTAGCCAAAGCAGCCCCTAATGAAAGTGGTAATGTACTTGAAACTATTGCGCTTTGATTAAGAAGGCCATGTTTGATTGAAGACATGTGCATTGAACCAGCAATACCTCCATTCGAGCCTGTTTTTTTCCCCATTAATTCAGCAAAGAAGGAATATGGGTCTCTTGAGGCAGCTAAATACAACGAATGGGACCTGTAATAACCAAGAAAAAAAGTTTCATTTCTTAAACACTCTACTACACCTGCAACACAATTCTCATCACCAAATGACATATGCATAGGTGTTTTCATTTCATTTTCATTATAATGATTTATAATAATTTTTTCACATGTTGATATGAGAACTACCGTTTTATATATGCCTGTGTAGACTTCTTTAGTTTTTAGTTTGGTCATTTATATTAAATTTATTTAAAAAGGTCCTTTGAAATGTTTATAAAAGTCAGTCATAGATTGTTTTTTTGGTAGATCAATTAACAAGTTATCTCCTTTTACCATTTTATAAACCATTTTACATATATCGTAAATATCAGGATAGTACATATCTTCAAGTGCTTTAGCTGTTGGACAAGGTACTGACACCATTCCCATTGACCTAGAAGGGGACTTTAATGATGATGGATCATATTCATTAATAATTCTATTCATTTCAGCAGCAACTCCATATTCTGGCCAAGAAGTATCTATTATTAGCATTTTTCCCGTCTTTTTGACACTTTCACATATCATTTTTTTATCAGGATGTGATATAGAATGAAGATTAATTAATTCAATAGAAATACCATTTTTTTCAAGATGATCAGATGCTCTTTTAGCTTCAAGAACCATTACCGAAGTAGCAATAATTGTTAAATCAGAACCTTCTCTTTCTAATTTTGATCCAAATAAGGGATGTGATAATTCTAATTTGTCATCCTCAAAATTTAACTCATAAAGCAATCTATGCTCTAACATAACTACTGGTCCTTTATGTTCTTTTATAGCAAATCTGTAACTTTCAACAATTGAAAAAGGATCTGCTGGCATTATTACGACTAATCCAGGAATATGGGCCATTAAAGATTGTAAACTTTGAGAATGTTGTGCTCCTTGGCCCCAACTCCTTCCAATGACCATACGAAACATGCAAGGTATTTCAAATAACCCTCCAAACATATATTTATATTTTGCTGCTAAATTAATAAGCTGGTTAAAGATAAGTAAACCAAAGTCTGCCCTGATATGAGTATTTATGGGATAAGCACCATTTAATGCCGCTCCAATACAAATTCCAGCTACTGAATCCTCAGCTAAGGGGGTTTCGATAATTCTATCTGGATATTTTTTAGAAAAATCTATAATAGTGTCAAAAATACCCTTAAAATCAGTAACACCTTGACCAATTATAAGAGTATGAGGATTACAGTCCATAGCCTCCTTCATTGCTTCATTAATACCAGCTTTGTATGTTTTAAACATCTGATAGAAGGTCCTCTTTATCTGGGAGAGGAGATTCTATACCAAATTTTACAGCATCTTCAATTTCGTTGTTTATTTTATCGTAAAAATCATCGTAAATTGCTTCATCATTAACAATTGGATCTAATTTTTTCCAATTATTGATGTCTTCTTCATTTCTATATCCAGCAGAGAAATCTTCTCCTGGTCCGACGTGTTCTTTGTATCTGGCTGTATTAACTTTTAAGAAAACAGGGGAACTTGTATCTCTAACAAAATTTATCACTTCTTTTGATTGTTTTTGAATTTCCATGAAATCATATCCTTTTATAATTTCATAATATGGAATTCCATAAGAGCTAACTAAAGTTTTTAATTTAAAAGATTGTCTTTCTATTTTTGGTGAATGAACAGCAAGATTGTTATCCTCACACAAAAATAAAACAGGAACTTTATATAGAGCTGCAAAATTTAGGGACTCATGTATAACACCTTGTTCAAGAGCTCCATCTCCAAAATTAGCTATAAAAATTCTATTTTCATTTTTAATTTTTGATATTAAAGCTGCTCCTACAGCATGAGAAACTGTAGATCCAACAACTGCTGAAGCACCCATAATTCCTTGCTTAGGTGCGGCAAGATGCATAGAACCCGCTTTACCCTTGCTTAATCCATTTTTTTTTCCCATTAACTCTGCAAAGAATTCTGGCAGAGGTCCACCTTTTGCTAAATAAAAGGCGTGGCCTCTATAATTTATGAAAACCCAATCATTTAATTTTAAGTTAGCACAAACACCAACTGCAACAGCTTCTTGTCCAATTGATAAATGGACTGGGCTTTGAATCAAGTCGCTTGGGTACAATTCAATAATTTTTTCTTCAACCAATCGAATTCTCATAGTTTGATAGAATAACTTTTTATAAAAGTCTAACTCAGTCATTAAGTATACTTTCTGGTTTAAATATTCCTTCTTCTGCTATTTGACACAATATATGTCCTATCAAAATATGACATTCTTGTATTCTTGGAACACTTTTAGATGGTACTTTAATACATTCGCACAATTTATTTAGGGCTCCACCTGTAGCGCCAGTAAGCGCAATTGTTATCATCCCTTTATCATTTGCAGTATTTACTGCTTTAATAAGATTCTTACTATTTCCTGATGTTGTGATTGGAATAAACATATCTTTTTTAGAACCTAATGCATACAACTCTCTTGAAAAAACTTTTTCGTAATCATAATCATTACCTATAGCACTCATGTTTGAGCTATTTGTACCTAGTGCAATTGCTGGTAAAGCATTTCTATCAAATAAAAATCTTGAAATAAATTCAGCTGTAAGGTGCTGTGAGTCGGCAAAACTTCCTCCATTTCCAGCAAAAAATATCTTGCCTCCTTTTTGTAACAAATCAATCATTGACAATCCAACTTCTCCAATCTGATTGATTAAGCTTGAACTCACAATAGCAGATTTTAACTTTATACTATCATTGAAATTGTTTTTAGCAATTTCATTAGCTTTATTTATCATTTAATTTTTCCATTAAAAAAACGGCCAGCTTCCTTGAAAGAATTTAAGGTTCCAATATCAATAAACTTATTATCCTTAAGAATAAAAGCTTGTATATTTTTATCAAGAATCTTTGGGAAAAATTCCTTTTCCAAGGAAACAGGCTTTGAGTTATCTATATTTTTTATAAGATTTTTTTTTAGTAAGTATACTCCGGCATTAATATAATTTATTTCGTTTTTATGCACCTTAGATTTTTCAATAAATTTATTAATCCTTAGGTTATTACTGAATTCAACTAAACCATAATTCTCTGGTTTGTCAACTTTTAAGACTGATAAAGTTGCGTCAGCATTATTTAAATGGTGTTGTTTAAAAAGATCTGAAATATCAAAATTACAAAAAGAATCTCCATTTAAAATAAAAACGTTTAATTCAGAAATCTTTTTGTATGCGCCTCTTATAGCCCCTGCTGTTCCCATGAGCTTATCTTCAATGATATAAGAAATTTTTATTCCCCACTTAGAACCATCCCCAAAAAAACTAATAATCTTTTGAGGCTTATAACCCAAGCAAAAAATAATATCTCTTATACCTTGATTAATTAATCTCTCTACAATTTTAAGAATAAAGGGACTATCATTTACCTTGAGAAACGGTTTTGGTGTGTCTTTTACTATTTTTCCAAGTCTGCTACCTAATCCACCAGCTAAAATGATTGCTTGCATATTATAATTCACCAAGAGTTATGATTATTAGTTAGAGATATTTTATAGCTTCAGTTAAACAATTAATCTCAAAAAATTTACATGTTTTTTTATATTTATTTATATTATCATTATTGAATAAAATATTAGTTTTGACTAAAGCATTATTCCCCGCTTCCATGTCAGTTAATTTATCTCCAATAAAAATAGACTCATCCATATTTAAATTGAAATCTTTTTGAGCCTTCAAAAGCATTCCTGGGTTAGGTTTTCGGTTGAAAGAATCCTTCAAATATTTTCCAATACCTTCTTTAGGGTGATAGGGGCAATAATAAACTCCATCAATATGACAATTTTCTTTTATCAACAGATCTTTCATATATTTAGTTAATTTATGAAAGTCATTTACTGTATAAAGATTTTTTCCAATGCCAGCTTGGTTAGTAATTATAATAATTTTATAGTCAGCTTTAATAGCTTTCTTAATTAAAATTTTAATATTTTTAATTAAATGAAATCTATTTATCTGATAAACATGTCCATAATCTTTATTTATTACACCATCTCTATCTAAAAATAATGCCTTATTTTTTGTATTAAATTTGTATATTTGATTATTCATAAAGTATTAATTCCAAATGTCGCAAACTACATTACAAAAAGTATTTTTTCATTAAAATAATATAATTCTTTATTAAAACAAATAACTTATTCAAAATAAGAGAGATCTATAAAACATAACTTTAGTTATCTTTTATGTATTGCATATAGTTTTTATAGGTTTTGGTAAGGCCATCTTTTAAACCTATCTTTGGTTTAAATCTGAGAATTTTTATTAGTTGACTATCTAACAATTTTCTAGGGATACCGTCTGGTTTTGTTTTATCAAAATGTATTTCCCCTTTAAAACCTACTACCTCTTTTACGGTTTCTGCAAGTTTTCTTATAGTAAGGTCATTACTACTTCCAACATTTATGTGACTGCACATTGGTGATACATGTTTGTCATAAATTTTTTTACTTAAATTCATAATGTGAATTGCAGCTCTTGCCATGTCATCAACATATAAAAATTCTCTTCTTGGAGATCCGGTACCCCAAACAATAACCTTAGGTAATTTATTAATTTTTGCTTGATGAAAACGATAAATCATTCCAGGTATGACATGACTATTTTCCGGGTGATAATTATCACCTTCTCCATATAGATTTGTTGGCATTATACTCCTGTAATCAATTCCACTACTTTCACCGTACTGACGATTGTAACTCTCACACATTTTAATACCCGCAATTTTCGCTATTGCATATGGTTCATTTGTTGGCTCCAAAGTTCCAGTTAACAGTTCTTCTTCTTTCATGGGCTGGTTAGCATATTTGGGATAAATACAACTTGATCCTAAAAATAAAATTTTTTTAACGCCACTTAAGAAAGCGTTATGTATAATATTGTTTTGAATCATTAAATTTTCATATATGAATTCTGCAGGATAAGCATTGTTGGCAAAAATACCACCAACTTTTGCAGCCGCTATATAAACTTGATCTACTTTTTTACCTTCAAAAAATTTTTGAACTTTTTTTTGATTTAATAGATCAAGTTCCTTTCTATCTTCTAACAGAAGCTCTACATCTTCTTTTTGTAATAATCTTACCAATGCAGACCCAACCATTCCTTTGTGACCCGCAATGAATACTTTTTTTTTAGACATTACTAATACCTATTTCTAAAAATTTTTATTACTATTTTATTTCAAAAAATCATTTTCTTGAGCTAGCTTCAAATCTTTATCAGTCATTTCTTTTACTAATTGTTCAAAGGATATTTTTGGAACCCACTTTAGAGTTTCTCTTGCTTTACTAGCATCACCTAGTAGAGTTTCAACTTCTGTAGGTCTAAAATACCTTTTATCTACTTTAATGATATCTCTTCCATTAAAAGATCCAATTTCGTTTAAATTTTCTCCTCTCCAATTAATCTTCATATCTAAATTTTCTGACGCTATATTTATAAAATCTCTGACTGAATATTGTTTACCAGTTGCAATGACAAAGTCTTCTGGTTTTTTTTGTTGTAACATCAACCATTGTGCTTCAACAAAATCTTTGGCATGACCCCAATCTCGCAATGCATTCAGATTTCCAAGATAAAGTACTTCTTGAATTCCTAACTTTATACGAGCTAAAGCTTTGGTAATTTTTCTCGTTACAAATGTTTCACCACGAACAGGACTTTCGTGATTAAATAAAATTCCATTACAAGCATAAATGCCATAAGCCTCTCTATAGTTTATAGTTATCCAATATGCATAAAGTTTTGCAACCGCATATGGACTTCTAGGATAAAATGGTGTGTACTCTGTTTGCGGTGTTTCTTGAACAGCTCCATATAATTCAGATGTTGAAGCTTGATAATATTTAGTTCTATTTTCTAATTTTAAAATACGAATAGCTTCTAATATTCTAAGTGCTCCTAAAGCATCTGAGTTAGCTGTATATTCAGGTTCTTCAAATGACACAGCAACATGACTTTGCGCTGCTAAATTATAAATTTCATCTGGTTGAATTTCTTGAATAATCCTAATTAAAGATGTTGAATCTGTTAAATCTCCATGGTGTAAAATAAATTTACGACTTTGTTCATGTGGGTGCTGATATAAATGATCAATTCTAGCAGTATTAATCAATGAACTTCTTCGTTTTATACCATGAACTTCGTATCCTTTTTCAATTAAAAATTGTGCTAGATAAGATCCATCTTGTCCTGTTATTCCTGTTATTAATGCTTTTTTCATAATAAGGTATTTTCTAAGCTAATTATTTCTATAATTTTTTATCTTTTATTAAAATTATAATGATGTTTTCTATTACAACATTTGTTTTATAAGGAAAAGGTCAATTAATCAAATCAAGATCAATGAAATTAACGTTCTTATTAACAAATTTCTTTTTTATAAAGTCTGCAGAGACTGCGTTCAGTTCTAATAAATTTTTATATCTCTTCATAATTGCATTTGAAAAAATAGCATTAATCTTAATCTTTTCTCTAAAAAGATAAAATGATGTAAACAACAAAGATGAATATCCTGAATAAATTTCATTTACATTGAAGTACTTCAATATTATTTCTGCTGGAAAATTGGAACTACTTCCACTCAGCAAATAATATTTTATATTATTTGATATTAAAGTTTTGATAAGAATTTTTATATATTCATTCTTGTCATAACCAACGTGTACGTTAACTAAAACAATGACATTTTTTTCATATCTTACATTTTTACAAAAATAATTTAAATATTTTTTGTAGGTATTTTTTGTATAATGATACGGAATATTCAAGAAGATATAATTATTTTTTTTATAATACTTTAATGTTTTTAATTGATTTTGATAAAAATTAAAAATTTCTTTAAAACCTTTTTCAAGATCAGATTTTATGAATGCAATTTTGTAATAATCATATTCTAAATACTTTATTTTAAAAACATGTCCACAAATACCAAAATAAAACGTTGAACGTGGAAGATAAACACCCCTCATTTTAAAAAAAACAGATCTAAAAAAGATCATAAGAATTTCTTTTAAATTATTATTACGAACACAGTTGTGTTGTAACATATTGAAGAAATTGCCTGCTCCATGCTCTAAGAAAAACAAATTTACATTTTTATATTTTTTACACAAATTACTATAATATAGTAAATCTGATCCAAAATATAAATTTATATTATTGTAATTGTAAAAGTTTATATCACTAAATTCTTCGTATTTTTCATCTAGAATTTTATTAGAGATATAATTTAAATTTTTAAAAAAATTAATTTTAAAAAATCTTTCTAAATAAGAAACTGCTGGATTATCGATATTTTTGAATAAAAAACTTTTGTTAGTAAAAATAATTTTAAATTTTTTTTTCTTTAAAAGTTTTATTATATTTTCTGGAAAGTTACGAGCATATGCTTCATGACTATTCACTATTATATAATCGTCATTTTCAGTATTTTTTTTTTTCGACAAAATTAAAAATAAAGAATATATATTTCTAGGAATAAAGATGTTGCAATTTGTATTCATATTATCAATAGATTTAATCCAATACCTTGTAATCTATAAAACAGTTCGACCTCCATCTATGGGAACAACAGCTCCATTTAGGTAACTTGAAGCATCGCTTAACATCCACACTAAAGTTCCCTGATATTCATTATCCTTGGCCATTCTTCCCATTGGAATTCTAAAACTTATATCCTTAACAAATTGTTCAGATTGTCCATTTTCTACTCCGCCTGGACAAATAGCATTACACCGAACATTCTTATCTGGCCAATATGTTGCAATATATTTTGTCAAACCTATTAATCCAGACTTAATTACAGAATAAGTTACCGGTTTAACATCTTGTTCATCCTCAGAAACCCCTTCTTTTCTATACAATCTTTGATCTGGAGCAATTAAACCTAAATCAGATGAAATATTTACTATTGATCCTCCAATAGGGTTCTTAGAAATTTGAAAACCATAGTACTTTGCACAAATAAAGGCACCGGTTAAACCTACAGCAATATCATTATTCCAAACATGTAAATCAAAATTTTCTAGTCGAGAAAAATTCTTGATAGATCCTTCCTCCATTTTGGGATTGTTAGCTGCGTTATTTACTAGTCCATCAATATTACCAAATTTATTTATTAAAAAGTGAGAGTTATCTTTAATAGATTTTTCATTAGTTATATCAATTGAAAAGCCCATTGACTGAACTTTGTATTTTTCGTTAAGCTCTATCGCTAACTTATCAACCTTTTTTTGTGATAAATCTATTAAAATTGGCGTACCCCCAGAGTATGCAACAGCTTCGGCGTGTTTTCTACCTAGTAAACCTAAAGCACCAGTAATTACTATCACTTTGTTTTCTAAACTGAATAGTTCTTTAAACTTATTCATGATTTGGGAATTTGAATATATGCACTAGGCTGAGAAGAATAACGAACAGATTTAATTTCAAGCCCTAACTTATGCACATAATCATCTACTGCATCTGATTCACCCCAACCTTCTTTGCCATATTCATCAAGAATAATAATACCACCAGGAGAAATTAGGGGTGCCAACTCTTCTAAAACAACCTTCGTACCCGCGTAAGTATCAAAGTCCAAATTAACTAATGAAAATCTAATACCTTGATTGCTCTTTACAAACTCTGGAATCGTGTCAGTGACTTCTCCAGATATTAGTCTTCCATTATTAAATCCACAATCAGTAGCATACGAAAGTAAGTCTTCGGGATTTATACCTTTGAAGTTTGCTTCCTCAACAAATGATTTTGCTGATTTTTTTTCATAATCTAACAAATTTTCAGAAAATCCGCTAAATGTATCAAAACCATATACAAATTTTCGTTCGCCAGGAGCAAAAATACTCAATAGCTTTAACCAATAAAACCAGCCAGCCCCTTTAAAAACACCACACTCAACAATTGATCCTGGAACGTCTAATGTTTTTTTAAATAGCTCGTATCGAGATAATAATTTACGTATTCGATCAACATCATTACTCATTAGTAAATTGTTAAAACTTTCCCATAGTTTATCTTGATGCATATTCAAACCTTTCTGGCAACACAAAGTAACATAACTTCATTGCTAAATCTTATAATTTTATTTAAACTTCCACTGAAAGCGATCTGATGTTGTGGTTTAAAAGGAATTGGAAGTTTTCTAATAATTTCTGTGAATATTATTAACCAAGGATATTTCCAAATCAAAGGTAACTGACGAAAATTGCAAACTTCAATAATTTGATAACCACATTTTATGTGAATGTCACGCAATGATGGAATAGTAAAAGGTGTGACATGAGTATGATCTTGGTAAAATGGTCCCCAACCACTATGAACCCAGCTTGGACACATTGTAATTATTAGACCATCTTTTCGAAGAATTCGATGGCCCTCTTCAAGTAAAGTTTCTGGATTATGCAGATGTTCTATAATTGATTTATTAAAAACTACATCAAAGCTTGAATCAGGGATTGGTATACCGCTTTTACTAATATCACATATAATTACATCATTAGGTGCACACATTTTAATTGCATCTGTGTCTCTATCAAGTCCAGTTGCTTTCTTGCCAAGCAATGAAAATGCCTTAAGCTGATCTCCTCTACCACAAGCAATGTCTAAGACTTTTTCATGTGAAGAATTAAAATATTTATTTATTAAATACTCAATAAGTTTAACTGGATAATTCGTCTTTGGTCTTTTTTCCTCAGAATAATATGTGGTCAAATAGTTTTTCAATTACTTTAACTCTTGTCTTATTTTATCAATAAGATTTAGAACATCCAACGATTTGTCAATATTTATTATAGAAGTATCTTTGTTAATTACCGCATTCATGAAATTTTTGGTCTGAGCAAGAAAGATGTCATTTCTAGACAAATTTGAATCAAATGTCTGCGAGGTATATAAATTACGTCTGTCTATGACACTTAATGTCCCTTTATTTAAATCACAATCAATCAATCCATCTTCGAATTGGATTTTAAAATTTCGAGTTTCAAAAACTTGTGAATAAGATAATATTAGGCTTAAGGGAAATTTCTGATTTTTTTGAGAGTATCCAAATAATACCATGACAGTGTCATCTGCATTTATATCTAATTTTTTATTCTTTGTTTCTATCGCTTTAACTGTATTTGGCATTCCAAATAAACTTATAATAGCATCAATTTCATGACTTAATCCAAGCATAACTCCACCACCAAGATCACGTCTTGCCGCATACCCTTTTCTATAATTTTCATATTTATGATGATCTGGTAAAAATGTACACCATTCAAATCGTACACTTACTACATCTCCCAATTTTTTTTTACTTGTCAAATTTTTCACTTGGTTGAAAACTGGATCGAAATGAGTTTGATAGCCAACATATAGAATGCTATCAGTATTTTTAAATTTATCATTTATTCTTTTCGCCTCTTCAAAAGAAACACATAAAGGTTTTTCTACGAAAATATTAGTTTTATAAGCTAAACAATTTAGTACTATATTTAAATGCATTGCTGATGGGTTCGTAATAAATACAGCATCATACTTATGTTCACTGAATGCAGACTCAAGAGTTTTAAAAACACAAATCTGATAAAATTGATTCAAATCTTTAACAGGAGTTGCAATTCCATCTTTGATATAATTATTATGAGAAGTGTTCCTAACAGCAAAGCATTTAACATTTTTACCATATAAGGATTGAATATTTTGTAAGTGTCTTTGTCCAATAGAGCCTAAGCCTATAAATAAAATTTTTAATTCTATCTGTAAACCTCATTAAAATATTGAAGATTTTTTTTTGCCTCATTTAGAGGGTCTGTAAAATATTTAGTTTCTAATGTTACTATCCCTGAGTAATTTATATTTTTTAAAACATTACAAAACTCTATAAAATTTACCATACCTTTACCGAGTAGTACATTATTTCCTTTTTTATCTTTATCTTTTAAGTGCACATGAATTATTTTAGCAGAAAGAAGATAAATATCGTTAATTGGGTTGGAAGAGTAATACCACAAATTTCCACTATCAATACAAATCCCAATGCATTCGTGGTTGTCCACTTTTAAGGCCTCAGTAATACTCTTTGCAGGCATGTCAAGTTCTAATGCAAGTTTTATCTTATATTTTTTTATTAAATTTATTAATTCATTGTTGTTAAGTTTAATAATTAATTCTTTTAATCTATTAACTGTTTTTATTTCAGCTTTACCCAATAAGGGTATTACTAAAATTGGGGGTGTATTTGATTTAAAAGTGTCAATCACATCCAAAATTTCACTTAAAATATCCTCTAATAAAATATATCTACAAATACTATCAACACACATAGATAAAGTAGGTAATTTTGATTTATCAATTACAAATTCTGTTAGACCAGTTGCACTCTTTATTTCTTTTTTACTATCCCATAGTAATTCAATATGCTCAAATCCAATATTTTTAGCCATATCAAATTCTTCTTGCCAAGTATTTATGGGAAACACTTGAAGTTGATCAAGATATTTTGGAAATAAACGGCCTTGCATGATGCCTACTGAAAATATGCTCATGATTTATGTTTATCTAATGCCTCTTTTAAACTCAAATATTTCTTTCGTCTAGCAAGTTGTTTTGCAGTCTTGTAATCGTCTATTGCATCAATATCAGGAATTGGAGGGGTTAAATACAATAAAATCCTATTTCCATGAAGCAATCCAGTGTTAGACAGAACTTCAGGTCGTACTATGTCAACATATCCATTTGGTAAGTATGTGTTTGGAAATATCTGTCTAGGTTGGTTGTATGATTCCACATAAGATTTATCAACCATACATGGCTCCATATAGCCTGAATTATTAAAAAACATTTTATATGGAGTTAGTGTTGTATTTTGACACGAACGCAAAGCAGTTGCCTCAGGATTATGAATAAGGTTTTGAATTGCTGTATCTATTAACTTGAAATCTCTAAAAGGTGAAGATGGCCTAAGCTGTACGATCATTTCAGGGATTTTTTTTCTTTTTTTTTTGCACCATTCGTTAAAATGCTGAAAAAATTCTTTGTCAGTACTCATATCTTGTGAAATATCCAAAGGTCTTAAGAAGGGAACCACAGCACCATAAGCTTTAGCTATAGTTGAATATTTTTCAGAATCTGTAGTTATGTAAACTTCATTAATTAACTTACACTGATTAGCTGCGACTATACTGTATGCTACTAAAGGATGTCCGTTAATAGGAAGTATGTTTTTATCTTTTAAACCTTTGGATCCTGATCTAGCAGGAATTAGAGCTATAATATCTTTTTGATACATATTAAAGATTATCTTTGCCAACTCAAATGCTGTCTTAAATTTTCTGCAATGGGTTTTTCTGCTTCATAAATTCTCTTAACACCGTCTCCCATGGCAGTTTCAATTTTTCTAACTGCTCCTACCAAATGCTTAAAGCCAGCCGGTTCAATAGATGCAGATTGATCTGATCCATACATTGATCGGTCCAATGTTATATGTCTTTCTAATGAAGATATTCCTAATGCAGTTGCAGCATAAGAGATAGCAAGACCTACTTCGTGTCCACTATAGCCAACATTACAATTAAATCTTGCTTTTAATGTGTTTATCATTTGTAAATTTGCATCTTTAGGATTCATTGGATATGTGGATACAGTGTGCATTAATTCAAAAGGACATTTGGCATAATTAAAAATATCAACAGCTTTCTCAATATCTTCATATTTTGTCATTCCAGTTGATATAAAAGTATGTTTACCTTCGCTGGCTATTTCTTCTAATAATTCTGTATAAACAATCATTGCAGAAGCAACTTTGTTATATTTTGAATTGAATTGGCGTAAAAATTTTTGTGAATTCAGATCCCAAGCACTCGCATACCATTCAATCTTCTTTTTTTGGCAATATGCTTCGATCTCATGATATTGTTCAGCATTAAATTCTAGGCCTGCCTTTTGCTCTCTTTGTGTGCTACCCCATGGACTTTCTCTTGAAGAATCTAAATAATCTTTTGTGTAAACTTTATTTATATCTCTTTTTTGAAATTTAACGCAGTCTGCACCAGCTTCAACAGCAGCATCTATGAGTTGTTTGCAAATAGACATATCACCATTATGGTTTATTCCGATCTCAGCAGTAATAATAATTGACATAATTTACCTTTCAATTTTCGTATAAAATTTTAACTAAGTCTAGATTAAAAATATTTTCTAATAAACATCTAACCACACCTTCACCACCGTTTGTTTTTAGAACAATATCAGAAATTTCTTTTATTCTAAAGTGGCTGTCTAATGGACAAACTGAATACCCACAAACTTTCATAACATGAAAGTCATTTAAATCATTACCCATATATAATATATTTTTTAGGTCAAAATTATTTTTGCGTGCAAGGTTTTTAATAACATTCACCTTATCACAAACCCCTTGAATAGCTGGAATTTTCAATTTATTGGCTCTCGCAGTTACAGTTGGATTCTTTTCGGTAGAAAGAATAAAACAAGGTTTGTTTAATTTACGTAAAGCGTCAAAAGCTAATCCGTCTGATCTGCTACATGTAACAGTTTCTATTCCATTTTGATCTAAATGAACTAAGTTATTTGTTATTACGCCGTCAAAGTCAAAAACAAGAGCTTCAATTTTATCTATATAAATCTTCATATTTCTGTTTTTAAAAAAGAAAAATTAGTGTTGTGAAAAGATTTTAAATTTTTTTTTTAAGTTTAATTACATAAAATTACTCTATTTTAACGTAAAGTCAACGATTTGATATCTTTGAAATTAAGTAAAAAAAATCAAAATTAATTGTTTATTCAATTGTTTGCGTTTTTAGATAAATTATATTTTGTAAATTTTTTTATAAAATTGATGTATAAATATTGATATAATTATTATAACTCAAAAATACGAAAAGAATTGTTAATTTGAAATATCGCCCTGAAATAGATGGCTTACGAGCACTTGCCGTTATTCCTGTAATACTTTTCCATGCTGGATTTAATTTATTTAGTGGAGGATTTGTAGGCGTCGATGTATTCTTTGTAATAAGTGGCTATTTGATTACCACAATTATAATTGAAGATATTGAGAACAAAAGCTTCAGCATTATAAATTTCTATGAAAGACGCGCACGAAGAATATTGCCAGCCCTATCCTTCGTAATGCTTGTGTGTATTCCTTTAGCTTGGATTTGGATGTTGCCAGATCAAATGAAGGACTTTTCGCAAAGTCTTGTAGCAGTTAGCTTGTTTGCTGCAAACATACTTTTCTGGCGAGAAAGCAATTACTTTGCAGCTGAAGCTGAAGAAAAACCTATGTTACACACTTGGAGCTTGGCTGTTGAAGAACAGTTTTACGTGTTATTTCCTATCTTTCTAATCATGTCTTGGCGCTTTGGTAGGAATAGGGTTTTTTGGATGATTATTCTAATGGCAACATTGAGCTTTTTGTTAAGCGAATGGGGAAGGAGAAATTTTCCAATTGCTAACTTTTATTTTGCTCCAACGCGTGCTTGGGAGTTGTTAGCTGGCTCTATTTCAGCGTTTATAGTCCAGAAAAGAGGCCTAAAGAAAAATAATCCTCTAGCCCTACTTGGTTTAGCAGCAATTATCTGTTCTATCTTTGCATTTGATGACAGTATTCCATTCCCAAGCGTATATGCCCTTTTGCCAGTTTTAGGTGTGGTATTATTGATATTATATGCTGAGAAGGAAACCTTAGCTGCAAAAATTTTAAGCACTAAAATATTTGTTAGCATTGGTTTAATAAGCTACTCTGCCTATCTTTGGCATCAACCATTATTTGCATTTGCAAAAATTAGTCAATTAGAACAGCCATCACCTAAGTTAATGGTAATTCTATTTGCATTAACATTAGTATTAGCTTACTTCTCTTGGCGATACATTGAGTTATACTTTAGAAAAAAACAAAATATAGATTCAAAAAAAATATTTATTTTTTCTGCTCTTAGTCTTTTATTATTTTTGAACGTAGGGATTATTGGACATCTTAAATCATCAGATTTAAACTCTGGAAAATTTAATCCCCTCAGCGTTCTCTATAGTTCGAATTTAGGTGATTATATTGTAGATAATGCACGGCTCCAAAGAGAATCTTGGGATGTTCTAAGAAAAATGTCAAATAACTCAAAGTACGGAGTCACCAACAATCCCTTTGATCAGGAACTATGGTTTGACCTATCAGATCAAAAGAGAAAAATTCTTTTAGTCGGCAATTCCCATTCAAAAGACATGTTCAATGTGCTGAAGCATAGCGAAAGCTTTTTGTCGAATAATCAAGTTGCAAGATTTGGTGTTCAGCTTAGCGAACTTGATGAAACACATAAATTTTGGCAATCAAAAAATTATCAAGCCGCTAGCCATATAGTTGTTACTAGTAGGTACTACCCAAATGATATTATTGCATTACCAAAAATCATTCAAAGAGTGCTGTCTGAGGAAAAAAAAATATTATTAATAGAAAATATTTTTGAGTTTCCTGGAAAAGCATCCGGATTAACTTTGATTGATAAAATAGTTCTCCAGAATTCAAAGTTAGGGATAGCAGAGTTATCCCGTAAAATAAATCAGGCTTACTATAATTACTATAAGTCTGATAAGAATAATAAGATTATGACAATAAATAGAGAGCTATCGAAAATTGCAAATAACTATCAAATACCCACACTAAATAGAATGGATTATATATGTGACGTTGATTTAGAGATTTGTGATGCTGTCGAAGAGAATTTACGTAAAAATTTCTACGATTATGGACATCACACGTTAGACGGTTCTTATTATTTTTCCAAACATCGTAGATTAAAAAAATTTCTAGAACCACTTGAACAATATTAATAATTTATTATCGTAACAATTATTTAATCTAGATATAAATATTGAATCATTTAATATTTCGCAAATAAGAGTTAATTAAGTGTGAAATCAACTAATCTTTAATTTTAAAAAATTGTAAAAATTATTGATGATACTAAAAAGTTAATAACATCATTATTAGAATTGATAAAAAGTTTTGGATAATCCAAATAAACTTTTATTAAAATTTTAATTTATTGTCATACCTATAAGTAATAAGATTTGTACCATTTTATAAATTCAGAAATTCCATCATGAAGAGTTGTTTTTGGACTAAATCCTGTGAGTGATTTGAGTAATTCAATATCACTATACGTCGTATGAACATCACCATCTTGCATTCCTAAAAAGTTTTTCTTAGAAATTTTACCAATAACTTTTTCTAATTCACTAATGAAATCAAGTAAATTTACTGGTTTGGAATTACCAATATTAACAACCCTATAGGGTGCAACGTTAGAAATGCTGTCATTCATAATATTTTTCTTTGTGCCCAATAAATTTTTAGGAATTATAGGTATTAAAAGAAAAATTGCTCTAACTAAGTCACTTATATAAGTGAAATCTCTTACCATATTACCCTGATTATAAACGTCGATTGGTTTATCTGAAAAAATATTTTTTGTAAATTTGAAATAAGACATATCAGGTCTACCCCAAGGTCCATAAACTGTAAAAAATCTAAATATTGTAACTGGTATGTTAAATAAATGTGAATAAGAATGTGCCATAGACTCATTTGATATTTTTGTAGCAGCATAAAATGATAGTGGCGAGTTTGTGTTATCACATTCATTAAATGGAATATTTTTATTAGACCCATAAACTGAAGATGTTGAAGCTATAAGTAAGTGTGATGGCTTATATTTTCTTGCTATTTCAAGAATTCTAAAAGTTCCAATCAGGTTGGACTCAACATATGAAAAAGGATTATTTATTGAATATCTAACACCTGCTTGTGCTGCTAAATGTATTACCACATTAGGTTTATGTTTAGAAAAAATATTTTCTAATAATTTAATGTTCTCAATTTTACCTTTGTAATTATAAAAATTTGAATTTGCGTTCAGTTTTTTTAATCTACTTTTTTTAAGACCTACATCATAATAATTGTTCATAGAGTCTAACCCTAAAACTTTCCAATCATGTGACAGCAAAAGACTGCTTAAATGAAAGCCAACAAACCCAGACGAACCAGTAACTAAAGCAACCTTTCCTATTATAATTCCTCCTGCATTTGATTAAAAAATTGAGTTTTAACTAGCAATTCTTATGCTTGTTATCTATCAATTTTTAACTTACTATAAATCAAAATATTAAAATTTTTGAGAGTCATTTTTTTGAACTATCCATTCAAGTTTTATTTTATTGTCATTAAAAAACCTATATCCAAATACATGCTTTGAGTTAATTTTTTTAAAGCCTAATGATAACAACATTTCATTAAAATAAATGTTTTCTATTGACCACAAATTAATAACACTTTTATTATATTTTGTTTTAATAAAATTTAAAAAAGCAATTATTATGTTTTTGTTTTTTTTCATCTTTTTAAGGTCAACACTTATTTCCATTATATCTATGTAAGTATTAATATCATTAAAAACTTTAAAAATAATAAATTCATTATTAGAAACACGAAAAATGGAATAATCATATATAGGATGTTCTTTGTATCGCCATTTTCTATATGCACGATTATAATAAAAAGATCTATTTTTTTTCTTTATGCTATTGTGAGTATAAATTTGATTAAAGTTTTTAGATAATTTAAAATTAATTGGAGAAAAGTAACAATCATAAAAATCTATACCAATTTGAAACTCATCAATTATTTTTGATTTCAAGTCCATTATTTTTTGAATAGAGTCAAAAGTTTTAATCGGAAAAAAATTATAAATGAAGTCAATCTCTTTAATATCGAGGACATGTGAAACTAATCTATTAAAAATTCCTATAGATTGATATTTTGTGTGAACAGCTGGCCAATGAGCCATATAAGCATTTTTAATTTTTTTATCATATTTTTTTTGCAAACCAAAAGAGCCAATCAGATTTTTTTTGTAAAATGCACCTAAAATAATAAAATCATCTAAATAATAATTATAACTTTGCCATAAAAAAAAATTAATTTTTTTTTTAGTTAAAAATAGGCTATTGAATAAATTAGTTAAAGAGGAAATATCAGACTTTTCCAGAACTTTCAAATTATAATTCATTAAATGGTTTTCCCAGATTACTAATTATAAATTAATCATTTAAATATATTATTAAATAAATTATTAACATTAAATATTAAATTTTTGAAAATTTTGAAAATACTCTTATCCACAGATAAAAAATTAAAAATAATAAAAAAATATAAAAACTTATTGGTTGAGCATATTTTTCCAAAAAGAATGCAATTAATAATAAAAACAACCCAGAACCTATTATGCCTAACAGAACTTTTGTATTACTTAGAAACAATGTTAGTAAAAAATGATGTAAATGGTTTCTATCTGGAATAAATAATGATTGATAATTATTTAATCTATAAGCCATTACTGAAATTGTATCAAATACTGGAATTGCAATTATCCATAAAGCAAAAGGTGGCGATATATTGTTTTGTACTTGAGTTTCATACAATAATAAAAATGCTATTGAATAACCTAGAAACAAACTACCGCTGTCCCCAAGGAAAATTTTCTTTTTAGCTTGACTAAAGATGTTAAACCATAAATAGGGTAAAAGACCTGCAAATATGGCAACTGATAGAAAGTTGAAATTATAATCCATAGCAATTAACTTGTTAAAATTAATTCCAATAAGTGCTAAAATTGCTAAGCTTCCTGCTATTCCATCCGCTCCATCCATTAGATTAAATGCATTGGTAACAAAAACCAACCCTAAAATGGTAATGGGGTATGAAAATAATCCTAAATCAATTTGTTTATCGAAACCAAAAGAGTGACCAATTGTTTCAAATTTTAGTTTAGTAAACAATACCACTGAAGTAACGATAATAATTTGTATTAAAATTCTAACTTTTGCAGATAGAGGATGGCAGTCATCTATAAATCCAAGCAATAAAATGAGAAAAGCGCTAAGCATATAACCTAGAAATATATTATTATCTATAAGTTGACCAAATATAGATATGTATACACCGAAAAAGATCGATATACCCCCTATTAAAGGAATTTTGCCTTTATGAACTTTTCGTTCAGATGGTTCATCTATTATTTTAAATTTCTTTGAAAAAGGTCTTAATACAAAAATAAAAATAATAGTTACAAAAAAAGAGACTGAAAAAATTAGAAGAGTATTTAAAATATTCGAGTGATCACTCATCTGATTACCTTTTCAAACGTATAAATACCACATCCAAACCTTGTTTCAATCTTTACGTCAATCATATTTGAATTTAAATGAAGATCGCCATTTTCGTCGACATAGTCAAATCTAACTAGTTTCATATATTTACTTATAGAGGGATGTTTAAATATACTATTCAAATTAAAAACTCTGTGAGCATTGAAGTGAACTTCATCTCTTTTACCAATAGGAAAGCTGATATATAATCTGCCACCCTTTGAAACTAATTTCACTAAATTTGCTATCCCTTTATTGTGACCCTCTATATCAATTTTATCCGAATATCTTCCTAAGCCAAAATGCTCAATTGCGTGAAGACAAGATACTGAATCAGCATTCCCCAACTCTTGTTGTTCCATTAAGTCTACCTGCCTAAATATTATATTTTCGTGTTCAGATTTTGGTATAGGACGAATATCAAAAACCTCAATTTTTCTATATGAGGCAACGTGAGCCACAAAGCCATCAATACGCGACGCTATATCAATATGTCGCTTTGGATTTTCTTCATAAATAAATTTTGCAACTAATAGATCCTGATGAAAGTAGTGCCCTTTATGGCTGCCTGCATTATCTGAATAATCTGAAAGTATCATATGACTTTTAGTAATTTTTCCACCTTGTTTAAGCCATTGACTTTTGTCTTTTATGTATTTTTTTAAATGCCGTAATGAAAATAATTTTCTCGGATCAAAACCTAAATTTAAGCACAAAAGAGCCCATGGCTTTATAAACTCTTTCAATTTTAGATGCATTTTAAAACCGCCCTAAACAAGTAATTTTTAAAAACCAATTTATGTAATCTAATTTTTGAGTCAAAGTGTATCTATTGTAATAATGAGTGTCAGCTTATGTTTAATTATTTTAATCATGAACTTCTAGAGTTCTTCTATTTTTTGAACTATAGTTCTAATTTATTTGTAAAAAATTTTCAATTCTTGAAATTTTAGATGAAAAATATATCACTCCATCTATTTTTTTGCTTTTATTCATATATTTTATATCATTATATTTTTGGGATATACCATAAAGTGTTATTTTCTTAAATTTATCTAATTTATTATCAATTAGTATATCAGGTGTAGTTTGTATTATTAAATTTTTATTATAAGAATCTTTTAGGGTTGGGGAAAGTATGTGCCAATTTGTAGACACACCATACTCTTGGAAATGATCTTTATATTCATTTATAAATTTCTCAAATAATTTCCACAAATCATTAGTTAAATATCTTTCATGTAATAGTAATCTTTGGAACTTTGATACACCTAAGTCTGTCATTTGCGCTTCAAATTGACGCTGCCAATTAGAATAGCAATTATCTATTCTTATTTTTGAAGTTCTATATAAAATTATTTTTCTCAGTAAAATCTCCGTTCTAAATGAACTAAAGGTTTTACTTGATGTTAATCCAATTTTTGCAGAAAATTGAACATCTCTTGATAAACCAAGACTTCCAAGATATTTGTTCGTAGCTCCTAGTCCATATACACCTGCAGTATCAAACTGTGAAAACCCATTATTCAGAGCCGTATATATTATTCTATCACGATACTTATTACTTAACCAATGCAAAGAGGCTGTTCCAAATATTTTGCGCATCTACCTCTCCAATATAAAATGTGATAAATCAAGCCAATTTTGTTTAAATTTTGTTTCTAATTTAAATTTTGTAATTAATTTATTCATTTCAAAACTTAATTTCCTTTTATCTAAAATTGTCATGTGAATTTCTACGTAAATAGCACGTAATTTATTTAGCTTATTTATGTTAGACAAGATTGAGCTTAAAACCTCATATTCATGTCCTTCAACGTCAATTTTTATAACATTTGGATTTTTTAAATTTAAAACATTTAGAGCATAGTCTATGTCTATAACATTTACCTTAGTTGTTTTTGAATTCTTTCTATCATAAATAATTCTTCCAGTGGTTTGTAATAAATCTGATCCAAAGGTAAATTCCGCATCACCAACTTTATTGCTTAAAGCAACATTTACCACTTGATAATTTTTAAAGTTAAGTTTTTTTAAGTTCTTTGATAAAATTGGATGGGGTTCAAATGCAATGCAGTAAATATCTTTGCCTAAAGAATATTTTGCCTTTTTGACTAATTCACCATGATTACTCCCTACATCCCAGAAAATATCACCTTTTCTAAGAGAATTAATCATCATATGATCAAAATCATATTGATAACCATTTATATCTACTATGTTTCTAATAAATTTGTTTATACCAAGGTGACGACCAATTTTTCTTAATTTCAAAAAAAGACCTGAAGTATAAAAAAAATCCATTTTATATTCTTTTAAGTTGATGTAGTTTACTGATTTTTTTTCTTAAAACTTTATATATAGCAAACTTAAAACCAAGAGATATTAATACTTTTACATCTTCGAGAAACTTTTTAATTTCAGAAATAATACCAGAATTACTTACACCACCTGACTTCATCACGTAAGTAATTTCACTTGAAAAGCTAAAAGATATATTGCTACTGCTTAAAAGTCTTAACATCCAGTCAAAGTCTCCAGCAATTTCATAATCAGTATTAAATTTTCCAATTTTAGAGTAAACATCCCTAGAGACTAAAATTCCTGTGTGCGGAGGTAATAACATAGAGTTAATATTGATAGAAATTAGATTCTTTAGATGCCATTTTCTTCTAAACAAAGTGCCTTCAATTTCTACCCCATAAAAAATTACATCTGCATTAGATTTTTTTGTATCAAGAATTAAACTGTGAGTATTTTTTAAAGTATCATCACTGTGTAAGAAAAGAATTTTATTTCTACTTGTATTTTCAATTCCTTGGTTGAAAGCTTTGTACAAACCATTATTCAATTGGGTGATAATTTTATAATATAAAATATTATTTTTTTTTAAGAATTCTAAAAGGTATTTTATAGTTTTATCATTACTGCAACTGTCAACTACTATTAATTCTGCACCTGCTTTTAGTAGCACTAAAGAACTATTCAAACATGAAATAATAGTTTGTGCTGAATTTTTAGTACAAATTATAATACTGAGGTTAAGCTTCAATATATAATACCTTTTTGATAGCAAGCTTTATGCTAATATCATATTTATTCGCAGCTAACTTTACCCTATAAATGAATAAATCTACTACTAATCTATACCACAAAGCGTGGAAAAAATGGAAAAGAAAACCCATTTTCCCATCTATAAAGCCCAAACGAATTAAGTATCTATAAAGAAAATACAAACAAGGTCGAATAAACAATGGTAATTTACTATAATATTTTTCTTTAATTACTCGTTTTTTTCCTGCTTCCAAAGCATTATTTATTCCTTTGTTTTGACTTATAAAACCATATTCAATAAACAACATGTCAACTGCCTCTCTTTTTGCATAACCGACATGTTTGTTTAACCAGAATTCAAATCCTCTTTTATTGTCGTCAACAATCATCGCATTTTCATGGATGATTTTACCGTCAACAATAATGTGTTCGTCCATCCATCTGTTTTCACATAATCCATTTTTTGTTCTAAATAATCTTACAACTTGAATTGGGAAAACCCCTCCAAATTTAATTGTGTGCCCTAAAAATTGCATTTTTCTATTTAAAGATATTCCATTAATACCTTTATATTTTCCAAAATTGATGTTTTTAATAATGCTTGTTATGGTATTAAAATCTTCAAAATACTCATCAGCGTCAATCCTCAAAATCCATTCACATTTAGATTTAACGTGTTCAATTCCAAAATTGAATTGAGTTGAATAATTCTTCCACTCTTTTCTTATTAATTCACAGTTATATTCTCCAACAATTGTAATTGTTTCATCATCAGATCCAGAATCCACTATAAGAATGTGATTCACTAACTTTGAAATTTGGTCTAAAACACGCCTTAAATGTATGGCTTCATTTTTTGTTAGAATAATTGCACATATTTTTTCTTGCATTTTCATACTCCTTCATTTTTAAGAAATGCGAAGCAACCGTTGGACTCAGTGAACCCAATTGTTCTAAAGCATGTGTACCTGACCATATATAATCAGAAACCTTCCAATTTTGTTTCTCATGACTTGAAAACGGATGAAAAATTTCTCGAGGCATGACAGTCTTTAATGAAAAATAAGACTTAGGGCTAGGAGATGATTGATCAATTAAAATCTTTATTACAGCATTCATTTCTAGCTTTAATTTATTATAAGTTTGAATATCAACTTCTGAAATATTCCAATCAATTTCTAACTGATGGCTGGATTTTTTTATATAGGACTCATCTTCCTTATCAATAACAAGATGGATGAAAGATTTGCTCTTTTTGTTTGAAATATCACCATCATTCAAAAGCATGTTTTTGAGAATAGGAAAAATTTGATAGGATAGTTTTATTACATCATATATCAATTTTATAGGAGGAACTTTAAGAGATTGTAAACATATTAATAACTCTCTGAATTTTAGTAAAAATTCACTTTTGGAACTAGATAGATGAAGGAAACCTATACTTTTTCTTTGTTCATTGTCAAAAATTTCGTAACGTTTTGTTTTAAAATAGTTCATTTTATATAATAAAGAAGAAGATAAAGGAAAATTTTCAGTGTTACTTATAACACCTATTTTTGAGCTAATATGTTCTTTAAATTTATAAATTTCCTGATTCTTCAATTGAGCACCAATATTCTCTAAGAAACCCATGCAAAAAATAACCTTCTTACAAGAAAATGTGTCTAAATTATTAGTTTCTGTTTGAATAAAAACACGAAATATTTCACCTTCTTTTTCTACTTTTTTATAAGATCCAATTTTTAGATTAAGATGGTCTTGGTATTTCTTTCTAATATTTTCAAATACATTTCTTTTTGCAAAACTTGGCCAGACCACTTCTTCTTCATAAATAGTATATTTTTTTGAACTATAAATTTTCTTCTTTGTATTTGATTTGAGATTTGTAATACCAAAAAAATCAAAAATTCTTGTTTTTTCAATATTAAAATTAATTGTATCCGTTTGACACTTTTCAATAAATTCTTTTTCATAATTAACATTCATGGCCCCTCCCCATAATTGAGAAGTGCCCCCAAGACCCTTTTTTCTTCCCATTGAAACACCAGAATAGTTTTGAATGCCAGTTTGAGTAATGTGGTTATCACCTTCAGAATAGTTTTCTTCTGATATTAATAAAACATTGCTATTTCTTGAGGCCAAGAAGTCATAAGCTAAACAACCTAAAACGCCTGATCCAATAACAATAAAATCAAAGTCCGCTGACATTAATACTGCCTTTTAATATTTTTACGTTGGGCTTTAAATTTAGCAGGGTTACCAATATGAATTTCATTCTTAGGAATATTATTAAGCACAACGGACCGAGCTAAGGCAATCCCAAAAGATCCAATTTCTATTCCTGGCGCAACAAAGACATCCATACATATCCAAGCATCATTATTTATAATAATAGGTTTGGAAATAAGATTAAAATTTTCTGAGTTATAGTTATGGGTGGCAGTACATAATTTGGCATTTCTACTTATTATAGCTCTTTCACCTATAGAAATTTGTGCAACATTATAAATAAACACATCTTGATCTAATGTTGCCCCATCAGACATTTTAAGGTTTTTGGGATCCCAAATTTGGGCAGATGAATATACATATACAATTCCTTTTATTTCTGCTCCAAATAATTTTAGTATAAAACTTCTCCACAAAAATAATGTTCCTTTGGGGTTCCACCTAGCCAAAAAAAACCAAGCTATTACAAATAAGCTTCTTCTAAGTTTGCTGGTCATTTTTCAATGTTCTCATTATCTGTTTTATTTCGATAGTATCTACCTTATTGTAGTTATTAATATAATCATCATAAAATTTGTCAAAATCACTAAAAGATAGATTTTTTGCTTTTGATTCAACTATATTTCTATAAGCTGGTCCATTAAAGGCTACAGCATCATTCCTTTTTTTAAATTTTTCATAAACATATTCAGAACTTATAAGATCAAAGTGATATAAAGCGCCTAGTACTTTATAAGATAATTTTCTATGACTTCCTGGTTCTACCCAATAATGAACATTAAAATTTTTTTTATCAAAAAAATTTAAATTAATTAATGATTTATGCCCTAGATAGCTTGGATTAATTGGAATTATATAATTTAAATTTTTAATACTTATAAAAGTTATTTTTTTTCCAAAAATGGAATTAAATATTACTTTATAAATTTTATCAATCAAGGGTGATTTTAATCTTGATAATACAATCTGATAAAATTTCCCCAACCAATATTCATATTGCTTAATTGATCTAAAATTTGTGTTATCGAATAATTTTGTATTAGGGTTAACAACAACATCTCTTGCTAAAAACAAAACCTGCGGAACTTTAATATTTTTTAAATTTTTTTTTAAATCAAATTTTGATTTATCTTCAAAAGAACCAATGAATTCGTCTACATCACAGCTGAATAACCAGTCATAACCTTTTTTTTTAAAAAATCTACAAGCGTAGTATGTATTAAATCTTTTTCTTACGTCAAAATTATTATGATACTGATCTCTAATATTTTCTAACCAATCTACTCCAGTTAAATCAAAACTCTTATTCTGCTTGATAATTATTAAAGATTTATCATTAGGTATTTTACTTAAAAAATCCCTTGAGCTACCATCGTCAAAAATAATGATTTTATCAAAACCAATTTTTTTATAATAATTTATGAATTCTTTTATAAAAAGATACTCATCTTTTACAGTTATGCTTACCCCTATTTTAATCATCTAACAAATACTTTATTAAAACTATAAATATACAAAGCTCGGTTTTTTAGACTTCTTTTTTATCCATATGTATGCTTCTAGTGTCTTTTGACATATACTCTCCCAACAAAAATCTCTTTGCATCCATTTCTTGCCTCTCTTACCCATTTCAACAAGCTCTTTGTCTGGAAGGCTTAGTGCAAATTTTAGTGACTTAACCAACGACTTCTCTCCTCCATCTATCCAAAAACCACAACGGTGCAAGTTAAGGCCAGTCCAAGGAGTATCTTTGGTAGTAATTACTGGCACTGCAAGTGCCAAGCTTTCTGCAACTGTCAAAGCAAAATTTTCACTTTTAGATGGAAGAACAAAAAGATCACATTTTGATATTAATATATCTTTTTTTATCCCATAAACTGGAGGATTAAAAAAAACCCGTTGCAAGTTTAATTTTTTTACTAATACTTCAAGTTGTTTTTGATGCCCCATTTCATCTGGGCCTACAATCTTTAACTCCCAATTTTTGAAAATTGGTTCTATTTTTGACCATGCCTTTATTAAAATATCTAACCCTTTTTTAGGATGTATACGCCCCAGTGAAAGAACTGTTTTTTTATTTTTATATATATTATTTTTAGAAATATTTGGAATATTTACACCATTGGGAATTATAGCTACAGGCGCCTTTAAACTGTAGTTCCTAATATCTTCAAATTCACTTTCAGCAGTAGCAAACAATAGTTTAGCATCTTTAAAAGCAGATCTTTGAAATAAAAAATCAAATATTTTCTTTTTTTTTGATGAAAATTTTAGTGCACCTGGCGCCAACATCCCATGTGGAGAGATAACAAAATTTGCTTGAGGGTTTCTATAACAATTTGGAAACATCCAAAGACCATGCGTGTGTAGTATATCAGAATTATTATCTGTAATATATTTTTTCATTTTAGAAGAAATGCCAGTTTTCCTCAGAAGGGGAATGTAATCAAAATCTATACTAAATTTATGCTCAATTTTTTTTCTTTTTCGTGACATTTCTGATGTGTCCAAAGAGAGAACCTCAACTTTTGCTCCTAATCTATCCATCCCACAAGAAAGTTCATTAACACAATAAGTTACACCAGAAAATAAAATTTCCGTAGAAGAAACTGTATGTATTATATGCATTTACTCTAACTCTTTTATAAACTTAAAAAACCTTAGGGCCATCTTAGTCGTATTAAAATCATTTTCAACTGACCTTAAACAATTTTCTGACATATTATTTAAAGTTTTTGGATCAGACATCATGGCTGATAAATTAATAGCTAAATCTATAGGATCGTTTGGTTTAAAGGTCAGTCCTGTCATTCCTTTTTTGAACGCGGCTATTTCTGGCATATGTTGTAAGCGATTTGAATGAACTAGACAGGGTAATCCATAGGCCATAGCATGTATTAATGACAAACCTACAGCACCTGGATAAACAAAGATTTGACATTTGTTCGCTACCCTCGAAATTTCTTCTTCATTGGTCAATGTTCCATAAAAATTAATTTTATATTTTCTAATTAAATCAGATTGAAACTCGTTGAAATAGGAGGATGATTCATCATTACCAATAACATTTAATGTTATATTTTTTAAGCTTGGGTGCTTAAATGCCTCAAGTAAAATATTAAAATTTGATTTTTGTGAAGTTCTGCCTATGAATAATATTTGTCTTTTCCTTGAGCTAGCATCATAGTTTTTTCGAACATTTTTGACAGGATTGATATCTATACCATTATTTAATCCTATAATAGGCATTTCTTTATTATGTTTTGTGATAGACAAGTACTCTTTTACCTCATCTTTTGTATAAAATACTGTACCATCTGCGATTTTCATTAATTTCAAACGTAAAAACATACTCCATTTTTTTGATGTAGAACTCCGAAAATGGCTCCACCAAACTATTTTACCCCCAAAAAATTTTACTTTTAATATAAAAATTATAGTAGATATATATCTTGGGTTACCTGATATTACAACAATATCATTTTTATTAATTTTGTAGTTTATTAAATTTTTTTGCCATAGTAATCCAAATCCAATTTTTATTGATCCACCTATATATTCTGACCAAGTATATTGATATGAAGGGGTTAAATTTCCTAAATCTCCTTCACCATGTAAAACTTTAAAAAGACTCCCAAATTCAGATGATAGACTATTAAAAAGAGGTACGCGATATAAAGGTATAGAAGGTTGAACAAACAAAACTCTCATACTTAATTTCCTAAATTTAAAAAAATATTTTGCATTTTTTTATGAGAACTCTTTTTCTTATTTTATCAGAGAATAACCTCTAATTTTTAAATTATTTTTTTATAAATTTATTCATTTAATATAGAAAATAAAAAAATGAAAATTAATAAATATTTTAAAACTATTACTTTTTCATACAAAACAGATATGATGTAGACATAATATATCCAATTAAATAGCTCCAAATAAAAATTTCTGGGTCAGAAACAAAAAAATATCCTATAACTACTGATATAAAGACTATTAAAGTTGCATAAAAATTCCTGTTAATTTTATTTAATGCAATATTGCCTATATTAGGAAGGTTTTGAATGGTAACCAAAAAGTACGTTAGAATAATTACTGTTGTAAATAAAAGGTTTTGTTCAGAAATGCTAAAAAATACTAAAAAAATTGTTGAACTTGTAAAGAAATAGATAGCATTAAAAACTATACCTAAAATCATATTGATAATTAATTCCCTATTAAACGAACTTTGAGAATATTTTTGACTCCAAATAGCAATGAGAGGAGTATTAAGAGATACAATAAGTGTACGTATTGCAGAGGCAATTCTCGTAGACACATCAAATAATACAATTAAATGTGGCCCTCCAAGAGCAAGTAAATTATATTTTATAAATGGCTCAATCCATGACTGTATTACCGACCCTGCAATTGAATATGAATTTTGAGATAATAACATAGACCAATTTTTTCGCGGGAAACTTAGGCTCCAGCTTTTATTAATTGCAATTATTAAAATACACGCAACTGATATTAAGAAATAACCTAGAACTGCTAAAATTAAAGTTTGTGTCATGGAAATATTTAATTTTTGAGAAAAAAATAATATAAATGAAAGAAATATAAAAATTGTTATTTGTGCAATACAACGGTTTATTATTTTGCCAAGTCCGTCAACGATATTACATAATGAAGAAGATATTTGAAATATAGAGGCAAAAAGAATAGCTAAATAAAAAATTATATTAGCATTTGTGTACAGTCCATATGTAATAGTTAATAAGACTATTATAGAAATACCCAAAATATTAAGAAAAATAATATTAGTACCGTAGTCACCTGAAGCTATGAATTTATTGAATAAGACCCCAGAAAAAATATTTAAAGAAAATACTGCAGAAATTATTGAGATGGATACTGACCAACTTACATAATCTGTTTCACTTCCTGACTTTATTAAAGTACTTAAAAAAATAAATGAAAATAAAGTTTGAGCTATAACCTGAATTATAGAAAATAATTTTTGGTTAAACATAATCTATATTTCTAACATCACTTATAACTGAACTTAAGTCTATCCCTTTAGGAAAAAATGTATTTTGCCTAGATAAAAAATATGACCAAAGAGAAAAAGTAGACCTTGATGCTACCAAAATATCTGCAGTAGACATACTGAGTATATTTGAACAAGCAGATATATTTTGAGATAGTTTTATCCTAGAACCAAACGATGACCATTTATCTGATACTTTGTTATCACTAAATAAAATAACTTCTGTATCGATTTTAGAAAGCAACCTGTCGACAATATCTAAATACCATTGAGTAGGAATTTGATGTGATAAACTCGATACATTAGATTTTTGGAAATCTCCACGACGAATATGAACGGCAATTTTTCCAGACATGGTGATTGGCTTCTCAAAGGTGTTTAAAGTCAACCATTCTTTAATTAATAAGCTAGAATCTTGGAGATCATGAAAACAATTACCTTCGCCTGAATAAAATGTGGTTCTATCTCTATTCATAAAAGCACAAATAAAATTGATCCATTCTGAAGAATTACGCCTTCTTATTTCTTTATTATAAAACCTTAAATCTTTTTCCTGACGTATTAATGGGCCAATTTTTAGATTAAACATCGTTGGAGGAACAAAAACTTCTTTTTTAGTTTTTGCTGCTTGTAAAGCTCTTGTAATTGGAAATAATAAATTACCAAAGCCTGGTCCTGGCGCTCTTATAAATCCGAGGTCTGGGCTTGATAATAATGGATAGTGATACATTTATTTATATTAATTTTATATACAAACTTCTTTATACCCTATTATGCCGTCTTTACCAAAGTAAATTACTCAACAAATTTCTAGTTTATTTTCTTAACATATCAAGTACTTCTTTTATAAATTTAGATTATAAGAAAATAAGATAAGTATGATCCTGTGGTTTAGATTTTAGAAAAATACTAATTAAAAATGTTCTACCTAACAAGAAAAGTTCTGATTTATAATTTAATTCACTTTGTTCTAAAGGCTCCTATTTTTATTGATTCAGAATATTATAAGAATTGACATTAATGTATATTTAACTATCCATAGTTATTAAAAATTTATTAAATTCCATTTTGAAAGCGAAACATTTTATATGTGTGGTTTTATTTTTGGTTATGAAGTTCCATTTGATAAAAGGTTTAATCTTGATCTTCTAAAGCATAGGGGACCCGATTATAACAGAACATGGGTTTCAGAGACGGGACGTTATTTTTGTGGGCATAATCGTCTGTCCATTGTTGATCTAACAGCGGGAGGAAATCAACCATTTTTTTCCCAAGATCAAAGGTGGGTTTTCGTGTACAATGGAGAGATATATAATTTTAAAGAATTGAGAAGAGATTTAGAAAAAAAAGGCGTTCAATTTGTCTCAAATTCAGACACAGAAGTTTTGTTTAATGGTTTAATTAATTTTGGAGAAAAATTCCTAAGCCGTTGTAACGGTATGTTTTCTTTTACTCTTTTTGATCAAAATAAAAATAATTTAACTGTTGGGCGTGATAGATTTGGGAAAAAACCACTTTTCTACACTTTGATAGATGGAGGATATATATTTTCTTCTGAAATGAAAGCTTTATATCCTTATTTAAATACTGTTTCACCGAGTGATGAAATAAATAAATTTTTTAAAAATCCATTTGATTATGAAACCTCAAGGATAACCTGTATTGAGGGTGTTTATAGCGTAAAACCTGGAACTGTTGTAAAATTACAAGGAAATATTTTTCGTGAAAATCGTTGGTGGAATACACTCAACTCATTAGTTGATGTTCCAAAAAAATATAAAGATCAGGTAGATCAATTTCGATATTTATTTTTAGATGCAGTAAAAATAAGAATGAGATCTGATGTTCCAATTGGAACGGCTCTTAGTGGAGGTCTAGACTCCAGTGCAGTGTTTTGTTCTATGCTGCACTTAATAAAGAATGGTGAGATTCCTTCTTTTATGCCACGAGCTTTTGTAATGCATTACCCAGGAAGTGATATTGATGAGCTTCATTGGGCTAGGCTCGCCGTTGGTGATAGAAAAGATTTGTTGAATATAGTGCAAGTAAATCCAGTCGACAATAATCGTACTTTAGAACAAGCCTTATATCAAGTTGAAGATCCATATATAACACTTCCCCAACCAATGTTAGCAACTTATAAAGCAATTAAAGAAAGTGGAATCTCAGTTACATTAGATGGTCATGGCGCTGACGAAATGTTTTCAGGTTATAATGATTTGTTTTTAGATATGTTAAATTTAGACACAGAACGTTTGCGAGAGGTTAATTCAATATCTAAGAGTTTAAATACTGGTGTTATGCCTGAAAATATTAGCAAGTTCAAACTTATTTGTGAAGCTCTAAAAGCATGGTTTAGATATTTTGCCCGTGATGCTAGAGATATTTTTAGAAAGGATAAATACTTAATTCATGAGGACCTTCGTCATAAAAACTATCGAAGAATGTCTGCATTTGAACGTCGCTTATATGTTATTTTCCATTTAACTATTCTTCCAACACTTCTTCGAAATTACGATCGCTATTCAATGGCTATGAGTGTTGAAGTTAGAATGCCATTTATGGACCATAGATTAGTAAGCTTTGTGTTTTCACTTCCATTGTCAAGCAAACTAGGAGGCGGTTACACAAAAAGGATAGTGCGTGATGCAATGAAAGATATAGTTCCTGATGCTATACTCACTAGAAGAGATAAGATTGGTTGGAATGCACCATTACACAATTGGTTATCTGGTGAACTTGGTGATGAAATTGATTTGAAGTTAAAAGAAGATACAAATTTTTATGATTTGGCAGGAGAAGATTGGAATAATTTTAGAAGAACAACTTCACCAACTTTTCTTGAAGGACAACTAATCTGGCAAAAATTACTCCCAGCATTATGGACTAATATGGTAAAAAAACTAAATTAGTTTATAAATATTTATAACACTATTCATCTTCCATTTACGTGTTCTCCAGTTAACACATAGTTAAAATCTTCATAATTAAGAGTGTTTAGATAAAATCCTTATAAATTATTTTAAAAAATGTTTGTGACAAAATTTAAAACATTTTATTTAAGTAAGTTTTAGTATAAAATTAGAAATAGGAATTGGCATGAATTTTCAATACGTTAAACTTCCATCAAATAGAAAGTTTGGATTTTTCTTTACTTTTATATTTACACTAACCGCTTCTTATTTTTATCACACTGAAAATATAATGTGTGCTTATGCATTTACCATAGTAGCTTTGATGTTTCTGGTTATTACTTTGATAAATAGTGATATTTTACTACCACTAAACAAACTATGGATGCGGTTTGGACTTTTGCTCGGCATGATTGTAAGTCCTATTATACTAGGATTAATTTTCTTTGGACTTTTTACACCAATAGCAATACTTATGAGAGTAAATGGGCGTGATGAGATGAGGTTAAAGTTTGCTAAGAAAGCAAGTCATTGGATTAGTCGTAGTGAACCAGTCAATTCTGCATCATTCAAGAAACAGTTTTAATTAAGGAAAATCAAGTGGAATTTTTAAAAGAGCTTTGGGATTTTCTTCGTACTCTAATAATGGCAAACTTTTTAATATCCAACTCTGGTATAAAAAAATAATCCACAAAGTTGTAAAGATAAAACTGGGCTCTTTTATAGTTTTTTTAATAATTGAAATGTTATCTTTGACCCTATGCATGTTTAACCATAATTTAAATTGTAAATAGAATTACCTTACCAATATCTTCTCTAAAACCTAAATTCAACTTAACTTATTATCTTTCTTAAAATTTGTTCCGCTGCTTCATCAATTGTTAATTTAATGGTATTAATATGAATATCTGGATCTTTAGGAGTTTCATATGGGCTATCAATCCCAGTGAAATTTTTTATTTGTCCAGAACGTGCTTTTTTATAAAGTCCTTTTACATCTCGTTCTTCGACAACAGAAAAAGGGGTATCAACAAAGACCTCAAAAAACTCATTTGGACCAAACATCTGCCTCACCATGTCACGTTCTAATTGAAAAGGTGTTATAAAAGCTACAATTACTATTAAACCTGCATCTGTCATTAGCTTTGCAACCTGACCTACTCGACGGATATTTTCTACACGATCTTTATCTGTAAAACCAAGATCTTTATTAAGTCCTAGACGCACATTATCACCATCCAAAATAAATGTATGGTATTTCATTTTTAACAACTTTTTTTCAACAGCATTGGCTATACTGGACTTCCCTGAACCTGAAAGCCCCGTCATCCAAATAACAGCTGGTTTTTGGTTTTTGAGTTTAGCACGTTCCTCCCGGGTAACATCAGTGTGTTGGGCTTGAATATTATTTGCTCGACTAAGGGCAAAATTAATTAAACCTGCAGCAACTGTTGCATTAGTGATTTTGTCAATAAGAATGAAGCCACCAAGCGAGTGATTTTCTTCATAAGAGGTAAATGGAATAGGTCGATCAACAGTCACATTAGCAACACTAATATCATTTACATTCAATGTTTTAGCAGCTAATTTCTCCATCGTATTGACATTAATTCTATATTTTAACTCCGAAACAGTGGCTGTAACAATTTTTGTCCCAATTTTGAGGTAATATGGACGACCAGGAATTAAAGCGTTCTCATCCATCCAAATAAGTGTAGTTTCAAATTGGTCTGCTAAATCAAGGGTTAAGCTATTAGAAATAATAATCTGACCTCGCGAGCAATCAACTTCATTTTTCAATGTTAACGTAATAGATTGATCTGAAACAGCTTGGTCTAAATCACCATCATAGGTGACTATCCGATCAACATAGCTAGTTTTATCAGAAGGAATTATACGTACTTTATCACCAGGTTTAATTGATCCAGATTCAATCTTACCGCTAAAACCTCGGAAATTCTGGTTTGGACGATTTACCCATTGCACAGGCATATAAAAACTCTCATTTTTTTTTATTTTTTTTTCAATTTTAATATCTTCAAGATAACTTAACAAATATGATCCTTTATACCACTTGGTTTTTTTAGATATCGACGCTATATTGTCACCTTTAAGACCAGATATTGGGATAGTTATGATTTTTTTAATTCCTATGCTGTCAACAAAGCTCTTATAATCGCAGACAATTTCATCATATCTAACTTGGTCATAGTTGACTAAATCCATCTTGTTAACAGCCAAAATAATACTTTTTATACCAAGCAAATGACACACGTAGCTATGGCGACGTGTCTGCGTTAAAACGCCTTTACGAGCGTCAGTTAAGATAATAGCAAGTTGGGCACTTGAAGCACCTGTTACCATGTTACGAGTATACTGTTCATGTCCTGGGGTATCGGCTACTATAAATTTACGCTTTTCTGTAGAGAAAAATCGATAAGCAACATCTATAGTAATACCTTGTTCCCTTTCTGCTTCAAGACCATCAACAAGAAGGGCAAAGTCTATTTCTTGCCCTTGTGTACCTTTTTTTTTGCTGTCCACTCTAAGTTGTTCCAACTGATCTTCAAAAATCATTTTACTATCATATAATAGTCTTCCAATGAGTGTGGATTTCCCATCATCTACAGATCCACAAGTGATAAAGCGTAATAAAGATTTGTTTTGATGAATTTTAAGGTAGGCATCAATGTCTTTTTCTATAAGAAAATTGGTATCCGAAATTTTATCTATCATTAAGTACTTACCTAAAAATAACCCTGTTGTTTTTTTATTTCCATTGAACTACCTTGATCTTTGTCAATCAGGCGACCTTCTCTTTCAGAGTTTACTGTTAAAAGCGTTTCTTGTATAACTTCAGTTAATTTGGATGCTTCAGATAAAATAGCTCCAGTTAATGGATAACATCCCAAAGTGCGGAAACGGATTGAGCGCATATGTGGTTCTTCACCTTCTTTCAAAGGAAAACGTTTGTCATCTACCATTATGATCAACCCATCACGTTCTACAGTTGGACGAAGTGCAGCAAAGTAAAGCGAAACGATTTCAATATTCTCTTGATAAATATATTGCCATATATCTAACTCTGTCCAATTTGATAAAGGAAAGACACGAATGCTTTCGTCATTAAATTTATAAGCATTGTATATCGACCAAAGTTCAGGGCGTTGAGATTTAACTTCCCACCGATGTTTTGATGAACGGAAGGAAAATATGCGTTCTTTAGCCCGTGATTTTTCTTCATCCCTACGCGCTCCTGCAAAGGCCGCGTCAAATTTATATTTATCTAAGGCCTTCTTTAGTCCTTCTGTTTTCCAAATATCTGTGTGAAGTGACCCATGATCAAAGGGGTTGACCCCCTTTTTTTTTGCTTCTGGGTTCTGATATACTATTAATTCCATACCTATATCATTTGCTGTTTTGTCACGCAATTTATACATCTCTTGAAACTTCCAAGTAGTATCAATGTGCATTAAAGGAAAAGGAGGTAAAGAGGGGTAAAATGCTTTCTTAGCTAGATGCAACATTACTGCACTATCCTTACCAATGGAGTAAAGCATGACAGGATTTGAAGTTTCTGAAATTACTTCACGCATAATGTGAATAGATTCAGCTTCCAGATATCTTAAGTGGTTCATAAAAAATTCTTGTTCTCAAATAATATTAACTATTTAAACAGAAGTAGTTCGGATTTTACTTATTAATAGTAGTATTTTTTTTTTAATATTATATTTTTTAATTATCCTTACTTCAACATCAAATTTTTCATTGTAAAAAACAAAAATTGATTTATTTTCAGGATATATTTATGAGTTTAATATGTAAAGCTAATGTTTGTTTATAGTGTTGAGTTTTGGTAAAAAAAAATGTTTAAAAAAATTGAAATATGGGTTCTTTACTTAACAATAATATTAGGTATAGTCTTTGCAGTTTTATTTGGTATTGCTGTTAGACAAGAGTTGGTTGGAAACACTAAGTTTGGATGGGTATCTAAAACTGCATTAACTCTTGCAGAAATTCCAGTTACTTTAAAAGAAATAAGATTAAATGTTTTGGGTAGTTCTAGTGCTGAAGATAGATTCCCTACCTTAAACGGTTTTGAAGGGAATTCAAACTCTGAAGCATCCTATCTTCTTCTTTCAAGAAATGATGGTGACTTAAAAGAAGGAACCGTAGAACTTGTTGATTTAACTAACTTTAAAGTATTGCATACTTGGAATCCCGACATTGATACTTTTAATGATTTAGTTGAGCAATCAGATGATTTCAAATATATAGAAAGGGATAGAGAAAATTCAAGATCCCTTCTTGTCCACCCAAAATTAACTAAGGATGGTGGATTATTATTTCACCACACTTCTCCTTTAAGAAAAATAGATGCTTGTTCAAACTTAATCTTTCAAAATAGCCATGACCAATTTCATCATTCAATTGAAACCGATACAGACGGGAATATTTGGGTTCCAAGTCATTTGTATCCCCAAATTATTCCTATTAAAAAAGTTGGAAGAACCATTAAAGAAGATGGTGGTTATCAAGATGATGGAATTGTAAAATTATCTTCTGACGGTGAAATTCTTTTTGAAAAATCTGTATCGCAAATCTTTATTGATAATGGTCTAGAGTATCTCTTGTTTTCAGTTGGAAATAGAAATACTTTTACTACTGACCCAATCCACTTAAACGACATACAACCTGTTAATTTTAATGGTGAATTTTGGAAAAAGGGAGATGTGTTTTTATCATTGCGACATCAATCCATGGTTTTGTTGTACAGACCATCAACAAATAAAATAATTTGGAAAGGAACAGGACCATTCTTTTATCAGCATGACGTGGATATTATAGATAACCACAGAATATCTATATTCAATAATAATGCTAAAGGTTTTGTCAATGGTGAAGTAGTTGATGGTCATAATGAAGTTGTTATTTATGATTTTAAGAATGATCAGTATTCCTCATACCTTAAAAATAGTCTTGTTGAAAATGATGTAAGAACTGTAACAGCAGGAAGAAGTGAAATTCTTCCCAACGGAGATTTATTTATTGAAGAGTCAAACTATGGACGAACACTTTATTTCAATAACGATGGTTCTCTGAGATGGACACATTTAAATCGTGCAAATAATGGAAGAGTCTTTGCAACTGCTTGGTCAAGAATTCTTTATACCCAGGAAGAAATCCAAACTGTAAATAATTTTTTAGATAACAAAGGTATCTGTAATGAATAAATCATTTCTAGTGATATTTCTATTTTTCATCCCTCTACCTGCATATGCATATATTGGTCCAGGCATGGGTGGTGGTGTAATTGCTGCAACTTTTGGTTTTTTGGCAGCAATTCTCTTAGCACTTTTTGCAATAATATATTACCCAATCAAACGTGCATTAAAGAATAAAAAAAATAAAAAAAAACCGTCAAAAGAAACTGTTGATAAATCTTAATGCAACATCTTATTCTATTGTTAGTTTGTATTTTATCCTTTGAAATTTTTATTCGATTAAATTTTTTGTCAATCTTAGGCTCAATTCTTAAGGTGACAAGAAAAGTCACTCATATAATTCCCCAAGAAAATATAAGTGACCATTGGAAGGAAAGAGTTATTCCTGCATATGCATTAAGAATAATGAAATATTGTCTCCAAATATTACTGATTTTATTGCTGATACTCTCTTTCTTTTTCATTGCAGACCATTTCTCCAATGACTTTCTTGATCTTGCTCTTTCCTTAATAGGAATAATAGAAACAATAGTATTTACTTTTGGATATATTTTCTTAAGAAAATTACTTATTAAATGAACAATTATTCTTGGTTACAACAAAAACTGCATCAATTTGCACTTTCCTTTCAATTCATGCGTGAGACTACTTTTGATGTTGAAAATTCTGTAATTTCTAGGAATAAAACAAATGAAAATCATGTTTTTGTAGCAGGTCTTGCACGTTCAGGAACTACTATCTTATTAAATGCATTATATGAATCTAATAAGTTTTCATCACTTTCTTATCAAGATATGCCTTTTGTCCTAGCACCTAATCTTTGGTCAAAATTATCTCTAAATAAACAGGATATTGATTTAATTCAGAGAGCACATGGTGATGGAATTAAAGTCTCCGCAGAGTCTCCTGAAGCATTTGAAGAAGTTTTTTGGATGACTTTTAATGAAGGTAATAAAAATGTAAAAGAAAAATTTAAAAAATATGTGGAACTTATAAATCATAGGTATCAAAAGAAAAGATATCTGAGCAAAAATAATCAAAATATCAGAAGACTAGAATTAATATCCAATACTTTTCCTGATTCAATAATACTTGTTCCCTTTAGAAACCCAATTCAACAATCATATTCCTTATTATCGCAACATCAGCGATTTATTGCGAACTCAAAAAATGATATATTTATATCTAACTATATGAGATTGATTGGTCATACAGAATTTGGTCCAAACTATATTCCAATTCACAATAAAAATTTAAATTTCAAAAATCATTTAGATATTAATCATTGGTTAGAACAATGGTATTTAACATATCACAATTGTCGTGAGACACTAAAAGATAAAAAAAATATTTATTTCATTTGTTACGAACAGCTTTGTTTTTCAAAAGATTATTGGATAGATATATTGAAACTATTAAATATAAAAGATAAATATGGTTTTAAATTCAAAGAATCTCATAAAGAAATTTCAATTGAAATAGATTATGGTATGCAAAAAAAAGCATTATCTTTATATTCAAAATTAAATAAGTTTAAATTTTAACAAAACTCTTTTTAATTTTTTGTTATTTAATAAATCTACCAACAAGACTTAATAAATTATGCTATTTTGGCACTTTTAATTTTATAATTCTAATATTGTGACTTTACAAAAGTAGGTAGTAATAAAGTTTTTAAACTTATTTACGTGAATAAATATCTTCATATCTAATTATGTCATCTTCGCCTAAGTAAGTGCCTATTTGAACCTCAATTATTGTTAATTGTTCTTTCTCTCGGTTTTCAAGACGGTGTAATGATCCTAATGGGACATAAGTTGACTGACCTGAACCTATTACTTTAACACTTTCATCAATAGTAACAACTGCTGAACCTTCAACAACAACCCAATGTTCAGAGCGATGTTTGTGACTTTGTAAACTTAGAGCCGCTCCTGGCTTTACGCTAATTTTTTTAACTTTAAAACCTTCTCCTTTATACAAAATCTCAAATGATCCCCATGGACGATAATCTTTTATAAATTCCTCTGATTGAGAAATATTCTGCGATTTAAGATATTCTACTACTTTTTTAACATCCTGACTTTTATTTTTATTAGCTACCAAGACAGCATCTGGCATAGCAATAGCTACTATATCATCTAGACCTAAGCCTACAATTTCCTGATTTTTACTATCTGATCGCAATAAAGTATTTTTACATTCTATTGCATGTGCATTTTCAGATAAAGCAACCCCATTATCATCTTGTTTAGCTTCTTGCCAAACAGAATCCCAATTACCTAAATCTGACCAACCAGAAGAATATGGAATAGCTACTAAGTTTTTTGCTTTTTCCATTATAGCGTAATCTATACTTATTTCTTCTAAATCTTTCCAGCACTTGCTATCAAGCTTTGTAAAAGACAAATCATCTACTGATTGATCTACAGATTTAACTACATTTGATATTATATCTTTTGCATACAATTCAAAGGCAGCAATCATATCATTCGCACGAAACATAAAAATACCGGAATTCCAGAAATAGTTACCTTTGTCGAGCATTGTTTTAACACGCATCTCATTAGGTTTTTCAATAAATTTTAATACTTTTCTTGGACCTTTACTACTAGATTTATCTAGTTGAATATACCCATATCCGGTCTCAGGATATGATGGACTTATTCCAAAAGTAACTATTTTTCCATTTTCTATTTCGTTAAGCCCAATTTTGATTGCTTGATGAAAGTTTTCAGTATCACTGATGACGTGATCAGTAGGAGTTGTAATAATGACTGCATCCTTATTATCCCTTTGTGCAAAAATTGTAGCCGCAATAATTGCAGGAGCAGTATTTTTGGGTTCAGGCTCAATTATAATTTTTCCAGGATTTATTCCAACATTTTCCAGCTGCTCCCTTACAATAAACCTAAAATGTGAATTGGTAATAATCATATGTTGATTAAATTGTAGAATATCAGAACCTAAAACCCGTTGTGCTGATTGCTGAAATAATGTTTCATTAGCTGTTAATTGCATAAATTGTTTTGGATAAGTTTTACGTGATGAAGGCCAAAGACGAGTCCCTGAACCTCCAGCTAACAATATTGGTGTAATGGAAGTCATTACAAAATACCCCTTAAATTATCTAGATATAATTACTAAAGTACCTAATTAATCAAAAATATACTACTGTGTATTCTAAACTTAAAAATATTTCTTTATATTTCTTACATCATAAAAACTAACATGGAACTAATAACTTATTAAAAATTAGTAAATATTGAATTTATAATTTTAGTAATGCTATAAACTTATGAAGATTAATTTAATAACTCATTATTTAAAGTGATTAATAAATGCTTATAAGCACGAATATTAAATTACTAGTTGTTCACTGCTCTGATACAGATAATAGTGAAGATTTAAGCGCTTTAGATATTCATAAAATGCATCTTAAGTTTGGTTGGGATGGTATTGGTTACCATAAAGTAATTTGTAGATCAGGAAAAATCCAAAATGGTAGGCCAGAGTATTGGATTGGTGCTCACGTGAAGGGTAAAAATGATATAAGTTTAGGTGTATGTTTAATTGGGCGTGATTATTTTACCAAACTTCAATTTTCATCCTTAGAAAAGGTTTTGAGGGGATGGAAATTTTTATATCCTGATGCAAAAATATTAGGCCATCGTGATACTGGCAACACAGGTAAAACATGTCCAAATTTTGATGTAAATATTTGGTGTAAAGATAAAAATCTATGAACGTTATTAAGCCATCTATTCCCATGAGAACTGACCCCGATGAAACATCAAGTTTAGAAACAGAATGTCTATTTGGTGAAACTATATCTATTTTGGATAATTATCTGGATTGGTATTATTGTAAACTTTTAACTGATAGTTATTGCGGCTGGGTTCAAAAAATATATTTAGGCGATATCATAAAGTCTTCACATAGAGTAGTTTCTAACAGATCATATCTTTTTATAGAAAATAATATTAAATCAGGTTACATCAATTACTTGCCTTTGGGCTCACAAATTTATGTAACCGATTTTGATAATTTCTGGGCCAAAGTTTATCTTGGAAATAACACAAAACACAAATTTGCTTACATACCAAGAAAACATATAATTAAAAATGAAGACAAAATTGACGATTGGGTAGGTACAGCGGAAAAATTAATTGGAACTCCTTACATTTGGGGCGGCAGAGACTCGATAGGTTTAGATTGTTCTGCTCTTCTTCAACTATCTTATCAAACTTATGGTGAGAAAATCCCCCGAAACTCATCTGATCAATCATTACTTAATAAAGAAACAATTAAAAAAAACGAACCACTGAAAAGGGGATTTACTATTTTTTGGAAGGGGCATGTTGGAATTATGGTAGATGAAACCTATTGTATTCATGCAAATGCTTTCCATATGGAGGTATCAAAAGAACCACTAGTAAATATTTTAGAACGAGCAGGTAAAAATAATCCAATAATCAAAATTATGAATTTCAATTAATAGAGTTAATTATTTTTTTTCTAAGTCTAAGCTTTTCATTTGTAGGGACCATTTCATTCATCATCCCATTTTTCACTCTTCCCATTTTAACCATTACCATAGAAGAAATTACATTAAGGCATATTTTTTGAGATGTTCCAGCCTTAAGCCTGGTGGAACCTGCTATGACTTCAGCTTTTGTATTAAGAATTATTTTATGATCACCATATTTTAAAATTTTACCATAAGGGTTATTACTTATTGCAATAGTAAGGGCGTTCTGATTTTTAGCTTTTTCCAATACTCTGCATGTAAAAGGAGTGTTACCACTAGCGGCAACACCGATCACAACATCTTCATGAGAAACAAATTTATTTTTTACAAATTTTTCAGCTGAATATGTATCATCTTCAGCATTTTCAACGGCATTTATTAAGGCATTAATTCCCCCAGCAATAATAAAATCTAAACGTTCCTTTGGCCAATTAAATGTTGGAAATAATTCAACTCCATCCTGCACACCTATTCTGGCGGAGGTTCCTGCTCCTACATATATTAACCTACCTTTTGAGTTTAATGTTAAATGTTTATAAATAGCTTCTATGGCATGCTCAATTGAATTAATTGATCTTTTTACTTCCAAAGCAGCATCTTTTTGCTCTTTAATCATTAGAGATAACGCATCGAAAAGACTTAAATAATCAATTGCTTTGCTTTTCTGGTATAGTAGTTCAGTTTTAGGTGTATTTTTAGACATAACTAATATTATATAATTTAATTAAAAAGGTAAAAATTAATTTTGCATTATCCTTTCTTAAACATAATCGGCTTAATGACTGGAACCAGTATGGATGGAATTGATATTAGTTTGGTTAAGACTAATGGTATAGATTTAAAAAGATTAAATAAAAATTTTTATTACAAATATAGTCCTGAAACAAAAACAATTTTAAATGATATATTAAAAACAAATATAAATCTTAATTTAAAACAAAAGAATTTTTTAGATGAATTTATCACAAAAGAACACTATTCAGCTTTGAAAGATTTAGATATTGTTCAAAACTGTGATTTAATTGGTTTTCATGGCCAGACAATCTACCATAATCCTAAAAAAAAAATTTCTATTCAATTAGGTGACCCAACAAGATTAGCAAAGTTACTTAATAAGGATATTATTTTTAATTACAGATCAGACGATATTGTATCTGGGGGCCAAGGGGCACCATTAGCGCCTATTTATCATAAATTTATAATAGAAGAACTTAAACTAGAAACTCCATGTTGTATCGTAAACATTGGTGGTGTTTCAAATTTAACATACTGGGATGGTAACGAGTTAGTTGGATTTGATACAGGTCCAGGAAACGCTCTAATGGACGACTATATGTCAAATAAATTTAATCAAAATTTTGATAGAGACGGAAGCATAGCAGCCAAAGGTACACCTATGGAAAAAGAAATAAAAAAAATGCTACAACATGAATTTTTTAAAATCCCTCCGCCAAAATCTTTAGATAGGCAAGAATTTAAACCCCAATACAAAGAATTAATTAAAAAAAAATATTCAGTTCATGATATTATGGCAACGTTAACAGAATTTACCGTCGAGACGATAGCGACTAGCTTCAAATTATTACCAAAAGAAATTAAAAGTATATTAATAACTGGGGGAGGGTGCAGAAATATTTATTTGACGAAACGTTTGAAAGATAAACTAAAATTAAAAGTTTATAATGAAAAACAACTTGGAATTAATTTTGATTATATAGAGGCAGAACTTATTGCTTATTTGTCCGCGAGATCAATTTATAGGCTTCCATTTACTTTTCCTTCTACAACTGGAGTCTTAAAACCTTTATCAGGAGGAAAATTATTTAAATACTCATAAAAAACCATGCTGGTTTTCTATATGAAAAGGCCTTATTTTAATTGATGCAGGCAAAATCTCTCTTATATCTGAAAAGGGAAATGAAGAAGTAAAACTATAAGCCTCAGCATATTGACCTTTTGGAGCATTACATTGAGCTGCCCTATAGGAGTTCATCAATTGCAACAAGTCAACAAATCTATCAGGTTTTTGACTATGATGTTTTAAAACTGCTTCTTTTTTTCTTTCAATATGCTCTGTAATATCAAAATAATAGTTTGGCTGAAAATTAACTCCCATTAGAGTATCGCAACATAATATAGGAATATAATGACTTACAGCTGATTTTGTTAAAAGTGATAATGATCGATGGTCAGCATGATAATCATTTTCAGAATGAGTAATAATTAAATCTGGCATAATTTTTAAAATATTTTCTTTTATAATTTTTTGATGAATAGGGTCTTTTCCTAATTCACTATCAGGTATATTAAGAAAAATTGGTAAACATAAATTTTTTAACCCAGCAATTGTCTCCTCAGCTCTTTTCTTTATTAGTGTCTCGTCAGTCTGTGAGCCTCCTTTTGCACCATCTGTAGCAATCATTGTGAAAATTTGATGCCCTTCTTTTTTATAAATAGCAACTAAACCATACATAAAAATTTCAATATCATCTGGGTGGGCTCCTAGTGCTAAAATTTTCATTATATTTTTTCCCTAATTTAGATATTATAATATTCTAAGAATGATAAAGATACCAAATGAAAAAAAATATACATGAAAATATTACAACAGGATACATTGAAGGCTATTATGGTAAATTATTAAGCTGGAAAAACAGGAAACTCATAATTAAATCACTACAAAAAAATAATATGAACACCTATTTCTATGCCCCTAAAGAAGACAAGAACCATAGATTTAATTGGAGAGAAAATTATGATTTAAAATGGAGAAAAGATTTTAGTGAATTCACAAAATTTAGTAAAATAAATAATATAAATATTATTGCAGGAATAGCTCCAGGACTAGATTTTGATTTCAAAAATTTCAATAATAAACTGCAAAAAAAAGAAAGTCTTGATTTCACATTACTCCTTAATAAAGCAAAACAATTACTAGATGACGGAGCCACTTCAATAGCTCTATTATTAGACGACATTCCTGAGGATTTTAAAAATAAGTTTGGTAATCAAGTTTCAGAAGGAACTAGCCATGGTATTTTAGCAAATAAACTTTCAGAAAATTTAGGTAAAAATATTTATTTCGTACCTAGAATATACGCAGACGAATTGATAAAAGAAGAACCTTATTATTTAAAAGATTTAGGCTCTGTCTTAAATCAGAAAACTAAAATTTTCTATTGTGGTAAAAATGTTGTTTCAAAAAATTTAACAAGTTTTTCAAAAATTAATAAAATTTTGGATAATGAAATAATTTTTTGGGATAATTACTATGCAAACGATTATTGCCCTAGGCGTTTATTTATTGGACCCTACATAGGAAGAGAAAAATTAAAAAAAATTATGATTAATCCTACAGGATTAATTAATACTGATCTTTTGATTTTAGATATTTTTGCAAGCAGTATTAAATATAAACCTTCAACAAATGAATGGATAACAATACTGAATGACCATGGTGTACCTAAAATTTTTAATAAAGTTAAACATTTTTTTTTAAAACCAAATTTTGGTTCCAATCCCTTGCCAAATTCATTTAATTTAAATGCTAGATATTTTGAAGCACTAGATTTTCTTTTATGGAAATGGAAAGGTAAGTTATCTAGAGAGTGGTATCCTTATTTATTTGGTTTAAAGCACGATTTACAACTCAAAAAAAATATTTTAACCTCAGAACGATTAGTAAAAACTCAAACCGCACCTCTATCTAAATATTTAAATAAAAATTTATTAAAAGGAGAATTATAATGAAAAAGATTGGGTTTGTAGGATTAGGCAATATGGGATCAAAAATGGTTCTAAACCTTTTAAAAGCTAATTATGAGGTATTTGGTTACGATATAAATGAAAATTTTACTAATAGTCTTGTACCAAGTGGCCTTAAAAAAGTATCAAGTTTAACTGACCTTTCTAAAGATATTGATATATTAATCACAATGTTGCCTAACGGAGAAATTGTTGAAACAGTATACGACAATATTATTAATTATTTCAAAAAAAATACATTATTTACAGATTGTTCAACTATTGATGTAAATAAGGCAAAAGACCTCCATGAAAGATGTAATAAAAATGGTCTTTTATCTTTAGATGCTCCTGTATCTGGAGGTGTTGGAGGTGCACAAGCCGGCTCATTAACATTTATGGTTGGAGGAAGTAATCATGCATATGAAAAAATGTTACCATTATTTGAAGTTATGGGTAGCAAATCAGTTTTATGCGGGCCACCGGGCTCCGGTCAGGCTACAAAAGCTTGTAACAACATGTTACTTGCAACAACAATGATAGGTGTTGGCGAAACTTTAAATTTAGGAAGTAATTTGGGTTTAGACCCTAAGAAATTATTCGAAATTTTATCTACTTCTACTGGGTCATGTTGGGCTATAAATAATTACTTTCCTATTGAGGGTATTGGCCCAAAATCTCCTGCAGATAATAATTTTCAACCTGGGTTTTCAGCAAAGTTAATGTTGAAAGATCTCACCATAGCACTAAAGGCTATTGCTGACACAAAAACATCTGCTCCATTTGGATGCAAAGCTCAAGAGAGCTTTAAAAAAATGGTAAACAGTAATAATGGTGAATTAGATTTTTCAGCGATTACTAATTATGATAAATAAAGTTATTAAAAAATAACTTTATTTATAATTTTTAATTAGATCAACAATGGTGCAATAACTAAGCTTACTATTGCCATTACGTTAATTAAGATATTCATCGACGGTCCAGATGTATCTTTTAGAGGATCTCCAACAGTATCACCAACTACAGCCGCTTTATGAACATCAGATCCTTTGCCACCAAAATTGCCTTTTTCAACAAATTTCTTTGCATTATCCCAAGCGCCACCAGCGTTAGACATCATCAGAGCCATCATAACACAACATATAAGTGCACCACCTAACATACCACCAAGCGCCTTTGGACCTAGTAGAAATCCAATTATTACAGGTGATAAAACTGCAAGTGTTCCAGGACCAATCATTTTTCTTAATGCCGCTCTGGTAGCAATGTCAACACACCTGGCTGTATCAGGCTTAGCTTTTCCTTCTAATAAGCCAGGTATTTCTCTAAACTGCCTCCTAACTTCTTTAATCATGTCAAAGGCAGCGTCACCAACAGCTGTCATTGTCATTGAGCTTACTAAGAAAGGAAAAATACCTCCTAAAAACATTCCACACAAAACTAAAGGATCGTTAATAGCTAAAACAAAACTTGTGTCTTTACTTGAAATTTTTTCAATATAAGCGCTTATTAATGCTAATGCTGCTAATGCTGCTGCACTTATTGCAAAGCCCTTACCAATAGCTGCTGTAGTATTTCCAACTTCATCGAGAGAATCTGTTATTTTTCTAGTTTCTTCACCCATTTCAGACATCTCTGCAATTCCACCTGCATTATCTGCAACAGGCCCATAGGCATCTATTGCCATTGTAATACCGACAGTACTCAACATACCAACAGCGGCAATACCAACTCCATATAGACCAGCGTAAATATTGGAAATAAAAATAATTACTACTATCGTTAAAACTGGAATAGCAACAGATTGCATACCAGTAGCAAGACCAGATATCATAACAGTAGCTGGGCCAGTTTCACCGTCCTTAGCTATTTTCTTTACTGGACTACCTCCAGTATAATATTCAGTTATTAATCCAACTACTATTCCACCAACTGAACCAACTAACACAGCAATCCAAACACCTGATGAAACTCCCATGAAATTAATTAAAAAATATGATGTTACAACGAATATCACAGCTGATCCAATTGTACCGTACCTCAAAGCAATTTCAGGGCTTTTAGAGGAGAAAATTTTTACAGTAAGTATTCCTAATAAAGAGCAAATTAAGCCCAAAGAAGCTAAAGCTAAAGGCATAAATTGCAACATAGATTGATTACCACCAAGATTATTTATTGTAACACTTGTCATTGAAGCAGCAAGTGCAATACAAGCTATCATAGATCCGCAATATGATTCAAAAATATCTGATCCCATACCAGCTACATCGCCAACATTATCTCCAACATTATCAGCTATAACTGCGGGGTTTCTAGGATCATCTTCTGGAATACCCGCCTCTACTTTTCCAACTAAATCAGCTCCAACATCTGCACTTTTAGTGAAAATACCTCCACCAACTCTTGAAAATAAGGCAACTGAAGAAGCCCCCATTGCAAAACCTTCAATGGCGTGAATAGTTTCAATATTTCCTGCAAAATAATAGAATAAGGTACCAATCCCAAACAAACCCATTGCTCCTACGGTAAGGCCCATAACTGACCCTCCAAAAAATGCAATATTTAAAGCTTCAGATGCACCTTTTTCTTTTGCTGCTACAGCAGTTCTAACGTTAGCTTTTGTTGCTGCATACATTCCAACAAATCCTGCAGTACCAGAACATAATGCACCAAGCAAGAAAGAGGCAGCAGTTTGCCACCCTAGAGAAACATAAAGTGCCAATATGCAAATCAAACAAAAGAGAGCTAATCTTTTATATTCTGCAGACATAAATACCATAGCACCAAGATGAATTTCGTCACCTATCTCTTTTACACGTCCAGTTCCTTCAGGAGAAGACTTAACCTTAAGATATACTGCATAAGCAGATAATAACCCTAGTATACCAAGTACAACTGATATCAAAGAATATGGCATAAATGAAACCCCGTTTTTAATAAAAAAATAACTTTTAATTCGATTAATTAATTCTGTAAAGTTTTATATTTTTTAATATTAGATATTGATTTTTATAAATGTCTTATATTTAAGATTTTTCAAAAGAAAAACTAAATCTTTTTTTTTCAACGCAATACACCCAGCAGTGTTTCTATCGTCAAAGAAACTACAATGAATAAAAATTGCACTTCCTTTATTTTTGATTGTTGGTCTTACATTGTGAGAAATTACAAGTAATATATCATAAACATTATCTTCTCTCCATAATTTTTCATAATTAATGTTTAACGATAAAAATTTATTGATGTTTATATATTTATTGTAATACAGGCTATTTATATCATCACACCACGCACAGTTTTTTGTAATTCGATTTATTTTTAAAAATTTTTTTTTCTTAATTTTTGGGATTAAAACCCTGTCAGCTCTATAATACAGAGATTGTATATACCATTTCCCTATTGGCGTTGTTTTATCACCCTCAACTTTATTTGCTGCGTTTTTAAAGCCCGCTTCACCTATTTGACATCGAAAAGCTTTATTACCGATTTTAAAGAAATGTTTTTTATTAAGCTTTTTTACTGACCAATTTTTTTTCATAGGTAATTATAGATCATTTAATCAAACAAAAAATATATATTTTTGTGAATAATAAGAGTAAAATATTTACATCTTTTTTAGAGTGCTTTCATTATGATAGAAAAAAACCAAGGCTGGTATCAATCGTTTTTAGTTTATAAAGATGTAAGAATGTTAAGAATTTTACTTCTGGGAGCCATTAGTGGTTTTCCATGGGTTCTGATTGCCAGCAGTTTAAGCCTTTGGCTCAAAGAAGAAGGACTGAGCAGATCAACTATTGGATGGGCAGGTTTAATTTTTGGTGTCTACGCATTTAATTATTTATGGGCTCCAATAATAGATAGAATACAAATACCTTTAATTACAAAAAAACTAGGCCATAGAAGAGGGTGGATAGTTTTAATGCAAGTTGCAATTTTACTAAGCTTGATAGTTTGGAGTTTTATAAACCCAACTCAAAACTTAGCTTTATTAATTTCTATTGGATTAATTATTGCTATCGCTTCAGCTACACAAGACATAACTGTTGACGCTCTAAGAATTGAACAAATCTATGAACATGAAGGAAAAGCTATGGCAGCTGGCGCCGCAATAGCAGTAGTAGGATGGTGGACCGGTTATAAATTAGGAGGAGTTATAGCTTTATTTACAGCAGAACATTTTGAAAAGATTGGTATTGCAGATTACTGGCAAGCAACTTTCCTAGTTCTAGGGGTTATAATAATTCTAATGAATGTTGGTTTGATGTTTGTTCATGAACCAATTGAAACTAACAGACAAGAAAAGCAAAATGAAACTGATAAAATAATCGCAAAAAAACTTGGAACAAAAAACTTTATAACTAACTTTTTTGCATATATTTCAGGAACTATAGGCGGACCTGTAATAAGCTTCTTTAAGAAAAATGGATTTGCTATAGCGGTAGGAATATTATGTTTTATTTTCTTATTCAAAATTGGTGAAGCATTTCTTGGGCGTATGTCTATTGTTTTTTATAAAGAAATTGGGTTTTCTAAAAGTCAAATTGCTATTTACTCAAAGGGTCTGGGTTGGATTACAACTGTCTTTTTTACATTATTAGGTGGTATAATGGCAATGAGAACAGGGACAATAAAAACAATATTCTTTGCTGGTGGATTGATGGCTATAACAAATGTTCTCTTTGCAATTTTAGCTTGGACAGGTAAATCTGAATTATTATTTTCTATTGCCGTTATCGCTGACGACATCACAGCGGCATTTGCAACTGTAGCCTTTGTTGCATTTATTTCATTATTGGTTGATAGAACTTATACCGCAACTCAATACGCTTTGCTGGCTTCCATAGGAACTGCTGGTAGAACAACTCTTGCTTCATCATCGGGAGCCCTTGTAGATTGGTTAAACGGGGATTGGGGGATATTTTTTATTTTAACCACTATAATGGTAATTCCTTCTTTAATTTGCTTATGGTTAATAAGAAATAAAATAAAAATTGTTACGAACTAATTAATATTTAATATATTTTTATATGAAGTGATATTATTGTCACTACTTTAAATTTTGAATAACGTACAAATTATCATCTTCCAAAATTTGGTATTACTAATCATATTATTATTTCTTGCTTTTAAAAACAAACTCTGTATCAAGTAGTAAGCTTAACCTTATTGAAAAGACAAATGTTCCTAAAATTTATCTCTATTACTGAGCTTAACTTTTATACAAGTTGGAGCAATGGTTGGAATAAAATAAAAAATTTAAATAAATTTGATAAATATATGACCCTTTTTTGGTTTTTAGGGCCATTTATCTATTTAATAGAAAGAGACCCAGCTGATTTATGGTTAACTCTAATAGGTCTAACCTTTTTAGTAAGATGCATAGTAAAGAAGGATTGGAACTGGTCATCTCAGCTTTGGTTTAAATGTGCCGTAGCTTTATGGTTGTTTGGTTTGGTTTCAGCTATAACAGGTCCAGATCCAATGTTTACTTTTCAACAAGGATTTGTTTGGATACGATTTCCACTTTATGCAGCTGCTGCGCAAGCATGGCTTGCAAAAGATAGAGATATTAGGATTATCATGTTTTTATCTATATTGGTTGGAATGTTAATAATGTGTTCAATCCTAATTGCAGAAACAATAATAGAGCCAAAGAGTAGACTGTCTTGGCCTTATGGTGATCTCGTGCCGGGAGGGTATATTGCCAAAGTTTCGTTACCAGTGTTTTGTGTTTTAATGGCTATTGCTGTTAGCAAACAAAGTAAAGCTGGTTTATTCTCAGGTATTATTGGTTTTTTATCTATCATTGTTTCTATTTTAACAGGTGAGAGAACACATTTCCTAATTAGGGCATGTGGCGGTATGTTAGCAGCTTTAGTTTGGAAACCAAAATTAAAACTATATGCTACGTTAATTCTTGTAGAGATTTTAGCAGTAATAACAGTTTTTCTAATTCGCCCTGATTTAGGCAACAATTTTACAAATAATTTTGTAAAACAAATACCTGTCGTAAATACGGATACGGGATATTGGGGTTCATGGAGGGGCGGAATACAACAAGGATTAATGACACCTATTAAAGGAATTGGACCCTCAGGAACAAGGAACACATGCGCTAATCTAGATACCAGTATTCCCAGTTGGTTGCCCGGAATAAATAATTGTGGGAACCATCCCCATAATTTTTATGTTCAATTATTTGCTGAAGTAGGAATTGTAGGTTTAATCTTAGGATCCATTATGTTTGTATCAATAACTGCGTCTTGTTTTAAAGTAAGAAAAACTAATTTTAATTGTCCTATGGCTGCTACAGCTTTTGTTATGCCTTTTGGATTATTTTTCCCACTACAGCAATTTGGAAGTTTTTATGGTCAATGGGGTAATCTTTTTATTTGGTTTGCTATAGGTTTTGCTCTCTCTCAGGTGCAAAAATCTACGAAAACACCATAATATTTCTTAAGAAAGGTTTATCTTTGAAATTTGATAATTATAAGAAGAAAACTTTTACTAGCTATTGGAATAATTTTTCTGAAAAACCTAAAAGATTAATTAATTTTAAAAACTATTAACCCTGAAATAGTAATAGAGTCTCGCGTAATGAAAGGGTTTACTACCTACGTTATTGATGCAGCCACGAATAATAATTGTAAAATATTTTGCTACGATATTAATTTTGATAATAAAATTTTTAATTCGTCAAAAGCTATATATATAAACTCTGATATTTCTACTAATATTCCTTCTATGAGACATAAAAAAGTAGTTACTTTATGGGATGAACATACGTCACAACTAGATAGACTTAAGTTTTCTCAACACCATAAAATCGAGTATAATTTTTTTGATGATGACCTGAGTCTTTTGAATATTCATTCTGACGGATGGCCACCTATACCAACAATATCAGTGTTAAAAGATATCGAAAATAAAAATATTTTATCTGATAGAATTAATTGGGTCTCAAGAAATACAAAGGAAACAGTTTACATTAAGAACTTACGAGATGTCGGTTGCCTAGATAAAATTAAATTTCACAAGGTTTTTCCACAACTTTTTCTAATCACTGGTTATAAAAATAATAGTCAATGCTCCCTAGTTATTAACAAAATAATTTGATAAAATCCTTTCTCTATAATTATCTAATTTTTTAGCACTGTTTTTTGAGGAATGTTCAAAATTGTTCCATGATAATTTTTGTAGAATTTTTGTTTTGGTAGTATCGTTAACTAGTTTTTCTAGCTCATTTTGAAGTTTTAATCTATTAATATTGTTAATTAAAATACCATTTTTTTTTACAATTTCAGGAATTCCACCAATATTTGATGCAATTATGGCAGTTCCAGCACTCATAGCTTCAGCAGCTACTAGACCATAAGGCTCTTCCCAAATTGATGGGATAATAATTATAGAGGCACTTTTCATTTTTTCTTGTACGAAATCTTGGTTTTTAAATCCATAAAATCGGGTTTGATTACTTATATTTTTAAATTTTTTAATTACTTTACTAACAAATGACCCCTCATTTTTATCATTGCCAAGTCTAAAAGATCCAATTAAATCGAATTGCCAATCTGGAAACTTGTTAGCAATATTTTCTACAACTTCTACATATAAGTCTACTCCCTTTTCAGGGACTAATCTTCCAACAAATAAAACTTCTTTTTTCTTTTTTGGGAATCTTTTGAGTTTTCTGTCAACACCATTATGTAACACATGAACTTTTTTAAAATTTTTATTAATTCCCTCAAGAAATTTTTTCTTAATAAACTCACTTACACAAAATACTGCAGCACATTTTTCTAAAATATTTTCTCTTTCTTTAATTGATTTTGAACCCTTCATTGTTTGCGGATCGTTGTGAAAAAACAAACTTACTATAAATTTATTCCCCCTGGTTATTTCTTCTACAAGATATGGTCTGTTGTGAATTTCTATTAACTGGGTTTTGTCTAAATCTTTAGAAATTATTTTTAACATTTCATGAGCCAAAAATTTATTTTTACTTTTAAAAGATAAAATAGAATATTTTAACCCAACAAAATTATTTTTAAAAATGGGGGATTCTACATTTTGACCAAAAATTTTTATTTGATTTAAATAATTAGAATAAAGCAAATTATTTCTAACGGTAATAGAGACTGAAGAAGCTTTTTCTTTATCAAATCTTTCTTTGTATGGTAATAAAATATTTATTTTCATTTTTTGCATTATTAATAAGAAAGTTAATTATGTTATAGATTTATTTTGCTAATTTTAATACGTTTTTATTATAGGATTTTAAATTGCAAACTATCATATGTATGAAATGGGGTTCTAGATACGGTCATGAATACGTAAATAGACTTTACAAATCTATAAAAAAACATACCAAACGTCCAACAAAGCTTTACTGTTTTACTGATAATACTGCAAATATTAATAAAGATATAATATGTAAACCTGTACCAAAAATCACTTTACCTGAGACTATTGCTTTCACACCATGGAGAAAATTGAGTTTGTGGCAGTACCCTCTTTATGATTTAAAAGGTGATGTATTATTTTTAGATTTAGATTTAGTTATTACAGGGAATTTAGATCGCTTTTTTGATTTTAAGCCAAACTGTTACTGTGTAATTGAAAATTGGACCCAATTAGGACAAAATATTGGAAACACTAGTTGTTTTAGATTTCCAGTTGGGAAGTATAATTCAGTTTTTGAACAATTTGAAAAAAATCCTAATCAATATTGGAAAAAATATCATATAGAACAAATATTTTTGAGTGCCCAGATTAAAGATCAAGTTTTTTGGCCAGCTGAATGGTGCAAAAGTTTCAAACATAACCTTCTTCCTCGTTGGCCGCTAAGGATTTGGAAACCCGCAAAACTTCCCCAAGACACATCTATAGTTGCTTTTACTGGTAAACCTGACCCTGATGACGTTGTTAATGGTCACTGGCCAGTAAAAAAGTCGCAAATTTATAAAAAAATTTATAAGCAGCTGAAGACCCCTAATTGGGTTTTAGATAATTGGTTGTAGTTTAAGAAATTTGATTAATTGTCTAATAAACCCTTAAAGAATTTTATACACCTCTTCTTAAATAATAGTATAAATTAAATATCTAATTTAAATAGTTAAATATTGTAATGTTAACCCAATAGGATTATTAACTATATCTTATCAAAAAGTTTTTTTTTAAAAGTAATATTCTACTTAACATGGGAAATCTATAATGCCTAATCTTCCATCAACATATGATGACGAAATTGATTTACTCAGTTTGATACTGACCATTTGGGAAGGTAAATGGAAAATTATATTTATAATGGCTGTTTCTTTATTATCAGTTTTTGGCTTTAATATTTTCAAACCTAATACAACTTTTACTGCTTCAACTGAAATTAAACCTATTACCAGTTTTGAATTTGATAAATACAGTTTGTTTAATGCAACAGGTGTTTTTGGAGTTAAAAAAGAAACTTTATTGAACTTATACATTGAACAAATACAAGAAGGCTCTTTATTAGAAACTGCTGTTTATAAATTTAATTTAATTAACAAAGAAAATTTCAATAGTGAAAGTGATTATAAAGAAGCTATAGAAATATTTGTGTCTAATATTGAAGTTCTAAAACCCATAAATGAAAAAAATGAAGTACGCTTACATCATGTATTAAGCGCACAGTATAATGACAAAGATAAATGGAAAAACTTACTTACATTTGTTAACGAAGAAGCAAATAGAAAAGTAAAAACCACTCTTATTAATCGTTTTGCAACGATAGTATCTATTGAAAATCAGAAAAAAGATTTTAGTATTAAAGATATAGACATAAAGATTGAGAACGCCAAAAATGACTATGGCAAAAATACAAAAAATAGATTAGCTTTTTTAACTGAACAGGCAGCTATTGCCAGAAAATTAGATATCCAAAAAAACACGATTGCTTCTCAAAGGTTTAATGCACAAAATACGTTTGTAACTAATGTTAAAACTGATGCTCCTTTTTATCTAAGAGGTTATTTAGCAATAGAAGAAGAAATCAGACAAATAAAAAATAGAAAAGATAAAAACGCGTTTACCGATGGTTTATATGGGCTAGAACAACAGAAAAGAACATTAGAACAAGACGAGACTATAGAAAGAGCTATAGGCTTATTTGATAAAACCCCTTTAAATCAAGATGATTTTAAAGCAACAATAGTAAAGGTTGCTACAACTTATTATAAAATAATTAATAATAAAAATTTATATTATGTTTTAGCTATAGTTTTGGGGGGCATTATAGGTGTTGTTTATGTTTTAATAACTGATGCATTTAAAAAGCGAAAAACTAATATAGTAAATTCATAAATCATATCTCCATAATAACAACAAGTACACCTCGTTTTAGAACTAAAATATTACGTAATATAGAGGTCTGTTTTTTTGTCCAAGTTAAGATATGGATTTATACTTTAAATATAATATTACACGAAGTTAGACTATGATAGCTGGGTATAAACTTATTACTAATCGTACCCATTTGTTGAACATGAATATGCGTGTCCATTTAAAAACTTTTATCACTCATCTGAGCAAGACTTTCATAATCTTGAAACTGGTTTTATCCAAGCACTTAGTTTGTTTAAGAAATTTGATTAATTGGTTTTTTGTTTATAAAAGCTTCTATTGCTTTTAAGTAACCATTAAAAAATTTTTTGTATGCTTCTTCAGACACGTATCCAATATGAGGTGTAAGAATTAAGTTTTTTGTCTTTCTTAAGATATGGTCTTTTGGGAGGGGTTCTTTGTCATAAACATCTAAAGCTACACATGAAATAACCTCATTATTTAGTGCTTCTATTAGGTCTTGTTCCTTTATGATTGGCCCTCTACTAGTATTGACAATAACTGATCCTTTTTTCATTAGCTTAAGATTATTTTTATCAACATAGCCTCTAGTTCTATCTGATAATCTAGTATGTATAGTTAAAATATCTGACATTTTAAATAAATCTGCACTCGTTACGTGTTCAACACCAACTTTTTCACAATCTTCCTGTTTTAAGTTATGACTCCAAGCAATCACTCTCATTCCAAAAGCTTTTGCATAACCAACAACTTGTAACCCTTGCTTACCAAGACCAAATATCCCTAGTATATTTCCTTTCAAACCCCTTCCAATCGTGGTTTGCCAATTACCATCTTTCATATTTTGGATTTCAGTTTGCAACCCTCTCCAACTATTCATAATAAGTGCCCACGCTAATTCTGCTGTCGAATGAATTTTAGTTTCAGTACCACAATAAATTATATTTTTTTTCTTTAGTGTTTCTGAATCTATAGATGCATTCCACATTCCACTTGTGATAACTAATTTTAGATTTGGAAGTTTGTTTATTAAATTTTTAGGAAGCGGGGTTCTTTCTCTCATCAAACACAAAACATCATAACCAAACAGTTGCTCAGACAAGTCAGTATCGTCTCCAATGTATTTATTGAATACCTTAAGCTCTACTTTCTCACGGAGTGCTTCCCAGTTAGCAAAGTGATGAGTAACATTTTGATAATCGTCTAAAATTGCAACCCTAATTTTTTTCATTGCCTATCCTTCTTGAACTGAGCCATAACCTGCTATTCTTCCAAAGACTGCTCCAGATGTTAAACCAGAGCCACCAGGATAACCATTAAAAAAAACACCTCCTACCAATTCTCCACAGGCAAATAAGCCAATAATCGGATTATCTTTATAATCTAAAACTGATCCATTATTATTAACTTTTAATCCACCATAAGTGAAAGTAATTCCTCCAGTGACAGGGAAAGCTTTAAATGGTCCTTTATCTATCTTCTGTGCCCAATTTGATTTTTTAATTTCAATTCCATTTGTTGATTTTCCATCAAGTATGGTAGGATCAAAAGATGTATTAATGTCAACTGAATTATTAAATTCATTAATTGTTATTTTAGTTTCTATTTTATCAACACCATCCATTTTTTCAATTAACTCATCAATAGTATCTGCCTCAACAAAATGTGCATCGTGAAACGTATATTCATCATAAAGTAATTCGAAAACCTTACTATCAAAAATCTGCCAAGCAAAATGACCAGGCTGGTCTAAAACTCTTCTACCATACTGAGCATATGTGTAGTTTCTAAAATTTTTGCCCTCATCCAAAAATCTTTTACCTTTTGCGTTAATCATAATTCCTAAAAAATAGCATATCTTTCTATAATTTTTTCTTTCACTTGGATCTAAATCTAAATCACCGTAATTTTTCATGTGTAAATCCATAGGAGTGGCGTGACAACCATTATATAAGCCATGTTTTGCTGCTCCAATTTCTAAAGCCATTTTTAATCCATCACCAGTATTATGAGGGGTTCCTCGGACTTTTGCGTTCAGCCAATTGTCACCAATAAAAGATTTACGAAGTTCGTCGTTAGCCTCAAACCCTCCAGATGCTAGAATAACCGCATCAGCAGTTACTTTTTCTTCTTTAAGATAAATACCTTTTACTTTTCCATCTTTGTAGAGAAGTTTTGTGACAGGACTATTATAAAAGATTTGACCGCCTAATGATATAAAAGCAGCTAATTCTTGATCAAATAAACCCACTCCTTCTTTTTTAGATGCTAGCGTTAGACCTCCCCAAAAAATATGTTTTCCATCTTTCAAAAAACTTTGTCTTGAATAAATGGGTTCGAACTTAACATCGTGAGAAGAGAGCCATTGAATTGTTTCCAAGGATTTAGAAACTAATATCTTTTGTTCATGACTTAATGGTCTACCGTCATTAAAGTTTAATAAATCCTTTTCAAATTTATCTTGGGTGTAAGAACCAAAATCTGTATCTTTAATTCTTTTATCATTTGGATTTTCTAAAAGACCCATTAATTGATCACCGCCTTCATAAGCAAATCGCATTGCACCAGCAGTATATTTTGTATTACCTCCTGCCATTATTTTTTCTGCTTTTTCATAAATAATTACTTCTGCCCCTTTTTCTAAAGCAGCTATACCCGCAGACAAAGCAGCATTCCCAGAACCAACAATTACAATTTTTTTTGACATTAAGCACTTTCCTTATTAGCGATGAAATGATTTATTAGATTGTTCAAATCATTGTTATTCTCTAAAGTTAATATTTTCAAGTTGAATTTATTATTTGGTCTTAAATGTCTTCAAACATAATTGGTTCTTTAATTTGGATCATATTTATATTTTTGTCTTTATTTACACACATGATAATCAAGTCTTTATCAGGTGATGTAGATTTTATAATTACTTTATTTTCTAGGTTTGCTTACTCATTACCTATTTTGTTTATACTAGCTTATTTAGCTAGAAAATCACTGTTACTACAAATTAACAATTGGAAAAATATTGCCTTACGTTCATTTTTTGGTTTTGTTACTATGATAATGGTTTTCTCTTCATTACAACTAATTCCTATTGGGCTTACCACAGCACTTGCTCAAAGTTCTGCAATATATGTCACCCTATTATCTCCGTTTGTTTTAGGAGAAAAAATTGGAATAATTAGATGGACCGCTGTCATCACAGGCCTAATTGGTGTTTTTTTAATGATTAACCCAATTAGCATTATTTACGAGACTTCAGACTTATCATCAATTGGTATTTATCTTGCTTTTGGAAGTGCAGTAACACATGCAGCACTCGCGCTTATTTTAAGAAAAATTGGAAAGACAGAACATCCTGCGACTACAGCATTAATTCATAATTTAGTAACTTCTTTAGTTATAACATTTACCATAATCCTGTTTGGAACAAGGTTTTATGGAAAAACTGGTGATTATGGAATAGAAATTCTTATAACTCCAAACGATATATTATATACTTTGATATCACTTGGAATTTTAGGTTCATTTGTTCAGTACCTTATGGCTCAAAGTTATAAATATGCCGAAGCTACTATTTTGGTTACACTTAGGTATTTAGCAATACCTTTAGCAACGCTTTTTGGTTATATAATTTGGAACGAAATACCATCGTATAATCAAATTACAGGTGGTTTACTTGTTATTGGATCTTGTCTCTTGATTACTTATCGAGAATTTAAAAAGAAATGATTTAATATCCTATGGCAAGACCATCTTTACGCCAATCACTTGCACCAATTAAAACTTCTCTTTCTTCATCCATTAAAATCATTTGACCGCCACCTATAGGTAAAGATGGATAATTTATTGCATGTCCCCTTAATTTTAATTCATTAACTACTTCTTTATCGAAACCTTTTTCTATGTCCAAAATGTTATTATTAAGAAAAATTCGAGGATAATTTAATGCAAGTTGAGGATTTAAACCAAAATCGATCATTTGAGATAAAACATAAGCGTGACCGGCAGCCTGATATTGGCCACCCATTACTCCAAAGGAGCCTATAAGTTTACCATTTTTTGAAATCATCGCTGGTATTATCGTATGAACAGGTCTTTTGTTTGGATTTAATTCATTAGGATGACCTTCAATTGTATTAAAAGCTCTTCCCCTACAATGAAAAAGGACACCACTTTTAGGTGAGGTTATACCACTGCCAAAAGCATCAAAAAGAGAGTTAATAAATGAAATTGTCATTCCATTCTTATCTCTCACCGTTAAATAAATAGTGTCTGGGTGATCAGGAAAGTCACTTTTATCATAAGTTTTTGCTTTATTCATGTCTATTTTAGAAGCATATTGATCTATGATTTTAGAATTCAAGAAATGATCCACTGATAATCTATTATACTCAGTGTCTGCTAGATATAGGTCTCTGAGAAAATACCCAATTTTTGTAGCTTCACAGAAAATATGTGTATAGTCAGCTTTTGAGATTTTATTAAAGTTAAATTTTTCAAGAATAGCTAAAATAATTAATGCTACTAAACCTTGACCATTGGGGGGGGCTTCATGAATTTTTATATTTCTATAATTTCCTTCAAGAGGTTTTACCCATTCTGCAGAAGCATTACTAAAATCCTTTAAAGTATGTTTTCCATCAATTGAATTTAACTTTGCTATTAAATCACTAGCCACCCAACCATGATAAAATCCGTCAAAACCTTCCTCCGCAATTGTGTTAAAAGTCTTAGATAAATTTTCATTTTTAAAATTATCCATAAATTCATAGGCACGCCCATTCTTTAAAAATAAGTTTGCTGTATCAGTATCTAATGATAATTTTTTTAAATTATTTGACCAATCAAATGCCACCCTTTCGTGAACTTTGACACCTTCCTTAGCATAATATATGGCAGGATCAAAAAGTTCTTTCCATGGCATGTATCCATGTTCTTTATGTAACAAGCACCAACTTGCAACGGCACCTGGTATTGTTATGGCATCTGGCATGTCTGACTTAATTACTGAAATATTATTTTTGCGAAGAATTCCTGCACTTGCTTTTTCACAAGATTTACCAGATCCATTTAGAACTTTGACATTTGTGCTACCATCAACAGAAAGCATGGCAAAACAATCACCACCAACCCCAGTCATATGAGGTTCAGCAACACACAAAACAGCATTCATTGCTAATGCAGCGTCAACCGCGTTACCTCCGCTTTTTAAAACTTCTAATCCAACTGATGATGCAATTGGGTGAGAAGATGCCAACATAGCATTTGAACTTAAAGCATTTGACCTACCAAAGCTTGAAAAGTCTCTTTTATTAAGATTGCTAAATAGTTTACTCAAGGTAAATTTTCTCCCCACGTGTAAAATTAAGATTTTAATTTTCTAGATTCTTTTTATTATAATAACAATTTTTTAATGTTTTTTGCCGCTTGTTTGATCCGCTGTTCATTTTCAACCAAGCCTACCCGAACAAATCCCTCTCCATACTCACCAAATGCCACACCTGGTGCCACAGCAACATCAGCTTTTAACATTAATTCTTTTGCAAATTCTAATGACCCACTATTTTTATATTTTTCTGGTAAGGGAGCCCACGCGAACATACTTGCTTGGGGGCTAGGAATTATCCACCCAGATCGAGACATAGATTCAATTAATACATCTCTTCTTTTTTGATAAATGTTTCTTATTTCTTTAACACAATCTTGAGGACCGTTAAGTGCCGCAGTAGCCGCAACCTGAACAGGAGTGAAAGCTCCATAGTCCAAATAAGATTTGATCCTAGTAAGAGCATTTATTAACTTTACATTTCCTACTGCAAATCCAATTCTCCAACCAGCCATGGCATAAGTTTTAGAGGTAGAAGTAAATTCGACTGCTATTTCCTTTGCCTTAGGTATTTGTAAAATCGAGGGAGGTAAAAAATCATCATAATATATTTCTGCGTAAGCAAGATCCGATAAAATGTAAACCTTATATTTTAAAGCAATTTTGACAACCTCTTCATAGAAATCTAATGAGGCAACTTGCGCTGTTGGATTGGACGGGAATGATATTATTAATGCTACTGGAGCTGGTACACTATCTTTAATCGATTTTTCTAATCTTTCTAAATATAGATTTGGATTGAATGTACCTTCATCCATTGCAGGCAAGTGTCTTAAAGAGGCTCCTGCAATAATAAAACCATATGGGTGTATTGGATAAGAAGGATTAGGAGATAATATTATGTCACCTGGTGAAGTTATTGCCTGGGCAAGATTTGCTAAACCTTCCTTTGAACCTAAGGTAACTATAATTTCATTATCCGGATTTAAATCAACGTTGAAACGTCTTTTGTAATAGGCTGCTTGTGCTTTTCTTAAACCTGGTATGCCTCTACTAGAGGAATATCTGCCTGTTCCTGGTTTCTCTACAGTTTCCTTTAATTTTTCTCTAATATGTTTTGGAGTAGGCATATCAGGATTGCCCATACCAAAATCGATAATGTCTTTGCCTTTAGCTCTTAGATCCGCTTTAAGTCTATTAACTTCTTCAAACACATAAGGTGGCAATCTCTTTATTCTATCAAAGTCATCACTCATTATTGATCCCAATTAAAATTTGAATATTTTTATTAATATTATCTTTTCAAATTTCTTATTTTTAGTTTAAATATTCGTATTATTTAGGTCTAATATGTTTATTTTAAGGTATCAATGCGTTTTTTTATTAAAAGTATTTTTTTTGTTTTAGGTATATCAATTATTGGATTAATGTTGTGGTTTGGTATGCCCAACATACAAACTGCTTTTAAGAAAGTAGAAGTGATATCAGTTACTATTACTCTAAGCAATAAATGCTCTGTTGATGATGATAGTTTTGTAGTTGCTGTGCCAGGCACAGATATAATGGTTCCCTTCAAAAAAGGAATAGCAAGATTAAGACTTAAATCTGATAGAAAAGTTCAACTTCAATCAAATCCAAAATATGAAGCTGTTCGATATACTGGCATCCATGTTCCTGTTGAGTCAAAGATGATTTTAGAAGCAGATTGTTCTACATCACCTAGACTAAAAGGTATATTTGGGTCAATGAAAAACCAATTTAAAAACTAAGGAGATCTGAATGAACAATTACAAAGAAACTCTGCCAGATGATCCTCTTATCAAAAGCAACATTGATGAAATAGGAATCAAATTAAGGGATGGTTCTCTAACTTGTGTTGAATTAACTTCAATATATTATGTAAGAATAAACATTTTAAATCCAAAACTTAATGCATATATATACCTCAATGAAGATAAGGCTTTATCTTGGGCAGAAGGAATTGATAAGTTATTTTCTAACGGTGTTGATCTAGGCCCACTAATGGGCATCCCAATTGCCATAAAAGATATTTGTTCTGTAAATGGAATGCCAACAACTAACGGCTCCAACATAATTAGTGACGATATAACAGGCCCAGAAGGATCTTTAGTCAAAAGATTAAAGTCTCTTGGTTGCATAATTTTAGGTAAAACTCATACTGTTGAGTTTGCGTTGGGAGCAACTGGATTAAATAAATATAAAGGCACACCAAGAAATCCTTGGGACGAGAATGTACATAGGATGCCTGGAGGTTCAAGTAGTGGCTCAGCCGTGGCAGTTGCTTCAGGTTTAGCTGCCTTTGCTATTGGGACAGATACTGGCGGTTCTGTAAGGATACCTGCTTCACTCAATGGTATTGTTGGATTAAAAACAACCAAAAACAGATGGGCAACTGACGGTATTTTTCCTCTTTCTCCTACTTTAGATACACCAGGTCCTATTGCTCGTGATGTTAAGGACACGAAATTAATATTTGATACGTTTAATGGCAATTCAGATAATGCTCTAAAGCCTATTCAAATTAAAAATATGTCTTTTGGAAAACTTAAGGAACCATTTACAACAAATTTGGATCCTCAAGTAATGGAAGCTTATGAAAATATTTGTGACGAGCTAAAAAAACTTGGTGCAAAAATTGAAGAAATCATAATTCCAGAGGCTAATGAAAAAGCTTCATTATTTCCTAAAATTGTTGGATCTGAAATCATAAGTGCGTTTGGTATTGATCGCTTCAAAGAAAATGTTGATAAAATGGACCCTATAACTGGAAATAGAGCTAAATTAGGCCTTAACGTTCATTCTTTTGAATATATTACAGCTAAGCAAAGAGTTAGTGAATTAGAGGTTATAGTTAATCAATATTTTATGAAATATGATGCACTTTTGTCTCCAACTACCGTTATGCAAGCATTAGACGTAAATAAAGCAGAAATTGGTAAGGAATTACACGAAAGAAGTCTTTTAGCGTCAGCTAATACCCAACCTGTAAATATTTTTGGAATATGTGCTATTACTTACCCAATACAAAAATTTGGGACAAATCAAAATCAAGATATACTTCCAATTGGTTTACAAATTATTTGTAATAAAAATGAAGACGAAAAAGCAGTTGAAATTGCTTTATCTTTAGAAAAACACTTCGGTGAGCCCGAACTTCCTAATGTAAACAAATTTTTATAATGTTTATTTTTAAAAAATAGAGTATTAATACCAAAAATTTTTATTTTAGATCTTGAATTTTATTATTTCAAAAATTAATTATTCATTATCTATAATAAATCTATTCTTAAATTTTGCCGGGGGATATTAATTATTGATTTCAAAACTTATAGACGCTAAAAATTTAAAAAAGTCATTTGGGGAGTTTATAGCTGTAGATGACATTGACTTAAGTGTGCTTAGAGGTGAAGTTGTCGGTTTTCTTGGTCCAAACGGAGCGGGAAAATCTACAACAATGAAAATGCTGACTGGTTTTCTAGAACCAGACAGCGGTAGCATTATGATTAATAATGTTGATCTAAAATCTAATCCACTGCAAGCAAAGGAATTCATAGGGTACTTACCCGAAGGTGCTCCTTCATATTCAGATATGAATGTTTTAGAGTTTCTTTCATTTGTTGGTAAAATGAGAGGTCTAAGTAAAAAAATATTAACAACCCGGCTAGATGAAATGGCCATTCAAATCAGTCTTAAAGAAGTTTGGAACAAACCAATTGAAACACTTTCTAAAGGTTTCAAAAGAAGGGTAGGTATCGCCCAGGCATTAATACACGATCCTGATATTTTAATTTTGGATGAACCTACGGACGGATTAGATCCAAATCAAAAACATGAAATGAGAAATTTAATAAAAACTATATCGAAAAATAAAGCAATCGTGATTTCGACCCACATTTTAGAAGAAGTTGAGGCTGTCTGTTCACGAGCAATGATAATTGCTGATGGTAAGTTACTTGCAAATGAAACCCCTGCAAATCTAGAAAAACAGTTTGCAAATAAAGATATAATATCAATTAAAGTTTTTAATAGAATTAACGCTGTTTTAGCAAAAAATTTAAAATCATCAATTCATTATGGTGATGTGAAAATTGAGAAATTAGATAAAGATACTAACAGAATATTGGTAAGTGATGACAAAAAAACACCAGAACTAAATGCTGTATTAAAACAAGTTAACAAATTTAAACTTAATATAATTGAGGCTAGTTTCGTAAAGTCAAATTTGGAAGAAATATTTAGAAAAATTACAACAACAAATGTTTCAAGTTAGACGGTAACTGATTATGAAAATTTATTTAGAAAAGACTTATATAATATTTGATAGAGAATTAAAGGGTTATTTTAGAACTCCATTAGCTTCTATTTTTTTGCTTGTTTTTTTGGCTCTCTCATCTGGTATGACTTTCTTTTTAGGAAGGTTCTTTGAGCGTGATCAAGCAGATTTAACAGCTTTTTTTGCATGGCACCCATGGCTGTTTTTGATTTTAATGCCAGCTATTGGTATGAGATTATGGGCTGAGGAAAGAAGATCTGGTACCATCGAACTACTAATAACTTTACCAGTAACTAACATGCAATTGGTAATAGGTAAGTTTTTAGCAAGTTGGATTTTTACTCTGATTGCACTTATCTTAACCATGCCTATTTGGGTAACAGTTAATTATCTAGGGGACCCAGATAATAATGTTATTCTAATATCATATATAGGGAGTTGGTTAATGGCTGGCGCCTTTTTGGCCCTTACTTCTTGTTTATCTGCACTTACTAAGAACCAGGTGATTGCATTTATAATCTCCTCAATAAGCGGATTTGTTTTAATAATGGCTGGTTTTAATCTAGTTTTATCGTCTGTGAGGTCATGGACACCGACTTGGGTGACAGAAACAATTGGTTCAATGTCCTTTCTATCCCATTTTAGTAGAATCCAAATGGGTGTTTTTGATTTAAGGACCCTCATTTTCTTCGTTTCAATGATTATTTTGTGTATTTGGATAAACGTACAGCTTGTCCAAATTAAAAAAGCAGATTGAGAGAATAATGGAATTTTTAAATAATATAAAGACAAGAACACTTGTGAGATTATCTATACTTTTTTCTGTTTTAGTCTTTTTTAGTATAAATATTATTATAAATAATGTCTTTAATTCCTCCAGAATTGATTTTACTGAAAAAAAACTTTACTCATTATCTGATAGTACAATTAATTTACTAAAAAATCTTCAAGAACCAATACACATTAGATTATTTGTTTCAGGTAATTTAGTTAAAGAAGTACCCCAACTTTCCACTTATGCAAATAGAGTAGAAACTATGTTAAAAACATATAGTAATATTTCTAATGGAAAGATTTCACTTGAAATCATTGACCCTAAACCATTCTCTGATTACGAAGATAGGGCAGTTGGCATGGGAATTAATTCTTTTACTGCCACTGAAATGTCAGATGCTTTATATTTTGGATTAGCAGCTACTAACTCTACCACTGGTCAAAAAAATATTCCTATTTTTTCACCTGAAAGAGAAACTTTCTTAGAGTATGATCTTTCAAGTCTTATTTCAGAGCTTAGTCAAATTGAAAAACCAGTAATAAGTATTATCGACAACCTTGGACTCCAAGCTGACAGTAGGATTGGTAAACCAGAACAACAAATATTAAAACAAATGAGAGAAATGTTTGTGGTTGAAACAGTCAACGAAACCACAAATGAATTAAATAAAAACACTAAAGTATTAATGATTGTTCATCCAAAATTTCTATCCGATGAGACACTTTATATGATAGATCAATGGATCCTAAACGGTGGAGCAACGTTAGTATTTTTAGATCCTTATGCTGAAACTGAAATTAGCCGACAACAAGGGATGCCTCCAATGAACCCTAGGTCTAATCTCAAAAAATTATTGGACACTTGGGGTATAAAATTTGATAACAAAAAAGCTGTATTAGATTCAGAATTTGGATTTCGCATCTCTAGAAATTTAAATGGCAGAGATATTCAGGTCACTAATTATCCCTGGTTAAATATAAGGGGAAATGGACTTAACAAAAATGAGAGTGTACTTTCAAATCTGAGTACCATAGTAATGACAACTGCTGGATCTTTTGAGTCTATCGATAAGAAGACTAGCTTAGAACCTATTATTGTTTCAAGCCAGAATTCTGGTCTTGGTGATGCGCAAAAGGCAGGTAATCCTGAAGGAGACCCAAGAGATCTATTGCCGAATATCAAAAAAGACAATCAAAATTTAATTCTGGCTGGTTGGATAAAATCTCCACTAAACTCGTCCTTTAAAGATAAAGAAGAAATGCAAATATTAAAATCACGAAATAAGTCTAATATCTTATTAGTTTCGGATGCCGATATGTTGATGGATCGTAATTGGTTAACGCAAAGAGGTGCATTTGCAAATAATGGTGACTTTGTTTTAAATGTCATCGAGAAAATGATTGGAGGAAGTGCTTTATCTGATCTAAGAGGAAAGAGTACCTCTTATAGGCCTTTTGATAAAATCATAGCCCTAGAAAAAATTGCTGAAGAAAAGTTTCTTTTAGAAGAACAGCAACTTGCTGAAAAGCTGAAAGGTATGGAAGACAAAATAAGAAGTCTAACTCAGAATAATGAAGATGATATAGATATACTATCTCCTGAAACTATCGAGGCGATTGATGGATTTAAAGCTGAAATGATGTCAACTAGATCTCAACTAAGAAATGTTAAATTTGACCTAAGAAGAGATGTAGAAAATTTGAAAAAATGGGTTATTGCTTTTAATGTTGCAATACTCCCCGTCATATTTGCTAGCTTAGCCTTAATTATATCGTTTAGAAGAAAGAAAAGTTCTTATTAAATATAAGTGTTGGATTATAATATGACAAAAATAAAATTTGTGAATACTTCGATAGTAACTTTAACTTTTGTTATTTTAGCAATCATATCTATAAATTTAAATTCAAATAATCACGTTTTTGAAGACAGAGGAAGTTTATTTCTAAAAGACTTCACAAAAAATATTAATAAAATTGATAATATTTCCATAAACTCATTTGAAAATAATATTAATTTGGTTAAAAAAGATAATATTTATATATCAGAATCTGGTTATCCACTTAAGAAGGGTATGTGGGAAAACTTAATTACAAGTTTGTCATTGTTAAGAATTGAGGAATTAAAAACAAAAGATTCACAAAGACATGCTGATTTAAATTTACTTCTTCCAGAAAAAAATAAAAGCAAGGATGAGGATGAAGGTTATGGAACAAAGATTACTCTAAAAAAACAAGATGGAACAATTTATTCATCTATTTTATTTGGTAAAGTGGATAGGACTGTTGGTGGATTAAGCGGGGGTCAATTTGCAAGATTCCCAGAAAAAAATCAAAGCTATCTTCTAAAAGGTGCTATAAGAATGCCTACAACTAAATCTGATTGGTTTGATAGTTTAATTTTTACAATAAACAACGATCAATTCATAAAGGCCACTTTAAACAACAAAAATGGAACTTTTGAAGTTGAGAATGAAAATAATAAGTTAAGTTTAATAGTTCCTAAATCTTTAAATTTTGAAATTGACGAAACTCAGTTAAGTGACATTAGGAATGTTATTAGTAGTTTTTATTTTTATGATGTAAAAAAATCATTGAAAAAATATTCTGACAATCTTCCAACAATATCTTATGAAATTAAAGATGGTTTGGTAATATCAATAACCTCTGTTGAACCAGATAAAGATGGTGAAAGTTGGGTAACTATTAAAGTTAAATCTAATGACAAAAAATCAGAAAAACTAGCTCAAGACATAAGGAGTAAAACTGAAGGTTTCGAGTTCTTAGCAAATATTATTACAAGCGACATTCTAAGATTGAAGCCAGAAGACCTTGCAGTTAAAGATAAATGATCTTTAATATGATCTAGGCATTCCTAAAACATGTTCAGCTAAGTAAGATAATATTAAATTAGTAGAAATTGGGGCTACTTGATACAATCTAGCTTCCCTAAACTTTCTTTCAACATCATATTCCTCTGCAAAGCCAAAGCCGCCGTGGGTCTGCACACAAGCTTCAGCAGCCGCCCATGAGGCATCTGCTGCTAGCAATTTTGCAGTATTTGCTTCTTCACCAATCGGCTTGCCAGCTTCATATAGTCTAGCTGCATGATAAACCATAAGCTCTGCAGCCCTCATTTGAGCATAAGCCTTAGCAATTGGGAACTGAATACCTTGGTTTTTACCAATTGCTCTTCCAAAAATATTTCTATCATTAGCATAATCAGTTGATTTTTTAGTAAACCACTTTGCATCACCGATACACTCTGCAGCAATTAAAATTCTTTCTGCATTCATACCTGACAAAATGTATCTAAAACCCTTGTCTACCTCACCTATAAGATTAGAAGCAGGAATTCTAAGGTTATCGAAAAAAACTTCAGTCGTTGAGTGGTTCATCATTGTTCTTATAGGCCTGATAGTAAGACCGTATCCTTTTGCCTTTCTCATATCTAAAAGAAAAACAGAGAGACCTTCAGTCTTTTTATTAACTTGATTTAAAGGTGTTGTTCTAGCTAACAACAACATTAAATCTGAATGCTCAGCCCTACTAGTCCAAATTTTTTGTCCATTAATTATGTAATCATCTCCATCACGCACAGCTACAGTTCTCAAACTTGTAGTGTCTGTACCACTAGTTGGTTCAGTTACGCCGAATGCTTGTAACCTTAAAGTTCCGTCAGCAATCTTAGGTAAATATTCCTTTTTTTGTTCATCAGATCCATGTCTTAGAACAGTTCCCATTGTATACATTTGTGCGTGACAGGCTGCGGCATTACAACCTTGATGATGTATTTCTTCTAAAATGACAGATGCTGCAACCATTCCTAAACCAACACCACCATATTCTTCCGGTATAAGGGCTCCCAAAAAACCCGCATCAGTCAAAGCTTTAACAAATTCTGTAGGGTAACCTTGCTCTCTGTCAAGTTTTCTCCAATATTCACCTTGAAAATCACCACAAAGTTTAGCGACAGACTCTCTTACTTCACTAATTATGCTGTCTTGGGTTTCTGAATTTTCTAATTGAATGGTGCTATCAGGCATTTTGATCCTCATAAATATATTGCGTTTGTATGATTAGATATAATAGTTCAATTTTATAATACTAGCTTATTTATCTTATTTAGTATTAATTATTTTATATAGCATAAATGTAATGATCATTAAATAATTTGGAGATTATAAATGAAATTAGAGTTTCACCATATAAATTTTGTATCAAAGAATATAGATAATATGAATAATTTTTATAAAAATATCCTTAGTATGAATAGTATTCCAATAGAAAATTTTCCACGAACAGAAGAGACATCTAATAGAGGGTATAGTGGTAAAATTAATTTCGTAACAGAAGGTAAAATAGAAATGCATCTTGCAGAACGAGATTTAAATGTAGCTTTTAAAAATAATCAGGCAATCAATCCTGTTGATAAAGGGCATATAGCTTTTAGGACTGATGATATTAACACATTCATTAAAAGGCTTAAGAAAGAAAAAATACCATTTTCGGATTATGGAACCACTTTCGCTAAAGAATGGCACCAAATTTTCTTTCAAGATCCAGAAGGCAATGTAGTCGAAGTACATCAAAAAATTTCCTAACATATAATGATTAAGGAATGTTTTAAAAATAAAGACTTTAGAATACTCTGGGGTGCAGGTTGTATGACTGGGATTGCACGTGCTATGGAGTTTTTAGCTTTGAGTCTTTATGCCCTCCAAGAACTAGGAATTCCATATTTAGTTACAGTAATATTCGCAGCAAGAATGTTACCAATGAGCCTTTTGGGAATAGTTATAGGTACAATTTCAGAGAGGGTGTCTCCAATTTTAGTTATTAAAAACATTTACTTACTTTCAAATATTTTCACTGGTATGGCTGTTATTTTAGTTTTCACAGATAATTTTAATATGCTTTTTGCACTTATTCTTGCCTTTGTAAATGGAATTACATGGGTGGTTGACCTTTCAGTAAGGCGTAGAGTGTTAGCGGATAATATTAAAAAGAAACTTTTGAGTTCCTCACTTGCTATGGAAACATTATCCAACAATGCAACAAGACTGATAGGACCAATATTTGCTGGAACACTCTATACTTTAGTTGGTCTTACTGGAATTTTTAGTCTTCAATTTATAATGTATCTGTTAGCTTTAGGATTAATCATTGTATTTAAAAAAAATTCTAATAAGGATACTGCTCTAAATTCTGCTCAAAAAAATCCATTAGCGATAAAAGAGCATTGGGCACATGGTCTTTTAAATGAAATATTAAAAACAGGTAAAAGTGTATACAGTCTTGTTAGTTTAAGAATGGTATTGATAACAACCCTAATCTTTAATATTTTTGGTTTTCCATTAGTATCTTTAATCCCCGTATTAGGTAGAGAAAAATTATTATTATCTGAATTCAATATTGGAATCTTAGCTTCCTCTGAAGGTTTAGGAGCTCTTATAGGGGCTTTAATTATTGGTAATCTTTCTCCACAAAAATATCTGTCAATTATCTTTATTACAGGTGTAAGTGGATTTTTTTTAGGTATGTTTTTATTTTCTTACTCACCTAGTCTGATATTGGCTTTTATAAGTTTAACATTTGGCGGCATTTTTTTATCAGGTTTTAGTACAATGCAAGGTGCACTTGTTTATCAAGCATCTACTAAATCTAAAGGAAATAATTTTGGTATATTAGTGACTTGTATCGGAACAGCACCAATTGGTCTAATGAATTTATCTTGGATTATGACACTAATTTCAGTAGACAGAACAATCCAAATAAATGTGTTTTTAGGATTGCTCTGTCTGCTGATAACTATTTTTTATTTTTTCTTTAAAAAATCCGGTTAATAGTTAATTAGGAATTGCTTTTAATAAAAACTGGTTCATTATTTTACTAAACTGAGCGGGATCAGCCGGCATTTTACCTTCCATTAATCTAGCTTGTTCAAATAAAAGAGTTCCAGCGTCACTAACTAAATCATTCTTTTCTTTTTTACTTAATAATGACTTCATGTTTTTAATAAGAGAATGGTCTCCATTAATTTCTAATATTCTTGGAGCCCCCTTGTAGTTTGTATCTCTCTGTGCCATCAATTGCTCCATAGCAATATCCATATCGCCTTCGTCAGCAACTAGGCAGACTGGACTGTCAGTCAGTTTAGAGGATAATCTAATATCTTTAACTTGATCTCCTAATACAACCTTTAATTGGGCAACTAAATCAACATATTCTTTATCTTTTTTTTCTTTTTTATTCTTATCGTCTTTTTTCTTGTCTTTATTTTTTTCATCAAGATCATCTAAATTAATCTGTCCTTGTGTAATTGAAGTAAACTTCTTTTCCTTAAAAGATCCAACCATAGGTAACCAAAACTGATCAATTGCGTCTGTCATAATTAAGACAGGTATTTTTTTGGATTTAAAACCTTCTAAGTGAGGACTTGCTATAGCTTGGTCTTTTGTTTCAGCTGAGATATAGTAGATGTCCTTTTGTTTTTCAGGCATTTTTTCTACATATTCAGATAAAGATATTGGGTCATCATTTTCATTAGTTGAGAACCTAGATAAATCTAATAATGCATCCTTTCTTTCTGCATCTTCATACAATCCTTCTTTCAAGACAGCTCCATACTCCTTCCAAAAACTTTTATAACCATCAGCGTTCTTTTCACTCACTTTCTTAAGTTCTCTTAAGATTTTTCCAACTAATGATTTACTTATCTTTGCTACGGCAGGGTTGTTTTGTAACATTTCTCTACTGACATTCAGATCTATATCTTGAGTGTCAACTAGACCCTTTATGAACCTGAGATAACTAGGAATTAATGCATCGCACTTGTCTGTAATAAATACTCTGTTTATGTATAATTTTAATGATGATTTTCTATCTGGATTGAATAAGTCAAAAGGTCTTGTAGACGGAATACATATAAGATTAGTATAACTAATAGTCCCTTCTGTATTGTTATGCATGGTTAAAAGTGGTTTTCCAAAACCTGCGCCAATATGTGAGAAAAATTCTTGATATTGCTCTTCTTTAATATCTTTTGCTGGTCTGGTCCATAAAGCTGAAGCTTCATTTAAAGTTTTTATTTCTGCATCTTTTTTGTCAATTTCGTGTAATTTAACTGGATAGGAAATATGATCTGAATATTTTCTGACAATAAATTGAAGTCTAGTTTCTTCTAAAAACTCTTTTGCATCTTTTTTTAGTTTAAGTGTAATAGATGTCCCAACATCTTCTTTATCTGCTTTTTCTAAATTAAAACCTGACTTTCCATCTGAAGACCATTTCCATGCTTGGTTTTCTCCTGCTTTTTTAGATAATACTTCAACACTATCGGCTACCATAAAAGAAGCATAAAAACCTACACCAAATTGTCCAATCATGGACATATCTGGTTTTTTATCTTTAGCGTTTGTTGCAATTTGTTCTAAGAATGCTTTTGTTCCTGACCTCGCAATAGTACCCAATGAAGATTTAAGGTCTTCTTCATTCATTCCAATACCATTATCTAGAACTGATAAAGTTTTGTCTTTATTATTAACCTCAATTTTTATTTCAGAAGCTTCTGAGGAGATAGCGATTTTTTTATCTGTTAAGCCAAGATATTTTCTTTTATCAAGAGCATCTGAAGCATTTGACACCAACTCACGCAAAAAAATTTCTCTTTCCGAATAAAGAGAATTAATCACTATATCTAAAATTTTACCGGTATCAGCTTCAAATTTATTATTCATGTTGGTCATCGACAATCCCCATTAATTAATTAATATGATTAGTTAATTGGTTACTTAAATTTGTATTTTCAAGATATAATATTACTTTTGTAAATTTAAAAGGAGTGTGTTTATGAATAAAATAGGCATTTGCGGCACAGGTAAAATGGGTAAGGAAATTGGTAAAAGGCTTTTGGATTGTGATCAGACTGTAACAGCATGGAACAGAACGAAAAATAAAGTAACACCTCTAGTTGAATTAGGTGCAATAAGAGCTAATAGTGTAAAAGAATTGTTTGAAAATAACGACATAATTTTAATTATTATGGGAAATGATGTAGCACTTGATTATGTGTATACAAGTTCTCAGGGTATTAAAAATCAAGATTTAACTAACAAAATTATAATTGAACTAAGTACGACTAGCATCAAGAAAATGCAATCTTTAGAAAGGGTAATATATTCGTTAAATGGAGAATTTATAGAATGCCCAGTAGGAGGATCAACAAAGCCAGCAAGAGATGGAAATTTATTAGGGTTAGTAGGGGGAAACAAGGAAACTTTTGAAAAGGTTGAGCATATATTAAAGCTTATTTGTAGAAGATATGAATACCTTGGTGAAGTTGGTAAGGGAAGTGCTATGAAGTTAGCTATTAATCTACCATTGATGGTTTATTGGCATGCTTTAGGTGAAGCGATGTCTTTAGCAACAAACTCAGGAATTAAATTTGATAAAGCTTTGGACATAATGTTTGATAGCTCTGGAGCAGCTAAAGTAGCTCACCTAAAGTCTAATACTATGTTACAAGCAAAAAAAAATGAGACTAACTTGAGTTCAACATTTAACGTTTCATCAGCTTTAAAAGATATTAATTTAATGATTGAAGAAGGGGCAAATTTTAATCATGAATTACATGTTATCAAAAGTACTAAATCTTATATTCAAGGGGCCATGAATGAGGGTTGGTCAGACCATGACGCTTCATTATTAAGTCTTTATATTAATGAAAAATTAAATAATTAACTTCTAATTTGCATAATCAGAACTTTCTTGATCTAATATTGACTTTATTTCTCTCAAGAAAGCTGTTCCTGCAGGGTTTGGATGTTCTTCATTGTCTAATTCTTCTGCAGTTTTTTCTGCTATTATGTCATTTAAAATACTTATTTTTTTTCCAGTTTGAAGGGCTTTGATATATGTTTGAGCGGCTCTTTCAAAATAATATAGTCTATTGAAAGTTTCTGCTACATTTTTACCAAAAATTAATACACCATGGTTACCCATTATAAATGTGTGTTTTTTAGAATTTGACAAAAGATTTGCACACCTTGTACCTTCATCTTCAAAAGCTAAACCGCCATAATTTTTATCAATAACTTGTCTGCCGAAAAACATTGCTGCCACCTGATTTATTGGTGGCAAAATACAGTCTTCAAGAGAAGCCAGAGTAGTTGCATACACTGAATGAACATGCATTATGCATCTTGCGTGGGGACACAATTTATGTATAGCTCCATGTAACCCCCAAGCTGTCGCGTCAGGGGGATTATCTTTTGTTAGCACAGTTTTGTCATTAACGTCTAATAACAACAAATCAGAAGCTTTGATTCTAGAAAAATGCCACATATTAGGGTTCATTAAAAATTTTGTTCCTTCAGAATTAACAGCTAAACTGAAATGATTGGCAACAGCCTCATGTAAATTACTTCTTTCAGCCCATCTAAAGGCAGCCGCTAAATCTTTTCTTTCTTCTTGAAATGAGTTTTTTGATATATAAGTCGAAGCTGATTGGATCTCGTTCATTTTATATTGTCCTAAATTATAATCTTTAATATTGCCTTAAGTAGACTCAAATAATATAATAAATAACATATTTTGTAAGGATTAACATGGGATATTTTTATCTTTTAATTGCTATTATTGGAGAGGTTGTTGGAACCACTTACCTTAAGAGTACTAATAATTTTTCAGAGTTAATACCTAGCACCTATGTAGTCGTCGGCTATGCAACAGCTTTTTACTTTATGATGCTGGCAATGAAAACAATACCTATAGCCATAACATACTCAATATGGGCTGCTGTGGGAATTTCAGCTATTACAATTTTAGGAGCATTAAAGTATAAAGAAATTCCAGATCTGATGGCACTTTTAGGGTTGGTGTTGATTATAGTTGGCGTAATAATCTTAGTTTTTTATAGTAAAATGAGTGTGAATTAAAAATGTATGGCTTTAGAGTATGTTGCCAAAGCCGCTTCTTTAACAGCCTCATTTACGGTAGGATGACCATGACAAATTCTTGCCACATCTTCGGATGATGCCCCAAAACCCATCGCAATTGATAACTCATGTATTACGGTACCCGCCTCATGACCTATCATATGAGCACCTAATATTTTATCAGTAGATTTGTCAGAAAGGATTTTTACCATTCCATCAGTATGACTAATAGCTTTAGCTCTACTATTTGCTGAAAGTGGGAAAACACCTTTATTAAATTCAATTCCTTGCTCTTTTAATTCTTCTTCAGTTTTGCCAATAACGGCAACTTCTGGTGCAGTATAAATTATACCTGGAACAAGATTATAATCCACATGACCAGCTTCTCCATTTATTATCTCAACTGCTGCGACTCCGTCTTCTTCAGCTTTATGAGCCAACATTGGACCTTTTATGACGTCTCCAATTGCATAAATATTATTAATAGAAGTTTGAAAGTAATTATTTGTTTTTATGAAGCCTTGTTTATCAATATCAATGTTCAAATCTTTAAGACCTAATCCATGAGTGTTGGGCTTTCTACCAACTGCAACTAAAACAACATCTGCATCTATTTCATATGTATTTTCTGTAGTGACATTTCTTATTGATAATATAACCTTATTCTCAATGATTTTTGATGATTCTACTGCTTGACCTAACTTGAAATTTAAGCCCTGTTTCTCAAGAATTTTCATGAATTTTTCAGCAACTTCATAATCCATTCCAGGTAAAATTCTTGGCAAATACTCTATGACTTCAACATCAGAACCAAGCCTTCTCCATACAGTTCCCATTTCAAGACCTATAATACCAGCTCCAATAACCATCATTTTTTTTGGGACTTCTTTTAATTCTAATGCACCCGTCGAGGTTACTATTTTCTTCTCATCAATATTAATATTTGGAAGATGAGTGGCTTCTGATCCTGTTGCAATTATTATGTTTTTAGCATGTATAAGATCTCTAGTATTTTCGCCAGTAATTTCAATCGAGTTTGCTGTAATTAACTTTGCTGTTCCAATATACTTTTTTACTTTATTTTTTTTATATAGAAAATCAATTCCCTTAGTAAGTTCGTCAACTATTCCAGATTTTTTTTTCAATAATTTTGTTAGATCTAATTTAACATCTTTACAAGTTATGCCCCATTCTTTGTTACCATTTAATTTAACTGAATTTTCATATTGCTCAGATGCATGAAGCATTGCTTTAGATGGAATACAACCAACATTTAAACAAGTCCCACCTAAGGTTGTTCTTTTTTCTATACTGGCAACTTTCATACCCTTTTGTGCCGCCACTATTGACGCAACATAACCTCCTGGACCAGAACCTATAACAACAAGATCATATTTTTCTTCAGACATACTAAACCTTTACTTACAATTATGCTCCAACAACTAGACGTCTTGGATCTTCTATAATTTCTTTAATTCTTACTAAAAAAGAAACAGCTTCACGTCCATCAATAATTCGGTGATCATACGATAAGGCTAAATACATCATTGGACGAATTTCGATGTTATCACCTATTGCAACTGGTCTTTTTTGAATTTTATGCATTCCTAGAATACCTGACTGAGGTGGATTTAAAATTGGTGACGACATTAGAGAACCATAAACTCCACCATTAGAAATTGTAAAAGTTCCGCCAGCCATATCAGATATACCTAAACTGCCATCTTTTGCTTTTTTACCAAAATCTGCAATGGCAATCTCAGTCTCTCCAAAAGACATTTTGTCTGCATTTTTTAGAACTGGTACGACTAAACCTTGAGAAGTACCAACTGCAACACCTATGTTATAATAATTTTTGTAAATAATGTCATTGTTATCTATTTCTGCATTTACTGCAGGAAACTGGCTTAGTGCATCTATTGAGGCTTTAACAAAAAAACTCATATATCCAAGCCTAACTCCATTTTTCTTTTCAAAACTATCTTGGTAATTATTTCGCATTTCCATTAAAGCTGACATATCAACCTCGTTGTATGTTGTTAACATAGCAGCAGTATTTTGTGCTTCCTTTAATCTACGAGCGATAGCTTGTCGTAAGCGGGACATTGGGACACGTTCTTCAAGGTTTTTATTAACGGCTTCTTCAATTACATCAGATTTATTGCTACTTATCTTACTTTCAACTTTTTCAAGTACACTTACTTGCTCATCAATCTTATTGTCTTCTTGTTTTGGCGCAGGTGCAGGAGTTTCGTCAGATTTTTCTCCGGCAATTATAATTCCCAACAGTGCACCAACTTCAACGGTATCACCTTCTGAAACGGTAAGGTTATCCAGAATACCGGAAGTAGCTGCCGGAACTTCTAATGTGACTTTATCTGTTTCTAACTCTACAATTGGGTCATCTACTTCAACAAACTCTCCTTGTTTTTTTATCCACTTAGAAACTGTTGCTTCTACAACAGACTCTCCTAAAACTGGAACCAAAACATCCATCCCACTACCCTTTCGTACATTTATTTGTTTTTCTTTGTTTATGTTTTTTACCTTCAATCCATCTTCAGTTTTGATTTGATTTAAATATAAAAGAACATCACCTTTTGTTACTCTATTATTGACACCTGTACTAGCTATATCGGAGATGTCTAATTTTTTTTCCTTTATAATTTTTGCCGCAGAGGGCATGGCTATTTTGCTAGTAATTTTATTTTCATCTTCCATATGTCAAACTATTCAGCCGCGTGCTTAGTTGTTTTTTGGTTCGTTTCTAAAGCTTCGTTTACTAAATCTGCTTGTTCTTTGTTATGCCTAGATAAAGATCCTGTTGCAGGAGAAGCAGCCTCTGCTCGACCGGCATAAGATGGTCGTGAAAATTTTGCTTTAAATGACCTGAGAACATCTTCAATTTTTCTATCTACAAAGAACCATGCACCCATATTTTTTGGTTCTTCTTGGCACCAAACAAATTCTGCGTTAGGCGTATCGGATAATATTTCTTTTAAAGTTGAATAAGGAAAGGGATAAATTTGTTCTAATCTTAAAATTTTTACACTGTCTAATTTCCTATTATCTCTTTCTTCTAATAAATTGTAAAAAACTTTACCAGAACAAATAACCACCTTTTTAATATCATTATCCTTAAGGTTTGTATTAGGGTCTCTTATTACTCTTCTAAAAGCAGTATTCTCCGACATATCGGATAATTTAGAAACACAAGCCTTATTTCTAAGAAGACTTTTTGGTGTCATTATAATCAATGGTTTTCTGAAATCTCTTTTAAGTTGTCTTCTTAAGGCATGAAAATAATTTGCAGGTGTACTGCAATTTAAAACTTGCATATTATCTTCACCACATAATTGAAGATATCTCTCCAATCTTGCTGAAGAATGTTCTGGTCCCTGACCTTCGTAACCATGTGGAAGTAACATAACAAGCCCTGACATTCTTAACCATTTAGCTTCACCGCTTGAAATAAATTGATCGACTATTACCTGGGCACCATTAGCAAAATCTCCAAACTGAGCTTCCCACATTACTAAAGCAGTTGGCTCTGTAAGAGAATAACCATACTCAAAACCTAATACAGAAGCCTCTGATAAAGGAGAGTCGATAACTTCAAAATTTTGTTGGTTAGAAGTTATATTATTTAGCGGCGTGTATCTTTCTTCTGATACTTGGTCAATAAACACAGAATGCCTTTGAGAAAAAGTTCCTCTGCAACTATCTTGTCCAGACAATCTAACTGGATATCCTTCTAATAATAATGAACCAAATGCAAGGTGTTCAGCAGTAGACCAATCTATACCTTCGCCAGTCTCAATAGCTTTTTTTCTAGTTTCAACTATACGTTGAAGTTTTTTGTTTACATTTATATTTGCGGGTATAGTAGTTATTGCTTTTCCAATTAATTTTAAGTCATCTATGGATACTGATGTCTCACCTCTTCGGTCATCTCCATGAGCAGCCCTTAAACTTGACCATTGACCTTCTAACCAATCAGCTTTATTGGGCTTATAATTAGTTCCTGCTTCAAATTCTTTTTCAAGAAATTTATTATGATTGTTAACTTCGTCCTTAGCTTCCTGGTCAGTTAATATACCTTCATTAATAAGTTTTGAAGCATAAATTTTGCTAATACTATTGTGAGATCCAATAGTTTTATACATAATTGGTTGAGTGAAAGCAGGTTCATCTCCTTCATTATGACCATAACGACGGTAACTAATAATATCTAAAACAACATCACATGCAAATTTTTGTCTAAATTCAGTTGCTATTCTTGATGCGTGAACAACAGCTTCGGGGTCGTCACCATTGATATGCATAATTGGAGCCATAACCATTTTTGCTACGTCTGTACAATATGGGCTTGAACGAGAGTAGTTTGGGCTAGTAGTAAATCCTATTTGATTGTTTACAACTATGTGAATAGTTCCACCCGTTCTATAGCCTCTTAATCCAGAAAAATCAAAAGTTTCAGCAACTATACCTTGACCTGCAAAAGCAGCATCTCCATGCAATACAATTCCTAAAACCGATAATCTATCATTTGTATCGTTATGTTGATTTTGTTTTGCACGGACTCGTCCAATAACAACAGGAGCTACAACTTCTAAATGAGAAGGATTTGCTTGTAACGATAAATGTACGTTATTGCCATCAAACTCTCTATCTGCGGAAGCACCCATATGATATTTAACATCCCCAGAACCACCTGCTTCTTCTGGATTTGCTTGATTGCCCAAAAACTCCGAAATAATTGCTCTAAAGGGTTTATTTAATATGTTATATAAAAGATTTAATCTTCCTCTATGAGCCATTGCAATTACAACTTCTTTCATGCCTAGCTGACTACCACGTTTTAATATTTGCTCGATAGCTGGTACAACAGACTCTGATCCGTCTAAACCAAATCGTTTGGTTCCAGCGTATTTTTTATGGAGAAATTGCTCAAAGGTCTCTGCTCCAACTAATCTTTCATAAATAGCTTTTTTACCTCGTTTGGTGAATTCTGTTGCGTTTCTTATCGATTCTATTCTTTCTTGTATCCAGGCTTTTTGAGCTGGATCTTGCACATGCATAAACTCTATTCCTATGGACCCACAATAAGTTTCTTTTACTATTTCCATTATTTGTCTTAAAGTTGCTGACTCCATTCCAAGAACATTATCTATAAATATTGGTCTGTCCCAATCATCATCATTAAAACCGTAAGTTTTAGGATTCAGTTCTGGGTGTATATCACCCTGTTGTAAATTAAGAGGGTCTAACTTAGCTAAAAGATGTCCATTAATTCTAAAAGCTCTAATAAGCATTATAGCACGAATTGAGTCAGTAGTTGCTGCTCTTAAATCTGTGGCTGATAAATCTCCTTTGCCCACAATACCTCTTGCTACTGCTCGAACACTCTCAACAGTATCTATTGCTCCAATAACTTGACTATTTTTCTTAGCCCAACTTGGGCCTTCATCAATTATAGGCTCATCTTCATTACTCTTGAACCAAAGATCCCATTCCTTAGGAACTGCATTTGGATTGATCTTCCATTCTTTATACAAATCATTAATGAAAGTCACATTTGTACCAGAAAGAAAACTTTGATCAGAGTTTTGATCGTCCATAGCTTCAAGTCCTTTTAAAGAGTGATTGATAAAGGTATACTACACAAAAAGTTGACAATTAAATCAAGTTATTTCCATAGTTGTATTGCTTTTACGACAGCTTTACCCAAACCTGAAGGGGATTCAGACATTATAAAGCCGCAGTCTTTCATAACTTTGACTTTTGAATCTGCATCTCCACTGCCTCCACTAACAATTGCTCCCGCGTGCCCCATGGTTCTTCCAGGAGGAGCAGTCTTGCCTGCTATAAAGCCGGCTATAGGTTTTTTTATTTCATGATTTTTTATAAAAGCGGCTGCATCTTCTTCAGCGTTACCTCCAATTTCTCCAATCATTAATATTGCTTCTGTTTGTTCATCATTCAAAAACATTTCAAGACAGTCAATGAAATTAGTGCCATTGATAGGATCACCCCCAATTCCAATACAAGTTGACTGACCCAACCCTGCAGCAGTTGTTTGAGCAACAGCCTCATAAGTTAATGTACCTGACCTAGAGACTATTCCAACTTTTCCAGGAGTATGAATGTGTCCAGGCATTATACCAATTTTACATTGCCCTGGTGTAATTACACCAGGACAGTTTGGTCCAATCAACCTAGAATTCGACTTATTAAGGTACTGCTTAACTTTAATCATATCTTGGACTGGTATACCCTCAGTGATACAAATAATTAATGGTATGTTTGAAGAAATAGCTTCTAAAATTGAATCTGCTGCAAATGGCGGTGGTACATAAATTACTGATGCATCTGGATTAACTTCTTCAACACACTCTCTAACTGTATTGAAAACTGGAAGGTTTAAATGAATTGTACCACCTTTACCTGGTGTTACACCTCCAACCATTTTAGTCCCATACGCTATAGCCTGCTCTGAATGAAAAGTGCCCTGGCCGCCTGTAAATCCCTGGCAAATTACTCTCGTATCTTTGTTGATCAAAACAGACATTTAATTTATCTCCTTAACTGCATTTACAATCTTAACAGCTGCGTCGTCTAAGTCATCTGCTGGTGTTATTTTAAGACCAGAATCTGATAATATTTTTTTGCCCTCATCAACGTTTGTACCTGCCAACCTGACTACTAATGGTTTTGTTAATGACAAGGCTTTTGCTGCTGCTACAACACCTTCTGCGATGATGTCACATCGCATTATTCCTCCAAAAATATTTACTAAAATTCCTTCAACAGCTTCATCTGATAGTATGATTTTGAATGCTTCTGTAACTTTTTCTTTTGTAGCACTGCCACCAACGTCTAAGAAATTGGCAGGGGACGAACCTTTTAATTTAATAATGTCCATAGTTGCCATTGCAAGACCAGCTCCATTTACCAAACACCCAATAGTCCCATCTAGTTTGATATAAGCTAGATCATATTTACTGGCTAAAATTTCCGCGGGATCTTCTTCAGTTTCATCTCTTAAAGCCATTATTTTTGGATGTCTATAAAGTGCATTATTATCAAATGACATTTTTGCATCTAGGGCTATCAAGTTATTTTCAGAAGTTAAAACTAAAGGGTTTATTTCTAATAGACTTGCATCATTTTCAGTAAAAAGCTTATACAACTGACTAAAAAAATCTCCAGCTTGTTTAAAACTTGTTCCAGTTAAGTTAAGACTATTTGCTATCAATCTAGAATGAAAAGGCTGAAAGCCTATTGTAGGATCAATATTAAAAGATAATATTTTTTCTGGATTTTCTTCGGCAACTTTTTCAATATCCATTCCACCTTCTGTTGAAGCTATTAGTGAAATTCTACTGCTAACTCTATCAATAACCATAGAAAAATAATATTCTGAATCTATATTACATCCGTCTTCTATATATAATCTCTGAACAAGTTTTCCTTCACTACTAGTTTGATGTGTTATTAACTTTTGGCCAAGGATTGTTTCAGCTGCATTTTTTAATGTATCTAAATCCTTTACAACTTTTACACCACCAGCTTTGCCTCTTCCACCTGCATGAATTTGTGCTTTCACGACATAAACTGGACCAGGTAATTCTTTTGCTGCATTTAGAGCCTCCTCAACTGAAAAAACAGCTTTTCCTTTTGGAGTTGGAATATTATATTGCTTTAATAGCTCTTTAGCTTGGTGTTCATGAATATCCAAAACTTATACCTCTCTATGATATTTATTGGGCTTCAAATTTTGAAGCAAGATCATTCAATTGTTTTACAGCTGAGACTGAATGGTCAAACATCTCTTTTTCGCCAGAAGTAAGATTTATTTCTACAATGCGCTCTACCCCTTTTTTACCAATAATAACAGGAACTCCTACGTACAAACCATTAAGATTGTAATATCCATCAACATAAGCGGCACAAGGAAGTAATTTTTTCTTATCTTTTAAGAAGGATTCTGCCATTTCAATAGCCGAGGAAGCTGGAGCATAAAACGCTGAGCCAGTTTTTAATAGACCAACAATTTCTGCACCTCCATCTCGAGTTCTTTGAACTATTTGGTCAATCTTTTCTTGATTGCTCCAACCCATTTTAATTAGGTCTGGGACTGGAATTCCTGCGACAGCTGAATACCTTGATAAAGGAACCATCGTATCACCATGCCCCCCAAGAACAAAAGCTGTGACATCACTAACTGAAACATCAAATTCATCAGCTAAAAAACGTCTAAACCTTGCTGAATCTAAAACACCAGCCATTCCTACAACCATATTTGTTGGCAACCCCGAAGCTCTCTGTAAAACCCCAACCATGGCATCGAGTGGGTTTGTTATACATATGACAAAAGCGTTGGGGCAATTTTCCTTAATGCCTTCACCTACCTGCTTCATAACTTTTGTATTAATTTCTACTAAGTCATCTCTGCTCATACCAGGTTTTCTTGCAACGCCTGCAGTAACTATCACCACATCACTTTCTGAAAGTGCCGAATAATCATTAGAACCTGAAATATTACAATCAAATCCCTCTACAGGTCCTGATTGAGCCAAGTCAAGAGCCTTCCCTTGTGGAATTCCTTCTGCAATATCAAATAAAGCAACATCTCCTAACTCTTTAATAGCTGCTAAATGAGCCAGGGTACCACCAATATTACCAGATCCTATTAAAGCTATTTTATTTCTCATTTTTATAATCCTGTTTAATTCAAAGTATTAAAGAAAGTTAGTTTAATCATTATTTAAAATTGACTATATTTTTATGATTTCTGGTTATCTTTTAAACTTTTTTTTCTTTGCTATCAAGGTAAGATTAATTATTAGGTGTTTATCAAACTTGAGACATTTCTACTATCCTAGAAATGGTTCTTTGAAATTCAAATTCCCATTCTTCTCCTTGATATATTTTTCTAAAATCAGTTTCTGCATTAGCTATTAAAAAGCAATTTTTGTCATATAATGCATCTATTAACCAAATGAACCTTCTAGTTTCATTACGAGATTTATCATCAAGAATTGGAATATTTTCTATTATAATTCCCTTATATCTTTCACCTATTTCTATATAATCAGAAGCTGCTAAAGGTTTGTTACATAAATTGTCAAAATTAATTCTTGCAATACTTGCAGCCACTTGAGGAATTAGAATTGTTCTACCTGAGATCTCAATTGATTCTGGTTGTTTTATAAAACCCAAACTAAGTTTTAAGAATATATTATCTATTTTCTTTTTATTTTCAGTGTTTATAGGACTCAACCATACCTTATTACCACTTAGAGATCTCTCACGCCAGTCATCACCATTTTGAATTTCAATAATCTCTGTTTTTAACTTTAAGCTCTCTATGAAAGGTAAAATTCGATCTCTATGTAAACCATTTTTGTATAAACCAGTAGGGGGTTGATTTGACGTTGTTACTAAAGTTGTTCCTTCAGTAAACATTACATTAAATAGACGTGATAAAATCATAGCGTCAGCAATATCTCTAACTTCCATCTCATCGAAGCAAAGTAATTTTGCTGAACTTGCTAAATCTTTACCAACTAAAAGAACACAATCTTTGTTTTTTTCAACTTTACTTTTCTGTAAAATACGTTGATGAACTTCTTTCATGAAATCGTGAAAGTGTAATCTTCTTTTTTCTTTGATAGGGACATACTGGAAAAATAAATCCATGATCATGGATTTACCCCTTCCAACACCCCCATACAAGTAGATCCCTTTTATATAAGCGGAGTTTTTTTTTGAAAATATTTTATTTATAAAATTTTTTTTGGTGTTTAATTGAACAAATTTTTCATTAAGTTTATCAAAGTAGGAAGCAACAATCAGCTGACCTTTATCTAAATTTATGGAATTACTTAATGCTATATTTTGCAGGTTTTGTTCTATTACTTTTTCCAAACCATTTAGCCATTTTAAAAAAACTATATAAAATTATTTTCTTTCAAGCTGAAGCTTTTTAATCTCTCCAATAGCCTTTGCAGGATTTAGCCCTTTTGGACAGGTTTTTGTACAATTCATAATTGTATGACACCTATATAGTTTAAAGGTGTCCTCTAATTCATTTAATCTTTCTTCTGTGTTTTCGTCTCTACTATCTGCTATCCATCTATATGCTTGCAGTAAGACAGCTGGGCCTAAATATTTATCACCATTCCACCAATATGAAGGGCAAGAGGTAGTGCAAGAAAAACATAAAACACATTCCCACAAACCGTCAATTTTTTCTCTTTGTTCTGGAGATTGTTTACGAGACTTCCCTTCTTCTGGTCTGCTATCAGATTGCAGCCAGGGTTTAACAGATGTTAACTGAGCATAAGCTTTTGATAAATCGGGCACAAGATCTTTTACAACATCCATATGTGGTAAAGGATAAATATTAATATCACCCTTAATATCTTCAATTGACTTTAAACATGCTAATGTATTAGTACCGTCAATATTCATTGAACACGAACCACATATACCTTCTCTACATGAACGTCTAAAAGTAAGGCTTGAGTCAACTTCTTGTTTGATTTTTATCAATGCATCCAAAACCATAGGTCCACAGTCATCTAAGTCAATAGTATAACTATCAATCCTAGGATTTTCGTCATCGTCTGGAGACCATCTATAAACGTTAACTTTTTTTGGGTTTTCAGTTTCGCTCTGTAAAGGATAATCAATACCTTTAACAATTTTTGAATGTTTTGGAAGGGCAAATTCAGCCACAAATAACTCCTTTTAAATTAGTATACTCTTGCTGCTGGAGGAATTGAAGCAACCTCGTTAGTTAAGGTATTTAAATGAACATCTCTATAATCAAGTTTAGTCTTATTTTTCTCATTTAACCACATGATTGTATGCTTCATCCAATCTTTGTCATCCCTATCTGGATAATCCTCATGAGAGTGAGCACCTCGTGATTCTTTTCTTTGATCAGCAGATTTAATTGTTACTATTGCTTGTTGCATTAAATTTTCAAGTTCTAATGCCTCAACTAAGTCAGTATTAAATATCAATGACCTATCTTTAATACCAACCCCATCCAAACTATTAGCAATTTTATCAACTTTTTTTACACCTTCATTCATTGATGAGTTAGACCTAAACACAGCTGCATGTTTTTGCATTGCATTTTGCATTGAATTTCTTATCTCACCGACAGAGACGTCACCTTTAGCATATCTCATTTTATCTAGTCTTGCCAAAATCTTATCTGTCACATGCTTGGATAAGGGAGCGTGTGAAGCACCTTTTTCAACTGTTTTTAATGCTCTTTGGGCTGCAGCTCTTCCAAACACAACTATATCCAGCAATGAGTTTGTGCCCAACCTATTTGCTCCATGAACAGAGACACATGCAGCCTCACCAATAGCCATTAATCCTGATACTACTGCATTTTGATCATTACCCTTTCTGGTAACAACTTCACCATTATAATTAGTTGGTATACCACCCATATTATAATGCACAGTAGGTAAAACAGGTATAGGCTCTTTAGTTACATCGACACCACAAAATATTTTTGCAGTTTCACTTATTCCTGGCAATCGCATATGTAAAGTTGCAGGATCAATATGTTCAAGATGCATAAAAATATGATCTTTATTAGGTCCTACACCTCTACCTTCATTAATTTCAATTGTCATTGACCTAGATACAACATCTCTACTTGCTAAATCTTTAGCCGTAGGAGCATATCTTTCCATAAACCTTTCGCCTTCAGAATTTGATAGATAACCACCTTCTCCTCGTGAGCCTTCCGTAATTAGAACTCCAGCACCATAAACACCCGTTGGATGAAATTGCACAAATTCCATATCCTGCAGTGGTAAACCGGCTCTCAAAACCATAGCGTTACCGTCTCCAGTACATGTATGTGCTGAGGTACAAGAAAAGTAAACACGTCCATAACCACCAGTAGCTAATACAGTTTGATGACCGCGAAACCTATGAATTTTCCCATCATCCATACATAAAGCTAAAACACCTACACATTTACCATTATCGTCCATTAACAAATCAAGAGCTATATACTCTACAAAAAATTCAGCTTGATGTTTTAAGCATTGTTGATAGAGAGTATGCAAAATTGCGTGACCGGTTCTGTCAGCTGCAGCACAAGCTCTTCTAGCCATTTTTTTTCCGTAATCTAGGGTATGTCCACCAAAAGGACGCTGATAAACTTCACCTTCTTCTGTACGAGAAAACGGAACTCCAAAGTTTTCTAATTCTGTAACTGAAGGTATGGCTTCTTTACACATATATTCAATCGCATCTTGATCACCTAGCCAATCAGATCCTTTTACGGTGTCATACATATGAAATTGCCAACTATCATTTTCACCCATGTTATTCAGTGCAGCACCAATTCCACCTTGTGCTGCAACGGTGTGACTTCTAGTTGGGAAAACTTTGGTAATACAGGCTGTCTTTAAGCCACCAGATACCATACCTAAAGTTGCCCTTAGACCTGCACCACCAGCACCTACAACAACAACATCATGTTCATGATCTATAATTTCGTACTCAGACATTATTAAACTTTCATAATTATAAATAAATTTTTAATACGCATAGAATTGATAGGACACCTAAAACTATCGCTATTAATTTTATAAGTATTAATGATACAATTTTCAACCCCTCATGATGAACATAATCCTCTATCACCACTTGTAATCCTGAAGCCGCATGAAAGTAAAGAGTGCCAAAAAGAAGTATTAATCCCGTTGCATTAAAAGGACTCTGCAACCATTCAATTGACTGCTCGTAACCATCCATTAATGTTAACATAAGTGAAGTTGTGAACCATATCACCAAAGGTATCATAGCAATAGCAGAAATTCTCTGCAATTTCCAGTGACCAACTCCATGTGTTTTTAGAGTTTTCATATCTTCGACCTTAATAAACTTTTCATCAATATTACTATTCATCCACTTAAATCACACTAAGGTAAATTATTGACCAAGTTAAAATAGTTAAAAGCAAAGAGCAAAAAACTACTGCCCCGCCCGAAATATAAGCATGCTTCAAATCATAGCCATAGCCAGCATCCCAAAATAAATGTCTTATGCCATTTGATAAATGATAAAAAAGACCAAAAGTGAAGCCAAGAAGAACTAAGTGACTAAACCAATGATTTACAACTTTGGAGTATAAAAGATATGTTTCTTTGCCAAGTGTAAGTGATATTATCCAAACTACTAAAATAATACTTCCCATTGATAAAACAATACCTGTACCTCTATGCAGAATTGAGAGAATTGAGGTAAGTTGTGGTTTATAAATTTGGAGATGAGGTGATAGCGGTCTTTGTCTACTCATTATTTTACCCATGATTTTTAATATTTAATAAATGAACTAATAACATAAAAATTTCAATTACAAATAAGGAAAATTCTAACTTATTGGTTAATAATTATTAAAATTGACGTTCCAAGTAGCATAATACCAATAAATTCAGTTTGTTTAATTTTTTCTTTGAAAATAATCATTGATATTAAAATTGAAAAAATTAACTCAATTTGTCCTACCGCCCTGACTTCTGCAGCTGTAGCCAACCCAAAAGCTACAAACCATCCAAAAGTTGCACCAGTTCCGCAAAGCCCAGCGGGCAAACTAGGTTTCCAAAATTTAAAAACAGCTTTTAGTTGGTCTCTTTTAAGTACAAACATATATATACCAACAATAATTGTTTGAAAGATTATCGCGATAAAAGAAATGAATATTGATCTATCTAAAAGTGGACCATCTACCGAAATTATAGACATTCTAAAAGTTACAACTGATGCAGCTAAAAGCAGGCCTGACAAAAGACCAATCAACGTTCCAATTGATGTTACAGAATTAAATAAAAGTTTTATTGTATCCAAAAAACTTTCTGCTTTTTTTGCATATGACAATAACAAAACAGATATAACACCTAATAGTATTCCAAGAGTTATCGGCAAAGAAAAAATTTCACTTAATATCAACATCTCCAAAAATGCTATCAATATTACTTCTGTTTTAGAGAAAGCAATTCCTGCAGCAAAACTTTTATGAGAGAAAACTTTCATGAGAACGTAAGTAAAAAGAACCTGAAAAATAGATCCTAAAAAACAAAGCATGAGAGAATAGTTTGATAAAATAGGGATTGAATTTCCAGGAATATTAATCCAGACAAACCATACAAGAGAAGTAAACGGAAGCGCATAACAAAATCTAATGTAAGCAGCACCGTAATCGCCAAGTTTAGATATCATATTTTTCTGAAAAGCTGATCGGGCGGTTTGACAACCTGCAGCAAAAATTGCTGCTACAATCCATAAGTATTCCATTTATTCCGACAAAAAATTAGTCAAACAAAACATTAGAGTGAAGCTCCCTTAAGTTTTTTACTGACCAATAACTCAGCAATCTGAACTGTGTTTAACGCTGCACCTTTTCTCAAATTATCTCCTACGCACCAAAAAGCTATTCCATTTTTAACTGATGGATCTTTTCTTATACGACTTATATAAACATCGTCCTCACCAGCAACCTCTACAGGTGTCACATAACCCTCATCAGCCCTATGGTCAACAACTGTAATTCCATTAGCATCCCTTAATAAGTTTCTAACTTGTCTTTCATCAATATCTTTTTTACATTCGACGAAAACAGCTTCGCTATGACCTATAAAGACAGGAACTCTAACACAATGGGCAACTAAATTTATACTGGGGTCTAGTATTTTTTTAGTTTCAACATTCATTTTCCATTCTTCTTTTGTAAATCCATCATCCATAAAAATATCAATATGTGGTATAACGTTGAAAGCTATTTTTTTTGTGAATTGTTCAGGTGTTGCCTGATCATGCACAAATACACCTTTTGTCTGATTAAATAATTCATCCATAGCAGGTTTTCCAGCACCAGAAACAGCCTGATAAGTCGAAACAACTACTCTTGATATTTCAAATTTTTTATGAATTGGCTTTAATGCAACAACTAGCTGAATGGTAGAACAGTTAGGATTAGCTATGATATTTTTTTTATTATAATTATTAATAGCCTCGGGATTAACCTCAGGAACTATTAAGGGAACCTCATTATCCATTCTGAAGCAAGAAGAATTATCAATAACTATGCAACCTTTGTTTCCTGCAACTGGACCAAATTTTTTAGCAATATTGGAACCTGCTGAAAAAAGAGCTATATCCACATTTTCAAAATTAAAATCATCAACAGACTTAACTTTTAAAACTTTGTCATCTCCATAAGAGACTTCTTTTCCAATGGATGATTTAGAGGCTAACGCATAAACATTTTTTACCGGAAATTTCCTTTCAAACAAAGTTTGAAGCATTTCTCTTCCAACGGCGCCAGTTGCACCAACTACAGCAACATTATAAGCCATTTAATTAGTTAATTCCTCTAATTTATGTATAACTAAGTCCATCATTCCTGTAGTTCCAACTTTTTCTCTTCCTTTGGCCATAATATCTGGTGTCCTTGGCCCTGCGTCTAACGCTTTTGAGACAGCTTTATCGATTAAGTCAGCTTCTTCTTTCATATCAAAGGAATATCTCAATAACATTGATAAACTTAATAATTCAGCTAAAGGGTTAGCCAATCCTTTACCTGCTATGTCAGGAGCTGAACCATGAACTGGTTCATACATGGCATATCTCTTTCCAGTGTTTTTATCAACTGAACCTAAACTTGCAGATGGGAGCATGCCAAGTGAACCAGTTAACATAGCTGCGCAATCAGACAAAATATCTCCAAATAAGTTATCAGTTACTATTACGTCAAATTGATTAGGGTCTCTTACTAATTGCATTGCACAATTATCTGCAAACATATGATTTATATCAATACTGGCACCTTCTTTTTTATGAAGGTTTATCATTACTTCTCGCCACAAAACACCTGACATCATAACATTAGCCTTTTCAACGGAGGTAACTTTTCCATTTCTTGCCCTTGCCATATCAAAAGCTACCCTCCCGATTCTTTCAATCTCAGGGGTGGTATATAAGTTAGTATCATATCCTTTTTTTTGCTCTGCATTAATTTCATCAATTCCACGTGGCTCAGCAAAATAAATACCACCTGTCAATTCTCTCAATATTAATATATCTAAACCAGAAATTATTTCTGGCTTAAGTGATGAGGCATCGACTAAAGCTGGAAAAACCATTGCCGGTCTAAGATTGGCAAACAAGTCCATCTCTTTTCTTAATCTTAAGAGACCGTTCTCTGGTCTTTTTTCGAATTCCACACCATCATATTTTGGTCCTCCAACAGCTCCAAATAAAACAGCGTCTGCATCCATAGTATCTGCCAAAGTTTCATCCGAAAGTGGTGTTCCAAATTTATCGAAAGAAGCTCCACCAACTAAACCTTCTTTTATATTAAAACTAATATTTTTGTTTTTAGCCAACCAATCGACCACTCTTAATGTTTCATTTACTACCTCTGGACCAACTCCGTCTCCAGGTAGCACCATTAATGTTCTATTTGACGACATTACATTTCCTAGCTTTTATTTTTTATTATAACCATGGTCTTTCAGAAGACATTTTTGTTTCAAAATTTTGAATTTCACTCGATTTTTGCATGGTTAAACCAATATCATCTAAACCTTCGAGAAGACATTTTTTTCTAAATGGATCTATCTCAAATTTTATCACAGATCCATTTGGCCTCTTAATTTCTTGTGAAGGTAAGTCTATTTCTAGTTCAGGGTTTTCTTTATCTTTAGCATCAGCCATTAAAGCTTCTCTTTGTTCGGGAGTTACTTTAATAGGTAGAAGACCGTTTTTGAAGGAATTATTATAAAAAATATCTGCAAATGAAGTTGATATAATACATTTTATACCAAAATCAGATAACGCCCAAGGCGCATGCTCTCTGCTTGAGCCACATCCAAAGTTATCGCCCGCAACAATAATATTGCTAGATCTATAAGGTTCTTCGTTTAATACAAAATCTTTCTTTTCGGTGCCATCGTCATTAAATCTCATCTCATCGAATAAATGTTTACCCAAACCTGTTCTCTTAATAGTTTTTAAGAATTGTTTAGGTATTATTTTGTCAGTATCAACATTTATAAAGTTAAAAGGAGCAGCTATACCCTTAAGATTAGTAAATTTTTCCATGATATATCCTCTTAAATAATTAGCTTAATGAATCACAGTCTGTTAATTTTCCAGTTATTGCGGAAGCAGCGGCTATCTGTGGACTTACCAAATGAGTTCTTCCACCTTTTCCTTGTCTACCTTCAAAATTTCTATTTGAAGTACTAGCGCATCTTTCTCCAGGCTGTAATTTATCTTCATTCATAGCCAAACACATTGAACAACCAGGCTCTCTCCATTCAAAACCTGCTTCTGTAAACATTAAGTTAAGACCTTCTTCTTCAGCTTGAGCTTTAACTAATCCTGAACCAGGAACAACCATAGCTCTTAAACCTTGTTTTACTTTTTTACCTTCAATAATTCTGGCTGCTGATCTTAAGTCCTCTATCCTAGAATTAGTACAAGAACCAATAAATACTGTGTTAATTTCAACATCGGAAATCTTTTGGCCACCTTTCAAACCCATATACTCAAGCGATCTTTCAACTTTTAGTCGAGCATCGTCGTCTTCAATTTTACTTGGATCTGGAATGAAACCATCAATAGATACGACATCTTCAGGGCTTGTCCCCCAAGTTACAGTAGGTTTAATTTTAGTAGCATCAATAGTTATTCTTTTATCATAAAAAGCACCCTCGTCTGAAGGCAATGACTTCCACCATTCAATTGCAAGGTCCCATTCATTGCCTTTAGGTGACATTGGCTTATCTTTTAAATAATCAAAAGTAACTTGGTCAGGTGCTATCATACCAGCTCTGGCACCTGCCTCTATTGACATATTGCATACTGTCATTCTACCCTCCATAGAGAGTTTTTTTATAGCCTCTCCCGAATATTCTATGACATGACCTGTTCCGCCAGCTGTTCCAATTTTACCAATAATAGCAAGAACTAAGTCTTTAGGAGAAACACCAGTTTGGAGCTCACCTTCTAAATTAATAAGCATATTCTTAGCTGGCTTTTGTATTAAGGTTTGTGTAGCTAAAACGTGCTCAACCTCTGATGTTCCAATTCCAAAAGCAAGAGCACCAAAGGCTCCATGCGTAGCAGTATGGCTATCCCCACAAACTATTGTCATTCCTGGCTGAGTAAAACCTTGCTCAGGTCCTATAACGTGAACAATACCCTGTCTTTTGTCCATCATATTAAAATAAGGAATACCAAAATCTTCAACATTTTTGTCTAGTGCTTCAACTTGAATTCGTGACTCTTCTTCATCTATTCCACCAGCTCTGTCAGTAGTAGGAACATTATGATCAGCTACTGCAAGGGTTCTTTTTGGCGAGTTAACAGTCCTTCCAGATAATCTTAATCCTTCGAAGGCTTGAGGACTAGTTACTTCGTGAACTAAATGCCTATCTATATATATTAATGACGCACCATCTTCCTGGGTATCAATAAGATGGTGATCCCAAATCTTGTCAAAAAGTGTTTTAGGTTTCATTTTTTATCTCCATAAAGTTGGAAATCAATTTAAAGACGTTGAGTAAGTGAAAAAAGTTTCTAGTTAGCGATTTATGAAGTTTTTTCGTCTGAAGTTTCTTTGATTTCGGACTTTTCAACCTTTGGACTATTATCCTTTTTATTTACTTGAATTTTCTCAACAATACGTGCTGATTTACCCCTTCTATCTCTTAGATAGTATAGTTTAGCTCTCCTAACTTTTCCTCTTTTAAGGACTGTGATTGCTGCAATCTTTGGTGAAAAAATTGGAAATATTCTTTCAACACCCTCACCATATGAGATTTTCCTAACTGTAAAGCTTTCGTTCAATCCTCCACCACTACGAGCAATGCATAATCCCTCAAAGGCTTGTATTCTCTCCTTATCACCTTCTACAATTTTGACGTCAACTTTTATAGTATCACCTGCACCAAATTCTGGGATAGATCTTTCTGAAGCAATTTTGTTCATCTGATCTTTTTCAATTTTATCAATAACATTCATTTTATTACCCTTTCGTGAAACATCTTCATAGCAAATTAATAATTTTTTTTCTAGTTAAGATTTTATATATTTAGACCAAAGGTCTGGCCTCTTAGATTTAGTTATTTTTTCTGACATTTCAGTTTTCCACTTTTTTATTCTTTTATGATCACCTGAGAGCAACACCTCTGGAACTTCAAGCTCATTCCAAACTCTAGGGTAGGTATATAATGGATACTCTAACAAATTATTTTCAAAACTTTCCTCAACTAACCCTATGGAATTTCCAATCACATTTGGAAGAAGTCTAACTGTGGCATCAATCATCAATTGAGCACCTATTTCGCCACCAGACAAAATGAAGTCACCTACACTTACTTCAATGACATTATTATATATTAAAAATCTTTCATCTACTCCTTCATACCTACCACAAATAAATATGGCGCCTTGTTCTTTAGACAAATCTTTTGCAAATGCCTGGTCGAATTTTATTCCTCTTGGTGAAAGATATATTCTTGGTCCTTCTTCTGCGGAGGCTGATGACAAAGCTTTGTCAAGAACTTCAGCATTTATAACCATTCCTGGCCCACCACCAAATGGAACGTCATCAACTTTACCATTTTTATTATTTGCAAAGTCCCTGATATTGATTTTATTAAGGTTCCATAAACCATTTTCTAGAGCCTTACCTGCCAATGAACAACCTAAGGTTCCAGGAAACATTTCTGGAAATAATGTTAGAACAGTTGCATTCCACACAAAAAACTCCTCTTGTTAATCTTTTATAAAATTAGGATCTAAGTTTAATACAACCTCTCGTTCCACATAATTAATATCTTCCAAAAATTCTGAACTCATAGGCAAATAAAATTTTTTATGATTTTTTTTTACCTCTATTAACAAACCACCACCAAAGTCGTTGAACGTAATAATTTCACCTAAACTATCTCGATTTAAGTTATAAACTTGAAAACCTAATAAATCTACTTGATAGAACTCATCATCTGCAGGCGTTGATAATTGATCTCTCTTGATAAGTAATTTTAAACCTCTTAATTTTTCTGCATCATTTCGTGTGGTAATATTTTCAATTTTACAAATAAGATTTTGTTTAACTTTTCTAATAAATGTTAAATTTATTGGTTTACTGGAATTGTCTAAATAAAACTCCTTATAAGAAAAAAGATTTTCAGGGACTTCGGTGTAACTTTTTAGCTTCACTTCTCCTTTAATACCTTTAACTCCTACAAAGAGCCCTATTTCTAAAAAATTTTTATTAGACAAAATTTATTTATTCTTTTTTATCCTCTTCAGCTGGTGCTTCTGCTGCCGGTGCTTGTTCAGCTGGTGCTTCTGCTGCTGGTGCCTCTTCAGCTGGTGCTTCTGCTGCCGGTGCCTCTTCAGCTGGTGCTTCTGCTGCCGGTGCTTCAGCTGCCGGTGCTTCTGCTGCTGAAGCTAATTTTTCAGCCGCCTCTGCCTCTCTTTCTTTTCTTTTCTTTCCTGGAGCACTTTTAATAGGCTGGTCTCTAATTACTGGTGCTTTTACCAAACCATCTGAGGACAACATTTTAGCAACCCTCAGAGTAGGCTGAGCTCCTTTTGATATCCAGTATTTTACTCTTTCTACATCCAATACTAGTCTTTCTGAATGATCTTTAGCTACCATTGGATTGTAAGAACCTAATCTTTCAATAAACTTTCCATCTCGTGGAGATAAAGCCTCGGCAACTACAATTTTGTAAAAAGGTCTTTTTTTAGCTCCACCTCTAGACAATCTAATTTTTAACGCCATTTTTTTTCCTTATATAAAATTAATTAAGTTTATCGTCTTTTCTTTGATGGTTTTCCGCCTAAACCAGGTAAACCAGCACCACCAAACCTATTTGCCATGTTTCCTAAATTAGGCATATTTCCACCCATCATTTTTTGCAATTCAGCCATCTTATTTGCATCCATAACTGGCGATTGACTTTCTGAAACTTGTTCTGAACTCGAGCTTCCACCCCCCAACGAAGACATCATATTTTTTAAACCACCTAGGCCACCCATTTTACCCATTTTTTTCATCATACGGGCCATATCTTGTTGCTGTTTTACAAGTCTATTTACATCAGAAACAGCCGTCCCTGATCCAAAGGCAATTCTCTTTCTACGTGAAGCATTTAAAAGGGCGACATTAATTCTTTCCTTCTTAGTCATTGAGTAAATAATAGCTTCTTGTTTTGAAATAGCTTTATCGTTGAAATTATTTGCTGCCATTTGTTTTTGCAGTTTACCTATGCCAGGTAGCATTGACATAACACCGCCTAAACCACCCATTTTTTTAAGTTGTCCAATTTGCTTTAACATATCGTTCATATCAAAACTACCTTGAGACATTCTTTTCATCATGTGGGCAGCATCTTCTTCGGCAATAGTTTCGGCTGCTTTCTCAACTAATGAAACGACATCGCCCATGTCTAAAATCCTACCCGCTGCTCTGTCTGGATAGAATGGTTCTAATCCATCTAATTTTTCAGAAACACCAACAAATTTTATGGGACAACCCGTAACCGACCTCATAGATAACGCTGCACCACCTCTTGCATCACCATCAGAACGAGTTAACACAACACCAGATATCTTAATCAAATCTGAAAATGCTTTTGCAGTTTGAACAGCATCCTGACCCGTCATTGCATCAGCAACCAACAAAGTTTCAGATGGATTTGATAGTTTAAAAACTTCTTGAGCCTCTGACATCATGGCTGTATCCAAAGTCGTCCTTCCAGCAGTATCAAGAATCAAAACATCTATTGCTTGAATTTTTGAAGCCGCCATTGCCCTTTTAGCTATTTTTTCTGGACTTTCTCCATCTATCTCAGGTAGTACTAAAACCTCAGCCTGCTCACCTAGAATTCTAAGTTGTTCTCTTGCTGCTGGTCTATAAATGTCAAGAGAAGCAAGCATTACTTTTTTTCTTTTTTTAGATTTCAAATGTAATGCTAACTTACCTGCTGTTGTTGTTTTGCCTGAACCTTGAAGGCCAACTAATAAAATAATTGCTGGTGGAGCATGATCTATTAGAAGTTCTGATTCATTAGATCCAAGAACTTCAATTAATACGTCATTTACTATCTTTATAACTTGTTGACCAGGAGTGACAGATCTTAATACCTCTTCACCTACTGCTCTAATTCTGACCTTTTCAATGAATTCTCTAACCACTGATAAAGCAACATCAGCCTCTAATAGAGCTGAACGAACTTCTTTTAAGGCTGTGTCAACATCACCTTCAGAGAGAGCACCCCTTTTGGTAAGCCCTTTAAAAACATTTCCAAGTTTATCTGTTAGGTTTTCAAACATATTAATACCAGATCTTATATTTAAACCACAATTGCGCCCGTGCTTGAAACTCAAGGACGCGCGCTGATTATCTTAATAAATAAATATAAGGATCACTTACAGAAATTTAGTATTTAAGTCAAGTTAAAGTAATCTCTATATTTCATCTAGGCCAGCTAATGCTCTAGAAAAAGAAGTAGCCTTAAACGTTTGAAGATCATCTAATCCTTCTCCAATGCCAACAGCATGTATTGGAATTTTATAACTTTCAGCTAACGAAACAACGACCCCACCTTTTGCGCTACCATCTAATTTAGTTATTATTATTCCTGTTAAGCCAATTGCTTCATGAAAGCTTTTTAGTTGGGAATGTGCGTTTTGCCCAACAGTTCCATCTAAAACAACAACTTTTTGATGCGGGGCATCTTTATCTAATTTACTAAGAACTCTGCATGTTTTAGTAAGTTCTTCCATTAGGTCCTTTTTATTTTGAAGTCTTCCTGCTGTATCTATTATGACAATATCTATACCTTCATTCTTTGCTAATTGCAGGGCCTTAAAAGCAACTGCGGCCGAGTCTCCTCCGTTTTCACCGGAAACAACTTGAGCACCAACTCTTTTACCCCATGTTTTTAATTGCTCAACAGCTGCAGCTCTAAATGTGTCTGATGCTGCCAAAACTACTGTTTTATTTTGAATTCTAAATTGTTCAGCTATTTTGCCAGCAGTTGTTGTCTTCCCAGATCCATTTACACCAGCTAAAAATAGTACATGTGGTTTAGAAGATACATTTTCAAAAAGATTTTTTTCACATGGTAATAAAATTTGTTCTATTTCAGAAGCTAATGTTTGTACAATATCTAATTTTTCTATTTCTTTATTTTTATTTAATTCAAATTTTTGATCTTTAATTTTTTTGGTTATTCTAGCTGCAACTTCAATACCAAGATCAGCTAAAATTAATTGATCTTCTATATTATCAATTGTTTCTTGATCTATAGTTTTTTTTCCAGTTATTGAAGCTATAGCACCTTCTACCTTTGAAGCTGATTTACTTAATCCTGATTTTAATTTTTTAAACCAATTTAATGCCATAAACCTTCACTTTTTATTCATAGAAAACAGAACCAACCAAACCTTCGGAATTTATGTCTACTATTTTTGTTGATATAATTGAACTAGTCTCTACATCATCGTTCAACTTAACCTTAGAAAAATTTGACGAATGACCAACCGAGTTTTTCTCTATTAGAACATTTTGTATAGTACCGATTTGAGTTTGTAGAAAGGTTTCATGTTGCTTTTCTGCTAAATTTCTTAAATCTTTTGCTCTCTTCTTGACGTCAGTACTTAACACTTCAGGCATTTTTGAAGCTGCAGTTTTATCTCTTTTTGAATAAGGAAAAACATGAACATAAGTAATGTTTGCTTCTTTTATAAGCTTGATACTATTATTGTGAGCATTTATATCTTCAGTAGGAAACCCAGCTATAAAGTCACCGCCAAACACAATATCGCTGCGCCTTCTTCTAGCTTCATTTACAAAATTGATAACGTCTCTATATAAATGTCTTCTTTTCATTCTTTTTAGAATTAAGTCATCACCATGTTGAATAGATAAATGTATATGAGGCATTAATCTTTTTTCTTTCTCAAAAGCATCCATTAATTCAAAATCAACTTCAGCAGGATCAAGAGAAGAAAGTCTAAGTCTAGGAAGATCAGGTATGTTTTTCAGTATTTTTTTTACCAATAAACCTAAACTGGGTTTGCCAAAGATATCGTTGCCCCATGAAGTTAGATCTACTCCTGTAAGAACAACTTCTTTTATGCCATTATCTATAAGCGAATTTATAGAATTGATCACATTTTGCGTTGAAACTGATCTGCTTGGACCTCTTCCAAATGGAATAACACAAAACGTACACCTGTGGTCACAACCGTTCTGAACTTGGACGAAGCCTCGAGTGTGTTTATTAAATGATTCTACAAGATGTTCTGATGTTTTCTTTACATGCATAATGTTTTGAACAAAAACTTTATTATTATTTTCAAGATTTACATCTGTATTAAAACCAGCCCAAAATTTATCGTCTAGTTTTTCTTTATTACCAATAACAAAGTTAACTTCAGACATGGAACTCCATTTTTCTGGATTAATTTGAGCCGCACAACCAGTTACTAATATTTTTGCATCTGGTCTATTGTTTTTTGCCGACCTTATTGCCTGTCTTGCTTGACGCTCCGCTTCACTGGTAACAGCACAGGTATTAAAGATTATTAAATCACTATGCCCATTCTTACTAACATGATCACTGATAACCTGACTTTCCCAGATATTTAATCTACAACCAAATGTTTTAATCTCAGGTGATGAATTCTTATTTCTAAATGTTATTGCCAATTAAGCACCTATTATTCCTTCGTAAACTTTTTCTGTTTTACCAGAGAGTGTTACGGTTCCATTATTTAACCACTCAACAGACAAGCTTCCACCATCTAGGATAATTTTATTTGATTTAGAACTTTTATTTTTTTTAAAAGCTGCAACTAGTGTAGCACATGCTCCTGAGCCACAAGCTTTAGTTACACCTACGCCTCTTTCCCATACACGCATTCTTATTGTATTATTTTCTAAAACGCATACAAACTCTATATTTGCAAATTCAGGAAAATTTACATTTTTTTCTAGACGAGGACCAACTACATTTAGATTTAAACTTTCAAGTTCATCTAAGTTTTGCATAAAAATAACAGCATGCGGATTACCCATAGATAAACAGAAAGCTTCAAACTCATCCAACAAAACCTTTTGAGTATTTTGTTTGCTAGCCAATGGGATATCCTTCCAATCAAATTTAGGTTTACCCATATTTACAGTTACAACATTATCATCCCTAGTGCATAGCAAATTACCATTAATACTTTCAATAGTTAGAGAATTCAAATTATCTCTTTTCATTAAATAATCTGCAACACATCTTGTGCCATTTCCACATGCTCCAGTTTCTGAACCGTCAGAATTGTACATAGTAACTTTATAAGTATTTAGCTTCACAGTATCTCTAATCATTAAAACTTGATCACAGCCAATTCCAATTCGTCTGTTACTAATTTTTTTTATAAATTTAATATCATGAATATTTAAGTCTTTGATATTATCAAAAATAATAAAGTCATTGCCTAACCCATGCATTTTAATAAATGGTATTTTCAAATAAATTTTCCTTCAAATATCAATGTCTACAATAATTGGAACATGATCAGAGGGTTTTTCCCATGCTCTGGTATCTTTATAGATAACACCTGATTTAACTTGTGAAAATAATTTTTTAGAAACCCAAAAATGATCTAATCTTCTTCCTCTATTTGAAACCTCCCAATTCCTGTTTCTGTAAGACCACCAAGAATATAATTTTTCACTAGATGGTACAATCTCTCTCATTACATCCGCCCATTCACCACTTTGAATAATACCTAATAAGGTATCTGTTTCAATTGGTGTATGGGAAACGACATTTAACAACTGTTTATGTGACCAAACATCATGTTCTAAAGGTGCTATGTTTAAGTCTCCGACTAAAATTTTATTTGTTATTTTGTCTTTTAGAAAATATTGTTTCATTTCGTTTAAAAAAGAAATTTTATGACCAAATTTTGGATTTTTTACAATATCAGGTTCATCACCTCCTGCTGGGATATAAAAATTGTGAAGTTCAATATTTTTATTTAATTTTACTGAAATATGTCTAGTATCATTTTTCCCGCACCAATTGATAAAGTTTTCATCTTCAAGTTTGAAATTGGATAAAATTGCTACACCATTATATGATTTTTCACCTCTATAATATTGGTAATTCATACCAATTTTTTTAAACGAATCATAAGGAAAGTATTCGTCTTGAGTTTTTGTTTCTTGCAGACATATGATATTGATATTTTGATCCTTTATTAATCTTAGGACCTGTTCCAATCTTAGTCTTACAGAATTTATATTCCAAGTTGCAATTCTCATTTATATAAAAAACCTAATTAATATGATAATAAATTTTAAATGAACTTATAGTCCCACTTCAATAAACCCAATGAAAATTTATTTCAATTAATCAATAAACTAATTTTTCTATCATTATTATTATATTATTTATATTTAAGCTCAATCATGCTTTTATTTTTGTATTTGTCTTAATCAGAATTATTTGGTTCTGGAAAATCATCTGGAAAAAATAATAAGTGTGATAAACTTTCATTATATATTGCTTTTTGAATTAAAACTGTGGTGGATTCCCCAAAAGTATCTTGTATAATCCATTTTTTCAAATTAAATGGGTTTTCTGAAAATTCTAATGTTAATCCCTCGGCATTATTATTTTCACTTCTTGTAATTTTTAAAGAAATTATTCCTGATTTATTCTTCAAATCAGTAGTTAAATATTCACTATCAAAATCTAACTTTTTTTTAATTAAAATGGAAAATGGTGAGCTATCGAGGGGTATGTTGTTTGTAGTTTTTGAATTTCTATTTTGAATTGTTAACCAAAACCCCTTACTTGTTATGAGGATATCATTAGGTTTTTCATAGTCAATTCGCAATTTTCCTGGTAAATCTAAATATATTTTTCCATTGCTTACTTCACCAGATGGTCCTACTTGTATGAAGTTTGCTTGCATACTGTTTAATGACTTGAAAAATTTTTCTACCTTTATTTGCGATTCATTAACTTGGTCGGAAGCTTTTAATATTTTGACATTAGAAAATAATAAAATAGAAACCCACAAAGACACCAAAAAAAAATTGAAATAATTTTCCTTGTTTTCGTTAATTATCCTCAATTAAAACTTCTCTTTTCCCTGCTCTACCCGGTTTTGACACAACATTATTTTCTTCCATTTTTTCAATTATAGTAGCAGCTCTATTATAACCTATTTTAAAGTGTCTTTGAATAAAAGATGTGCTTGCTCTTCTTTCTCTTGCAATTAAAGCTACTGCTTGATCATATAATTCATCTTCATGTTTATTATTGAATGTTAGATTATTAAAGTTTTCATCATTTAAATTTTCTGGCTCTTCTGTAATACTTTCATCATAATCTGGAACTGATTGATCAGAAAGAAATTTAGTAACTTTTTCAACTTCACTATCTTCAACAAATGGACCATGCACTCTGGTAACTTTACCACCACCTGCCATATATAACATATCTCCTCGTCCAAGAAGTTGTTCGGCACCTTGTTCACCTAGTATGGTTCTACTATCAATTTTACTTGTTACTTGAAAAGATATTCTTGTTGGAAAATTGGCTTTAATTGTTCCGGTGATAACATCTACAGACGGTCTTTGGGTAGCCATTACAACGTGAATACCAGCTGCTCTTGCCATTTGGGCCAACCTTTGAACAGCTGCTTCAATATCTTTTCCAGCTACTAACATTAAATCTGCCACTTCGTCTATGACAACTACGATAAAAGGTAACGGTGTTAGACTTATTTGTTGATCCTCAAAAATTGGCTGACCAGTGTCAGGATCAAAGCCAACCTGAATATTTTTGGAGAGTATCTCTCCTTTTTTTCTTGCTTCAATCAGTCTTTCATTATAACTATCAACGTTTCTTACACCTAGTTTACTCATGGACATATATCTAGTTTCCATTTCTCTGACAGCCCATTTCAATGCAACAATTGCTTTTTTTGGTTCAGTTACAACTGGTGTTAGTAAATGAGGGATACCGTCGTAAACAGATAGTTCCAGCATTTTAGGATCAATCATTATTAATCTACACGTTTCTGGTGTATGTTTGAATAATAGCGATAAAATCATTGCGTTTATACCAACTGATTTACCAGATCCAGTAGTTCCTGCAACTAATAGATGTGGCATTTTAGCTAAGTCAACTACCACGGGATACCCTGCGATATTTTTTCCTAAGCACACTGGTAAGTTGAAACTTGAATTTTGAAATTCTTGATGTTCCAAAATATTTCTTAATATTACTGTCTCTCGCACTTTATTAGGCAATTCTATTCCAATAACGTTTTGACCCAGTACCATAGCTACCCTTACAGCTTCTACTGACATTGACCTCGCAATATCATCTGCTAAAGATATAACTCTTTGACTTCTTAAGCCAGGTGCGGGTTGTAAATCATACCTTGTAACCACAGGACCATATCTTACTGAATTAATATTTCCATTTATTGAAAAATCTGACAAAACTCCTTCAAGAACTTTTGCATTTAAATCCAAAGCTTCCTTACTAGGAGGTTTAATATCCTCAGTAACATTTTTTAATAATTTTAGAGAAGGCAATATGAAGCCACTTTCTGAACTTAAAGGTAGCGTGTCTTGAAAAAAATCTTTGTTATTTAATTTACTTTTTAAACCGTCATTCTTTTCAACATTTTTAATTAGAATTGGATTTTTTCTTATTTTTGGTTTCTTTCTTGGTATAAAATTTCTATTTAAATTAAATAATTTATTTTTTAAATAATGTAATAAATTAGGTTCAAATTCAGCTTTAATATCAACGTTTTCGTTATTTTTTTGAATTACGAAAAATAAACTATAAAACATACTTAAAACCCAAATGAAGGGCATAACTATTGGCCTAGTTATAATTTTCATAAATTTGATTTCAGCAGTATCAAGAGATAATATCCAAATAAATAATATTATTGAAATAATGAACGAACTAGCACCTAGTATTAATTCACTCATACTTACATCAAAACCTAAAATCTTAGATATTCCACTTGAAAAATATAATAAAAACCATTCTGACAAGCCAGTTTGATTTATAATTGAATAATTAAGTTTTAAACTGTTAATCAAAATATTCTCTATATAAGTGCCACCTAGAGAACTTAAGAAAATCATTATAAAAATCATTAATAATTTTGTTTTAAAATAATTTATATTTGAACTATTAAAAAATTTTAAAGACCAGATAAATAAAATTAAAGATGATAATAATCCTGGAAAAATTCCAAACTCTTTAATTATGAAACCTGATAACCAAGCTCCTATTTCTTTATATAAGTTAGTCGGGAGGGTCTCAGAAACAATTCCCCAACCAGTATCAAGAGGATTAAAAGTAATCAAAATTAAAACAAGTGATATTGAAGAAAATAAAAGTAAAATTGCTAAACTTTTTTTTATTATTTCAGATAAAATTGAGGTTCCAACTATTTCTTGGTCTTTTTTAACCATTAAGAAATTTCCGATTGTAAAAATAATTGAATTCTTTTCATTGCTTCTTCAATTACCTCTTTATTATCAACTAAAGAAATTCTTAAAAAACCTTTACCAGGATTGAACCCTTGAACATTTATCCCCATATAACTTCCTGGCATTACTCTCAATGAAAATTTATTCCATAAAATTTTTGCTGCCTGCTGATCATCTCTCACTTTTAACCATAAGAAAAAACCTGCATCTGGTAACTTAAAATCTTTGTAAAAAGGTTTTAAATATTTCTCAACAATAGAGAAATTTTTATCATAATGTATACATGCTTTTGTATGGTGTTCTTCGTCAGCATACAAAGATGCCGCTACTTTTTGTATTGGGATTGGAACTGGCGATGCACCATTAGATACTAACAACTTATAACTTTCTATTATGTTTTTGTCACCTGCTATAAAACCAGCTCTCATTCCACTAGCATTACTTCTCTTCGAAAGAGAATTAAAAATTATTAATTTGTCTAATCCCTTTCCTAAACTTGCAGCAGCTTCCAATGCACCGGGTGGTTTAGGTCTGTTCATCCTAAATATATCGCAATAACATTCGTCAACAGCTAAAATAAAGTTATATTTTCTTGCTAATAATATTGCTTCTTTTAAATAATCAAGACTTGCTACACTTCCATGTGGATTAGATGGTGAGCAAATATACATTATCACCGACGAATTTAGTATTTTTTCAGAAATGTTAGATATATTAGGAATATAGTTATTATCTGGCAATGCATTTAACCAATATATATCAGACCCACTTGAAATGCTGCCAGCTCTCCATGCATGGTAAAAAGGATTGGTAACAAGTGCGGTTGTTTTTCCACCTTTCAAATTTTTTGCTAACAAACCAACCAAGTGTAATGGCTCTCTAGTGCCTGGAACAGGTAAAATATTATTATCTAGTGTTAAAAGATTTTTAGCACTTGGGTATCTTCGTTCTATATATTTTGTTATACTATTGCCAAGACTTGGAATAGCAATACTTGGAGGATATTTACCCCAGTCATTGAAATTATCTTCTAAAATATTTTTTGCAAAATTTGGAATATTTAATGTAGGCTCACCCAATGACATTTTTAAAATTGGATATTCAGGATTTGGTGACATGTTTTCCAAAAGGGATGTTAACTTACCGAACATCCAATCCTTTAGTATATTATAATCAGGGTTAACCATTTAAGACTTTCAATATATTTATAAAATTAATTTATTTTTTATATCAAAATATTAAATATTAAAACTAAAACATGATAATTAAATTAGAGAGAAAACATGAAATCAGCAGAAATTACTAAAAATTCAACACAAGAATTTTTTCATAAAATTTGTGTTGTAGGTGGAGGTTTAACTGGAGCTATTATGAGCTTACTCCTTAAAAACTCTAATTTGTTTAAATCACATGAAATTGGATGGATTAAACCTAAAATTGCAGACTCTGATGATATACGAACTACTTTTTATAATAAAAAAAGTTTAGAATTACTTGAAAGTTTAGGTTTATTAAAAAATCTTAGTAAAAAAGATTATACATTTATAAATAAAATTCAGGTTTTTGGAATGAATAACTCTTCTCCTTTAGAGTGGGATTATTCCGGTTCAAAATTAAATTTTGGAGCCATTATTAAAAACAATATAATCTTAAAATCTGTTACTGAACAATTAAATGATATAAAACAATATGATAGTTTAGTTACTAATACTCACCATGACGACTTTGAAAGAACTCTTTATTTAAATGACAAAGTCCTTATAAAAACTCACATGGTTTTATCGGCAGATGGTAAAAATTCTAACTTAAGAAAATTATTATCAATCAAAACAATGAAAAAAAAAGTTAATCACATAGCTGTTTCCGGATTTTTACAACAGTCAAAAAATCATAACTCTACTGCTATACAAGCTTTTACAAATCTAGGTCCAATAGGTCTTTTACCTTTCCAAGACAAGAATATTATTAATTTTGTTCAAAGTATTGAAGAAAATAAATATAAACAAATTCTATCAAAGACTAAGCCTGAAAATTATATATGTAATCATTTAAATAGTTTTTTTTCAAATGTTGATCTCAAATTTCAACCTTTAAAAAAAGTAAATCAATTTAATAATAAATTATCTAGTTGGAAACTGGATTTAAACTTTATAGTCAATCCAACTGCCTATAGGACAATATTAATTGGTGATGCTGCACATTCTATACATCCTCTAGCAGGACAAGGACTTAACTTAGCTTTAAGAGATTGTACTTCTGTAATAAAATCATTAAAAACTAATTTAAAGTTTGGGCAAGATTTAGGAGACTATTCTATTTTAAGTTTTTATAAAAATGATAGGTTACCTAAAACTATGGCAATGACTGCAGTAACAGATTTTCTTTTTTATGGATTTACATCAAATTCAAACAAGACAAAGTCATTTTTGACGAAGGGCATGGAGACATTAAATAAAAGTAATCTAAAAAACATATTTAAAGATATTGCTTCCGCCTAATTATAAAGAATTATAATAATCCGCTATATATTTTTTTTGATTTTTCCCAAAATCATATAATAAATCCCAACTAAAAATGCCTGAGCTGTGGTCATCAGAAAAGATAATCCTTATTGCATAATTTCCAACTTCTTCAATTTTATTTATTAATACATTTTTTTTATTTTTTACTATTATTTTAGGACCTCCATGACCTTGAACATCTGCAGAAGGACATTCTACTCTAAGTAATTCAGCAGAAATTTTAAACTCAGATTTATCATCAAATGATATATTTAAACTTTTTCCGTTATCTAATTTTTCAATTGAAACCGGCCAAACTTCCATATTAGATTTCCTTTTTCAAAATAATATATCTGGTTCTAATAAAATTATATAATTAGAAATTAGATGTTAATTTATTTTTAATGGTCATAGCTGAAAGCCTTGACTTCAATGTTTAACCACTTTTGAAATATTTTCTTCACTGGCATAACTTTCTATAATTGAATTTAATAAGTTACCTCTCTTAGATATTGATATTGTTTCCAGCAACAATTGTTTTTCTTCAAATGCAAGTGGACAAATCATTGTTATTTGATCAACAAAGTTATAGTCATTACATTTGTCAATTACTTCAAAGTTAACTTTAATTTTTTTAATCTTAAAATATTCTTTCAAAGATGCTTTTAGATTTGTAAATTTTTCCTTTATGTCTTTCTTTTGTAAGTCTTCCCTATATCTATCCCATTTAACTTGAGCTTCTTTAAAATTTTTTCTGTTAGTTTTTTCAGATATTAACTCAAATCTACTTAGACCTTTTAAGGTTATTAAATACCTTTTATCTGTGGTTTCCTCAAACTTTACAATCTTGCCTGCACAACCAACATCACAAAAATTGTTATGATTTGAATCGTTCGGTTGTATCATTCCAACTAACCTACTTTTTGAAGAAATAGCTTTGTTTATCATTTCTAAATAACGTGGTTCAAAAATATTTAATGGTAGATATGTATCTGGAAACATTACCACACCTTTAAGAGGAAATATTGGTATAATCTCTGGAAAATTATTATTAGTATTGTTATTCATATTCATTTATTACCTATACTTACTTTTATGAAAATAATAAAGTAGCAAGTTTTCTTCTTGCGTTAATTGTTTCTTTGGCCTCAAAACCTGCTGATTTAAAAAATTCTAATAATTGTTTTCTGGCTGCTTGATCTTTCCATTCTCTATTTATTTTAATTGATTTTAATAGAATTTCAAAAGAAGCTTCTATATCATTATTACCAAACAATGCTATAGACATATCTAATAAATAATCTAGATTCTCTGGATCTTTTTTCAAATTTTCTTTTAATGCTTGAATATTTTCTCTCGCTTTAAATGCCTTTTCAGAAGCATCTAGTGTAGATAAAGCATCTAAAACAGGTTTAGAGTTTCTTATTTCAACAGCTAATGCGTCAATTATTTCTTTCACTTCGTTGAACTTGTTAAGACCTATCATTGATCTAATAAGAGTTCCTAAACCTATTTGGTTTTCAGGATCTATCTGTAATATGTTTTGTGAAATTTCAGACGCCGCAGCCCAATTTCTTTCTTCAATTTTTTGTTGAGAACTTAAAAGCAAGGCTTCAACTTCTTCGCCAGGTCCTGATAAACTTGCTGATTTTTTTACAAACTCAAATATTTCACTATTAGTTTTAACACCTTGGAACCCATCTGCTACTTTGCCTTCAAAAAATGTGTAAACTGTAGGTATTGATTGAATTCTTAATTGAGCAGCAATATCTTGATTTTGATCTATATCAATTTTAGCTAAGGTAATTTTTTCCCTTTGATCTTTTACAGCATTTTCTAATATTGGAGTCAGCTGTTTACATGGCTCACACCAAGGGGCCCAAAAATCTACAATTATTGGTTTTTCCTTTGAAGCTTCAATTACTTCAGTCATAAATGTGTCGGCATTAACATCAATAATATTTGTTTTTGAGATCATGCTGTCATTGTCAATATTATTCATTATTTAAACGCTCTCCTTTTATAAAATATTTATATTGTTGTACTGGAATGTTTATTCAACAATATATTACAAAATACTACAATTGACCAATCTTGAAAGTCTGTATATTTAAAATGTAATCGTTATATTTAAATCATTATAAAATTGATACTTTGAAATGACCAAAAAACTGAATATTGCTCTAATCGGGTGTGGTGGCTGGGGAAAAAATATAGCCAGAAACTTGCATCAACTTGGGGCATTAGCTTGCATATATGATTCAGACCAAAATTTATCAAAAAAACTTAATCAAGATTTTAAATTACATGACTATACAATTAATGATATTTTTAGAAATGAAAATATACAAGCCTTGGTAATAGCGTCATCGGCTAAAACGCATAGAGATATAGCCGAAGAGGCTCTAAAAAATAATAAAGACGTTTTGATAGAAAAACCATTTTGCTTATCTACAAATGACGCTATTACTCTCTCAAAATTAGCCGTAAAAAAAAATAAAGTTTTAATGGCTGGACATCTATTAAATTATCATAATGCTTTTATCAAAATGCAGGATCTTATTAGAGAAGGTAAAATAGGAGAAACCAAAAATATCCGTGCTCAACGGTTAGCCTTAGGCGCCATACGTTCTCATGAGTCTGTTATATATGACTTAGCTGTACATGACGTCTCTATGATACTTGCTATAATGCAAGAATTGCCTGTGAAGATAAATGCTCATTCAATACATCATAATACCAACATTGGACCAGATGCAGTTAGTGTTAAACTCACTTTCAAAACAGGCGCTACAGCTTTAATAAATTGCGATTGGATGTGTCCTTATAAAGAACACAAGTTTTCAGTTATTGGTTCTAAAGGATCTTTAGTATTTGATGATACACAAGATTGGTCAAAAAAACTGTATTATAATCCATCAACTATTAACTCCGATAATTCTATTAATTTACTACCCATTGAAAAAATTAGCCTTACAGAAAATGAACCTCTTAGAAATGAGTTAGAAGAATTTATTAACTGTATACAATCAAGAAAAAAACCTTTAACAGATCATCTAGAAGCAGTTAATGTTCAAAATGTGATGCAAATAATAGATGAAGAATTACAAAGAAATTAGTTTCCCATGATCCCATTCATTGATTTAAAAGCTCAACAAAACCTTATTCGCAACAAAATTGAAGAGCGTATAAAAGTAGTTCTGGATCATGGACAATATATTTTAGGACCAGAAGTTAAGGAACTTGAAAAAAAGCTTAGTATTTACACTGGTGCGAAATATGTATTATGTTGTTCGAGCGGCACAGATGCGTTATTATTAGCTCTTTTAGGACTAAAACTCAAAGCAGGTGAGGGCGTCATAGTACCTGCCTTTTCATTTGCATCTTCTGCAGAAGTTATGCCTCTGCTAGGTGCCATTCCAATCTTTATTGATGTAGAGAATGAGACGTTTAATTTAGATCCAAGTAAGCTAGCTGATGCTTTTAAAACAGCTACAGAAATGGGGATTAAAGTTAAAGGTATAATGTCTGTTGGGTTATTTGGACAACCTGCTGATATAAAGCCAATTAATGAATTTGCTAAAAATAATAATTTATGGGTTCTTGACGATGCAGCCCAGTCATTTGGAGGAAAATATTATGGGAATAATGTTGGAAACCTCTGCGAAGTATCTGCAACTTCATTTTTCCCTGCAAAACCGCTGGGATGTTACGGTGATGGAGGAGCAATTTTTACAAATGATCCTGAAATATATGAAATAGCCAACTCTTCTCACGTTCATGGAATGGGTAAAAATAGATATGAATATGACAGAATTGGGATGAATGCTCGCATATCAACTATTCAAGCTGCAATATTATTAGAAAAACTTGAGATTTTTCCGTCAGAGTTAAGAAAAAGACAAGAGGTCGCCAATAATTATAATAAACATCTCAATGATTTGAAACTTAATATAAAATTACCTTTAATTAAAAATAAATGTGTAAGTAGTTGGGCCCAATATACTATAATATTACCTGAAAACATTGATAGATCTAAGTTGCAAGAAGAGTTGAAATCTAAAGGTATTCCGACTGCAATATATTATCCCATTCCACTCAATGAACACGAGCCTTACAAGAACTTCCCAATATCTAAAAGTGGAATAGCAAATACAAATTACCTGGCACGAAACGTTTTATCATTGCCTATGCATCCATATTTAACCGAGGATGACATTATCAACATTTCAAAAAATATTCATGAAGCTTTTAAGATAATTAAGAATAATTAATTTTGATTTTTCTTGATACTATTAATCAGAATGTTATATTCCATTTAAATTAAGCGGGCGTAGCTCAGTGGTAGAGCATCTCGTTGCCAACGAGAATGTCGAGAGTTCGAATCTCTTCGCCCGCTCCAATTCCATGAAACAAAAATCATAACTATAAATTTAGCAATTTATGGTTAATTTTAGAGTTAGCTTTAATTTATGTTAAAGTTTTATAAATTTTAATTTTATAGGTTTAAATTTATCATGTTTACAAGAATTCATGTTTTGAAATTTCAAAACAAAGTTGCAAAAGACAGCTTAAAAAATACCTGTAGGCTAATAAATGATAAATTATTGAAAAGAGGACTATATAGTTCAACCTTTGTTGATGTTAATGATACAAACCTTTATGTAATCAACACATGGAAAGATGAAAAAACCTCGGATAAAGCTCATTCACAATACACTGATTTTGTAAAACAAGTTAAAGAAATGGGAGTTAATGTAGTGATTGTAGGTGGAGACACAGAAGTTATATATTCTGATCCTTCCATATTGCAAAAATATACCAAAGTAGAATAATTAAATTATACTAAAAACTTGCTCTTTTTATAATCTAGCATCCATTTCTCAAAAACTAATATCGCTTCGTCCATATCAGCAGTTTTGTTTGGATGTTTTTTTGCTCTACCTAACATGGTGGATACAACATTTACTTGATAATTTTTGTCTCTGTCTTTTATTGCATCTATAGTATAAGTTGCTTTTTCTTTATTCTTAAATCCAAGCCCTTTTAGAGTTGTCTCAGGCTTATAGTCTGAATATAGAGATAGATTAAGAGGTTTTAACTTTCCCCCATAGTTATACTTACTCATTGGCATAGAATCTATAAGATCAAAAATGTTATGCGGTTCTAATGTTAAATATTCTTTTTTTAAAGTACCATCGTAACCAATTAGTTTGATGGAAAACTTAAGACCCTTTTTTCTAAAAGACATTAATTTGACATGTCTTTTATGAAATTCTTTTATATGTTTTTGATAAAGTTCTTTTGATTTTTTATAGTTACTATCTCTATAACAAGTGGTACTTAACAAAAGTACTCTACATTTCCATTTGTATTTTGTTAAATCCATTGTTTAATGATTTATTAACTATTTTCTGTATCAACAATATCATTTTCAGTTTTACTAACTTGATCTTTTTTCTTTTTCATCTTGCAAACTTCTTTTAAAGCCAAGCCTGCCATTACTCCTATACCCATTCCTATAATAGTTCCTTTAATTATTCCTATTGCAAACATTTTAATCTCCTAATTTTCAATCCATGAAACAAATTGATAAAAACCAAAAAGAATACCAAAGAAAACATAAAGTCTGACTTGTGATCTTAATATTGGTATAACTATGATTTTTTGTATTATTGACACAATAATTATGTAATCTTTTTAAATTAATATTCAATATCACTATGTAATATTAATAAAATTTAATAGGCTAGTAAAAGTAGTTTATTTTCTAAAATAGAATTTAAAAATTTAAATTAACTTCTATAATCATAAAAAATCACACCTCTATTGTTTCTAGCTTTTATTGTATAACTTGCTTGCGCTTCAGGCATTACTTTTTCTTCAATGATCTTTTGACAAGCTTTATAAGCATTCTCATTTTCATATTCAAATGTGCTAGTTAATCTGTGATTTTGTTTGTTCCAGACTTGTGCAACAGTTCTTCTTACTAATCCTGCTTTAGATAATTCTTTCATTACATCTTCTGTCCATACTTTCTCTTCAAAAGTTGCCATCCAATGTTCTAATTCAACTTTTGTTGCAAAGTCTAGTTCCATGCAATTCATGAACAAAGTTTCTTTAGTTATAGGTTTTACCATGTATGTCACCTTTTAATATGCAAATTTAATATGCAAAAACATTAGATAGAATGCAAATGAACGATTTTATTTCTTTTAAATTCAACCCGATTTATTGTATATATTTTCAATACTCAATTAACCACTTACAAAATTGAAAATAATGAAAACTTTACTTAAAATTTTTTTACTCATACTTTCTACATTACTTATTCAAAACAAAGCGTTTTCTTACAGTAAGAATTCTGGAAAAGTTAGTGTTAGTGTTTCCGTAAATAAGACAGATAAATCAGTTAATAAGAGTGCTGATGCCAAAACAAATGCTTCAGTTAATAAAAGCATAGAGAGTATTACTAGCTCAAGCAAAGATAATACGCCTATCAGTAAAACTGCAGAAACACCGTCTGTTAAAGACACATCTAATGACCAATCATACTCATATGACGATAAAAAAAGGTCGTCAGACAATAATTATGTTAGAAATAATAATTTTGGAAATAAAGTAGATGGTTACAAATCAGGTAGAAAATATGAAATTGCCAAACAAGAAAGATTATTTGATGCTATTAAAAATTTTAAAAATGAAGAAAGTTTAAGTAAGAGTGATCTAAAAAAAATAGATGGTTTAGTTAATAGAAGAATTAAAGAAATTGCTAAAAAAATTAGATTCAAATTCAATAAAGATGACGAAAAACAATTCTTTGAATTTGCAGAAAATATTAATTATGACATTGAAATAATTGAGAAGAAGGCTGAGTTAGTTGACTATGTTCAAAAGACTTTTGAAGTAATGGGAATAATCAATTAACCCCATCTGCTGCAGACCTTATGAATATATAACTTACATACCCCCTGTGGCACATGCATTGGTAGGTACATTTAAGTGATAATCATATAAGTATCTTTTTAGAAATAGTATTAATCCCAATTTCTATGTCTACATCTACCTATACTAAGAACAGTTATTTTAGGGTAGACAAAATGGGCACTTTAACAGATGTTTTCATATAATTATATTATTGAAATTGCTGAACATTATGTGTGATTGAAGCATGGTATAGGTCTATACAAGTAAGTCGACGGATCTATTTTATTGAAACGACTAAATTTTAACTTTTCTATTTAATTAATATATAAACCCAATGATATTATTAATGAATTAAATCTAATTAAATTCATACATCTCAAATTTCACTTTATTTAGAATGTAATGAGATTCTAAATCATGTTTAACATCTTTGTTAGCAATGAAAAAACCAATATACTTTGAAAACTTTGGTGACCAGACTATTGAAGTTGCTTTTCCAATTACTTGTTCTTTTTTAAAAATTGGTAAATTACTGTAAAATAAAGGTTTTGTTTTTTCTTCAAAATCAAATTGAATTTGATATATAGTTTTATTAAATCCAACTTCTTCTTTTTTTAATAAAGCAGTTTTCCCGATAAAATCATAATCAGATTCAAGATTACAATATTTTCCTAATCCACAATCTTGAGGAAAATCCTTATTAGTCATTTCATTCCCATAACTTAATAGGGTACTTTCCACTCTTTCTATCATGTTGGGGCATCCCACTCTTATATTGAATTCTTCACCTTTTTTGATAATTAAATCCCATAAAAGGGTTCCATTATTAGGATTTGATAATAAAATTTCATATCCAGACTGTTTGCTAAAACCTGTTTTTGATATAATAATATTCTCATTGTTGAAAACAAAATTTTTAAAATTAAAAGACTTTAAAGATTTTATTTCTTCGCCAAATATCTTTAACATTGTTTGTTCTGATTTTGGACCTTGGATAGCCATAGTTATTATATCTGTTTCATTTACTTCAACGAAAAATTCTTTAGTATGATTAATTGCTGAAGCCCAATTAAATAAATCAGAGTCTGACAACGAAATTAAAAAATGTTCTTCATTTATGCAAAAAATAACTGGATCATTTAATAGGCCCCCTTCAAAATTTACTATGGGTGCATAATAAGCTCTGCCAGGAGTGACTTTTGTGAAATCTCTGCAAAATAAATACTTAATTATACCTAAAGCTTTATTTCCTTTAACTTCTATTACTTTTTGTGCACATACGTCCCATAACTGAACATGTTTTATTAAATGCAAATAGTCACTTTTTAAAGATTTAAATATTGTTGGTATTAATGTGTTATTATAGACACTATGTTTTTTTACGCCTGCCTTTTCGTTTCTTGAACTAAAGGGGGTACTTTTAATTCTATTTGATGTAGTAAAAAAATCATTAGACATTTTAAAATCCCCCCTTTAAATAAAACTAAAATCACTTTGGACATTTTTTATGAAAAGTAAATTAAGAAATTCACTACAGAAAAATAAATTTGTTTTTACTGCCGAAACATCTCCTCCAGACTCAGGTAATAAAGATACAGTTATCAATCAAGTCATATGCTTAAAAAATTTAGCTGATGCGGTTAATGTTACTGATGGCGCCGGTGCTAAGTCTCACATGTCTGCTTTGGCAACAGCTGCTATTCTGGCTCGACATGAAATCGAGCCTGTATTACAATTCACTACAAGAGACAGAAATAGAATTGCAATTCAAGGCGATTTACTTGGTGGATGGGCTTTAAATGTTCCTAATATACTTTGTTTATATGGTGATGAAGTCAAAGGTGGAGATCAGCCAGAGGCAAAAGAAGTTCGAGATTTAGATACAATTAGTCTATTAAAAACTGCACACGATATTAAAATTAACCATAGTTATCCATCTGGGAGAAAAATTGATGATGCACCTAATTTTTTTATTGGTGGAGCAGACACACCTTTTGAAGTCAAAGACGATTTTGATGCAGCAAATCTAGTAAAAAAAATCAATTCAGGAGTTGAATTCTTTCAAACTCAATATGCTTTTGATGAAATGATTTTGAAAAATTATATGCTCAAATTAAATAAACTTGGTGTAACAGATAAGGCGTATTTTATTATTGGATTAGGAGTTATTAAATCAGCAAAAAGTGCTAGATGGATGAATAAAAATTTATTTGGTATTAATATTCCTGAGCAAATAATAAACAGAATTGAAAATTCTAATAACGAAAAATTAGAAGGTATAAAAATTTGTGTTGAGCTAATTGAAAGATATAAATTAATAAGTGGTGTAAGTGGAATTCACTTAATGGGTTATAAACAAGAAGAGGATATAGCCTCTGTAATTTCAAATTTTAAATAATAAATGATAATGTAAATTGGAATTGAAAATGCAAGAACTTACAAATATTTATAATAAAGCAAAAACATATAGTAATTCGCAATTAAGAGCAGTAATTAGATCAGGAGAATATAAGGGTCAAACGGCTGGTTTATCCCAAAATATGCTCCAAACAAATCTCATTATTCTAGAACAAAAATATGCTTTAGATTTTATAATATTTTGTCAAAGAAATCCAAAAGCTTGTCCACTTGTTGGCGTGTCAGATGTTGGTGTCCCTTTTCTAAAAACATTAGGTAAAAATATAGACGTTAGAACGGACGTCCCATCTTATAATATTTATAGGGATGGAGAACTGCATAGTGTTGTTCATGAAATTAGTAATTTATGGAATGAAAACCTTGTTGCATTTGCAATAGGTTGTTCATTTACATTTGAACATTCCCTAATTAGGCATGGCTTTACAATAGATCATATTAATGAAAATAAAGTTGTTCCTATGTATAAAACAAATATTAAAAATGTAAAAAGTGGACCTTTTGGAAATACAATGGTTGTCTCAATGAGAATCTTTAAAAAAACTCACGTTAATAACATTATTAATATATGTAAATCTTTTCATTGGGCACATGGAAGGCCTGTACATTTTGGGAGCCCAGATGAAATTGGCATTTTAAATGTTTTTTTACCTGATTGGGGAGATGTTCCAAGACCCTTGTTAGAAGATGAAGTAAATGTCTTTTGGGCTTGTGGTGTAACTCCCCAAAATGCAATATTAGATTCTTCGGTTCCGTTTTGTATATCTCATACACCTGGTTATATGCTTATTACTGATATTGAAGAGGATGCTGAAATACCAATTATACAATAAATCTAGAGCTTGGATTTAATTGATATTTTTTTTGCTGCAGTTTTGGCATTTTCTAGATTTTCAGCAAGTATAACTCCCATTCTTCTGTAAGACTTTAAATATGGTTTTCCAAAAATTCTAAAATCTATACTTTTATCTTCTAGAGCTTTTTCTACACCCTCTATTAAATATTTCCCTGTTGCGTTTTCATCAGCCAAGATTACATGACTAGCGCCAGATCTATTCAACTTAACTTCAGGCAAAGGTAATCCTAATAGAACTCTAGCGTGAATGTCAAATTGACTATAATTTTGGGTATACATTGTCACCATCCCAGTATCATGTGGGCGAGGGCTTAATTCACTAAAAATAACTCTACTTTTTTTATCAATAAAGAACTCAACTCCAAAAATTCCGGATCCCCCTAGGTCTAATACCATTTTACGAGCGGCATCTTGTGCATTGAGAATTACATTTTTTGAACAATTTGCAGGCTGCCAGCTATACTGATAATCACCTCGTTCTTGAAAATGTCCAATTGGTTCACAAAAGGAAACATTGCCTGATTTTTCAAGTATAGTTAAAAGAGTTATCTCATAATCAAAGTCAATAAATTCTTCAACTATTACGCGTTTTCTATTTCCCCTCATCCCTTCAATAGCAAATTTCCAGGAATTTTTTAATTCATCTTCGGTAGTTGCATAACTTTGACCTTTACCAGAAGAACTCATCACTGGTTTTACTGCTACTTTGGTTCCAATTTTTTTGGCTTCTGAAATTAATTGCTCTTCAGTTTCAGCGTAGGCAAATTTAGCTGTTGGCAAGCCTAAAATTTTTGCTCTGTCTCTAATTCTATCTCTATTCATAGTTAAATTCACAGCCTTAGCTGAAGGTATTACATTTTTGCCACTTTTTTCTGCTTCTATCAAAACTCGTGTTTCAATTGCTTCAACCTCTGGTACAATGAAATCTGGTTGATGTTTATTAATAACTTCTTTTAACTTTTTTTCGTCAAGCATATTAAATACTTCACTTTTATCACTAACTTGCATAGCAGGTGCATTTTCGTATGAATCACACGCTATTACATTACATCCAATTCTTTTGAGGCTTATTGTTAATTCTTTACCTAATTCACCGCTACCCAACAGTAATATTTTCTTCATGTGATAACCTTTTAAAGTTTAAATTGATTTTGTTCTATCTTAATATAATTGAATGACTTTTATAAAATCACTTATTTGTAAATTACTTAACAAACAAATTTCTAACATTTATAATAAACGTTTTTCTAATTATAATAATACCCCTAAAGGAGTGTTTTGGAATAGTAAATTATCACAAGATCTTAGATTAAATATAATTTTAGATAAAATATTAAATATTTCAAATAATAACAAATTCTCAATTGCAGATATTGGTTGTGGATATGGAAGATTGTACGAGATAATTAAAGATAGAAATTTAGATAGAAAAGCTCAATATTATGGTTTTGATGTAAATAAAAAATTTATTCAATTTTGCAAAAATAATAAAGATTTTGAAAACGTTAAATTTGAAATAAGCGCATACCCTTTAAAAGACACAGACTTTGTTGTTATGTCAGGAACATATAATCTTACACCAACTAATAATATATCTTTATGGGAAGATTATATCATAAAAAACCTTACAAACAATTGGAAGTTTGTAGGAAAAGCTATGATATTTAACTGTTTGCTTAAAGATAAAAAAACAATAAATAAATCACTTTATTACACAGAATTAACTTGGATAAAAAAAATATGTGAGAAAAATTTTTGTAATCCTGAGATTATAAAGCATAATTTACTAAAGGATGATATAACTGTCATTCTTGAAAAATGATTTTATTGTTTAAGAGATATTATAAAGGCATTTAAGTGATATGAAAACAATTCTGGGTCCTCTAAAGGTATTAAATGCCCACATTCTGGAACTTCAATTCTCTTGACATTTTTTATATTTTTTATCAAATCATTTATGTCTTCTTCAATTCTGAAAACTTTATCAAAATGACCTGTCAAAACTAAAACGGGTAAATCAAGTTTACTCCAATCAAAATTCCAATTTGTTGTAAATCCCCCATGCATGAGTTTTGATATACCATTATAATCATCCAATCCAAGATAATTTTCATAATTTAACGCATTATCTTTCATTTTAGATAGAAATTTTGGTGAAGCTATTACTGGTAATGTCATATCTAAAATTAGAGACGTTCCACCAAATTTTACTGCGTTTGCCATTGCGTTATTTATCCAATTTAGCCTCTCAGTTGGCTTTCTAAGAGTATTTATTAATACTAACCCTTTTGCTTGTATACCATTGAATAAAGACATGGCGGCATATAGCCCACCTATTGACAAGCCTACCAAAACTATATTCTCTGGTTTAAGAAAATTAATTAGATCTACAAGATCTTTTACTATTAATTCTGCACTTAAATTTAAATCAGATTCAAATTTACTATTTGTCTGTCCTCTAAAATTAAAAACTAAGTAGCCATCATTATTCTTTTTTAAACTTTCGCCTATAGATCCGTTCCAAGCAGACACATCACCTGTCAAAGCATTTACAAACACACAAGTACAACCTCCATCTTTAGGTCGAACATATTCATAATAAATTTCATTTTTGTCATCGATTTTATAAACGGCCATTGTAAATCCTATTCATCAATAATTTGAATTTTTAAATGTTGAAAATGTAATTCTAACTCTTGATCTCTTAAAATGGCAAATTTATTAAAGTCGTCGCTATCAATTGATTTTGCAATGAATTTTTCATCTTCATTTTCCGCATTTGAATTAGTACTTAAAAAATTTTCTGTTTCAGAAATGTTTCTCTTAATTGGTTCTTCTCCTACTCTCTCTTGGAATGTGACTATAGCCCTTAACCCTCTCTCAATAGCAGACCTTTCGTCGTCGTTTTCACTTTCATCAAAACCTACGTAAAGGGCATGAATTATATGTTGTTTTGGATCAGGCAAAATACCTATATCAAAAATTGTTTCTCCTTGAGGATTTAAATTCATGTAAAACTCACTAAAACGAGCTAAAATTTCTCTTGTTCTTGATGGTCCTGGTTCAATTGGAGGGGCCTTTTGTGGAGGCGGTGGAGCATTTATACTATTCCAAATTGCAACAGATATCATGAAGCAAAAAGTTACCACTAAGGCTATAATAAACGGGGTGGAATCTTCAAACATGTTCTCACAAAACTAATTAATTTGAAATATTTATAAATCATTAAATTATAAATCAAAACAAAAATAAATTAATAAATAATTAAAAATTTAAAAAAATATTCTATATATATATCATATACTTATTTAATAATATTAATTATATTCCCGAACTGACATTTGCAATGTATACTAAATTATTGTTACAATGATTCTTGAAAACATTATTCAATGTTTTTTTAAATTAATAAACAAAGGTTTGTAATTTATTTACAAGCGGAAACAGGAGGATAAAATGAAACGGGTATTCGGAGCTGCATTTACAATGGCGGCAACAGTAGCCGTAGGCCTTAGTTGGGCTACAATAGGTAATGCCGCATGTGGTAAAGTAAGCATAGCTGAAATGAATTGGGCATCTGCTGAATTAATGGCAAATGTAGATAAAATAATTCTAGAAAAAGGCTATGGTTGTGAAGTTGAGTTAGTTGCAGGTGCTACTATGCCAACTTTTACTTCCATGAATGAAAAGGGTGCTCCAGATGTTGCTCCAGAACTATGGGCAAATGCAGTAGCAGTACCACTTAAAAAAGCTGTTGGAGAAAATAGATTAATGGTTGCAAATAAGTCTCCAATAACTGGCTTGGGTGAAGGTTGGTGGTTACCACCAGCAACTGTAAAGAAACATCCTGAATTGAAAACCGCCCTTGATGTTATAAATAGACCTGATTTATTTCCATACTCTGAAGACAAATCAAAAGGTGCTTTTGTGGGCTGTCCTGCAGGATGGGGTTGTCAATTAGCTAATGCAAACCTTTTTAGAGCTTTTGAAATGGAAAAAAAAGGTTGGGTTTTAGTTGATCCAGGGAGTGCTGCTGGTCTAGATGGTTCCATGGCGAAAGCTGTTGAAAGAGGAGAAAACTGGTTTGGATATTACTGGTCTCCTACTTCTATGATCGGAAAATACAAGATGCATAAACTAGATTTTGGTGTTCCATTTGGTGGAAAAGAAAATTGGGATAATTGTATTGTAAAACCTGAAAAAGATTGTGCTGATCCTAAAAAATCATCTTGGGTAAAATCAGAAGTAAATAGTGTTGTATCAGCTAATTTTAAGAAAAATGCTGGTGTCGCTATGGATTATATTGCAAATAGAGTTTATCCAGGTGCAATAATGAATGGTATGTTAGTTTTTATGACAGAACAAAAAGCTTCTGGTAAAGACGCTGCATTTGAATTTCTTGAAAAACACGGTGATGTTTGGGAAAAATGGGTAAGTCCAGACGTTGCTAAAAAAATTAAAGCTAGTTTATAATTAGTTATTAAAACATAAATAATCACTACTTAATATGAAGTAGTGATTATTTTTTTAAAAGGAAGGTCAGTAGATGGAGTGGTTTTTCAATTTTCCTGATATGAGCCGATCTGATTTAAGAGAATTTAAAAAAACAGTTGATTTTGCCTTCACTGACTTTTCTCGTTCATATGGCGCTGAAATTGAAGGTTTTTTTGAACCTCTTTTAATGTTTTTGGTATGGTTTGAGAAATTTTTTATTAACACTCCATGGCCCCTAATTATTTTTGGAATACTTGTACTTGCATGGATAGGTTCACGTTCAATTCCAGTTGTAATTGGGACATTTTTAAGCTTTATGCTTATAGGCTATTTCGGTATGTGGGAAGACACTATGTCAACTTTAGCTATTATTCTTGTAGCTACTTTTTTATGTATATCGATAGGTATTCCAATGGGAATAGCTATGGCAAGGAGTAACAAAGTTCAAGCAGTAATAGTTCCTGTTTTGGATGTGATGCAAACTATTCCTAGTTTTGTTTATCTAATACCAGTAGTTATGTTACTTGGAATAGGAAAGGTTCCTGGTTTAATAGCGGTTTGTATTTATGCTATTCCACCAATAGTTCGTTTAACTAACTTAGGAATTCGGTTAGTTGACAAAGATGTTTTAGAAGCCGCAGATTCATTTGGAGCTAATTACTGGCAAAAACTTTTTGGGGTGCAAATGCCACTTGCTTTGCCAACAATATTTGCTGGGGTTAATCAAACAATCATGATGGCTTTAGCGATGGTAGTTATTGCTTCAATGATAGGTGTTAAAGGACTAGGTCTACCAGTTCTAAGAGCTATTTCAAATCAGTATCTTGCTTTAGGACTTATGAATGGATTAGCAATTGTAGTATTGGCTATTATCTTTGATAGAGTAACTCAAAAGTTTGGCTTGAGAATGCAGAAGTATAGAAATGACGGTAAGGATTAATTTGATGAGTAAAAACGACATTTTGATTCACGTTAATCAACTTTACAAAATCTTTGGTGACAATACAAATGAAGCTTTGGAATTGGTTAAAAATGGTATGGGCAAAGATGAGCTTCTTGAAAAGTGCAATTGTGTACTTGGTTTAAATAAAATTAACTTAAATATTAACAAGGCGAAAATACAGGTTGTCATGGGTCTATCTGGATCAGGCAAGTCAACCCTCATAAGGCACCTAAACAGATTAATAGAGCCAACAAGTGGAGAGATCCTAGTTAATAATCAGGATATATTAAGTTTATCACAAAAAGAACTTATTCAATTTAGACAAAATAATATGTCCATGGTATTTCAAAAATTTGCTCTTTTCCCTCATAAAACAGTCTTGCAAAATGTTGGTTACGGGCTTGCAGTTCAAAATATTCTGGAAAAGGAATGGAATGAAAAAGCAAAAAAATGGATTAATCGTGTCGGTTTAGACGGGTATGAAACATACTTCCCTGGTCAGTTGTCGGGAGGAATGCAACAGAGAGTTGGCTTGGCAAGAGCACTAGCAACAGATGCAGAAATTTTACTGATGGACGAAGCTTTCTCAGCCTTAGATCCTCTTATACGATCTGAAATGCAAAATATTCTTTTAGATCTTCAAAATGAATTACATAAAACAATAATATTTATTACACACGATCTAGATGAAGCTCTTAAAATTGGAGACAGAATTGCTATTCTAAGAGATGGAAGCATGGTTCAAGACAGTAATCCTCAGGAAATTATTATGCAGCCTGCAGATGACTATGTTGCTGATTTTATTAAGGACATTAACCGAGCAAGGGTAATACAAGCTAAATCTATAATGACCCACACTAAAGTTAAGAGTCCCGGGGCTACTGTCAAAGAGGACATGGTATTAGAAGATATTCTTCAAATAATGTCAGATTCACCTTCAAAACCAGTCACTATAGAAGATTCCAAAGGAAAAGTTACTGGTAAAATTGAAATGGACAACCTTATTCAAGGTATGAAAAGACCTAAGTCACAAGGAACAAATATTACAGGCTAGATTCTCAAGATCTTCCTATCTGTTTCAAATCGAATTTACTTCTCTTAAAACTATTTGGATTTAAAGCGTTTCTCATATCTATTAAAATATTTCCTTTCATACCATTTAATTGGCTAGGCGATAAACTTCTAAATTCATTCCACTCAGTCAAAATTACTAACGCATCACTATCTTTAAGACAACTATCCATATTTTTTGCGAATTCAATATCTTTAAATATTTTTTTTGCTTCATCCATAGCAACAGGATCAAATGCTGAAATTTTAATACCTTTCTCTTGAAGTCTTGGAATAATATCTAGACAAGGACTATCCCTCATATCGTCAGTTTCTGGCTTGAATGACAGACCAAGAATTGAGACTTTTTTATTTTCATAATCACTCTTCAAAATAGTTATGATTTTTTTTGCCATATCATATTTTCTTTGTTGATTGTATTTTACTACTGTCTCAACTATAGAAATACTAGTGTTATTTCGTTTTGAAGTTTCTATAAGCGCTAATGTATCTTTTGGAAAACAAGATCCCCCATAACCTGGTCCAGGGTGCAAAAATTTACTTCCAATCCTCTTATCTAAACCTATCCCACGAGCAACATCACGAATATCCGCGCCTACTTTTTCACATAAATCAGCCATCTGATTAATATAAGAAATTTTTACTGCCAAAAATGCATTGGCAGAGTATTTAATTAATTCAGCAGTCTTTAAATCCGTAAAAATAATAGGGGTCTCGATTAAATATAGAGGCTTATAAATTTTTGCAATTATAGCTTTTGCTTTCTTTGTTTCATAACCAACAATCACTCTGTCAGGTCTCATGAAATCTTCAATTGCATTTCCTTCTCTTAAAAATTCAGGGTTGGATACAATATCAAAATTTGCTTCTGGATTTGTTTGTTTTATTATATTTTTAACCTTATCTCCAGTTCCTACAGGAACTGTAGATTTAGTTACGACTAAAGTATAACCACTCAGATTTTTAGCAATTTGTTCAGCAGCTTCATAAACATATGAAAGATCTGCATGACCATCTCCACGACGAGCCGGTGTGCCAACTGCTACAAAGACTACGTCAGCTTCTTTAATATTTTTATTTATATTATTACTGAATGATAATCTATTAGCAGCACTATTTTTTTTAACTAAATTTTCTAGTCCAGGCTCATAAATTGGTATTATATTATTTTTAAGGTTATTTATTTTATTACTATCTTTATCTACACAACAAACTTCAAAACCAAATTCGGAAAAACAAGTTCCAGAAACCAGGCCAACATATCCAGATCCTAAGATTGTTATTTTCATAAGATTTTCCTTTATGATATAATATAACTTGCTATTATTGACGAATTTCAAATATTACAATAATCAAAATAAATTCACTAATAAACTAATTTTAAGGATTTGTGAATGAAAATAAAAAAAGCAATTTTCCCTGTTGGGGGCTTGGGCACAAGATTTCTTCCTGCAACAAAGTCAATGCCAAAAGAGATGCTTCCTGTTGTTGATAAACCTCTGGTACAATATGCTGTCGAGGAGGCTGCAAATGCTGGTATTGAACAATTCATTTTTGTTACTAGTAGAGGAAAGTCAGCCATAGAGAATCATTTTGATCATTCGTTTGAACTTGAGAATAATTTACTTTCTAAAGGTAAACGGGACACCCTAAAAACCGCTCAAGAAATGTTGAAAATTCCTGGATCGTTTGCCTATGTCAGACAACAAGAACCAGCAGGACTTGGTCATGCTGTCTGGTGTGCTCGACACTTGATTGGAAATGAACCTGTAGCTATTCTCTTAGCAGATGATTTAATTAATGGATTAAACACAACAAAAGAAATGATTAATAATTATACATCCGGCAATATGCTAGCAATCATGGATGTAGATAAAAAAGACGTTTCATCCTATGGTATTATCACTCCAGGCAAATCTTTTGAAAATAATATAACTGAAGTTCATGGCCTTGTTGAAAAACCTTCTATAGAAAAGGCACCAAGTAATATGGCAGTAGTTGGAAGATACATAATTGAACCTGCAATATTTAATATTTTAGAAAAACAGAACAAGGGTGCTGGAAATGAAATCCAACTTACAGACGCAATAGCCAGTAGAATTGGAAAATCTAATTGTTTTGGTTATAAGTTTTCAGAAGAAAGATTTGACTGTGGATCAAAGATTGGTTTTATACAAGCCAATATAAAACTTTCAATAGAAAGAAAAGAAATGGGTTCAAAATTAAAAAGTTGGCTACATAATGAAATACTGGAATACAATAAATGATGTATAAGCACAATTTTGATAAAACTATTCTAAGATCTTACGATATCAGAGGTATTTATGAAAAGACTTTAAATAATAAAGATGCCTTTATGCTAGGGTATTTTTTTGGAATAATTGTAAAGAAGAATTCACCTGGAAAAAAGAGCCCGTTAATAATAATTGGAATGGACGGGAGACTTTCAAGTCCTACACTTGAAGAAAATCTTAATTCTGGCTTAATAAAATCAGGATGTGATATTTATAGGATTGGCTTAGGACCTACCCCAATGCTTTATTTTGCCAGCCATTACTATGATGCCGATGGAGCAATCCAAGTAACTGGAAGCCATAATCCAAAAAATTATAACGGGTTTAAAATCGTTTTAAATCAAAATTCATTTTTTGGTGAAGATATAATCAAATTAGGAGAGCTTGCTAAGGAAGGACATTCGAGTAATAATAATGGTTTTTCTAAAAATGTTTTTATACTCGATAAATACATAGAAAAAATCATTGAGCCATTAAAAAATTTAAATGATAAACTTAGTAATAAAACGATAGTCTGGGATTGTGGAAATGGCGCATCTGGCCCTTCAGTAGAAATGATTACTAAAAAAATTTCAGGAAATCATGTTGTTTTATATTCTAAGGTTGATGGTAATTTTCCAAACCACCATCCTGATCCAACTGACATATCAACTTTAAAAATTATGTCTGACAAAATGAAAGTAGTTAACGCAGATATTGGTATAGGATTTGACGGCGACGGTGATAGAATAGGCGTAATTGATAAACAAAGTCGTCCCGTAGCAGGGGACTTATTAACGTCATTTTTAGCACGTTCGATAGATATTGAAAATAAAGCAGACCATACTGTTATTTTAGATATAAAGTCTAGCTCAGTTGCTTACGATAAAATTATGTCTTTAGGTTTAAATGTAGAAATAGGTAAGACGGGACATTCTAATATTAAAAAAAGGATTAAAGAAATTAATTCGCCACTAGCAGGTGAAATGTCTGGTCACATTTTTTTTGCAGATAAGTATTATGGTTTTGATGATGCACTTTATACTTCAATTAGATTACTAAGTTTATTGGCTAAAGATGTAAATTTAGAAAAATTTATATCTTCTTTGCCCAAAACATTTGTTTCCCCAGAGATGAAATTACATTGTTCAGATAAAATCAAATTTACAATAATCGATAATATTTCTAAAAATGCTTTGGAAGATTATAGCCCAGAAAATATAACTACCATTGACGGTGTAAGAGCTAAAAATAATTTTGGTTGGTGGCTAATTAGAGCTAGTAATACTGAAGAGGCATTAATAATAAGGTTTGAAGGAAAATCTGTTGAAGATAAAAAAGAATTATTTTTAGAAGTTCAAAAGCGTCTAAAGATAGAAGGATTGACTTTAGGATATAATTAGAAAATGTTATCATATAAATGAATCAATTTAAAAATTAAGGATAATTATGACTAAAAGATTGAATAGAAGTAACTTACAAATTTCAGAAACACTTGTTAATTTTATTGAAAATGAGGCTCTGCCAAACACTAATGTAAGTGCTGAACGATTTTGGAATAAGCTTGAATTAATTTTAAACCAATTTGTTCCCTTGAACCAAAAATTACTTGAAACTAGAAGTATAATGAAGAATCAAATCGATTCATTTTATCTTGAAAATACTGGTAAGACAATTAACCAAGATCAGTACATTAATTTTTTGAGAAAAATTAACTACATAGTTCCTGTTGGAAATAATTTTTCAATTGAAACTCAAAATGTTGATCCTGAGTTGGCTCTTAAGGCAGGTCCCCAATTAGTTGTTCCTGTTACAAACGCAAGATATGCCTTGAATGCTGCAAATGCTAGATGGGGGAGTTTATACGACGCACTTTACGGAACTGATGCCATCTCAGAAGAAGGAAATGCGCAAAAAACAAGCTCTTATAATCCTTTAAGAGGAAAAAAAGTAGTAGATTATGGTAGAGATTTCTTAGATAAAAATTTTAAATTAGAGAATAGTTCTCATAAAGACGTTAAAACCTATAAAATTAAAAACGGTAACCTTATAATTAAGTCGAATGATAATGCCAATACCCAATTAAGTGATACAAATCAGTATGTTGGATATCAGGGTAGTGAAGACAATCCTTCTTGTATTCTTCTAAAGAATAATAATTTACATGTAGAAATTTTAATAAATAAAAATGGCAACATTGGTTCCACAGATAATGCTGGTATTGACGACATTATAATAGAGTCTGCACTAACAACAATTCAAGATTGTGAAGATTCTGTTGCAACTGTTGACGCAGAGGACAAAGTATTGGCTTATAAAAATTGGCTGGGATTAATGAAAGGGAATCTTGAAGACACATTTGAAAAAAATGGTAAAATGCTTACAAGAACGCTTAATCAGGACAAAATTTATTTGACTAGTAATGGCGAATATAAATTACCTGGTCGTTCAGTAATGTTAATTAGAAATGTTGGTCATTTAATGACTAACCCTGCGATTCTAATGAGCAATGGAGAAGAAATACCAGAAGGCATAATGGATGCCATGATTACTTCAATGATAGCTATTCATGATATTAAGAATAATCAAATGAATTCTAGAACAGGCTCTGTTTACATAGTTAAACCAAAGATGCATGGACCAGAAGAAGTCAAATTTGCATGTGATATTTTTTCTGCTGTAGAAGAAGCTCTATATTTAGAAAAATATACTCTAAAAATTGGAATTATGGACGAAGAAAGGAGAACAACAGTTAATTTAAAAGAGTGTATTAGAGCAGCGAAAGAAAGAACTGTTTTTATAAATACTGGATTTTTAGATAGAACTGGTGACGAAATACATACAGCAATGGAGGCAGGCCCAATAATTCCTAAAGGGGATATCAAGGACGCAAAATGGATTTCAGCGTATGAAAATAATAATGTTAAAATTGGACTTGAATGTGGATTATCTGGAAAAGCTCAAATTGGAAAGGGAATGTGGGCGATGCCAGACTTAATGAACGAAATGTTAAAACAGAAAATTAATCATCCTAAAAGTGGGGCTAACACTTCATGGGTACCAAGCCCTACAGCAGCAACTCTTCATGCGCTACATTATCATGAAGTTGATGTTTTTAATGTTCAAAAGCAAAAATCCAATGATAAGAATGATTATCTAATTGATATTCTTGATGTACCTGTTTCAAAGGGTCATAATTGGTCTCAAGAAGAAATACAAAAAGAAATGGACAATAATGCCCAAGGAATCCTTGGATATGTTGTTAGGTGGATTGATCAAGGAGTAGGTTGTTCAAAAGTTCCAGACATAAATAATATTGGCTTGATGGAGGATAGGGCAACTTGCCGTATATCTAGTCAACATCTAACAAATTGGATGAGACACGGGATATTTACTAAAGATCAACTAGTAGTAACATTGAAAAAAATGGCTAAAATTGTTGATGATCAAAATAAAAATGACTTAAATTATATACCTATGTCTAAAGATTTTGAAAATTCTTTAGCCTTTAAAGCGTCTCTTGATTTAATTATAGAAGGCACAGTTAGTCCCTCTGGCTATACTGAACCGATACTTCATAAAAGAAGATTAGAATTAAAATCTATGCTTGATTAACTGCTCTGGCGGCATGTCTTAAACTATCTATAGGAATTAATTTACCAGCTCTCTTTATATGCCAAAAAGTCCAACCATTACAAGCTTGAAGACCTTGTAAATGAGCGCCGACGGAATGAATTGATCCTTTTGCGTCTTTTGAAATTAAACTGCCATCAGCTCTAATTTTTGCAGACCATCTGTTTCTAGAATCTTGTAATAATTCTCCTGGACTTATTAAGCCTTGTTCTAATAAATGGCCAAATGGAATTCTAGGTTCAGCAGTTTTTCTAGGTGTTTGAATAAGTTCTTTTGAAACAATTTCATTAATAGAATTGATTCTTTTTTGAGCTTCTATTGCATAATTGGCATTTTGTTCAATTCCTATGAAGTTCCTACCAAGTTTTTTTGCAACAGCACCTGTAGTACCCGTTCCAAAAAAAGGGTCTAAGACAATGTCTCCAATATTACTGCTAGACATAATAACTCTAGTTAAAAGGTTTTCTGGTTTTTGGGTTGGATGGACTTTTTTCCCATCTCTATCTTTTAATCTTTCGTCACCAGTACATATTGGTATTAACCAATCAGATCGCATCTGAAGATCACCATTTAAGGATTTCATTGCTTCGTAGTTAAAAGTATATTTAGATGACGAAGTCTTTGAAGCCCAGATTAGAGTTTCATGAGCATTGGTAAATCTTCTACCCCGAAAATTTGGCATTGGATTAACTTTTCTCCAGATAATGTCATTTAGCATCCAAAAATTTAAATCTTGTAGAATGTAACCTAACCTAAAAATATTGTGATAAGAACCAATTACCCATATTGTGCCATTTGGCTTTAAAATTCTTCTTGCAGCTATCAACCATTGTTTTGTGTAAAAATCGTACTCAGATATAGATGAAAATTTGTCCCAACTTTCATTAACACCATCTACCTTAGTTTGGTCTGGTCTAGATAAATCTCCATTTAATTGAAGATTATAAGGTGGATCGGCAAAGATTAAATCAACACTTACTTCAGGCAATTTATTCATTTGCTCGATACAATCACCAACCAAAACTCTACTTATAAATTTCTCGATAGACATTATTTAAATCTTGCCTTAATAGGTTGTTAATATATTGTGGATAAAATGATATTTATGTATTAAAGTCAATGACTTAGTTAAAAATTATTGTTTTACACAATATGTGTATATTTACAATATTTGTTAACTATATATAGTATAAATTGGTTTAAACGACTTTCTGTGAAGTCCTAAAATTCCGTTTTTTAAAATAGCTTCCTTATGCTTTGCTGTCCCATAACCAAAGTGTTTTTCAAAATAGTAATTAGGATATTTTATTGAGTATTGTCTCATTATATTATCCCTGGTCTCTTTCGCTATGATACTAGCCAGGGCTATAGTTTTACACTTACTGTCACCTTTAACAAGTGGGATTATATCATTAGTAGTTAAATCCAACTTTTTAATTTTTAGCAATCTGTCAAAATCTAAAAAATTTGGTTTGTATTTCCCATCAATGAAAATTTTAAATTTATAATTTTTATTAGATATATAGTTATTTAATATTTTAAGAATACTAAATATTGATCTTTTCATAGCCAATGTATTTGCAAATGTGAGTCCGTAAAAATCAATTTCTCTTTCGGAAGAAATTGAACTGCAGTATTTTACTGAATTATTTAATGATAATATAATTTCTTTACGCTTATTTGTTGTTAACATTTTACTATCATTTATTTCTTTATGTAAGGATTTATAATCTTTAAAATCAATCCAAGATGCTGTTGCTACTAATGGTCCTGCCCAAGAACCTCTGCCGGCTTCATCTACTCCAATCATTATAATGTTATTACTTGATGATTTTTTTTCTAAATCAAAATTTGCCATTAATTCTTTTTACGAGACAATTTATGTTCTTGAAGCCTTGGCATTATTTCTACAAAATTGCATGGTTTATGTCTTATGTCTAATTGATGAATTAAAATCTGGTCCCACCCATCACGACAGGCAGATGGGGAACCGGGTAAACAAAAAATGTACGTTCCATTTGAAACACCTGCTAGTGCTCGTGATTGCAAAGACGATGTCCCAATTTTGCTATAGGATAACCATCGAAACATCTCTCCAAAACCATCTATTGTTTTTTCAAATAGTTTTTTCATTACTTCTGGTGTTATGTCTCTACCTGTAAGTCCTGTCCCTCCTGTCGAAATTATTACATCTATCTTTTCATTATTTATGAAATTTGAAAATAATTCATAAATTTCTTCAAAATTATCTTTTACTATTTCCCTTGAAATAATTTTATGATTAGATTTAAGCACTCTGTCCTCTAAAACATCCCCAGATTTGTCATTATCTAACTTTCTAGTGTCAGATATAGTTACAATAGCTATATTTATAGGGATAAAATTATTGTGAGTTGACATAAACTTAACTTCCTGTTTTCTCTCTAAAAAAAACTCTAAAATCTATAGGTTTACCTGATGCTAAAGTATTAAGAATGTTATTATCTTGATTAAATCTTATTTTATAAATCCATAGATTTGTTAATACTAACTTAATATAATTTCTAGTTTCTCTAGCTGGTAAGCTTTCTAACATTAACAATGTATCTTTATATTTATATTTTTTATCTTTTGTCCATTTTTTAAAATTTCCAGGACCAGCATTATAACTTGCTAGCATCCACATCAAGTCTTGGTTAACTATAGGTAAATTAAAAAGAAACTTCATGTATTTAGAACCAATATGTATATTGTGAGAAGGATTATAGAGTAGATGATTTTTACTTCTTCTAAGCTTATATTCTCTATTTTTCATGATAAATGCTGCAGTTGAAGGTATTATTTGCAATACACCCATAGCTTTTGAAGAGCTTTTTGCTCTAGGGTTAAAACCTGATTCTTGTCGAGCTATTGCATAAACTAGTGCTTTATCCTTTAAATCAGAAGTGTCCATTTTCCAGGAAGGTATTGGATATAAACCACCTAAATGAATTTGATCATAATCATTTCTTAAAATAGCCGCTAGTCTAAATGTTAATCCTGGCATATTATTTTTAGATATAAATGATAATAGCTGGGGATAATCTTTAATATCAAATTTTGGAATAATTTTTCTAAACTCTCTTGCTGCTTTATGATATTCATTTACCTCTATAAGAGCTAGTGCTCTTATACCACCTCTATGCTTAGTAATTTTTTTTAATAAACTAATATCGTATTTCGGTAAGTCAAATTTTGGAGTGTATTTATATCCTAAAGAAGCCATCGCTAGTGAGCCATAAAATGTACGTTCACGTGTTGCTGCTTTAGTTAAAAAATAATTAGCTTTTTGGGGAGTTCCTAGAAAGTAAGAAACACGTGCAGACCAATAACCACCTGCAGCCGCTATTCCGTCAGGCCCATTAATTTCAGCCAATTTGTTAAAAAAGTATTTTGAGGCATCAATGTTTTCAATTCTCCAGGATGCTAAACCACCAGCCCATAAAGCCAGAGGGTTAGGCTTGTCAGACAAGCTCATTGAAAGTCTAGCTTGTCTAAGTGATTTATGATCTTTATCAAATATAAAAAAAGCATGAGCTAACTCAGCTCTAAGTTGAGATAGTTCTTTATTAGTTAGATATTTTTTTACGTTTTGACTATTTAGTAAGTTTTCTGCATATTTTGTGTTTTTTTTATTTATGGCTCGTCTTAATTTAATTGAGGTTTGATAGGAGTATCTTTTATATTTACTATTATCTAATGGAAATCTTGGCTTAAGAGAATTTGCTGCATATGTACCATACCCATTTAAAAAACCTGCTGTTGGTTTTTTGGGATTCTTATAGTTTTTAGGCTTTCTTTTAAGTGCTATTCTTGTAATTCTAGTCGCGTCAGGATGATCATTATATTTTTCTAGCCAAATCCTTAGATCTCTATATGAACTTCTCCACCCAGTAGGATGTAAGTATCTCTCCGCATATACATTACCCAATAATACTTTGTTTTTTAATTTTTTTATTAAACTGTCAACCTTTATCCATTCCTTAGACTTTTTATTTTTTATAGATTTTTTTTGTACAGAAAAAATTTGTTTATAAATTTTAACGTCTTCTAATGACAAAATTTTTTTATTTTGTGGGGTTTCTGCAAAAGAAAAATTACTACATAAAATTAAATTAAATGGAATAGCAATAATAGCACATATTAGTTTTTTTGTTATTATCATAAAATCTTCACATTTCCCTAATTTTATCCCTTAACATTTTCATATCTTCCCATGCTTTTCTTTTCATATCAGGTCTGTTTAACAAATATGATATACTAAGTGTTGGAAGTATATGAGGTTTATATTCTGAATCAAATTGATTAATTAGATCAGATTTAAAGTAGTGCCATTTACCTCTTGTTTTTATAATACTTTGATTTAATTCTAGTATCTGATTTGTTGGGACTTCTCCCAAACAAACAATTACTTTTGGTCGTAGTAAATTTATCAAATTAAAAATAAAGGGTCTACAAATTTTTATTTCTTCTTCAGTTGGGTATCTGTTACCTGGAGGTCTCCAAGGTATTGCATTAATAATAAATATATCATCAAGTTTTATATCTATAGCATTAAGCATTTTTTCAAAAAGATCTCCTTTGGCTGAAACAAAGGACTTACCAATTTGATCTTCTTCTGTATTAGGAGTTCCATCAATAAATAATAAATTTGCATTCTCATTTCCTTGGAAATTAACAAAATTTGTTGCAGTTTTTTTTAAATTGCAGCCTTTAAAATTTTTAAATAATTTTTCTAACTCTTTAATACTATTTGTTTTTTTTTTAGTCGCACTTTTTATTCGATTTATTAATTTTGTTTTGTCCCCATTTTGAAATTGATTAATTATTATATCGATACCGATATCCCCATAAAAATTCAATATATTGAGAATAGTTTTTTGATCCATTATTTTTAGTTGTTTCAACTATTAGCTTTCTATAAATTATTTAAACTATTTATTTAATAGATTAAAGTGTATTGATTTAATGTAAAAGTTTTAAATTATTTTTTGGTAAATTCTATCATGAAGATCACAATCATTTTTCTTTTAATTTTAAGTTTTTCTAGTTGTAATGTAGTTAGAGAAAATTTAGAAATATATAAAGATAATTATGAAAAAAAAAGTACTTCCAATAGCGCTACTTTTCTGACTGCTAACTTCTTTTTTTCTAGGGGTGATGCCTACACAGCAAGTAAAATTCTAAATAAAAAAGTCGAAAATATAGAACTTTTGCAACTTAAATTTTTTTCTAATTTGATTAGTGGAAATTTTGAAGAAGCAAATAAGACATCAATTTTATTAGCATCAGATTCAAAAAAGCATAATCTATATCATTTACCAAAATATGTATTGAATATAAAAAGGAATAATTTTAATCAAAATTTACAATTTTTAAAAAATAGTGATATTAATATTAGCCTAAATAATTTAACTCCATTGATAAAATTATGGATTTTAGAGTCACAAAATAAAATTGATACAAAGATATATAAAGGGCATCAAGAAGGATCTATTTATAAACTTCTAATATTAGAAAACTTCTATAAACCTGAGAGTTTAAAAAAAATCGCTTATAGGATTTATGCATCAAAAGAGTTAAATAGCAATGATACATTATTATTAGCTGGATTTTTTTTTAGATTAAATGATTTTGAAAAGTTTAATAATATTATTCAAACAAAGTTGTCCAATCAATTTGATAAACAGTTTATAATTAAAAATTTTTCGGCTCATAATAATATATTTTATAAAAAAACTAATTTAAATACAATTTTAGCCTCTAAAATATATAACAATTCTATTTTAAATAATAAACAGAATGAAAATTCATATTCATATCAAAAAATTTTACTGGAAATCAGCCTTTTTCTATGTCCAAAGCTAGATATTGCAAAATATTCTTTAGCTGAGTTATATTATCTTGAGAAAACGCATCATATAGCTTTAGAAAAGTTGAAATCTATTTCCTCATTTTCATTTTTTGACCTGCCTGGTAATTTAAAAAAATTATCAATAATTAAATCTTTGAATAAAAAAAATTCTTATAAAAATTTATTATTTAAGTTTAATGAAAAATGGCCAAACAATAAACTCCTCTTATACAGGTTAGCTGATTACTATAAGTCGAATAAACAATATGATAAATCTATTAAAATATATCAGAAAATAATAAATATGTACGGAAATAATGATAGAGACCTTTTTTTATATGCTTCAAATTTAGACAAAGTTGGTAAATGGAAAGAGGCTAAAATCCTATTTTTAAAGTTACTTAAAAGAAATCCTAAAGATACATATACTTTGAATTATTTATCTTATAAATTAGCATTAAAAAATCAAGATTTAGATTTTGCTTTGAGTTTAATTAAAAAGGCTTTAGATTTAGATCCAAACAATGCGTTTTTTCTTGATACTATTGGTTGGATAGAATTTAAAAGAACAAATTATAACGAAGCCGTTTTTTATCTTGAAAAGTCAGTTGCAATTCTGCCAAAAAGTTCTGAAATTTTAGATCATCTCGGTGATTGCTATCTAATGTTAGGAAGGAAAGATGAAGCGATTTTTGAGTGGAAAAAGGCTATAAAATATGAAAAAGATAAATATGTAATTAGGGATATTAGAGAAAAACTTATAAAATATGAATAATTGTTACTCAATAATTGCCCCAGCAAAACTTAATCTAAATCTATTTGTTAGGGGTAGAGCAAATAATGGTTTGCATTTAATAGAAAGTGATGTTTGTTTTTTAGAGTTATCTGATAAAATTTATTTTGAATTTAGTGAAAATGATAATTTTCTTCAAAAAAGTTTAAATAAGTCCTTACTAATTGATGATAAATATAACCTAATTCTAGAAGCTTTGAATGAATTTAGATATTTAACTGGTTGGGAAAAGAAATTTCAAATATACTTAGATAAAAATATACCAATTGGGGCAGGTCTTGGTGGCGGCTCAGCAAACGCAGCAGCGACACTAATACTATTAAGAAAATTATTTAATGGAGAAAGGAAGAAAAAAAAATTATCAATTTCTACTCTTTACAGAATTGCAAACAAACTAGGATCCGATGTTCCTGCGTGTTTGGAAAGTAAAAGTCTAAAAATAAGTGGTTATGGCAATAAAATTAAAAGAAATAAGATTTCAAACAATTATTATTATTTATTAGTAAATCCTAATATTCAATTGTCTACTAAACAAGTGTTTTCACATTTTAGTTTTTTTTCACATGATATAACCAAAAATAAAAAAAATTGCTTAGACGATGTAAGTATTTATAATTCCCTTCTTTCGTCAGCTATTTCTTTAGCTCCTCAGATACATACCATATTATCAGTATTAAAAAAATTACCTAATATAATTGCATGTGGTATGTCTGGAAGTGGTTCAACATGTTTTGGTATATTTAAAGATTTGAATAATATTTTGCCTGTTTATAATTACTTTGAAGATAGTAACTTCATCTGGTATGGGAGAGTAAAAGATTATAGTGTTAACAGAGTACGCTGTTCTAAAATGCTTGAAAATAAATTTTAAATAATGTAATTCAATATACAATTGGGGTGTAGCCAAGTGGTAAGGCATCGGGTTTTGATCTCGTGTACCGTAGGTTCGAATCCTACCGCCCCAGCCAAAATTCAATAGTCTAGTTTATAAATTTTAGTTTCTCATGAGAAACCTTTGGTTAATAAGTTCGTATTTTAATTATATATTTTTTTAATAGATTTTATGAATATTCAAATGTAAATGACCCTTTTTTATTTATTAATGAAAAAGTTATGTTAGGGTCTAATTTAAATAACTTCTGTTTCAACCTATATAAGTGAGTTTCTAAAGTATGTGTATTAATTCTCTCAGTTACACCCCATACATCAATTAACAAGTCATTTTTGGTAAATTCTAAATTTCTTTTATTATATAAGAAATTTAAAAGATAGTTTTCTTTTTCAGTCAAATGTATTGTAATTTTAGTTTTAGGGTTAAATAATATTTTTTTATTAGGTAAAAATTCTATATGTTTTATTAAAATAATCTTATTACTTTTGTTTTTCATTAATTTTATATATTCTAATTTTTCAAGTAGGAACTTCAATCTGAAGGGTTTTTCGATTAAAGTGATATTAAGATTATTTATAGATTTATTATAAAGTAATTTATTACAATAACCAACCATATCTACATGGCGATTTTTTTCTAAAAGATCATTTGATAAATTTTTAAATATAGGTTCTATATCTTCAACATTAAAAATACAAATATCAAATTTTTTTTCATTTACCAATTTTGACAAATTTATTGGATCATTGGCTGTATAAGTCTCATAATTATCGTTATCTGATACTTGTTGATACAAAATTGAGTTTAAATGATTTTCTTTTTCATATATTAATATAGATATATTTTTATCCATATATACAATCCTTGTGGCAAATCGTGAATACAAAATTTTAAAAACATATTATTATGAACAATAAAACTCTAACATTAAAAATGAAAAGAGCAATATCAGAGCTCAGAAGTGGTGGTAAGGTAGTAATATCAGATAATAGTTTTGGAACTTCAGTTCTGCTAATGTCAGCGGAATTAATAGAAAAAGAGAGTGTTAACAAACTATCTGATATTGCTTTGTCTAGACCTAATATCATTTTGTCTAATAATCGTTGTAATGCAATTGGTATAGAAGTTAGTAATCAACCATGTTCAATTTTAATTGAAAATAATTGGACAATGAATGACATATTGTCGTTATGCATGCCACTAACTGGCCACAAAATTCCAAATATAAATGGTGTAATATCAGAAAATAATACAAGTGTTATCTCCTATTGTTTGTTAATCTTGAGACAGTCAAGACTTCTTCCAGCTGGACTTATGTCTATTATCTCAAATGTAGCCCCCGAAAAAATAAATCAATGGACGTTTAAAAATAATTTTATACATGTTAATGTAAATGATATTAAGTCTTACGAGCAAAGAAGTGCAGAAAGCCTAGTAATGGCTGTAAGAGCTAAAGTTCCAATTGCTGAAACTGAAAACTGTGAAGTTATTATTTTTAGACCTCAAGACGGTGGGGATGAACATTTTTGTTTAGTTTTTGGAAAAACAAGAGAAATTGATAATGAATTTAAAAATGAGACTTTGGTAAGGGTTCATAGTCAGTGCATCACAGGAGATATTCTTGACAGCCTAAAGTGTGACTGTGGCCAACAACTAAAGCAATCTATTAAAATTATGGCAAAAGCAGATGAGGGTGTATTAATTTATCTAGCACAAGAAGGTCGTGATATTGGTTTATTAAATAAACTTAGAGCCTATTCTCTGCAAGAAACCGGAATGGATACAGTCGAAGCAAATCAGGATTTAGGATTTAATGACGATGAAAGGCTATATTATCCAGCTAAACAAATGCTCTCACAGTTAAAAATTAATAAAGTTAAATTAATTACCAACAATCCAAAAAAAGTAGAACACTTAAAAAAATTAGGTGTAAACGTAACGAAACGTATACCAATTAAAATTAATCCAAATAAGTATAATGAAAATTATCTTAGTACTAAGTCCAAGAAATCAGGGCATATTTTGTAATCAAAATTGTCTAGCTCCAAAGAATAATGAACCAATCCTAACTGAAGTTGCACCGAACTTTATAGCCTCTTTAAAGTCATTACTCATTCCCATAGACAATTTAAACAAGCTATTCCTATCGGCAATCTTTTTTAAAAATGCAAAATGCATTGCGGGATCTTCATTCTGTGGTGGAATACACATTAAACCTATAATAGGCAATTTTAAGTCTTTTGTGCAGTATTCAAAAAAAGAATCAATTTCTGTTGGTAATAAGCCACTTTTTTGTGTTTCAGAACCTGTATTAACTTGGATATAAAAACTTTTTGTTTTTGACACATGTCCGAAATTTTTAGCAATTTCCTTTGCCAACTTTTCTCGGTCAATTGTTTCAATAATATCAAAAAGTTTAAGTGCTTGCTTTACTTTATTAGTTTGAAGTGGGCCGATTAATCTTAGTTCAATGTCATTGTATATTTCTATTCTTTTTTGCCACCTTTGATGAGCCTCTTGAACTCGATTTTCTCCAAAAATTCTCTGACCAGACTTTATAGCTAATTCTATTTTTTGGTCTTCTTGTTTTTTTGAAACTGCCACTAGTTGTGGATAAGGTAATGAAGAGAAATTACTGTTTTTGTGTGTTATCTTAATAGTATCTAATATAGTTTTTCTTTTATCTTCAATATTTTCATTTTCCAAAATTGTTTCTCCAAAAATCTTATCTTAACAATAATATGAAAAATTTGAAATTTTTATTGTGTTGCATAAATACAACAATAAAATCAAATAAGTGACATTTATATCAATAATGCTGGTTTTTATAAATGTTTTGAGTTAACTATAAATAAACATTTCTGTGGTGGAAATGTAATCAACTGTTTTCTCAATTTAGAAAACTCAATTTTAAGGGGATACGCAATGCGTAAATTACTTTTAGGCACTACAGCTTTGGCTGCAGCTGCTACAATATCAGCTAATGCTGCTCTTGCAGATGTTTCTATATCTGGAAGTTATGAATTTAAGTACTTATCACGAAGCTCAAACGATACAGCTAAAGATGGAACATCTTTCGCACATGGTGACAGTGAAATGATTGTTAATTTCTCAAGCAAAACTGACTCAGGTCTAGCTTTGAACTACAGATATGATATTGGTGCAGTTGGTTCAGATGGTGCAGGTTTAACTGGTGACGAAAATTCTCTATCAATTAGTGGTGGATTTGGTAAAATTATTCTAGGTATAGATGATGATGCTTCAGATTCATACAACATTGACGAGATGGATTTAATTGCAGAAGAGCCAACAGCATCTACTACTGACTCAAGTATCAGAAGAAACTCTGCAACTGCTTCTAGTGATGCAATGAAAGTGGCTTATCACATGCCTGCAATGGGTGGTTTAACTGCAGGTGTTTCACACACTGACAGTGGAGCTAACGGCACAGCAGATGTGACAGCTATGGGCGCTAAGTATGCCATGAATGCAGGTGGTGCGGCTATTACATTAGGTTATAATACCAAAACAACTGAAAATGCAACTCAGGATATGGATGATTCAAGCATGGGTGTAAAAATTACATCTGGTGACATGTCCGTAATTTTATCACAGGGTTCTTATGAAGCAAGTGATGAAGATATAGAAAGTCAAGGTGCTTCGATTAGCTATAAAATGCCTAATGGTATGACCCTTGGTGCATTCACATTCAGTTCTGAGGATGATTTAGACGTCGGTGAGGAATACTCAGCATCAGGTGCTGAAGTTCAGTACTCTATTGCTTCAGGTTTAACAGCAGTTATAACTGTTATTGATTATGACTATAAAGTTACTGCAGCAAACCATGAAGCAACCCCAGTAGCTGATTCTGGTACTATGTCTCAACTTACTATTAAAACTTCATTCTAATTGTTTTAATAAATTAATTAAAAGGCGACTTCGGTCGCCTTTTTTTATATGTTTTCATATTAATTAATTGATGTATTATAAAAATCTAATTAGAACATATGAATATTGTTTTATAAGGCTAGTTATATGATTAAAAACATAACACTAATAATACTGATTTCAATAATATCGTCTTGTTCGAGTAATGAAATTATCTCAAATCCAATAACTGAAAAAAAATCAAAACCAGGCCTGTTTTCTAAAGATGCTGAAAAAGGTATATCAATTTCTGATATTCTAAACAGGGAAAGTAAAGAGGGTATTAGTGTTAACGTAAATGGTTACTTATGGAGAGCATCTTTAGATGTTCTGTCAATTGCACCTTTGATTTCTACTGATGCATTGGGTGGGACAATTATTACTGATTGGTATGTTAATAAAAACATAAAAAATAAAAGAATAAAAATCATGGCATATATAAAAACTAGCGAATTAAGGTCAGACGGCATAAGTGTTAAAGTACATGTTCAAAAGTTAGAGAGTGGTGTCTGGACTGACACATTCACTGATAACAAATTGGCATCTCAAATTGAAAATAACATTTTAAACGAGGCACGAAATTATAGAATAAATTCTTCAAACAAATAACAAAATGAAATACAACCCTTCTTTAATTGAAAAAAAATGGCAAAAAAAGTGGAATGATTTAGAGATTTTCAAAGCCAAAATTGATTATAACAAACCCAAGTATTACGTTTTAGAAATGTTCCCGTATCCATCAGGAGCGATACACATGGGACATGTTCGTAATTACACTTTAGGAGATCTTGTTGCCCGATATAAAAAGGCTCAAGGTTTTAATGTTCTTCATCCTATGGGATGGGATGCTTTTGGATTACCAGCTGAAAATGCTGCAATTGAGAATAACACCCTTCCATCTAAGTGGACCTACTCAAATATTGAAATTATGAAAAATCAACTCAAACAAATGGGTTTGTCTTACGACTGGGACAGGGAATTTGCAACTTGTAATCCAGATTATTATAAATTTGAACAAAAAATGTTTTTAGATTTTTATAAGGCAGGAATTGCCTATAAAAAAGAAACAATTGTTAATTGGGATCCTATTGAACAGACGGTATTAGCCAACGAACAGGTTGTTGACGGACGTGGATGGCGTTCAGGTGCAGAAGTAGAAAAAAAGAAAATGAAGGGGTGGTTTCTTAAAATTTCTGACTTTGCTGAAGATTTACTAAATGAAATCGATAACTTAGAGAAATGGCCCGATAGAGTTAAGGTTATGCAAAGAAATTGGATTGGTAAAAGCAATGGCGCCACTATAAGTTTCTCAATAAATAATTCAGACGATAAAGTTGAAATTTTCACTACTAGGCCAGATACAATTTTTGGTGCAACATTTATTGCTATTTCACCACAACATCCATTGTCGTTAAAAATTGCAATAAATGACAATAAAGCAAACGATTTTATAAAGCTTTGTGAAAGACAATCTAATAAAGCAGAAGATCTAGAGAAAGCTGATAAATTAGGTTATGAAACAAGCTTTACTGTCTCACATCCCTTTAAAAAGGAAATAAATTTAAAAATCTATATTGCTAATTTTATATTGATGGATTACGGAACTGGAGCTATTTTTGGCTGTCCAGCACATGATCAAAGAGATTATGATTTTGCTAAAAAATACTCTTTAGACATTATACCTGTAGTTGCAAATGACAATATTCTTCCTTACACAGGAGATGGCTTACACATCAATTCTGATTTTTTAAACGGATTAGATACAAAGAAAGCTGTTGATTTAAGTATTAAGGAATTGCAGAAATTAGGAATTGGAAAAGAAACTGTAACATATAGAATTCGAGACTGGGGAGTATCTAGACAAAGGTATTGGGGGTGCCCTATACCCATAGTGTTTTGTAGCAATTGTGGCGAGGTTCCATTACCTGAAGACCAACTGCCTGTTTGCCTCCCAGAAGACATAAGTTTTGATAAAAAAGGTAACCCCTTAGAATATCATCCTACTTGGAAAAATACCAAGTGTCCAAAATGTAATCAAAATGCTACTAGAGAAACTGACACATTTGACACTTTTTTTGAATCAAGCTGGTATTTTGCTAGATTTACAGATTTAAATCCTTCTAGGGCGTTTACTGATGAAGCATTTAAATATTGGATGCCCGTTGACCAATATATAGGCGGTGTTGAACATGCTGTGATGCATCTTCTTTATTCAAGATTTTTTATGCGAGCTTTGAAATTTGTAAAAACAATTGACTTAAAAGAACCCTTTAATTCTCTTCAGACTCAGGGCATGGTTTGCCACCAAACTTTTAAAACTCAAAAAGAAAAATGGCTTTTTCCCAACCAGGTGACAAAAGAGAATAATACATTCTTCCATATAAATACAAAAGAAAAGGTTATCGCTGGAAGAATTGAAAAAATGAGTAAATCTAAAAAAAATGTTGTTGACCCTCAACAAATAATTCAAACTTATGGCGCAGATACTGCAAGATTTTTTATGCTTTCTGATTCACCACCTAATAGAGATATGGAATGGTCAGTTTCAGGCATAGAAGGTTCGTGGCGCTTTTTAAACAAATTATGGAATTTTGTTATCAACCTAGAAATAGAAAACATAGACTATAATCTTCCTACTAACTTGTCAAAATCACATAAAGAGTTACTAGCAACTTTAAATGCAACTATAGAAGAAGTCACAAAATCTATTGATGATTTTCATTTCAATATTGCTGTAGCGTCAATAAGAAGCCTATTTAATGCCATTTCATCATATAAAATATTAAATAATGATGACAAGAGTGTTATTTTATATAATGTGAAAAAGTTGTTAATTTTGATCAACCCAATGGTGCCGCATATTGCTGAAGCATTATGGGAAAATTTAAATGAAAAAGTTTTAATTGCTAATGAAAGCTGGCCTATAGCTGATAAATCCTTTGAGGAAAAACATTTAATAAAAATACCAGTTCAAGTAAATGGAAAAATGAGAGCAATTATTGAAGTTCAAAAAGATTTAAATAATGATCAGTTAAAACAAATAGCCTTGAAAGAGAAAAATATACTAAAGTTTTTGAATGACACACCGAAAAAAATTATTATAGTACCCAATCGTATTGTAAACTTTGTAATTTAATATAGAGTTAGACATGTTTTTCACAAAGAAAATTTTTGTTTTTTTACTTCTCATAACTACTTCTGGTTGTACTTCCTACAATATAAATAAAACTAACCCTGTTAATTTAAGAACTGTATCTATTGAGACGCCAAGTGATAGATACAATGTCATTTTTAAAGAGTATTTAAAAAGAAGATTCGATAATAAAAAAAACCTCAAACCTAGCTTTATTTTAAAAGCTGATATTTCTTTCAGTTCTAATGAAACAATGTCAGTAAGCGGTTTAGCAGTACTTAATTCAACTAAAGCTTTTGTTAGGTACTCACTAGTAGATAATGGCTCAAATACTTTGATTAAGTCTGGCTCAATTAAAACTTTTCCCGCATTAAGTTCTTCTTCAAATTCACTCTATAGTAATGAAGAGAGTTTAAAACATATTAAGGAAAGATTGAGCCAAAGTTCAGCCAATAAACTTTATTTATTAACTAAAGTATTAATAAGAAAATTAGATTGAAAATTAAGTCTGAAAATTTCGAAGATTATATAAGAAATAATTACCAAAAAAATAAGATAATTTTTTTATATGGATCGAATTTTGGTTTAGTAGAGTTATTATACAACAAATCTATTAAATTATTAAATATTAATATAACTGATCCTTTTAATGTTTCTAAAATTAATGGAGGTGATTTTAAAGAAAATCCATCTATTTTAGAAGATAATATTAACACATTAAGTGTTTTTTTAGAAAAGAAATTTATCTTATTAGATTTATTACACTTAACGATTAACAAACATATTGAAAATATTATTTTAGACACTGTCGTTAAAGTAGACTTGAACTATGTACTTATTATAAAAGCAGGTAATATAGGTTCTCAACATAAATTAGTGAAGCATTTTGAAAAACTAAATAATAGTATTATAACACCATGTTATGAAGAAAACAGTAATAAAATTAAAAGTGAAATAAGAAATTTGTTTTTGAAACATAAAGTTTCTTTTTCTAATGATTTTATACTTCATTTAAGTACTAAATTTAGCTCAGACTCATTATCTAACAAAATGGAAATTGAAAAGTTAGATAATTTTCTAACAAATAATACTAATGTCTCTGAAAACTCACTTACTAAATTTATTACAAGTAGTGACGATATAAATTTAACTCAAATTGTAAAAACATGTTTAAATGGCGAGACTAAAGATTCCTTATTTTATTTAGATAAAATTTATGAGAAATCAAATAGTAATATTGTACTTATTAGGATGTTTGGTAAACATTTCAAAACTATTGAGAAAATTCTTTTATTAAGTCAATATGAAAAGAGCTTTTCAATTGTTATAGATAATTTAAAGCCACCTATTTTTTTTAAAGACAAGCCCTTTTTTCTTTATCTATGCAAATTGTGGTCATACAAAAAAATTAATCTAATTCAAAAAAGACTAATTGATCTTGAATTAAAAACAAAGACAGGCTTATATCCAGAAAAAACTCTACTATCTCAATTTATATTATCAGCCTCTGTGTTAGCTAAAAAAAAGGCTAGGACTTAATTTTCTTTAGCAAATAATTAAATTCAGATAGGTTATTACATTCTAATTTTATATTTCCTTTTTCTTTTATGTTATCAAAATTAATCTTCGCTTTAATACCGGTAATTTCTAAGATTTCCTTTTCTAATTCTAAAATATCTAAATCATTATTTTTGGATAAAGGTAATTTTTTATTTTGCTTCTTTACGAGTGTTTCAACTTGTCGTGAAGATAAATTATTTTTATAAATTAATTCAAGTAAATTATCAGTATAATTATGTCCAATAAGAGGTCTTATTTGACCAACAGTTAACTTTTCCTGTGTTAGAAATTCTTTTGCAAGGTCTGACAGTGCTTGTAACCTTAAAATATTTGCGATGTAAGGACGCGATTTACCTACCGCTTTGGAAATTTCTTCTTGTGTATAGTCATATTTTTCTATTAAAGATTGGTAACCTTCAGCCTCTTCTATTGGATTTAACTCCGATCTTTGAATGTTTTCTACTAAAGAAAATTCCGCAATTCTCTTGTTATCTATATCATCTCTTATAATTGAAGGTATTTCATGAATTTTGGCTAATTGACAAGCTCTCCATCTCCTTTCTCCAGCTATAAGATAATAATGATTTCTTTTGTCGTCCCTAGTTTTTAAAATTATAGGCTGAATGACGCCTTGATTTTTAATTGACTTAGATAAAGATTCTAGTTCCTTTTTGTCAAATATTTTTCTTGGTTGCCATGGTCCAGGTTGTATAAACTCTATTGGAACCATTTTATACTCTTCAGGAATGTTTTCAGATAAAATTGATCTTTTTTCAAACTCACTTCCGAGTAAACTTGAAAGACCACTCCCTAATCCACTAGTTTTAGAAATTTTATTTTTTTTCATTGTAAATAGTCTCTTGATTTATAATTTCACCCGCAAGAGATGCATAAGCTTGAGATCCAGGGCAAGATATATCATACATCAAAACTGGTTGACCATAACTCGGAGCTTCAGAAACTCTAACATTTCTTGGAATAACAGTTTTAAAAACCTTGTTATTAAAATGATTTTTAACGTCATTAGATACCATTTCACAAATCTTGTTCCTTTTATCAAACATAGTCAACAATATACCCTTTAATTCAATATCTTTGTTAAAATTTCCTTTAACAGATTCTAATGTCTTGATAAGCTGCGATAGACCTTCTAAAGCATAATATTCTGTTTGTAACGGAATTATAAGACTTCTTGCAGCGCATAATGCGTTTAATGTAAGCAACCCTAATGATGGCGGACAGTCTATAAATATATAATCATAGCTATTTTTTATGTCATTTAGCAAACTTTCAACTTTATACTCTCTTTCTTGTACATCAACTAATTCTTGTTCAAGAACAGATAAATTGGGCGATGTAGGAATTATATCAAGCTTAGGGATCATAGTAGATTTTATTGCACTATTGATATCTATTTTTCCACAGATTATAGAGTATAAATCCTTGTCTCTTTCGTTATGTTTAACGCCAAACCCTGTACTAGCATTACCTTGTGGATCAGAATCAATAATTAATGTTTTCTTATCACAAGCTGCCATGGCAGTAGCTAAATTGACAACAGTGGTTGTTTTGCCTACACCACCCTTTTGGTTGGCAACTGCAATAATTTGATTAAGCTTATTTTTCATTCTTAGTGTTTAACATATTTCTTTTATTAATGTATAAAATTTTACCAAATTTATCTGTAATTGATTGGAATTCTTCAATAGAAAAATCTTGCTTTTGAATTAAGTTTGAAATTTCTTGCCTATATGATTTACCCTTTAAAAACAACATCTTAGGAAATTTATTTTTAGTTGAGGATTTGTTTACAAAAGCTTCTGCATAATCTATCAACTTATTTAGTGGAGCCAAAGCTCTGGCTGTAATAAGTTCTGCATCAAAATATTCTAGATTTTCAATTCTACTGTTATGAACTTTTACATGTATTTCAGAGAGCATGCTAACTTCACGTAAAAAAGTACATTTTTTTGAATCTGATTCAACTAGATGGATTTTTTTGTGACCCATCATCGCTAATATCAAACCAGGAAAGCCTGCTCCGGATCCAAAATCAATTATATTTCCTTTAAACTCTTTTGTTATATTATATAATTGTGCTGAATCTAGAAAATGTCTTTCCCAAATATTCTCTATAGTATTTTTACTAATTAGATTGATAGAATTTTGCCATTTGATTAGTGTTTTGTGAAAAATAACAAATTTTTCGTATGTTTCACGTGAAACATTTTGAAACAAGCAAAATTCTTTATAGGAATTAATCTTCATTAACAGTTTTTAATATGTTTATTTTTTTTATATGCCTAAGAAGTAATAAGGTTGCAGTAGGGGTGAATCCTGGTAAATTTGATACTTGAGAAATGGTAGTTGGTTTTACATTGTTCAAAATATCTTTTGTTTCGTTAGACAATCCTTTGATTTGATTAAAATCAAAATTTGTTGGGATTTTTATCTTTGTTTCCTTTTTATATGCTTTAATATCTTCTAATTGTCTTTTCAAATAAACATTATATCTGGAATCTGTTTCTAACTGTGCATGCAAGTCCAATGGAATTTTTTTAAGCTTTGGCCAAATATAAAATAAATCTTTAATTAAAAAATTACCTGACGACAAAATTTCTTTGGGTGATCTAGGTTTGCCGGTTCTGGTAAATGGTAAGTTATATTTTTTTAGTTCACTGGGTTTAGAAATCAAACTGTCCATCATTCTATTTGCTTTATCAAGATCTTCCTTTTTTTTAAGCCAAGATTTTTCTCTTTCAACTTTAACAACCCCAAATTTAATCCCTTTATCTGTTAGACGTTGGTCTGCATTATCAGAGCGTAGAAGCAACCTATATTCAGCTCTAGAAGTGAACATTCTATAAGGTTCTGGTGCCCCTCTTGTAATTAAATCGTCAATCATTACACCAATATATGCTTCAGATCTATCTAGGAAAAACCATTTAGGATTATTGCTCAAATTAATTGATGCATTTATTCCTGCTATTAAACCTTGAGCCGCAGCCTCTTCATAGCCAGTGGTTCCATTTATCTGGCCAGCAAAAAATAAGCCTTTTATTGATTTTGCTTCCAATGTGCTTTTTAAAGCTCTAGGGTCCATGTAATCGTATTCAATTGCATAACCATATTGTTCAATAATTGCATTCTCTAAGCCGCTTATCGTTTTTAAAAATTCTTTTTGAACATTTTTTGGTAGACTTGTCGAAATACCATTTGGATAAACTAAAGGACTATCTAAACCCTCTGGCTCAAGAAAAATTTGATGCGAATTTTTTTCATTAAATCTATGAACTTTATCTTCAATACTTGGACAATATCTAGGGCCTGAACCTTGAATTGAACCTGAAAAAACTGGGGACAAGTTAATGTTTTTAGATATTATATCGTGCGTGGCGTCATTAGTTCTTGTTATGCCACATTCTATTTGTTGAACATTTATTTTATTATTCATGTATGAAAAAGGTATTGGATCAGGGTCTGCAGATTGCATTTCTACTTTTTTCCAATTAATAGAATCTTTTTTTATTCGAGGGGGGGTACCAGTTTTCAATCTTCCAATAGGTAGTTTTAACTGTCTAATTTTTTTTGATAAAATATCAGATGATCTGTCACCAATTCTACCGGCAGCAATTCTTTCATTGCCTATATGAATTATTCCACCTAAAAAAGTTCCTGTAGTTAAAACAACAGACTTGGCCTTATAAACTGTATTATCTTCTAATATAACTCCATTAATTTTACCATCTTCAACTTTTATGTCTTTTATAGTACTTTCTATAATAGATAAATTCACTTGAGAGTCTAAAAGTTGTTTTACAGAGGCTTTATAAAGCTTTCTATCAGCCTGAGATCTTGGACCGTGAACCGCAGGACCTCTGGAACGATTTAACATTCTAAACTGAATTCCAGACAAATCTATCGCTTTTGCCATAAGGCCGTCTAGAGCGTCTATTTCACGCACTAAATGGCCTTTTCCCAACCCTCCTATTGCTGGATTACACGACATTTCTCCAATTTTTTTTATGTCCATAGTAATAAGCGCCGTATTTGCACCCATTCTAGATGAAGAAGATGCAGCTTCTATTCCTGCATGACCTCCACCAATAACTATAACATCGAAACACTTCATATCTTTCCTAAATTTATTTTCCTATACAGAAATTATTGAATATATCGTCTAAAATCTCTTCTACGTCAATAATATTAGTTATTTTTCCAATTTCTGTAGCAGCAATTCTTAAATCTTCTGCAGCTAGCTCTGGATTTTGAGTCAAGTTTATAGTTGAAATTTGTTTAAGGGCAGTAACAGCTCTTTTCACGCCTTGAACATGTCTTTTTCTAGTTAATAATACGTTATCTTTGGGGGCTAGTATTTTTAAATAATCTACAATAATTTTTATTAATTCTTTTATTCCTTTCTGTTTTTTTACAGAAATTTTAGGCCAATCATCATTGTGATGTTTGTTTAAATCTGATTTTGTATGAACTAATATTTTTTTTGCTCCGGACATCACTTCTGGAATAGAAAAATCTCCACAATCAGATAAAATTAGAATTATATCAGATGCTTCAGCTTTCTTTAATGCTCTATTAATGCCAATTTTCTCAATATTTGAGTTTGTTTTTCTCAACCCTGCAGTATCATTTAATATAACCGGAAAACCCTCAAAATCTAGTAACACTTCTAAAACATCTCTTGTGGTTCCCGCTTCTTCTGTTACTATAGCTATTTTTTTATTTGATAAATAATTGATTAAGGAGCTTTTACCGACGTTGGGCTTGCCTACAATAGTAATCGTAAAACCGTTTCTAATTCTTTCACCATAATTGCTGGACCTGATAGAATTTTTCATTTCTTTGAGTAAACATGATAACTTCTTTTTGAATATAGCTTCAGTTTCTTGAGGAAGTTCTTCATCTGAAAAATCAATCAGCGCTTCAAGTTTAGCCAGTAAGAATATGACTTCGTTTCTCCACAGTTTCAATTTTTTAAATAAGGCGCCCTCATAATATGAAATAGATAATTTGAACTGGCTTTCTGTTTCGGCATTTATTAGATCATTTATTCCTTCTGCCTGTGTTAAATCAATCTTACCGTTTAAAAAAGCTCTCTTCGTAAACTCACCTCTATCCGCAATCCTAAATCTATTTATATTTGATAAACAGTCATATATTTTTTTTTCAACAATAAGACTCCCATGCGTATGTATTTCAAAAACATCCTCTCCTGTAACCGATGATGGTCCCGGGAAAAAAATTACCACTGCATCATCAATAATTTTCTTATTTAAGTCATATAGCCTTCGTAATGAAGCCACCCTAGGTTTTGGAGGTTTGAATGAAAATATTTCTGGTATTTTCGGAGAAGCCTCTCCAGAAACTCTTATTATTTTAATTGCACTTTTTTGGGCATTAGTAGCAGAGGAAAAAATAGTATCCAATTTATATAAACTTTATTTCAATCTGTTTCACGTGAAACATTTTATTTATTTATTCATTGCTCGAAAAAAATCTTCGTTGGATTTACTCTGCTTTAATTTGTCAGATAAAAAATCCATTGCTTCCACTGGCCCCATTTGCATCAAGATCCTTCTTAACACCCACATTCTGGACAAGGTATCTTTTTGAACAAGTAGCTCCTCTTTCCTGGTACCAGACTTAGTTACATCAATTGCGGGGAAAGTTCGTTTGTCTGAAAGTTTTCTATCAAGGATAACTTCACTATTTCCTGTTCCTTTAAATTCTTCAAAAATAACTTCGTCCATTCTAGAGCCAGTTTCAACTAATGCTGTCGCAATAATTGTAAGTGATCCTCCATTTTCAATGTTCCTGGCGGCACCAAAAAATCGTTTAGGTCGTTGGAGTGCGTTCGCATCAACTCCTCCTGTTAAGACTTTACCACTTGAAGGAATAACTGTATTATAAGCCCTAGCTAGCCTTGTGATTGAGTCTAGTAAAATCACCACATCGCGTTTATGTTCTACTAATCTTTTCGCTTTTTCAATAACCATGTCTGTCACTTGAACATGTCTTGATGCTGGTTCGTCAAATGTTGAACTGATAACTTCACCATTGACTGACCTCTGCATATCTGTCACTTCTTCTGGTCTTTCATCAATTAATAATACGATTAGATAAATTTCTGGATGATTCTTTGATATTGCTTGCGCTACTGACTGAAGCATCATTGTTTTTCCCGTTCTAGGAGGTGCAACAATAAGACCTCGTTGACCTTTTCCCATAGGGGCAACCATCTCAACGACCCTAGTTGTTATATCCTTATTATTTGGATCAAATTCAGTTTCAAAATTTATTTTTTGTTGAGGATAAAGGGGTGTTAAGTTGTCAAAATTAATTCGATGCCTTACTGATTCTGGTAATTCAAAATTTATAGTTTTAACTTTAAACAAAGCAAAATATCTTTCTCCATCCTTAGGAGCCCTAATTTGACCTTCAACTGTATCTCCAGTTCTTAATCCAAACTTTCTGACTTGACTTGGAGATATGTAAATATCATCAGGTCCTGCTAAATAGTTAGATTCTGGCGATCTTAAAAAACCAAATCCGTCTGGTAAAACCTCTAATACTCCATCGCCATAAATTCCAATATCATTCGAAGCTAACTTTTTCAAACAAGCAAACATCATATCTTGTTTTCTTAGAGTGCTAGCGTTTTCAATATCTAGACTTTCTGCATAAATTAACAAATCAGAAGGGTTTTTAGCTTTTAAATCTTTTAAGTGCATTTAATTCTCATAAAGGGGGGGTTGCTAAGTGCTTTTAAAATCAGGCCTTACTATAACTAGTAGGATTATCACAATCATTAATATAGTTGGTATTTCGTTAATTATTCTAAAAAACTTAGTGCTTTTATATCTATACCCTTTTTTGAAATCTTTGTAAAGAATAGATAAATATATATGAAATAACGAAAGAATGAAAACTAATACTAATTTTAACAAAAAATAATTTTCAGATAAAAGATAATCATTTTCATAAATTAAAATAAAACCGAAGGCGTAAGTGGCTACCAAAGCTGGTTTCATAATATATTTTAAGAGCCGGTGTTCCATAAGAAGGAAAGTAGTATCTACATCACTCAAATATTCTTTATCATTGTGATACACATAAAGCCTAGGTAAATATAATAGGCCAACCATCCAAGATATAACAGCTACAAGGTGTAAAGATTTTATTATATCGTAATACAATTAATTTTTCATTTATAGTTTCTAACAATGTCAATAACTTTTCTGACATTTTTTATTTTACAATCTGGAGTTAATCCATGACCAACGCTAAAAATAAATTTATTATCTTTCATGATATCTAAAATAGAAAGGACAATATTTTCTAAATGACTACTATTAAGTGGAATTAGTGAAGCTGGATCAAGATTTCCTTGGATGGCGATTGACGAATTTAGATTTTTAATTGCCCAATTTAAATTAACAGTCCAGTCCAGGGCTATACAATTAACATTGCTTTCATATGAGTAATCTATTAGAAAAGAACCCGCTTTAAAAGGCAGGCCAATTATTGGTTTTGTAACATTTTTTGATTTTAACATACTAATAATCTTGGCCGTTGGGTCAATGGCACATTTTCTAAAAAAATTACTGGGTATCATATGAGACCAAGAATCAAACAACATTAATACATCGGCTCCTGCTTTTGCTTGCATTTCAAGTTTCTCAGCAACATAAATAGATAATGTATCTATTAATTCCATAAACCATTTATTTGAATCCCAGAGAGCTTTTCTTGTATTAATAAAATCTTTGCTACTTTGACCTTCAATCATGTAACAAGCTAGTGTCCAAGGGGCACCAGCAAAACCGATTAAACTTGTAGATTGTGGTAGTTCTTTTCTTAAAATTGATATTGACGTCTTTAATGGTTCAAGTTTTTGTGAAATATTGATATTTTTCAATATTTTTGTTTCATTAGGAACCATTGGTTTTAAAGTTGGCCCAATCCCTCTAATAAAGTTCAATTCTCTATTCATTACCCAAGGAATCATTAGTATGTCTGAAAAAACAATGGCAGCGTTTAAATCATAATATTTTAAGGGTAGCTTTGTGCTTTCAATAATTAATTCTGTATTCAAACAAAAGTTTATAAAGTTATCTGATCTTTTTCTTATTTCAAAATATTCTGGAATATGTCTACCTGCTTGTCTTAAAAACCAAATTGGTATGCCAAGATGTTCACTTCTAAAAAATTTACTTAATGAGTCATTCACAGTTAATTACTTTATCTTAAGAATTAATTCTAAGTTAGTAGTAGTAGTCTTAAAATTTTTGTGGACAAATTTTTGTTCAATAAATTATACACAAGTTTTTAATATATAAGTGATTTATATATAATGATATTTAGCTTTATTAACAATTTATAATTTTGTTTTTTTGTTTTATTCAGTTGTTGTCAAAATAAGTATAAATGCATAGTTTATTTTTATAGAACAATTTACAGTTAGGTTAGGTATATTTATTAACAACTTATTTACAGGTATAATAGATCATTAATGATAATCATAGGTATTACAGGCTCTATAGGGATGGGTAAATCGACTATTGCCAACATGTTAAAGCAATTTAAGATACCTGTTTTTGACTCAGATAAAGAGGTTAGAGACATATTAGAAAATAATGATTCAGTAAAAAAACAGATATATAATTTATGGCCTGATGTAATCTTAACTGAAAGAAACGAAAAAGAGATAGATAAAAAATTATTAGGTAGAAAAATATTTAGTAACAAAAAATATAGAAAAATTTTGGAGAGTATTATTCACCCACAAATTATGGAAAGAAGGAATATTTTTATCAAGAGTGTAGAAAAATCACTTATAATTGCACTTGACGTTCCTTTGTTATATGAGACAGGGACCGATAAGGTTTGTGATGATATATTTTTAGTCTATACAGATGAAGAAACTCAGAAAAAGAGAGTTTTAGCAAGATCCAACATGTCTCAAAAAAAATTAGACCTCATAAAAAAAGCTCAATGGAATGACCAGAAGAAAAAAGATAAAGGTCCATATTTAGTGACTACTTCTTATGGAAAATTTGTCAGTTTTATTATAATAACTAGTTATTTAATAACTATACTCTTTAAAAAGAAAATTTTAAGGTTATGAGAGAAATTGTTTTAGATACAGAAACAACAGGACTAGATGTTAACAATGGGGACAGAATAGTTGAAATTGGTATAGTCGAATTAGAAAATCATGTACAAACAGGGGCTTGTCTTCACTATTATTTAAATCCAGAAAGAGATTCAAGTTTACAGGCGTTACAAATTCATGGGTTAACCACAGATTTTTTAAAAGACAAGCCTAAATTTTTTGATGTAGCGGATCAAATCATCGACTTTGTATCAGATAGTAAAATCATAATACACAATGCACCATTTGATGTAGGATTTATTAATGCAGAATTAAGGAAATGTGAAAAAAAAGAACTGAATGAAAATTCAATAATTGATTCATTATTGTTAGCTAAAAAACATTTCCTTGGCCAATCTGTAAGCTTAGACTCTTTGTGTAGAAAGTTTGATATAGATATTTCTGATCGTGAGATCCATGGTGCGCTCAAAGATGCGAAATTATTAGCACATGTATATTTAGAATTAATAGGTGGTAAACAGACTAAATTAGAATTTAACATGGAATCCACTACATCAGATTTTAATTATGAAATCTTACATGCTAACATTAAAGATTTATATAAAAAAAAGGAAAAAAGAGACTTTAAGAATACATTTTTAAATATTTCTGATAACGAATTACATAAAAAAAGTATTAAAGAAATACCTAATAGCATTTGGGAAAAATTAAAAACTAGTCTATAATTAAATCAAGGTCAACATCTTCTAAAGTAATTTTTATACTACCTCCTTTATTAGTAATATCTTCAATTATCGACTTTACATACGGTAAAATTAATTTTGCTCCTTCTTTTGTTAAATTAGCTTTATTTGATGAACTATTTAAAATTTTAAAAAAACCAAAATAATCTAACTCTAAAACTAAGAGTTTATTTCCAGTCTTTTTAGAAGAACATTCGCAATAATATTTCACAATTATACTGAAAAAGTTGTTTTTAAAAGGCGTATGAACAAAACTCATGTTCTGAGAAACATTACAATTTTTATTATTTTCCAAATTATTTTCTTGTATGGACTGAGGATTTTCAAATGATAGATCTTTTATGTAATGTTTAATTACTTCTATACTAAAATTTTCATTTCCGTTTACATTAGTCATCAAAAGACCTAAATTGTTATTTATAATCAATATAAAGAAAATGAATAATAATAAATATAATTTTTATTTTTTTTGTATATAATTAAATCATTCTTACTAATTATAACAAACGGTGTCACAAACATGCAAAATGGGTTTCCATATTTAGATATATTAATTTTTGGGGTTATAGCTATTTTTTTAATTTTCAGATTGAAAAATATATTAGGGACTAAAACAGATTTTGAAGATAATGGTTTAAAAGAAAAAGAACAACCTAAGCAATTTTCAAATATAGTTTCACTAAAAACTAATAAAAACAATCCTAATGAAGAAATTGATAAAATTATTAAAGTAGACTCTGATTTTGATGTAGCTAATTTTTTAAATGGATCAAAAACTTTTTTTGAGATGGTACTTAAAAGTTTTGTTAGTGGTAACCTAGATAACGTTAAAGATTTTATAAAGCCATCAGTTTTAAAAAGTTTCAAAGGTGCTATAGATGAAAGAAATAAAGAAAATGAAACATTAATACTTGACTTGATATCTGTTGAAAAGAACAAAATTGTATCATCAGTAATAACCAAATCTTCGATTAAAATTAATGTTGTTTTTGAAACTTTACAAATAACAGCATTAATGGATAAAAACGAAAAAATCATTGACGGTGACACAGACAAAAAAATTCTTGTTAAAGATGAGTGGATTTTTGAAAAGAAAATAAAAGATCAAAATCCTAACTGGACTTTGATCGAAACAAAAAGCTTTTGAAATAATGTCCCCTATTTCAAAGAACGACAAGCAGACTTGGGATAATTATATCGCTAATTTTAACAATTTTAGTATTAATTTAAAAAATCGTAAAAAAAATCTAGTAAAAAAAAAATTATTTTCAACGAGTAGATTAAGCTCCTTCCAAAAAGAAAAAAAGAATATCCCAGAAGGAATTATAGATCTTCATGGTTACAGATTGCAGACGGCTAAAATAGTTTTACATAATTATATTGTAAATGCTTATGAAAAAAAAATTAGAAATATTTTGATAATAACTGGCAAAGGGCGCAATAATGCAGGTGTTTTGAAAAAAGAAGTACCATTATGGCTAAATGATAAAACATTGATAAATTTATTAATTAATTATGAAACAGCTCCTAACAAATTTGGTGGTGAGGGTGCTTTGTTGGTTAGAATTAAAAACAAAAACAAATCTCAATTATTGTAATTCTTTGGATAATTTATGAAAAAATCAAATAAAAAAAGAGTATCTATATTTACTAGAAACACCAATGAAACAAAGATAAACGTCAAAGTGGAATTGGATGGTAAAGGAAATAATTCCATTTCCACTGGACTACCTTTTTTTGACCACATGCTTGAGCAGTTATCTAAGCATAGTCTAATTAATATTGAATTAAGTTGTATTGGTGATTTGAAAGTTGATGCTCATCACACCATGGAGGACTGTGGATTGGCGCTAGGCAATGCAATTAAAGACGCATTAGGAGATAAAAAGGGTATAAGACGTTACAGTTTTAATTATTTACCTATGGACGAATGTCTTACCAGATGTTGTTTAGACATATCAGGCCGTCCATGGTTAATTTGGAATGTTTTTTTACCAAATATATCAATAAAAGATATAGAAACAGAAATATTTAGGGAGTTTTTTCAATCACTTTCCCAAGCTGCGGGGTTCACAATTCATATTGAAAATTTATATGGAAAAAACACTCATCATATTATTGAATCTTGCTTCAAAGCTTTAGCAATAAGTATGAGAAATGCTATTAATATTGACGTAAGAAATTCAACTAATATACCTTCTACTAAAGGCACACTAATAGGAAATAGTTAATATGTACTTAACAATAATAGATTATGGTTCTGGAAATCTTAGGTCTGTTGAAAACGCTTTTAGTAATGCAATTACTGACAATAACCTAAAATGTAAAATTAGAGTTACGAGTGACATACACATTATAGCTAATGCCGATTTGTTGGTTTTACCTGGTGTTGGCTCATTTCCTGATTGTAGAAAAGGTCTACAAAATATAGAAGGTCTAATAGATGTCTTATCTGAACAGGTTCTTTTTAAAAAGAAAAAATTTCTTGGTATTTGTGTTGGAATGCAGTTGATGTTTGATTTTAGTTTAGAAAAAATAAGAACTTCAGGTTTTGGCTGGTTGAGTGGTAACTTTAATAAAATAAAAACAGTTGGTTTAGATTATCTGGGAAGGAAATTTAAAGTTCCACACATGGGATGGAATAGTTTACATCTAGAATATATTAACCATCCAATACTTAAAGAGATAAATGAAAAAGATCAATATTATTTTGTTCACTCATATTACTTGGAAGGCAATCAAACAAATCAAGTAATAGCCAGCACCAATTATTGTCATAAAATTCCTGCAATTGTTGGAAATGAAAATTATTTAGGAGTTCAATTTCATCCTGAAAAAAGTAGTTTATCAGGCCAGAAATTAATTTTAAATTGGCTCAAATGGAGTCCCTAGGTGAAAGAAAAGCAATGGAAAAAGCTACAAACAGATATAATGTAAAAGCTGAAATTTGCAAAAATTTAGACAAAATTGACTTACAAGAACTTTGCGATGCAACAGAAGAAGCTATTATTAGCGGAGGTGGATTTGGTTGGATATCACCACCATCAATTAAGACGCTTCAAAATTATTGGAAAGGAGTTTTGTTGATACCTGAGAGAATTCTTATTGTAGGAAAGCTTGATAATGTTATAGCTGGTTCAGTTCAATTAATAAAACCAGCTAAAAATAATGAAGCACAGTCGCATTCTTGTACTTTAAGCACCTTTTTCTTTGCCCCTTGGGCAAGAGGCTTTGGTTTAGCTAAAGCTGTGTTTCAGAAAGCTGAATTAAGAGCAAAACAAGATGGATTTAAAGTTATGAATCTTGAAGTTAGGGAAACGCAGTTTAGGGCTATACAATTATATGAACAAGCAGGATTCACAAAGTCTGGGGTTAATCCAAAATCAGTTTTTATAGATGGTAAATATATAGCTGGTTATTATTATTATAAAGAATTATGAAATGAAAAAAGAACAATTTATTTTATATCCAGCAATAGATATTAAAGATGGAAAGTGTGTAAGGCTTTTGTTTGGAGATATGAAAAGGGAAACAGTTTATAATAATAACCCAATAGATCAAGCCATGTGGTTTATAGATCAAGGTGCAAAATGGTTACATATTGTAGATCTTGACGGAGCAGTTGAAGGAAAAAGTGTTAATAAAACTATAATACAAAAACTTTCTAAAACCTTTCAAAATAGTGTAAATATCCAATTAGGTGGTGGAATTAGAAATCTAGAGAATATTGATTTCTGGTTACAAAACTCAGTTGAAAGATTGATTTTAGGAACTTTAGCTTTAGAAAATCCAGATTTTGTTAAAGAATTAGAAAATGAATATTATAAAAAAATTGTAATTGGCGCAGATGTTAGAGATGGTATGATTGCTTCACATGGTTGGAAAAAGCAATCTAATATCAGTGCCCATGACTTAATCAAAAAATTCAATCCTTCTATAATTAGCTCTGTAATATATACTGACATATCAAGGGATGGAAGCTTGAAGGGCATTAGTCTTAAAGAAACTTTAAAATTTGCGAAATCTATCTCACATCCTGTTATAGCCTCCGGCGGTGTTTCATCATTAAATGATATTGTTAGATTAAGTGATGAATATTCAAATGGTATTGAGGGTGTAATAATTGGAAGAGCATTATACGATAAAAAGTTTACTTTCGTAGAGGCTATAGATAAAATTAATAAGGCAAAAAATTAATGTTATCAACAAGAGTTATTGCGTGCCTTGATGTTCACAATGGAAGAACAGTTAAAGGTGTTAATTTTGTAGACTTAAAGGATGCAGGTGACCCAGTAGAACAAGCTAATTTTTATAGTAAAACAGGTGCCGATGAAATTTGTTTTTTGGATATTTCTGCCACCTATGAAAATAGAAAAACAATGTTTGATGTAATTTCTAAAACAGCTGAGACGTGTTTTGTTCCTCTAACTGTAGGAGGAGGAGTTAATAACTTGAATGATTTTCGTGAATTGTTAAAATGTGGTGCAGACAAAGTTTCAGTGAACTCTTCAGCTGTATCTAATCCAAAAATAATTATAGATTCTTCTGACAAATTTGGGAACCAATGTGTTGTATTGGCAATTGACGCCATTGAGAGTAAAAATATGCCTAGTGGATATGAAGTTACTACACATGGAGGAAGAAAAAAAACAAACATAGATGTTTTGAATTGGGCAGTACAGGGAGTTAAAAATGGCGCAGGTGAAATTTTGTTAACATCAATGACTACCGATGGAATGAAAACTGGCTATAATCTTCATCTTACAAAGCTAGTATCCGAAAATGTTTCTGTCCCTGTAATAGCCTCAGGTGGAGCAGGCAACCCTAAAGATATGGTAGATGTGGTGCTTCAATCTGGTGCTTCAGCAGTCTTGGCCGCATCAATTTTTCATTTTGGGATTCATTCAATATTATCAGTAAAAAAAGAAATGTTAAAAAATGGAATTCTTGTAAGAGATTGTGGAAATTAAAATGAATGATCAATTTATTATAGAAATGTTTAATAGCTTAAAGAAAAGAAAAAATATAAGCAAAAATAAGTCCTATACGGCATACTTAATAAAAAATCCTGAATTATTAGGAAAAAAAATCGGCGAAGAAGCTACGGAATTAATAATAGATTTTATAAAAAAAAATAAAGACGGACTTATTAAAGAATCAGCTGACCTTATCTATCACTTAATTGTTATATGGGTTTCAGCTGGAATAGATCCTAGAGAAGTATGGGAGGAATTATCTAATAGGCAGTTAAAATCTGGGTTTGAAGAAAAAAACGGCAGGAGTTAAAAAATGAATAAAAATTACGATAAACACAATATTTTTGCAAAAATATTAAGGTCTGAGATTCCGTGTCACAAAATACTTGAAAATGATCACGCTCTTGCTTTTTCCGATATTAATCCCCAGTCACCTATTCATATTTTAATTATCCCTAAAAAAGCTTATTTAAATTTCCATGATTTCATGGAAAACGCATCAATCAAAGAAATAGAATTTCTTTGGAAATTAGTAAATGATGTAATAAAGTTGAACAAAATTTCCAAAAAAGGGTTTAGGATTATTTCCAATTCTGGAGATGATGGTAATCAAGATGTACCTCATTTTCATGTACATGTGTTGGGTGGAAAGAATTTGGGTAGAATGATAAACTAAAAACTTAGTTTATTCTCTATAAAATTCCAAAAAATTTCTTCGATTGCAACTGAGTCATAAGATTTTATTTCTCTTATACCTGTTGGAGAAGTAACATTGATTTCAGTTATATAATCACCAATAATATCTATTCCTACAAAATATAATTCTTTATCTTTTAAAGACTGTGAGATTTCTTTACAAATAAATTTGTCTCTCTTTGTTAAAGTTGTTTTTTGTGGTTTTCCACCAACATGCATATTTGATCTACTTTCACCTTTTTTAGGAATTCTATTAATAGCTCCCACAACTTCACCATTAACTAAAATAATTCGTTTATCACCACTTCTAACATCACTTAGATATTCTTGTATCATTAGAGGTTCATTATTTTGGGTGAAAAACATTTCTAAAATTGAATTAAAGTTCTCATCATTAGGTAAAACATGAAAAACTCCTTGTCCACCATTACCATACAGTGGTTTAATTATTATGTCCTTGTATTCGTCTCTAAAATTTTTAATTATTTTTGGATTTCTGCTGATTAAAGTTTTTGGCATTAAATGTGAGAAATTTGTAACAAATATTTTTTCTGGTGCATTCCTAACTTCATAGGGGTTATTAACAACTAATACAGAACTTGAAAGCTTTTCTAAAATGTGTGTCGCAGTAATATAAGACATATTAAAAGGTGGATCTTGTCTCATTAATACTACATCATAATGGTTTAAAGATGATGTTTTTTCGTCATGATATCTATAATCATGAGTTTCATTCTGCGATGATAATTCTATCTTACAAATATTGGCAAAAACATGCCCAGATTTTAAAAAAAGATCATCTGGTTTAAAAAAACTTATTTCGTGTTTTCTAGCCTGAGCCTCAAGAGCTAAAGCAAAAGTAGTGTCACCTTTAAGATCAAGCTTTTCAAATGGGTCCATTAGAAAAGCAATTTTTAAATTTCTTTTCATCTTTTATCATCAAATAAAATTATATAGTTATATACTTCCTTTACAAATCGTGCGCTTGATGCGTGGTTTTTAACAAGAAGCATCTCTTCTTTACTGCTTGCAACTCCACTGATATAAGCTTTGTCATTCACAACATCTATTGAAAAATTTATACTGTTAATAGCTTTATCTGACATTATTCTAGCTCTTATTTCTCCCATTGAAGCTATGTCTCTTGCTATATTTTTTATGGAAGAAGTATCTGTTATCTGAAGTTCATTGTTTACCTCATTAACACCTCGGATAGCCCAAGAAATTTTAGTAAATTCGACTTTTTCACTTGGGTTTTTTACTTTACCTGTTAACAAAACTGATCCATTATTAACAAATATTTTGGTGTCTTTTATTAAATCTTTATCTAGTTTAAATATTAAATTTGATATTTTTGTTTTAATAACATTGTCATTTAATGTAGTGCCCATACCCTTTTCTTTTGAAGCGGCCCCTAAAGACACCATGCCAATAGTTGCTAATGGTGCGCATGATTGCAACAAAAGAGTAATAATTGAAATAAACAATAAATTTTTCATTTTTTATACCTTTGCCTAATTGTCTAAATTTAGATAAATATAGATTAATTTCATGGTCTTATTTTTCAGTCATAGATTTTTTAATTTTTATAGCTTCATCGTAGATTAATTTTTTTGAAAAATTAGTCTCATTAATAGTTAAATTCACAGTATCACGAAGAGAAAATTTTTGAAGCTTCTTTTTAATATTAACCCTTACAGTTTCAATACTAATATTTTTACTTTCAGGATGGCCATTAATTATAATTACAATTTCTCCTTTTAAAGGTTTATTCCTTAATTGCCTTTCATAAATCAAACTTTCCATATTTTCTAAATCACTAGAAATAATATCTTCATAAATTTTAGTAAGCTCTCTTGTTATAGAAATTTTCCTGTTTCCATAGATCTTAAGCATTATCTTAAGAGTATCAATTAACCTTAAACAAGTATCAAACCATATACCTGTCATTGGATACGATTTAGTTAGGGTAAACTGTTTTATTTTAGCATTTCTCTTTGCGGAAACAAAACCTCCAAAATAAAATTGATTTGTAGGAAGTCCAGATAATATTAATCCGTTTATTACAGATGAAGGACCAGGTGCATGTGTTACTTTGACTTTATTTAAATAGCACTCTTGAACAAGTTTATAACCAGGGTCAGAAATTAATGGTGTTCCAGCATCGCTAACCAATCCTATATTTTTGTTTAAAAGAAGTTGTTTTAAGATATAAGGTCTTTTTTTGGGAGCATTATTATCATTATAAGAAATCATATTTTTATGGTTTAAGTTGAGATAGCTTAATAGTTTTTTAGTTTTTCTAGTATCTTCACATAATAATATATCTACAAAATTGAAAAGTTGAATAGCTCTGAGGCTAATGTCACTTAAATTTCCAATTGGGGTAGCTATGATATATAAACACCCTTCAACATCTTCAATTTCGCAGTCATTTTGATGTTTTAGTTGTTCTTTACTTAACTTTTTCAATAGATTACCCTAATTATGATAACGAAATATTAAGTGTGTATTAATGTTTAATTTTAATTCGAAATATAATCTTATTATATGTTTTTGTATATTATTAATGATTAGCGGATGCCAAAATAATACAGAGAAATTAATATTAGAAAATAAGATTTCAACGACAATTCCCCAAAAGAACCAATCAGTTTTAGACAATAAAAAATTTTCAATAGACAAAGTATCTAAAAGTAAAATTAATTTAAATAAAAAAGAAAATAAAATAAAACAAAAAGATAATCATGTCCTTTTTGAATTTAAGAATGAGAGATTGCTTCAAGGAAGAGACAAACCTAAATTTACAGAAAAAACAAAAACAAAAAAAGCGTTATCTGCAGTTTTTAAAATGTTAGAGCAAAATTTAAGTTTAAGTAATGATAATTTGAATTTGAATAGTAATGGTGAAATTTCATTAGACAATAGATATTTTGATATAAAAAAAGATGTTACTATTTACAGGAATATCTTAGCTTTTCTTCCACTAACGGGTCCTTATTCAAATTATGGTGTTAAAACAAGGAAAGCATTGGATCTTAGTGTTTTAAATTCTGCCAACAATAAAATAAAAATTATTTATTTTGATACGGGCAAAAACATTAATGAAATAACCATAAGTAAATTATTGGATAACATAAACCCTAGTCTTATTATAGGACCATTTAGGAGAGAAGTTTTATTAGATATTAAGCCTATAGCTAAATCTAAATTTATACCAATACTAACATTTTCAAATGATATATCATTAAGAGAAAATAATATTTGGTCCTTGGGATTTTCGCCGGAAGAACAAGTGGAAAGTGTTATTTCATGTGCTCTTAGTTATGGATATAAAAATTTTGGGTTAGTTGCTCCTGATAATTTATATGGCAGAATTTTAACAGATGCATCTATAGATCTAATTAGTGATTATAAAAATAACAAATATGACAAAATTTTGCTTAATAATAATCAAATAAACAATAAATCAAAATTATTTTCAATATTAAAAAGTTTCTTAAAATTTAACGAAAACCAAACTCTACATACTAGGTTTGACTCAATTCTTATTGGCGGTAGTAAAGAATTCATTTTAGAAATAGCTCCACTGTTGGCATTCTTCAATGTGGACTCAAAGTATGTAAAAATTCTAGGCACCGAAAAATTTAATACTAAAGAGATAAAAAACGAACCTTCATTAGAAAAGGCTTGGTTTCCTGCAATTGTAAGCAAAAATGAAAAAAAATTTAAACTGTATTGGCAAAAAATTTGGGGAGATGACGTTAATTATTTTTCAAATGCAGGTTTTGACTCAGGTAATATTGGTATAAACTACGTCAATAATCAAAAAGATGGGTCAAGTTTTCTTAAAAACATTTCAGGTCCAATTACGGGTCTAACTTTAAAATCTGGTGGCTATGTAAAAAAACCAATAAATGTGATGCAAATAGAAAGTTTAGGAAAGTTAACTAATATTAAAAAATGTAGTAACTTTAAGAATTAATTAAAAAATCAATTATACTATCTAATTTTATCATGTAATTTTCTTCTACTTTTAACATACCATTTTTAACTTTTAGTATTTTTTTATTTTGTAACTCTCTAAAAGCATTACTTTTTATTATAGATTGATCAAACAACTTGAAACTCTCTATTCCTTCATATAATCTAAGTCCCATTGTTAACGTATCGACATCTGAAGTTGTATCATTAAAAAAATTAATATTTTCAAATTCTGATCTGTTAATATTCTTAAACAACCAAGTTTTTGGGTTCTTATAATTTTGATATTCGATACGTTTAATATTTTCCTTTGAAGACCATAATCTTCCATATGCTCCAGGACCTATACCTATCCAGTTTTCTGATTTCCAATAATTTTTATTGTGCTTGCAATCAAAACCTTTTTTTGCGTAATTTGAAACTTCATATTTTAAAAAATTGTGACCTTTCAATATTTCATTAGATTTTTTATAAAAATCAGCTGCGTAATCATTATCAATAATATTTAACAAACCTTTTTTATAGTCTGTATAAAATCTTGTACCCTTTTCAATAGTAAGTTGATAAAGTGACAGATGTTGTAAATCATTTTGTTTAAGAAAAATTTCTAATTCATTTGTCCAATGCAAAAGCTTTTGACCATAAAAGGCGCATATTAAATCTACAGAAACATTATTAAAAGTGTTTACAGCATGTTCTAAAGCTAATTGTGCATCCAAACTACTGTGACGTCGTCCTAGAAACTTTAAATTTTCATCATTTAATGACTGAACACCAATAGATATTCTATTAATTCCTAATTCTTCTAAATCATTGAATTTTTCTTTTTCGTAGGAGGTTGGATTAGCTTCAAGTGAAATTTCTATATTCTCTTCAAATCCAAATAAATTTGAAGCAGTTTTCAAAATACTATCTATTATTTCTAAAGGCATTAGTGAAGGTGTTCCCCCTCCAAAAAAAATAGCATTTAAATTATTAAAACTCACATTGTGACTTAATAATTGTTCGTTCATATCAAGTAATTGATTTGTATAAGATTTAATCCATTGTTTAGGATCACAGATTTCGTTTACATGAGAATTAAAATCACAATAAGGACATTTTGACTCACAATAAGGCCAGTGAATATAAAGGCTCAGTAGTTTATTTTCATTTGTAATCAACGCTTTAAATTAGGAAAACATAAATTTATTAATTTATTAAAAGCAATAGATCTATGACTTATTTTATGTTTATAGTTTGGATCCATTTCAGCAAAAGACATATTATACCCCAATGGTCTAAAAATAGGATCATAACCGAATCCTTTATCTCCTTTAGGAGGCCACGAAAATTTTCCATGTACTTTTCCAGAAACTGTAACATCGAATTTATCAGGCCAAGAAATTGATAAAGAACAAATGAAATAACAATCGTAGTTAGGCTGTTTTACCTCTTTAATGGCAGTGTTAATTTTAGACATTGCTGAATTAAAGTTCTTGTTTAAACCAGCCCATCTTGCAGAGTAAATTCCAGGATCATCATTAAGATCAGAAAAACATATTCCACTATCATCTGATATGCTCGGTAATCCTGTTTTTTGAGTCACAAAAGAAGATTTAATTAGGGCATTTTCTTCAAATGTTGCACCATTTTCTTCTGGTTCCTCAATATTAAAATCATAAGCAGATAGAATTTTGATATTCAAAGGTGCCAATAAATCTTTAATTTCAATTATTTTTCCTTTATTATGACTTGCAATAACTAACTTTTTATCTTTAAAAACTCGTTTATTCATTAAAATTATTCCAAATCAAGAGCACGTCTTTGAATTTTAAAAATATACTCTGTACCATGTTCAGCCAGTTCTATTAAATTAAGGAATTGTTCTTTATTGAATGGTTTTTCTTCTGCAGTAGTTTGAATTTCAACAATACCATTATTAGCAGTCATAACAAAATTTCCGTCTGTTTCAGCCGATGAGTCCTCTTCATAATCAAGATCAATTATCTCTTTATTTTTCCATATACCGCATGAAATTGCACTTACTTGATCTAATATCGGATTTTCTGAAATTTTTCCGGTTTTAAGTAAAAAATTAACTGCATCATAAAGCGCAACCCAAGCCCCAGTAATAGACGCTGTTCTAGTTCCACCATCTGCTTGAATTACGTCACAATCTATTTTAATTTGATTTTCGCCCAATTTCTTCAAATCTACAATTGATCTAAGTGATCTTCCGATTAGTCTTTGTATTTCTTGAGTCCGACCAGATGGCTTTCCTTTAACAACTTCTCTATCCATTCTTGAATGCGTAGATCTTGGTAGCATACCATATTCGGCTGTAATCCAACCTTTACCTGAATTTCTTAACCATGGTGGTAATTTAGTATCGACAGAAGCCGTACAGAAAACGTGAGTATTACCAAATTTAGCCATGCACGAACCCTCAGCATAAGGAGAGACTTGAGATGCTAATGATATTTCTCTCATTTCATTATATTGTCTGTTTGAAGGTCTATTTAACATAAATATTCCCTGTTCATTAAGTTTATTATAATTTAGAAATAACTTAAAACACACTAAAGTTGTATTTACAATTATTATAAAATTTTTACCTCTTGCAAATTTTATATAAACTCATTATTTGCATCATCACAATAATTATCTCTGGAGTGAAAATTGTCTGAAAAAAAAGATAAATCTAAAATAGATAATGAAGCTAATAATGAGGATGAAAAGGTAGTCGAAACTGAAAAGATTTCTGATGAAGATTCTAATGATAGCAATGTTAATGAATTAAATGAACCTGATGATGATGATAATATAAACCTTGAAAATCAAATAAAAGATTTAAAAGATCAGTTAATGAGAACATTGGCAGACAGTGAAAACCTAAGAAAGCGTACTATCAAAGAAGTTGAGCATGCAAAAAAATATAGTCATATTACTTTTGTGAGAGATTTAGTTTCTTCTGTTGACAATTTGCAAAGAGCTTTAGAATCAGTACCTGACGATAAGTCTCAACTACCTGAACCGGTAAAGAATTTAATCATAGGTTTAGATATTGTTGAGAAAGAAATAGTTACTACTTTTGAAAAGCATAATTTAAAACAAATTTGTCCACTTGGTGAAAAGTTTGATTACAACTTTCATCAGGCTATGTTCGAAGTACCTACAAATGATAGTGAACCTGGTATTGTTGTTGAAGTTTCTCAAAAAGGGTATTTACTACATGACAGACTAGTTAGACCTGCAATGGTGGGTATTTCAAAAAAAATTGAAGACGTAGAAATTAAAGATAAAAAAACTGATGAAATCTAATAATGATAATTTATTTTTCATAATCTTGTAAATACAACAACTTAACCCATATTAAGTTTGTTGATAATTCAAATTTAGGGAGTTTTTAAATGGCTAAAGTTATCGGTATTGATTTGGGTACCACCAATTCATGTGTATCTGTGATGGATGGAAAATCGCCAAAAATCATTGAAAACAGTGAGGGTGCAAGAACAACCCCTTCTATGGTTGGTATTACAGATGATGAAAGATTAGTTGGCCAGCCAGCTAAAAGACAAGCTGTTACTAATCCGGAAAACACTCTATTTGCAATTAAAAGATTAATTGGACGGAGGCATGATGATAAATATTCAAAGAAATTTTCTGAATTAGTTCCTTATAAAATTATTTCTGCAAAAAACGGAGATGCCTGGGTCCAGGCTAATGGCCAAGATTATGCACCCTCAGAAGTTTCTAGCTTTATCTTAAGAAAACTAAAAGAAGATGCAGAAGCATTTCTGGGTGAAACAGTGGATAAGGCAGTTATTACTGTTCCAGCTTACTTCAACGACGCTCAAAGACAAGCTACTAAGGACGCAGGAAAAATAGCAGGTTTAGAAGTTTTAAGAATTATTAATGAGCCAACAGCTGCAGCATTAGCGTATGGTCTTGATAAGAAAGAAAGTGGAACCATAGCTGTATACGATCTTGGTGGAGGTACATTTGATGTTTCTATTCTCGAAGTAGGAGATGGAGTTTTTGAGGTAAAATCCACTAACGGAGACACATTCCTAGGTGGCGAGGATTTTGACCAACGTATTATAGATTATATTGCTGAACAATTTAAAAAAGACAATGGCATTGACCTAAGATCAGACAAATTAGCTCTGCAAAGAATGAAAGAGGCTGCAGAAAAAGCTAAAATAGAACTTTCAAGTGCAGTCCAAACTGACGTTAATTTGCCTTTTGTTACCGCAGACGCAAGCGGACCAAAACATTTAAATGTCAAATTGACAAGATCTCAATATGAAAGTCTTGTTGATGATTTGATTACAAAAAGTATTGATCCTTGTAAAGCAGCTCTTAAAGATGCTGGTGTAAGTGCTAGTGATATTGATGAAGTGATTTTGGTAGGTGGTATGACCAGAATGCCAAAAATTATCGAAGCTGTTACTTCTTTTTTTAAAACAGAGCCACATAGAGGTGTTAACCCTGATGAGGTTGTAGCTTCAGGTGCAGCAATTCAGGGTGGCGTTTTAATGGGAGACGTTAAGGACGTACTTTTACTTGATGTTACACCTTTATCATTAGGTATTGAAACATTAGGTGGGGTATTTACTAGATTAATTGATCGAAACACAACTATACCTTCAAAAAAATCCCAAATATTTTCAACTGCTGAAGATAATCAATCTGCTGTTACCATTCGTGTATCCCAAGGTGAAAGGGAAATGGCATCAGACAATAAATCCTTAGGAGAATTTAATCTTGAAGGTATTGCATCAGCACCTAGGGGTGTTCCTCAAATAGAAGTGACTTTTGACATTGATGCGAATGGAATAGTCAATGTTAGTGCTCAAGATAAAGCTACTGGTAAAGCTCATAATATAACCATTCAAGCTTCTGGTGGCCTTGATGATAATGAGATTGAAAGAATGGTCAAAGAAGCTGAGGACAACGCCGAAGCAGATAAAGAAAAAAGAGAAGCTATTGATGTTCGAAATCAAGCTGAATCAATGATACATGGTGCTGAAAAGTCTCTAACTGATTTAGGTGATAAAGCTGATCCTAGTGCCAAAAGTGAAGTTGAAAATGCAATTGGAGAGGTTAAAACATCGCTTGAAGGCGAAGATATTTCAACTATAAAAGATAAAACGTCGGCTTTATCTGCAGTAATGATGAAAATGGGAGAGGCAGCTTATAAGGCAAATCAAGAAAACTCCGAAGAAACTGATACGTCAAATGAGAACAAAGAAGATGTTGTAGATGCTGACTTTGAAGAGGTAAAGGATAACGAAGAAAAGAAAGACGCTTCATAAATATACAGATATACTTAAGGTATAAAAATGGCACGTGATTATTACGATATTTTAGGTTTATCTAAATCAGCATCTGATAGTGAAATTAAGTCTTCGTATCGCAAACTAGCCATGAAATATCATCCTGATAGAAATCCTGGTGATAAAAAAGCCGAAGAAAAATTCAAAGAAATTTCTGAATCTTACGAAATACTTAAGGATCCTCAAAAAAAAGCAGCATATGATCAGTACGGTCATGCCGCTTTTTCTCAAGGTTCTAGTGGAGGAGCTTCTGGAGGGTTTTCAGGATTTGGGAGTGGTGGATTTTCTGATATATTTGAAGATATGTTTGGTATGGGAGGTGGTTCTGAAAGGAGATCAGCATCCACAGGATCAGACTTAAGATATGACCTGTCAGTTTCACTAGAACAAGCTTATTCAGGTGATCAAGTTGAAATTTCTTTGACAGTACCGACAAAGTGTGAACCTTGTAATGGATCAGGAGCTAATAAAGGATCTCAACCAAAACAATGTAGCCAATGTGGTGGTTATGGAAAAGTGAGAGCCCAACAAGGTTTCTTTACAATTGAAAGAACGTGTGCGGCGTGTTCTGGTGCAGGCGAAATTATTGGAGACCCTTGTAGAGTTTGTAAAGGTCAGGGACGAGTTAATAAAAATAAAAAACTTTCTGTAAATGTGCCTGCAGGTGTAGATAATGGGACCCGCATTCGCCTTTCAGGTGAGGGAGAAGCTGGTGCAAGAGGTTCATCACCCGGAGATTTATATATTTTCATTGAGATTAAAGACCACTCTATATTTCAAAGAGATGGCAAGGACACATTTATTGAGGTTCCTGTATCATTTATTGACGCTGTTTTAGGCAACTCAATACAAGTTCCTTGTATCGATGGTTCAAAAGCCAAAATGAATTTAAGTTCTGGAACACAGAGTGGTACTCGTTTACGAATGAAAGGTAAAGGTATGCCCGGATTGCGAGGTGGAGCTAGAGGTGATCAGTATGTCCAAATAAATGTGGAAACACCAGTTGGTATTTCAAGAAAACAAGAAGATTTATTTAAACAGATTAAAGATTTAGGTGTTGACAAAATTAGCCCTAAGACTAGTAGATTTAAAAAACTAATACAATAATTGATATTAATGTATAACATAATTTATGTAATCGTAAAAAAGAGCTAAATATGAAAAAAATCTCTGTTTCTATTCCAGGTGGAAATGGTCGCATGGGTAAAACGTTACTTGGTTTAATTATAGAAAATGAAAAATTTAATTTATCTAGTTCCACTTGTTTACCGAATGAAGATGAGGTTGGCATTGATATTGGAGTATTAGTTGGTAAGGCCAAGATTTCGAAAGAATTAAATACTGATACTTCATCTTTATTTCAAAATTCAGATGTACTCATTGACTTTACTGTTCCAGAAGCAACCATGTTTCACGCAAGAAAATGCTATGAAAATAATTTGTCTATAGTAATAGGAACTACTGGATTAAATAAATTTCAAGAAGAAGAATTACTTAACTTATCTAAAAAAATTCCCATAGTCTATTCTGCAAATTTCTCTATAGGAGTGACTCTATTATCTAGTTTAGTTTCAAATTCAACACAAATGTTAGGTGCTGAATGGGATATTGAAATACTAGAGATGCACCATAAGCATAAAATAGACGCACCATCTGGTACAGCATTGTTGTTTGGAAAAGCAGCGGCAGAAGCACGAGGTCAAGACTTATCAAATGTAAAGTCAGTCTCAAGAAACGGTATAGTTGGAAAAAGAAAAGAATCCGAAATAGGTTTTGCAGTTTTAAGAGGAGGAGATGTTGTGGGAGAACATTCTGTAATTTTTTCCAACTCCGGAGAAAGAATAGAATTAGTTCATAAGGCTACCGACAGGTCAATTTTTGCTTCAGGAGCTTTGAGAGCGTCTCATTGGGCTGCGACAGCAGACCCTGGTTTATATAGTTTATCAGATGTTCTAATAAATGGTGGGTAGGAATTATGGATATCTGTTTATTTTGTTACTTATTTCCTTTAAACATTTTTCAGGTTTGATTTTTCCATAAAGTTTTGTAGATCGTGTTTGTATATGTTTGACATAATAACTATTCTTTCTTTTAAGAAAGAAAATATCTAAAAAACAGCTTGAAAAATAATATTGATAACTTTTTAATTTACCTTCTTCTTTGATAAAATCACTTTGTCCCATCTTTTGGACTAATTTTTTTTCAGACCAATTTTTAATTAAATCAAGTTTAAATATTTTAGTTTTAGGAATGTTTATGTTTTTACTAAGAGCAACAGTTTTAACTTTTTGTTTCTGTTTGGGTATGTTTATTGGTGCCATTTCAATTTCATTTGAAGGTCTATTTTTATCAATGTCGTCAATTTTAGTTTTTGTACTTTTTTCTTTCAAATCATCTATTTCTTTATACTGTATTTCATCTCTTTTTTTAGTTTCAAGAAAAATATTTTGATGTTCGAAGGTATGGCAAGAACTAAGAAATAAAATTAAGGCAAAGTTTAAAATAATTTTGTTTAGATTTGATTTCATAAATGATATTCATAAATATTGTTAACTATTAAGTCTAATTAAAAATTAATTTTTAGGAAAATGATAATGTCAAATTATCAAATTTGTTTTATTGGGAATGCTATTGTAGATATCATCTCTAAATTTTCGGATGAAAATTTAAAAGAACTAAAAATCCCAAAGGGGTCTATGCAACTTATAGATGAAAAGTCATCTAATTTAATTTTAAATTATTTAAAAAATCCAATCATAATCTCTGGTGGTAGTGCAGCAAATACTGCTGTAGGTTTCAGTTCATTTGGAGGAAACTGTTCTTTCATTGGACAAATAGGTAACGACGATTTTGGAATCTTATTTTCAAAAGATCTTAATAATTCTGGTGTTTTTTTTGAAAATAAAATTACTCAGACATTGGGAAAAACCTCAAAGAGTATTGTTTTAGTTACCCCAGATGCAGAAAGAAGTATGAATACGTATTTAGGAGCAAGTATTCAATTTAACACAGATTGTATTAACACAGATTTAATTATTAATAGCAAAATAATTTACATAGAAGGCTATTTATTTGATCAAACTGATGCCAAAAAAGCTATTTATTATTGTTGTAAATTAGCTAAAGTTCATAGTTGTAAGGTGGCCTTAAGTTTGTCAGATTCATTTTGTGTGGATAGACATAGAGAAGAATTTTCTGATTTAATTAGTGAATTTGTTGACATTATTTTTGCTAATGAGGCAGAGATAAAAAGTTTATATCAATTGAATTTGCAAGAAAGTTTAAAAAAAATTAAAGAAAATGTAGAGGTTGGAGCAATTACTTTGGGATCTAAAGGTTCCATCGTTTTTCAAAATCAGATTGAAAATTTAGTAACTCCCATTAAAGTAAATGATCTAGTGGATACAACTGGTGCAGGTGATATATTTGCTTCGGGGTTTCTGTTTGGTTTAACTAATAAATACTCAATTGAAGAGTGCGGAAAATTAGGATGTAAGGTAGCTGCAGATATAATTAAATATACTGGTGCAAGACCTAGAGTTCCTCTTAAAACATTTCTTAATTAGAGTATAAAGAATTGTAAGTTGCAATAGATGCAGAATTAATAATATCTGATACAGATGAACCCATTTGTACAATTTGAAATGGTTTTTCCCCACCTATCATTAGAGGACCTAAGATTGAACCTCCTCCAAGTTTTTGTAATAACTTAAAAGAAATATTGGCAGATAAAAGACTCGGCATAATTAGAACATTAGCTGGGCCAGAAAGTCTACAAAATGGATAATTTTCTTTAATGAGATCGTAATCTAAAGCAACCTCAGGTGTCATTTCACCGTCAAACTCAAAATCAACATTTCTTGTATTCAATATATTTACTGCTTCTTTTAAGTTTTTTGAACTAGGTCTGGTTAAGCTCCCAAAATTAGAAAATGACAATAAGGCCACACGGGGAGTATAACCCAGACTTTTAACTGTATTAGCTATACCTGTGGCAATATTAGCTAATTGTTCTGCATTTGGCATATCATGTATATTTACGTCACCAATAAAAACAGTCCGCTCTTTAGAAACCATCATAGACATTGACAAAAAACTTTCATCATTTTTTGTTGAAATAACTTTTGTAATGTCATCAAAGCATCGTCCAAAAGGTCTAGTCACTCCAGTAACCATAGCATCTGCGTCACCAGCAGACACCATAGATGCAGCAAAAACATTCCTATCTTGGTTAATTAATCGTTGACAATCCCTTCTTAAATGTCCGTATCGATGAAGTCGTTCATATAGACTATCTGTGTATTTTTGATTGTTTTTACTTAAACTGGCATTATGAATTATTAATTCATTTAGACCTTCCAAGTTAACTTGTTCCATAGTTTCTTTAACTCTATTTTCTCTTCCAATTAAGATTGGAATTCCAAAGCCTGAATTATAAAATGATAACGCTGCTCGTATGGTTTTTTCTTCTTCACCCTCAGCAAAAACAACTTTTTGTTTTTTACTTTTTATTCTTGATTTTATTGGTTCGAGAATAGAGGCTATAGGGTTAGTTCTACCTTCTAATTCTCTTCTATATGCTTCTAAATTTTTAATGGGTTTTTTTGCAACGCCAGTATCCATTGCCGCTTTTGCAACTGCAGATGAGACAGACGAAATGAGTCTTGGATCAAAAGGTGCAGGTATTATATAATCATTACCGTAATGTAATTGTACTCCATGATAAGCAGCATTAACCTCATCAGGAACATCCTCTCTAGCTAATTCAGCAATAGCATTTGCTGCAGCAATTTTCATTTCATCATTAATCATGGTTGCCCTTACATCAAGAGCACCTCTAAAGACATAAGGAAATCCGAGCACGTTATTTACTTGATTAGGATAATCAGATCTTCCAGTAGCTATAATAGCATCTGACCTTACACTCCTTACTTCTTCTGGCATAATCTCTGGTGTTGGATTTGCCATAGCAAATATAATTGGTTTATCAGCCATACTTTGCACCATTTTTTTTGTAACAGAACCTGGAACAGATAATCCTAAGAAAACATCTGAATTTTTAAAAGCATCTTCTAAAGTTCTAGCTTTTGTTTCTACAGTATGTCCAGATTTCCATTGATTCATATTAGTTTGCCTACCTTTGTATATAACCCCATCTCGGTCTACTAAAATAATGTTTTTATTTTGTGCTCCCATACCTTTTAAAAGTTCAACACAAGCTATAGAAGCAGCACCTGCCCCATTACAAACAAACTTTGTTTCTTTTATCTTTCTATTAGTTAAATGAAGTGCATTTATTATTCCAGCAGCAGTAACAATTGCTGTCCCATGTTGATCGTCATGAAAAACTGGAATCTTCATTTTTTCTCTTAATCTTTGTTCAATTATAAAACAATCAGGAGCTTTTATGTCTTCTAGATTAACACCGCCAAAACTCGGCTCAAGTAAGGAAACTGCGTCAATAAATTTTTCTGTATCTTCCGTATCTATTTCTAAATCAATACCATCAATATCAGCAAACTTTTTAAACAATACAGCTTTTCCCTCCATTACAGGTTTTGATGCAGAAGCACCAATATTACCGAGACCTAAAACGGCTGTTCCATTTGAAATAACTGCAACTATGTTTCCTTTTGAAGTATAGTCATAAATTGTTTCGGGTGTCTTTTCTATCTCAATACATGGTGTTGCTACACCTGGTGAGTATGCTAAAGACAAATCATGAGAACTAATTAAAGGTGTTGTTGGTGTTATTTCCAATTTACCAGGGCGACCTTTTTTGTGATAATCTAAAGCTTCTTTTTCTAAATTTGATTTTATAGTGTCATCTTTTTTGTTAGTAGACATTTTCCCCTCAAAAACTTAAAATAATTAGTTATTAACTATAACTTACTTTTTTAAAAAGGTCTTAATAAATTATATTTTATCCATTAATGATCAAATTATAAATAAAGTTGATTTAAGCTCTTTCAAAAGGAAACTTTTTATTGTGAATAATGTAAATACTCCAATGATGGAGCAGTATTTAAATATAAAAAATCAACATAAAGACGCTTTACTTTTTTATAGAATGGGTGATTTTTATGAGTTATTCTTTGAAGATGCGGTTGTTGCTTCTAAAGCATTAGATATAGCTTTGACCAAAAGAGGCAAATCTAATGGTAAAGAAATTCCTATGTGCGGTGTTCCATTTCATTCAGCAGATAATTATTTGCCCAAGTTAATCAAAAAAGGTTTTAATGTTGCTGTATGCGAGCAAACCGAAACAGCAGAAGAGGCTAAAATAAAGTTAAAAAAAGGGCCGCTTAAAAGGGAGGTAGTAAGAATAATCTCGCCTGGAACTTTGACAGAAGATAATCTACTTGAAAGAAAAACTAATAATTTTCTGGGTGCTATATCTGATAATAATAGTTCTGCCTCTATAGCATGGGTAGATGTTTCAACAGGATCTTTCAAATCAAGAAATATATTAGAAGATAATAAATCCAATAGAAAACAATTATTAGCTAATTTCCTATTAAGAATGGATTTTTCAGAATTACTAATTTCTGAAGATTTTGATTTAGATTTAATTGTAGAGGAATGGCACTCAATTCTGAAAAAACAACCATCAAGTCTATTTCATTATCCATCCTGCTTAGATCAAATACTCTCTTATTATTCCATTGTTTCATTAGAAGGTGTTGGCGCTTTCAGTGAAGGAGAAATTAAGGCAGCGGCAGTATTGCTTTCATATTTGAAATTAACACAATGTGGAAAAATTCCAATTCTTTCAATGATTCAAACTGAAACACAGAATAATTTTTTAGAGATTGATTATTTTACTCAAAAGTCACTTGAAATTTTTAAGAATCTCTCAGGGGGTAGTGAAGGCAGTTTAATTTCTTGTTTGGATGAAACAAAAACTGCATGTGGAGCAAGATTATTAAAACAGAGAGTAATCGAGCCTTTTTATAAAATCGAACAAATTCAAGATAGGTATGATTTAACAAATTGGGTCTTAGAAAATAATATAAATATATCACAATATCAAATAGATTTTGAAAACATACCTGATATTGAAAGGTCCCTTTCTAGAATATCATTGTCAAGAGGTGGCCCAAGGGATTTGCTTTTGATGTCTAGCGGTCTTTTGATTATAAAAGGAATTTATGAAAATTTGATTTCACATAATCAAGTCAAACCAACTCCTTCATTGCTAAACTGTATAATCAACAATTTAGACATTGATTACAGTATATTTTTAAAAATTTCGAAAGCTTTAAAATCAAATGTTCCGGTTATTGCAAAAGAAGGTAACTTTATAAAAGAAGGATACAACAAGGAGCTAGATCTCCTTAGAAATTTTAGAAATAATGAATTAGAACATATAACAAAACTTCAAAAAAAATATTCAGAATTAACTAATGTTAACTCATTAAAAATTAAGCATAATAGAATGCTAGGATATCATATTGAAGTAAGAGCACTGCATGATGAATCATTAAGAAATGTTGATTTATTTATCCATAGACAAACAACAGCCCAGACATCCAGATTTACTACAGTTGAGCTAAATAATATTGAGAATCAAATATTAAATTCATTTGAAAAAGCTCTTAAAATTGAGGTTGATATTTTTAATGATTTTGCAACTCAGATAATAGATAAAGGTAAAGAAATTTTAAATATTGCACTTTCAATTTCTGAATTAGATATTTCAATTATGGTTGCTAACCAATCAGTGTGTAGAAATTATACTTGCCCAAATATAGTAGAGGAAAAAAGCTTAGAAATTATTGGAGGGAGGCATCCTGTTGTAGAACAACAAATGAGTTTGTCTGAAAAATCTTTTATTTTAAACGATTGTATTTTGAATAAAAAAGATCTGATTTGGTTGATAACTGGACCTAATATGGCAGGAAAATCGACTTATCTTAGGCAAAATGCACTTATAGTTATAATGGCACAAGCAGGTTTATTTGTTCCTGCTGAAAAAGCAAACATAGGTGTATTCGACAAAATCTTTTCCAGAGTAGGAGCATCAGATGATTTAGCAAAAGGACAATCCACTTTTATGATTGAAATGATAGAAACATCACTTATCCTCAATACTGCTACAGATAAATCATTGGTCATACTAGATGAAATTGGACGGGGTACTTCTACTTTTGATGGGTTAGCAATTGCTTGGTCAGTGTTAGAATATTTACATGAACAAATTAAACCTAGAACATTATTTGCTACTCATTATCATGAACTAACAAGTTTAAAGGAAAGCCTTAGCAACTTGTCTTGTCATAAAATGTCTATAAAAGAATGGAATGACACAATAATTTTTATGCATAAAATTTTGGATGGTGAAGCTGATAAGTCTTATGGTATTCATGTTGCAAAATTAGCAGGTATTCCTTTAGCTGTTACAAAGAAAGCCTCAAAATTACTATCTAATTTTAAACAAAAAGATAGGGAAAAACAAGATATGAGAAAAGAATATCCAGCTCTTTCTAAATCTAACGAGCATGAGTATTTTTTTAAGGAATTTGATAGTATTAATGTTGACGAGATCACTCCACGTCAATCACTAGATATATTATATAAACTTAAATTATTGAGAAATGCAAATGAATAAAATGAATTTTAAAAGTAAATTTTCATTATTTAATAAACACAATGCTCATAAATCAGTTGATACCGAGATATCACCTAAAGATGCAATTAATCAAAATGCAATATGGTTTCAAAGTATGGAACCAATAAACTACGCAAAAAATCAAACAAAAGAGTTATATGAGATAAACGATACAAATATTGATGAGGTTGACACAAAAATTTTTAGGGATCAGTTATTTAAAATTTTAAAAATTCAAATGGATCATAATAAAAAGCTGATTAAAAATAAATTTTTAGCAACATCCGATGGCTCCCTTAATGTGGGTCTAAATGTAATTTTAATTGATAGCTTACTAAAAGTTATATTTAAAAACTCATATTTTCATAGTCTAGGTAATAAGCATTATCAACTTACTTTAATAGCCGTAGGAGGATATGGAAGAGGAGAATTATCTCCGCACTCAGATTTAGACATATTATTTCTCTTACCAAATAAATTAAGAAAAAATGATACAAAAAAAATTGAAAATGTAGTTGAGTTAATTTTATATATATTATGGGATTTGGGATATACAGTTGGTCATTCAACTAGAACTATAGACGATTGTATTGAAAAAAGCAGGTCAGATTTAACAATCTCCACCAGTCTTTTAGAAAAACGTTTTGTAGCAGGGAATTATGATATCTATGACTTACTAAATAAAAAATTCAAAACATTCATTAATAATACTAAAACTTTAGATTTTGTAGAAGCAAAATTAAAAGAATCCGAAACGCGACACAAAAGATTTGGAGAATCAAGGTATGTTGTTGAACCTAATGTTAAAGATGGTAAGGGAGGATTAAGAGATCTCCATACACTTATTTGGATATTAAAATTTGCTTATAAAGTAGATACTATTTCAAAATTAATTAATGTAGGTGCTTTAACAAAAGAAGAAGCAGTTCCATTTGCTGAAGCTCAGAGATTTTTATTGTCTGTAAGATGTCATTTACATTATAGAGCAAATAGAGAAGATGATCGACTTGCAATGGACGCCCAGCTTGAAATCGCGAAAAGTATGAACTTCAAGAATACAATTACTCATAAAGATGTAGAAAGGTTTATGAAAAGATATTTTCTTGCGACAAAAACAGTAGGTAATTTAACAAGAATATTTTGTGCTGCTATAGAGACAGAATTTAATAAACCTTTAAGGATGAGTTTCTTAAGCTTTAAAAAAAGAAAGAACATAACTCCTTTTAGATTAGAAGTAGGTCGTTTATTTTCTTATGAAAGAGAAATACTGACAGAAAATCCTATCAATATAATAAAACTTTTTTATATTTCTCATATTAATAATATAGACATTCACCCTAAAACTTTAAGACAAATAACAAGTTTGAGAAAATCAATAAATTTAAAGGTGAGACAAAATGTAGAAGCTAACAAAATGTTTTTGAATATTTTAACAAGTGATAAGGACCCAACAAGAACTCTTAGATTAATGAATGAGGCGAATATTTTAGGACAGTTCATACCTGAATTTCAAAAAATTGTAGGGTTGATGCAATTTGATATGTATCATTCGTATACCGTTGATGAACATACAATTTTTACAATTTCTAATCTTCATTATTTAAGAAGTGGCAAATTTAGTGATTTTGCACCTTTAACAAGCAGTGCAATTTTAGAAATTAAATCTTACAAATCATTATTTGTAGCGATGTTGTTACATGATATTGCTAAAGGAAAAAAGGGTGATCACTCTGAAAATGGATCATTAATTGCTTCTAAAATATGCCCCAGGTTAGGGCTAAATAAAGAAGAAACTAAAATGGTTGAATGGTTAGTATTACATCATCTATTAATGAGTAAAACTGCGTTTAGATATGAATTAGGTGACCCAAAAGTAATTAAGAATTTTGCAAAACAAGTAAGATCTATTGATAAGTTAAAATCACTTTTAGCTCTGACAGTTGCTGATATCAGAGGGGTTGGCCCAGATGTTTGGAATGATTGGAAAGGTGCTTTGATAAAAGAACTTTATATCAAAACCTACGATTTACTTAAACCCCCTCAAGAAATTTCCAAAATAACAGAACCTCTTAAATCATCTAAAGAACTTTTAATAAGATATTTAAATAACAAAGGTGTGAATGATTTAGATATTAAAACATATTGTAGTAAATTTTATAATAATTATTGGGGGACATTTAATTTACCATCTGTTGTTAATCATTATGAAATATTTACTTCAATGAAAAATTATTCAAAAAAGCTAGAGGTCTACTTATCTAATGACAGTAAATTAAAAGCAACTGAGCTTTTAGTTATCACTCCAGATCATCACGGTTTATTTTCACAAATATCTGGTTTGGTTGCCTCATCTGGATATGATATTGTTAGCGCTAAAATTATTACAAGGTCAGATGGATACGCTTTAGATACTTTTTTCTTACAAAATAAGGAAAGAAAGCCAATCTCTGATATTAATCTAAGAAAAAAATTAATAGAAACTATTACAAAAGGTTTAGAAGGAAATTTTAATATAGAAAAAGCTCTAAATATAAAATGGAAAGAAATTCCAGCACGTTTTAGAGCTGTAAAGTCACCAATTAGGGTCATTATTGATAATAAGACAAGCGATCAATATACTATATTGGATATAAAATGTAAAAATGCGCCTGGAGTTCTTTATAAAATCACAAAGATAATAACAACTTTAGGTCTTCAAATAAATACAGCAAATGTTTCTACTTATGGTGACAGGGTTGTTGATATATTTTATTTAAAGAATGCATTTGGTTCAAAAGTGGATGATAATACAACTATTGAAAAAGTTAAGAATTCCATTTTAGAGGAATTAAAAGAAATAGATTATGTAAACCAATAAATAGAATAATGAGATTTTGAATGAAAGATAAAACATCTTTTTTTATTAAAGGTTTTACACAATCTGCTACACTAACATTCCTTAGCCGTATATCTGGTTTTATGAGAGATATATTCATTGCAGCATTCCTAGGTGCGGGTGTTTTTTCAGATATTTTTTTAATTGCATTTAAGTTACCAAATTTATTTAGAAGAATCACAGCGGAAGGGGCCTTAACTTCAGCTTTCTTACCAATTTATTCAAAGTTAATAGAAAAAAAAGGTAAGATATTTGCCGATAAATTTCTTAAAAAATTTATTTTTCGTGCAGCTACTTTTTTATTCTTATTAATGATTATTCTCCAAATCATAATGCCCTTTTGCATATATTTTCTAGCCCCAGGTTTTTTAGACAATGACTTAGTTTTAGATAAAATAACTATACTAACAAGAATAACAATAATCTTCATGCCTTTAATATCTATCGTAGCTCTTTTAGGAGTTGCTACAAATGTTTCTGGTAAGTTTTGGATTTTATCTTCCTCTCCAATTATTTTAAATGTTTGCTTAATATTAAGTTGTTTTTTTATAAGTGATAATTTGTCAATTAAACCCTTACCACTCGCTGTAGCAACGGTTTTAGGAGGAATACTTCAATTAGCATTTACTTTAATAATGATTAAAAAGTTTGGTGTTTTACAATTTAAAAAATTGAATATTAAAAGCGACACTATAAAAGAACGGGATGAAATCCAAAAATATTTTAAAAAAACATGGGAAAAATTTATACCTGCAGCATTCGGCGGTGGGATATTACAAATTAATCTCCTTGTAGATACTATTCTAGCAAGCCTATTAGGTTTTGGTTCTATTTCCTATCTCTATTTCGCAGATAGAATTGCCCAGTTACCTCTAGGTATAATAGGAATTGCATTAAGCACAGCTTTGCTAACGTCGTTATCTAAATCAAGTGCAATTAAAGATAAGAAACAATTTTCTAAAGAATTAATGATTTCAATAAAAATAGGATTATTTTTTTCTATACCCTCATCTTTTGTTTTTATTAATTTTTCAGATCTATTTATTAGCGTTTTATTTGAAAGAGGGGAGTTTAGCTCTTTGGAAACCAATCAAACTGCCCAGGCATTAATTGCTTATGCTTTTGGTATTCCTGCTTTTATTATACTAAAATCTTGTCAACCTGCATTTCTAGCAGAGGGAAACACTAAAACTCCAATGAATATTGGCTTAATATTATTATTACTCAATATTCTTTTCTCATTTATATTAATGCATTATTTAAAACACTCAGGTATTGCCTTAGCTACTTCACTGGTATCCTGGATAGGATCTATTACATATTTAATATTATTAATAAAAAAGGGAAATATACCAAAATTTAAATTTAATTTTAAATATGATGAATTTAATTCCTTCTTTTTGTTGATATATTCATTAAAGATAATTTTAACATCGTTCTTAATGATATTGATTATGAAATCGATTTTTTACATTTTAAACATTTATAATTTTGATAATATTACTATTTTATTATTTTTAGTCTTATTTGGTTTGTTATCGTATTTTTTGACAACCTATATTTTAAGATATATTCCTCAAGAATTGCTAATTTCTAAGGTTCTTAAATTCAGGAAAGTAAAACCATGACAAACTTACAATCAGACCATTTACAAAAAAGAATTTTTTCCGGGATACAACCAACAGGAAATTTACACCTTGGTAATTATTTAGGAGCAATTAAAAATTGGGTTAATCTTCAAAATGATATTTCCTCAATTTTTTCAATCGTAGATTTACATGCAATTACAGTACCTCAGGAACCATCAAAACTTAGATCTTCCACTCATGAGGTTACTGCTGCAATTATTGCTTCAGGTATAGATATTGATAAGTCAATTCTTTTCAATCAATCCTCGGTTAAAGAACATGCTGAATTAGCCTGGATATTGAATTGTGTATGTAGAATTGGGTGGTTGAATCGTATGACTCAATTTAAAGAGAAAGCTGGCAAAAATAGAGAAAATGCTACAGTTGGTTTATATGGATATCCAGTTTTGATGGCTGCAGATATTCTTTTATACAAATCAACTCACGTTCCTGTTGGTGATGATCAAAAACAACATATAGAATTGGCTAGAGATATTGCATCTTCTTTTAACAATATGTTTACCTCAGATGAAGAAGACGACTTTTTTAATTTACCTGAGCCACAAATTATAGGTGAGGCCACTCGTGTAATGAGCTTAAGAGATGGTACGAAAAAAATGAGTAAATCTGACGCTTCTGACGCTTCCAGAATTAACTTAACTGACACTGCTGAGGAAATATCAAACAAAATTAAAAAAGCTAAAACTGATCCTCATCCACTGCCAGATACTATAGAGGAGCTAAAAGATAGACCTGAAGCACATAATTTAATGAGTATTTATTCTTCATTATCAGATCAGACATTAGAAAAAGCATTAATAGAATTTTCGGGGAAGGGCTTTTCTTATTTTAAGCCAAGATTGATAGATTTGGCAATTGAAACTTTAAGTCCCATTTCACGTGAAATGAGAAGTCTCCTAAAGTATAGAAATGAAATCGATAAAATTTTAAAAAATGGAGAACAAAAAGCTAAAGAAATAGCTGAGCCAGTTTTGAAAGATGTTAAAAAATTAGTTGGGTTTGTTAATTAATTAAGTTTACTTATGGAAATTTAAAAAAAAACTGCTATGTATATAAAGGGAGATAAAAAAATGTTTATTCAGACCGAAGACACACCTAACCCAGACACTTTGAAGTTTATGCCGGGTGATACTGTTTTAAAAACTGGCAGTGTTGATTATTCTAACAAAGAATCTTCAGCTAGTTCACCATTGGCTTCTAGGCTTTTTGAAATTGATGGTGTTAGCAGAGTATTTCTTTCTTCAGATTTTATTTCTGTAACAAAAGAAACTGATTTAGAATGGAATAATTTAAAACCCTCGATACTTACAGGAATAATGGAACATTATTCAAGTGGTCTACCTGCTTTCAACAATGAAAAAGAAATTCAAGTCAACGACAGTGCCGAAGATACTGAGATTGTAAAACAGATCAAAGATCTTTTAGAGACTCGTGTAAGACCAGCTGTTGCGATGGATGGAGGCGATATATCCTTTTGTTCATTCGAAGCAGGTGTTGTAACACTGCAAATGAAAGGCGCATGTGCGGGTTGTCCGTCAAGTACTGCAACCTTAAAAATGGGTATTGAAAATATGCTTAGACATTATATCCCTGAAGTTACAGAAGTTAAGGCTGCAGAATTGTAATTAAACATAAAAATTTATGTTAAAAAAATATAAATTAGAAATTAGTAATCTTTGTGAAAAAAAATCTTATAATATTTTTTTTATACCATTGCTTATATTATTGTTACTAAGTGGTTCCTTAGGACTAGCAATTTTTAAAATAGATTCTCCTGTCTTCGATTTTAGATTATTTACTAGAAATTTGAATAAGCCGTCAGTTGAAACTAATCAACTGGATAAATTCAACATAAATAAAAACTATTTATCATCAAATCAAATTAATAATAAAGATATTGTGACTGAATGGTCCAAGAAAATTATGTATTATGTAGAAAATAATCTTCCTATACCAAGGATGTATTTCCCTTATATCCCAAAAAACATTAATGAATTTGAAACTCAAACAAAAAAGAACGTATTTATAAGTATTCTCTTACCTATAGCACTTAGGGGAAATGAATTAGTTTTAGAAGAGAGAAAGTTAATGAAGGATGCTTTTTTATCAAATAATATTCACAAAATTGAAAATTTAGCAAAAAAGTATAATGTAAAAAATTTTGAAAAAATAAATTTTGGTAATCTTGCAAAAAAAAATATAGTCAAAGTTAAAAATGAATTATTGATGAAAATTAATAAAATCCCTTTAGCTATGATATTGTCACAATCTATAATTGAAAGTGGATGGGGATCTTCAAGGTTTGCTCAAGAAGGAAATGCTCTTTTCGGAGAATGGACTTGGAAAAAAAATGTTGGAATTAAACCAAGAGGAAATTTATATGCAAACTTTGCAGTTAAAAATTTTGAGAATTTATTAGAATCTTTAAATTCGTATATTTTAAACTTAAATCGTCATCCAGCCTACGCCGAAATGAGAAACTTTAGAGCTATGAAATATAAAACTGGAAAAAATATAACAGGTTATGATACAGCTAATTTTCTAAACAAATATGCTGAAATAGGATTTGAATATGTTACAAAAATTGAAAATATGATTAAAAGCAATAAGTTGTACAGATTTCGAAATGCTAAATTAGAAAGTTATTAGAATTAAATTCTATTTTATTATAAATTGTCTTCCTAACCATCGCCATCTATTATTTTTCCCAGCCATAGTACAATTAATTCTACCTCTACCCTTTAAAAATGGGCCACTTAATCTAACTTCAATTCTATTTTTCCCAAGTCTTTTTGTTTCTGTTTTTAATCCATTATTTGCAAAACATTTTACTGCGTTTTTTGGCTCTATAAGGTTTGATAAAGTAAAACCATATGATGGAGGATTTTTTGAAAGTACTGGATCTTTAGGCGAAAGATCAGAAATGGGCATTGGCAAGGCGTTTATTGCCAACAAAAACCTATCTATGCCACCATATTTTTCATTCATAGCAAATCTAGGCAATTCAAACATGCCTAAGCTTTTATGTGCAACTCCTGAATGTTGACCAAAAGCTGCAATAAAACCTTGTAATTTCACTTGTTCTAAAACCTCTTGGTTATATTCGCCATAAGGATATGCAAAAATTTCAGGCCTACTCCCAATCTCATCAATAAATCGTTTATTAGAAATTGTGAGTTCATTAATTATTTTTTCTTTGTTAATTTTATACATATGAGGATGGGACTTGGTTTGGCTTCCAATAGTTACACCATTATCTCTCAGGATTCGGATCTCTTCCCAACTCATATAACCAGGCGTTTTATTATCGATCACATCTGTGGAAACAAACAAAGTAAAAGGAAAATTATGTTTTTTAAAGATAGGCCACGCATATTTATAAACTGATGAGTAAGCATCATCAATAGTTATGACAACAGATTTATCTTTTATAAGTTTAATATTATTTATACCTTGAAGAGCTTGTTCAATATTAATTACGTTATATTTAGGTTTTAACAATTCTTTAACATGCTCAAGAAATTGTTCTTTTTTAATATTTGTTGAAGGATATCTACTATCACCAAATCTATGATACATTATTACAGACGCGTAATTTACATTCTTAATTTCTTCTGTTTCATTTTCCTGTGAATATGACATATTAGGAAACATAAAAAACAAAAGTGCTAATATATAATACATCTTATCCTCAAATATTTTATATTTAAACTTTTAGCTGTTCAATTTAATATATTGTAATTTTGAATTATACTACTTTTTTTTGAATATTTATAAAAAGAAGACAATGATTTTTTCTATTGAAACTAGTACATCAAATTTATCGCTTACCTTGTTAAGTAATAGTAAGGTATTCAACAAATTATCAATTAAAATAAAAAATGAATTATCTGAAATAATTATTCCAACAATTAAAAAGTTCATGACAGATAATTCAATAACATTCCAAAGTGTGTCATTGTTAGTAGTCGGTTGTGGTCCTGGTAGTTTTACAAGTATACGGGCATTAATTTCGGCTGCGAAGGGAATATATTTATCTAACAAGCATATGAAAATTTTAGGAATTAATTCTCTAGCTGGTTTGGCAATGTCTGCACTAAATGAAGCAAAAAATATAAATGTTGAATATATTCTTGCCTCAATTGATACAAAAAGAAATGATCAATTCCTGCAGTTGTTTAAGATTAATAATTGTAACAAGAGGTTGCTACCTTTTTCTGACATCAATAACATAGAACCAATTAAAATAGAAAACTTTTCACTTTATTTAAAAGAAAACAAATTGGTGGTTGGAAACTTTTTGTATGTTGGTTTCATTTCAAGTTTATTAAAAAATAAATCACTAAACATAAATTTTTATAAAAAATCAAACCAAATTCCAGATGCAGTTTGGGTTGGAAAACTAGGTTTATATATTACAAAAAATAATATTAATTATAAAAGTTCAAAAATAGCTTTTGATGAGCTTAAACCTATTTATGTTAGATCTCCTGAGATAAACTAGAAATGGTTCATATTAGTCTATGTAAAAAAAGTGATTATAAAACTTTGATTCAAATTGAAAAAAGTATTTTTAAACACCCTATATCAATAAATGAATTAAAAAGTTTTGAAATGAACGAATCCCATGTAATTTGGAAAATTGAAAAAATCAAAATTATAGGTTTCGTTTGTTTTTTTCATGTAAGGGATGAAATAGAAATAATTAGGATTTGTATAATAAAGTCCCATCAAAGAAAAAATTATGGATCAATATTGATCAATGAAATTAAAAAACTTAATATAAAAAAAATATTTCTGGAAGTATCAATTGAAAATGTAAATGCGATTAACTTTTATCTTAAGAATGGATTTCAAAAAATTGGTGTTAGAAAAGGATATTATGCAAACGATAAAAGATCTCGGATAGATGCATTGAGGTTTTACGCTAAGCTTTAATAAAAATGAAATACTTAAAACTTATATTAAGAATGATTAATATTATATAGGTGCTATGGTGTTACTTAATAAAGTACGTGAAAATTTAGACTTAAAGCAGTCAAAAGGTGAAAATTTAAATTTTCTTCTTAAAAACAAAATTTTTCAAATAAAACCATTAATAAAAAATAAAATATTTCCAAAAATTGAATTTGGAGACTTCATCATTAAACTAGTAGATACCAAATCAGAGCTAAAGAAAGCCCAAGCTCTAAGATACTCTGTTTTTTATAAAGAAAAAAAAGCTAGGCCAACATTTCCAAAAAAGATGATGAGATTAGATTATGACAAAATTGATAAATTTGCTGATCACTTAATAGTTATAGATAAGAAGCGAAAAGGAATTAAAAACAAAATTGTAGGTACGTATAGATTGATACGTGGTGACGTAGCTTCACATTTTGGAGGATTTTATACATCGTCAGAGTTTGACCTTACCAATATACTTAATTCATACAATCATCCACAAATATTAGAATTAGGAAGATCTTGTGTTCATAAAGATTACAGAAATGGAACTACAATGAATTTTCTTTGGAAGGCGATTGCTGAATATATTAAGTTATATGACATAAATATATTATTTGGATGTGCAAGTTTTCCGGGAACAGACGTTCAAAAATTTTCAAGGGAATTTTCTTATTTAAGAAGTAATTTTTCTCTACCAGACGAGATGTCAGTTAAAAGTTTAGACAATAACAATTATCCAGTTCTTAATAAAAACCATTTTAATGAGAGTGATTTAAGAACTTTTGCAAAATTACCTCCACTTATAAAAGGATATCTCAGAGTTGGGGGGAGAATAAGTGACAGTTTTTTTGTCGATTATGATTTCAATACAATTGACCTTTGTGTGGTTGTCCAAACAGAGAACATAGATGAAAAATACAAGAATAAATTCTTAAATTAAAGTGATTGATTGTGACAGTTAAGCAAAATACATATTATAGTCCAATAGACAATCTATCATTTTTAGACAATTTCATTTTTATTCTAAAGTTAATTGTTTTTGTATCATTTTCTATTCTTCTTATAATTATGACGCTCCTTTTGGGAAAAATAATTCCCCTTTTTGGAAAATGGTTACCGGTTATTTTTCATAAACTACTTATATGGCTTTTATCAGTCCGTATTGAATTAGAAGGTGAAGTAAATACATCAAATGATTGTAATCTTTATATCAGCAATCATCTATCATATTTAGATATACCTATATTAGGCTCTATATACCCAGTAAGATTTGTTGCAAAATCTGAAGTTGAGAATTGGCCATTATTTGGATTTTTAGCTAGATTAGGTAGAACGATATTTATAAGTAGAAATAGGTCTGACAGCCTTTATCAAAAAAATAATATTCTTAAATCATTATCCTCTGATGAGAAAATATTTATTTTTCCTGAGGGAACAACGTCTGATGGGAACAGAGTATTAGATTTTAAATCAAGCTCTTTTTCTTCTGTAGAAGGTCAAAATTTTATCATTCAGCCAATAGTTATAGTTTATTCAGACTTAAATGGAATGCCAATTAATAGATGGTTAAGACCTATAATAGCATGGTATGGTGATATGGATCTTAAACCTCACCTGTCATCATTAGCACATTTAAGATCTATAAAAGCAAAATTAATATATTTAGACAAAGTGAATGCAAAAAATTTTTCTAGCAGGAAAGATCTTAGTAAATATTTAGAAAATCAAATAAAAAAAGTTTACGCTAGCGCTTTATCAAAAAAACTTACAAAATAATGTTATTGTCAGTAAATGGCATTTAATATATATGCATATTTAATGAAAAAACTTTTTATCAAAACTCACGGATGTCAGATGAATTTTTATGATTCTGATAAAATGTCAGATTTGCTAAAACCACACGGTTATCAATTAGATAATAATGAAGATAATGCGGATCTAATAGTTTTAAACACATGTCACATACGTGAAAAAGCAGTTGAAAAAACTTACTCTGAACTAGGACGCATTAGAGATAAAATTAAATTAAGAAAAGAAAAAACTGGTAAAAAGTCTATTGTCGCCGTTGCTGGTTGTGTTGCTCAAGCACAGGGCAAAGAAATCATGAAACGTTCACCATGGGTTGACATAGTAGTTGGCCCTCAATCTTATCAAAATCTCCCTGAGTTAATATCTAAGGTTGATCCTGTAAAAAATAACAAATTTATAGATATTGAATTTCCTACAATTCCAAAATTTGATCATTTAAATTGTCATATCTCTGATAGGAGCCCTTCAGCCTTTTTAACTATTCAGGAAGGTTGTGATAAATTTTGTACCTTCTGTGTTGTGCCTTATACCAGAGGAGCAGAATATTCCAGACCTTTAACTTCAATAATAGACGAAGCAAAAAAATTAATTGATTCTGGTGTTAAAGAAATCACTCTTCTTGGACAAAATGTTAATGCTTGGAATGCTGTTGACAAAGATAAAAATATTTGGGGTCTAGGAAGATTGATTGAAGAGTTAGCAAAAATCAAAGAACTTCAATTCATAAGGTATACAACTTCCCATCCTCTTGATATAGATATAGAACTTATTGAAGCCCATAGAGATATTGATAAATTAATGCCATACTTGCATTTGCCAGTTCAATCTGGTTCTGACAAAGTGCTAAAAATGATGAACAGAAAACATACTTCAGCTGAATATATAAAGGTTATTGAAAAGATCAGAGATTATAACCCAGAAATTGCAATATCTGGAGATTTTATAATTGGTTTTCCTGGAGAAACAGATAAAGATCATCAAGCCACACTAAATTTAATAAAAGAAATTAATTACTCACAAGCATACTCTTTTAAGTATTCTTCCAGACCTGGAACACCTGCTGTTGTTTTTTTTAATCATGTAGAAGAGAGTATAAAAAGTTCAAGGCTACAAGAAGTACAAGATTTACTAAGGTTACAGCAAATGGAATTTAATAAGAAATCTATAAATTCAACTCAAAATGTTTTAGTTTTAAAAAATGGGAAAAAAAATAGACAATATTTAGGAAGATCTCCGTTTAATCAATCTATTTATTTTTACTCTGATGATAATAATCTTATTGGATCAACAATTGATATAAATGTTACAGAAGCATTTCAAAATAGTTTAACAGGCATTATTAAGCCTAATAAAAAAATTTGAAAGTCTATTAATTTTGAATTTTAAAATAAAAAAAGAAGAAATTAAAATTGAATTTCCAAATAATTCCTTAATAGCCTTATTAGTAGGAAATCATAGTGTAAATATAATTAAACTAGAGAGATTGATTGATGTAAATATAAATTTATTCGGCAATCAGTTTCATATTTCTGGAAAACTTGAAAATATCAATTTAGCAAAATCAATTTTAACAAATGTTTATAATAAATTATCTAATGAGAAAATTGAAAATATAAAATTTGAATTTTCAGATTTTGAGACTGAATTGAGAATGTTAAGTGGTAAAAACAAGCTAAATCTTGCTCCAAGACCGAAGATAGATAAGATTATTGAGTTTAAGTTTGAAACCTGGAAAAAAACTATTGTTCCTAAAAGTATAGGTCAAAAAGAGTATTTTGAAGCATTGAATAACTATGAATTAGTTTTTGGCTTAGGCCCAGCAGGCACTGGAAAGTCCTATCTAGCAGTAGCAAAGGGCATTGATATGTTAAAAAAAGGCCTTGTTGATAAAATTATTTTGACAAGACCTGCTGTTGAAGCTGGTGAAAGATTAGGTTTTTTGCCAGGAGATATGAAAGAAAAAATAGATCCATATTTGCGACCTATTTATGACGCATTATATGAAATGATGCCTGCTGACAGAGTCGAAAAAAAAATTCAGTCAGGAGAAATAGAGATTGCTCCTTTAGCATTCATGAGAGGAAGAACTTTTAATAATGCTTATGTCATAGTAGATGAGGCTCAAAACACAACTTCAGTTCAAATGAAAATGGTCCTTACTCGAATAGGGCAAGGTTCTAGAATGGTAATTAACGGTGATTTAAGTCAAGTAGATCTTCCTAAAGGACAGCTTTCAGGATTAAAGGAATCCGAAAAAATACTTAGTAAAATTAAAGAAATTAAGATAATCTCTCTTAAATCAAATGATGTTATTAGACATCAAATAGTTGCTAAAATTATTAAAGCTTATGATTATTTTAATAAAGTTTGAGACTATTTTAATACTATGACTACGCAAAAAGAAAAAGACAGTCATAAAACATGGAAAAACGATATCTTAAGTATAGAGGCTATAATAGATGAATCATTATGGAACAAACAAGTAATTAATGATTTTCAAAAAAACTTAAATCAAATCTTAATTGGAGTTTGTCAAAAATCTGATTTGATAAATACTAATAAAAAAAATTATGTTTCTGTATTATTTGCTGGTGACAAAAAAATAATTGAGCTTAATAAACGGTTCAGAAAGATTAATTTGCCTACAAATGTTTTATCATTTCCATCTTTTATACAAAGAAACAATGAAATTTTTTTAGGTGACATAATTTTTTCAGCTGAAACTATTTTTAGAGAGGCTAAAAGAGACAAAAAAAGTTTTAAAAGTCATTTAATTCATCTTTTTATCCATGGAGTTTTGCATTTAATTGGCTATGATCATCAAACCGAAAATAATGCAAAAGTTATGGAAAGTTTAGAAATAAAAATTTTAGAAACTTTGAATATAAATAATCCATACGAATAAGTTAAAAATAGAATTATTAAAATAAAGAAATTATAAATTAATGAAACTTAAATTTTCAAACTTTTTTAAAAAGAATAAATCAAACAATTCAGACAAAATTTTAGATAAAGAATTAGAACAATTTGTTGCAAAAAGAATTAATGCTGATGATTCAAATGGTAATAATTTAAGTCACGAAAATGAATTGCTAAAAAATCTTGCTGGGTTAAGAGGTATAACTGCGTCAGACGTTATGGTTCCAAGAATTGATATTGTTTCAGTCGCAATGTCGGATGATTTTGATGAAATAGTAAAGCAATTAATTAAAACAAATCATAGTAGGGTGCCTGTAAGAAATGAAAGCTTAGATGATATAGTTGGGATACTTCACATTAAAGACGTGTTAGCTAATTTATTTTTAAAAGAAAAACAAGATATAAAAAATCTTATTAAAAAACCTATATTTGTTTCTCCTTCAATAAGTTTGTTAGACCTACTTTATGAAATGAGAGTTAAAAGACGTCATTTAGCACTAGTGGTCGATGAATATGGTGGTATTGACGGCCTAGTAACTATTGAAGACTTAGTAGAAGAATTAGTTGGAGAAATAGAAGATGAACATGATTTATCTTCAGAATATCGCCAAGATAAATTGGAAGACGGCTCTATAATTGTAGATGCCAGGATAACAATTGATCAGCTTGAAGATCTTTTCTCATCTATAAGAAAGGAAGATCTAAATGATGAAATTGAGACACTTGGAGGTTTTATAATTAGCATAGCTGGGAGAGTTCCGGTAAAGGGTCAAGTAATAAAATATTCTCCATCAGGTTTTAAATTTGAAATATTAGAGGCAGATCCTCGGAAAGTTATATTAGTTAAGATAAGAGGCTTAAACAAAATAGTCTCATTTGAAAAACAAAATTTATAAATATTTCAATGAACAAATACTATAAATCTAAATTTTTACGCAATATTTTAATTTTTTGTTCCGCTTCAATTGCAACTTTTTCAATCCCCCCTTTCTCCTTTTTCTTTCTTATCTTTTTCCTGGGCTTTGGGATCTATCTAATTACTCTACGCTCTTCATTGAAGCAAACTTTTATAGCAGGGTGGTTTTTGGGGTTTGGTTGGTTTGCATTCGGTCTATATTGGATTGGTTCAGCCTTTATGGTAGCCGATACCTATCACAAAGTGCTGATGCCTTTAGCTGTTGTTATTTTACCAAGTGTATTAGCAATTTTCTGGGGAATTGCATGTGTTTTTGCTAAATTACTAACAAAAAAAAATCAATCTTCTTTATTTTTAATAATAGTTTTTTTAACTTTATTTGAATATTTAAGAGCAAAGTTGTTAACAGGTTTTCCATGGTTAATGCCTTCAATAATCTTGTCATCAAATGATTATTTAATTCAAATATTTGCATTAGTAGGAAGCTTTACGGCTAATTTATTTGTCTTTAGTTTTTCAATTTTACCTTTTATTTTAATTTTTAACTTTAGGAGTAAATACATAATTTTTGGTTTGTTATCGATCCCTATTACAATCTTACTTTTTTCAAGTTTTGTCCGTCTCTACAATAAAGATAATAAGGTATCAGATAAGAACTTAATTACAATTGTGCAGCCCAACATAGAACAAAAAGATAAATGGAATCTTGAAAAACGAAACGCCAATTTAAATAAACTAACACAATTTTCGATTCAAAATGTTAATGAATATATAGGTGTTAATAGAATAATTATTTGGCCTGAAACAAGTTTTGAAGGTACAATACCAAACGAAATGGAATTGTTATCTGTTATTAGCAAACGAATATTAACAGATCAAAAAGCAATTTTAGTTGTTGGGTTATTAAGAGCTGATAAAAACAAATTGTTCAACTCACTTGTCTTTTTAAACTCAAAAGGAAATATAATACATCATTACGATAAAATACACTTAGTTCCTTTTGGTGAGTACATACCACTAAGGAATAAATTTACCACAATTGCAAATTTTTTAAGTTTGAAAGACTTCTCTAGTGGAAATATAAAACCAAACTTCACTTTAAAAGGATTTGGAAACATATTAACTCTTATATGCTACGAAATCTTATTTACTGAAGAGGTTATTTCCAGATTATCTAAAAACACAAATTTATTAATTAATATTACCAATGATGCTTGGTTTGGAAAAACAATAGGGCCTTACCAACATTTAGCACTTGCTAAAATTAAGGCTGTTGAATTAGGAATTCCATTAGCTAGAGTCGCTAATACTGGGATTTCGGCTTTAATTTCACCGTATGGAGAAGAAATTACTAAAATACCTCTTTATGAAAGTGGTGTTAGAACCGCCAAATTAACTTTACCTTTAAAAAATACTATTTACAGAACGTACGGTGAAATTATTTTTATTGTTTCAATTTTATTTTTAATATTTATAAATAAAATGTACGATTATAAATTTAGTAGAGATTTAAAAAATGAGAAATAGTTATTTATTTACATCAGAGTCGGTATCTGAGGGGCACCCTGATAAGATCTGTGACAGAATTTCTGATACTGTTGTTGATTTAATGTTAAAAAAATACCCTGAAGCAAGAGTTGCTTGTGAGACAATGGTTTCTACCAACAGGACAATTATTGCGGGAGAATATAGACTGCCAGACGGCATATATATAGAAAATCAAGAAATTGAAGATCATGTTAGAAAAGCGGTTAGAGATATTGGATATGAACAAGACGGATACCACTGGGAAAAAATGCATTTTGAATGTCATCTTCATGCGCAATCTTCAGACATTGCTGTTGGAGTAGATCAATCAGGTAATAAGGATGAGGGTGCTGGTGATCAGGGATTGATGTTTGGCTATGCATGTAATGAAACAGAAGCCTTGATGCCCGCTCCTATATTTTATTCTCATAAAATATTGAAAGAAATGTCTATAATTAGACATATGAATAAAAATAGCATTTTACTTCCTGACAGTAAATCTCAAATAACTTTAGAATATAAAGACGGTTTTCCTGTGAAGACTAGTTCCATAGTTGTTTCTACTCAGCATGTTAAAGACTGTTCCCAACAAGATATTAAAAATATTGTAAGAGATGTTGTGAAAAAAGTATTACCGGAAGGTTGGATGTGTTCAGAAAAAGAGTTTTATGTTAATCCAACGGGTATTTTTGAAATTGGTGGTCCAGACGGTGACGCAGGTTTAACTGGAAGAAAAATTATTGTAGATACCTATGGTGGTGCTTCACCTCATGGAGGAGGGGCTTTTTCAGGTAAAGACCCAACAAAAGTTGATAGATCAGCTGCGTATTTAACAAGATATTTAGCTAAAAACGTTGTTGCCTCTGGCTTGGCGTCAAGATGTACAATACAGATTGCATATGCAATAGGAGTATCTAAACCTCTTTCATTATATGTTAACACTGACGGTACTGGAAAAATTAACGATAATAGGATTGAAAAAATTCTTACTAACTTAATTGACATGTCTCCAAGAGGTGTTAGAGAACATTTGAAACTAAATAAACCTATATATGTGCCTACATCTGCCTATGGACATTTTGGTAGGGATCCAAATGAAGGTGTTGAAGGTTCATTTACTTGGGAAAAAACTGATCTTGTTGACCTTATTCTTGATGAACTAAACAAAAGTTGATCGTGCTCTCATCTAAAGAGTTTCCAAGGTTTTATGGAAGAAGAATAGGTCGAAAACTATCTAAATCAGGTATTTTGGCTCTGAAAGCAGGGTCCAAGTATATTTTACAATATGATAAATTTTCAGAAGATTTTTTGAATTTTAACAAAAAAATAGTTCTTGAAATTGGTTTTGGTGATGGCAAAAATTTAATAAATTCAGCAAAACAAAATCCTGAAACTCTTTACTTAGGCGCAGATCCGTTTTTAAACACAACTGTAAAATGTATGAAACAAATATTAGAAAATAATATAAACAACATTAAAATTTGGCCAGATGACATTAGAAAGATTTTAGATCTTTTTCCATCAAAAAGTATTTCAGAAATAAAGTTATTGTTTCCAGATCCATGGCCTAAATTAAAACATCAAAATCGAAGATTAATACAAATTAATTTCATCAATAGTATTTATAAAATTTTAAAAACAAATGGAACAGTTACAGTTGGAACAGACCACAAAATTTTAAAAAGTTGGATTTTAGAAAAGTTCCAAGCGAATAAAAAATTTGAATGGCTAGTAGAGATCTCAAAAGATTGGCAGAACAGACCTAAAGATTGCTTTCTAACAAAATATGAAGAAAAAGCACTTAATGAAAATAGAATACCAAGTTGGTTTGTCTTTAAAAAAAAATAAAATATCCATGAATTTTTATAATCATAGTCAAAGTTATTGATTTATTTTGAAATTAAAATTATAAAGATAAAGTGAGTCTTTTGGCTCACTTTTTTTTTAATTTGAGGAATTAGTTTAATTGCTTGATGAACATATCAGAGATTTATTATATTTAAGATTAAAAAAACTTGGATATCACATTATACGTGTTAAAACTACTAACGCTGGTCCAAAAAAAACGTTGCAGATAATGGCTGAGCGCACTAAGGATAGACAAATGAACCTCGAGGACTGTACTTTTCTTAGCAAAGAAATATCATCATTTTTAGAAGTTGATGATCCAATTAGTTCATCTTATATATTAGAAGTCTCATCAGGCGGTCTATCGAGGCCATTGACAGTACTTGAAGATTACAAATTGTTTGCACAGAGCAAAGCTAAAATTGTTTTAAAAGAAAAATTCAATGGTAAGAAAACATATAAAGGATTTTTACAGGGAATTGACGAAAACGGATATATTTTATTAGAGACTGAAGACTATGAAATGAAAGTTGACTTTTTAGAAATTGAAAAGGCAAATATTGATCCGGATTGGTCTATTAAAAATAACCAAATAATATAATTTTACTGATATAAGGGAATGCAATGGAAGTAAAATCCATACCTAGATTAGAACTAATACAAGTTGCTGAGGTTGTTTCAAGAGAGAAATCAATTGATAAGGAAGAAGTTATTCTTGCTATGGAAGAAGCTATACAAAAAGCTGCACGTTCGAAATATGGTCTTGAAAGAGATATTCGAGCTAATATAGACAGAAAAAATGGATCAATTGATATTTCTCAGTTTACAGAAATAGTTGAAATTATTGAAAACGAATTAACTCAAATGACACTTCAAGAATCTGAAAGAAAAAATCTTAATCTCACTATAGGAGAGTTTTATAAGCAATCTCTTCCACCTATTGATTTTGGACGAATTGCGGCCCAAACAGCTAAACAAGTTATATCTCAAAAAGTTAGAGAAGCTGAGCGTCAAAGACAATATCATGAATATAAAGATCGTGTTGGCGAGATTGTTGTTGGTACAATTAAGAGAGTTGAAAATCACTCAATTACAATTGATCTTGGAAGAGCTGAGGCAATAATTAAAAAAGATCAAATGATACCTAGAGAGCAACTTAAACCTGGAGAAAGATTAAGATGTTTTATAATTCAAGTAACTCAAGAAATAAAAGGTCCACAAATCTTCTTATCAAGAGCATCTAACGAGTTTTTATCAGCTCTCTTTACTCAAGAAGTACCTGAAATTTATGATGGAATCATTGAGGTCAAGGGTGTTGCGAGGGAACCTGGTAGCAGAGCTAAAATTTCGGCATTCTCAAATGACCCTAGTATCGATCCTGTTGGTGCATGTGTTGGAATGAGAGGATCCAGGGTCCAAGCTGTCGTAAACGAACTTCAAGGGGAAAAAATTGAAATTATTCCATGGTCAGAGGATCCTGTATCATTTGTTATTAATGCTTTAGCACCTGCTGTGCCTTCAAAAGTTGTTATGGATGAAGATGCAGGTAGAATGGAAGTAGTTGTCCCTGATGATCAGCTATCTTTAGCAATAGGGAGAAGAGGTCAAAATGTAAGATTAGCCTCTCAGCTAACTAATTGGTTTGTTGACATATTAACTGAAGCAGAAGAAACAGAAAAACGACAAGAAGAATTTAGTGAAAGAAGTAAGATTTTTATTGAAGCTTTAGATATTGATGACGTCATAGCCCATTTAATGGTAAGTGAAGGTTTTGTATCAGTATCTGATATAGCAGATGCTTCAATAGAAGAATTAGTTGCTATCGAAGGTTTTGATGATGAAATTGCTGCTGAATTAAGTGAAAGAGCTAAGAACTTTGTTACAATTGAAAATGAACGTATTGAAAGTTCACTTAGAAAACATAAAATAAATGATGATTTATATAATTTTGAAGACCTTAGTAAGCTAAGTCTTCTAAAACTAGTTGAAAATAATATAAAAACTTTGGACGATCTTGCTGAGTTAGATAGTGAGGAATTATTTAATATTTTAGGTGCAAGTGTTTTTCTAAATGAGGATGATGCAGGCTCAGTGATTATGAAGGCAAGACAGCATTGGTTCTCTGACGAAAATATAGAAAATTAAGTTATAATTTAAGGAATTGCAGTCATGGAAGAAAATACAAAGAGTGAAAGAAAAAAGTTAAGTCTTTCCTCAGGTGGAAAATTAACATTAAAGAATTCTGTTTCATCATCTAAGTCTTCCAACAGCATTACTACAAACTCTAGAGCTGGAAGAGGTACGGTACAGGTTGAAGTTAAAAGAACAAAGAGACCATCAACCAGGCTTAATATCAATGAACAAATTATTGAAAGAAATAATACTGAAAACAGTTCTGGACTAAGTGCTGAAGAAATCCAATCAAGAAGTAAGATGTTACAGGAGGGTCTAGCAAAGACAGCAGCTGAAGCTGAAATAATCGCCGCCGAAAAGGTTGAAAAGGCGAAATTAAAAGAGGCACGTATAGCCGCTAATGCATTAGAAGCTTTAGAAGCTGCATCGTCCCTTGCACCAAAGGATAAGATGCTTGCTAGAAGAAAATCAGAAAATGAAGAGATACTTGAAATCAAAAAAATTGAAGAAGAGCAAAAACAAGTTCAGATTGACGCAAAAAAATCTGAAGAAGCTGCTCTTCTAGCTGAAAGGGACAGGCAAAAATTAGCTGATACTGAATTGTTGCCAAATAATAAATTATGGACAGGAAATAAAGTTCAGGTAAAGGAAATATTCAGGGAAAATGTTAAAAAAACATCATTTAACAGAGGATTTCAAGAAAAAAGACAAGGAAAAATGACAATAGCTCGAGCTTTAGACTCAGACAATGTAAGAGTTAGATCTTTAGCTTCAATTAAAAGAAGACGTGAAAAGGCGAGGATGCAAGCTGATCAAACACCTGCTGTAAAACAGTTTAGAGAAGTTACAATACCTGACACAATTACGGTCTCAGAATTAGCCAACAGAATGACTGAAAAAACAGCTGATGTTGTAAGAGAGTTAATGAAAAATGGTATTATGGCAACAGCCACTGAAGTTATAGATTCGGAAACAGCAGAGCTTATTACAACAGAATTTGGTCATAAACCAAAAAGAATTTCAGAGTCTGATGTAGAATTAGATCTAATAATTGAAGAAAGTAATCCCAAAAATCTTTCATTGAGACCACCTATTGTAACAATAATGGGGCATGTGGATCATGGTAAAACTTCTTTATTAGACGCCTTAAGAGAAAGTAAGGTCGCAGACGGCGAAGCTGGAGGAATAACCCAACATATAGGCGCTTACCAAATTACCACAAAATCTAGGACTCAAATTTCATTTATAGATACTCCTGGTCACGAAGCATTTACTGAAATGAGAGCAAGGGGAGCTAATGTTACAGACATCGTTATATTAGTTGTTGCGGCCGATGACGGAATTAAACCTCAAACCATCGAAGCAATTAAACATGCTAAAGCTGCTTCTTGTCCAATTATAGTTGCTGTGAATAAATGCGATAAGCCTGAGGCAAACCCACAAAAAGTAAAAACTGAATTACTCCAACATGAACTTATACCTGAAGAAATGGGTGGAGATATTCAATGTATTGATGTTTCTGCAAAAAACAAAACAGGACTTGATAATCTGCTTGAAGCAATTGAATTACAATCAGACTTAATGGAGCTAAAGAGTGATGCTACAATAAATGCTAATGGTGTTGTGATTGAATCTAAGGTAGAGAGAGGAAAAGGTTCTGTAATAACCTTGCTTATTAAATCTGGTACTTTAAAAGTCGGAGACATTATAGTTGTTGGAAGTGAATCAGGCAAAGTAAGAGCTTTACTCAATGATGTGGGAAAAAGAATAACCAACGCAGGCCCTTCTATGCCAGTTGAAGTCCTGGGTTTGTCAGGCACTCCTAATGCTGGTGATTTAGCCCATGTGGTAGAGTCAGAATCAAGAGCTAGAGAAATTGCTGAATATAGATCTAGAAAATCTAAACAAAAAGAGGCAACTTTATCAGCAAGAGGTTCTGTTGAACAAATGTTAGCTAATATACAAGCTGGTGAATCAACTGAACTCCCTGTTATTATAAAAACTGACGTTCATGGATCCCTTGAAGCTATAAAAGTTGCTTTAGATAAGTTAGGTAACTCACTAGTTAAAATAAGAGTTTTATCTGGAGCAGTAGGAGCTATTAGTGAATCCGACATAACTTTAGCTTCTGCTTCTTCAGCACTTGTGTTTGCTTTTAATGTAAGAGCTATTCCGCAGGCAAGGGAACTGTCCAGAAGAGATAATATAGAGATAAGATATCATTCTATCATTTACGAATTGATTGAAGACGCAAAATTGGCTCTTACAGGTATGCTAGACCCTGATTTACAAGAAACATTTATTGGTTATGCTGAAATTAGAAAGATATTCTCTGTATCTAAAATTGGCAAGATTGCTGGTTGTTTTGTTAATGAAGGAATTGTAAAGAAAGGGTGTAGTTTTAGATTATTACGAGATAACACAGTGGTTCATCAAGGAATGCTCAAAACGTTAAGAAGATTCAAAGACGAAGTAAAAGAAGTTCGTGAAGGAACAGAATGTGGGATGGGCTTCGAAAATTATAATGATATTCAAGAAGGTGACGTAATGGAATGTTTTGAAGTTAAGGAGGTAGCTCGAAGTTTGGAGTCAGTCGGTAAAAAAGTTGGATAAACGTTCTAATGGTTAATAACTTTGACTATAAAATTAATAGTAAATCTAAAAATAATTCTACTAAATCACAAAGACAACTTAGAGTTGGAGAAGAACTTAGACATTTAATATCAAACGCATTACTTCGTGAATCCTTTTATGATCAAATCATTGAGAATAACACTATAACTGTTACAGAAGTAAATGTAAGTCCTGATTTGAAAAATGCTAAAGTTTATATAATGCCTTTGGGTGGTGAAAATAAGCTTGAAGTATTAGATAGTCTTAACAAATCAAATGGACGCATAAAAAAATTAATTTCAAGTAATATTAATTTAAGGCAAATTCCAAAACTACAATTTAAAATAGATGAAACTTTTGAGTATGCTAAAAAGATAGAAAATATTTTGCAGAAGATCAAAAAATAAAAATTTTCATTTTAATAAATAAGGTTGGTAATTATTAATAATATTAATGGTTGGATAGTGCTAGACAAGCAGCCCGGAATTACATCTCGTCAAGCTGTTACCAAAATTTCAAAAATATTAAATATAAAAAAAGTTGGACATGCTGGCACCCTTGATCCTATGGCAACAGGTGCGTTGCCTATAGCAGTAGGAGAAGCAACAAAATGCATATCATTTATTCAGAATAAAATTAAAAGATATTCTTTTATTGTTAAATGGGGTGAAACAACAAATACAGACGATTTAGAAGGAACAGTTTTAGAAAAATCAAATGTAAGACCTACTAAAACCCAAGTGCTTGATATATTAAATTCTTTTAAGGGTAAAATACTTCAAGAACCCCCTGCTTTTTCAGCAATTAAAATAGACGGTAAACGCTCTTACAAACTGGCTAGAAACAACATAATTGTTAAACATCGACCTAGAGAAGTGGAGATACATAAATTAAGTTTAAAAAAAATTGTTAATTCAGATTGTGCTGAATTTGAAGTTTTGTGTGGTAAAGGAACATATATAAGGTCATTAGCTAAAGATATTGCTGAAAAACTAAATACAAAAGCACATGTTATAGCTCTTAGAAGACACTCGGTAGGGAATTTCAGTGAAAAAGATACGATTTTTATAGATTTTTTTAAAGAAATAATACATAGTCCAACAATTTTAAAAAAAATGTTACCAATTGAAGCTGTGCTAGACGACATCCCGGCATTAGCTCTGAACGAAATAGAGGCGAGAAAGTTAAAGCTAGGACAAAAAATTCAATTTAATTCTTTAGAATTTAAAAATAAATTTCTTAACAAATATCCAAATTTTCAAGAATTTGAAAAACTTTGCGCTACTAGAAACAATAGTCTTATAGCCCTTGTTAAAATTGAGACTGACTTAGTTAAGCCAAAACGCATAATTAATATATAAATAGAAGGGAAATAAGATGTCGATAGAAAAGAATAAAACTATTGAATTAATTAAAGACTTTGGAAATAGCAAAACAGATTCTGGTTCAGCTGATGTTCAAGTTGCTATTTTGACTGAAAGAATTAAAAATCTAACCGAACATCTCAAAAATCATAAGAAGGATTTTGGATCACGCCGTGGATTATTAAGTATGGTTGGTCAAAGAAGAAATTTATTAAAATATATAAAAAATAAAAATGAAGATCGTTATTTAGACCTTATTAAAAAATTAGGTTTAAGAAGATAATTTTAAAAACCACACAGTTACGTTTTTAAGAATATATAATTGAAATAGTTTAAGAAGTAGGTAGAGGTTATTATTATGTTTGAGGTTTATAGAAAAGAAGTCACATGGGGTGGTAAATTATTAACATTTGAAACGGGAAAGATTGCTCGCCAAGCCGATGGTGCAGTTATGGTTACTTATGGCGGCACTACCGTCTTATGTACTGCAGTTGGTGCTTCAACTGCGAAACCTGGAATAGATTTTTTCCCTCTTACCGTTAATTATCAAGAAAAAACATTTGCTGCTGGTAGAATACCGGGCGGTTTTTTTAAAAGAGAAGGAAGACCTTCAGAAAAAGAAACACTAGTTTCAAGATTAATAGACAGACCGATTAGACCGTTATTTCATAAAAATTATAAAAATGAAACACAAGTTATTGCGACAGTTCTTGCTCACGATATGGAAAATGATCCCGATATAGTTGCTATCCTAGGTGCTTCCGCGGCTTTAACAATCTCAGGACTACCATTTATGGGACCGATTGGTGCTTGTCGAGTTGGTTGGGATGGAAATAATTATATTTTGAATCCAACGACAGTACAAATGAAGGAATCAAGTTTAGACTTGGTTGTTGCTGGCACAACTGATGGTGTCTTAATGGTTGAATCAGAAGCGTCTGAGCTATCTGAAGAAATAATGTTAGGAGCAGTTGATTATGGTCATAGCGAAATAGAACATGTAATAAAAGCTATAATAGACTTAGCCGAAGTTGCTGCAAAAGAACCAAGACCTTTACCAGAAGAGCCAAAAGAAAAAGATGAATATTTAAAAAAGATCACGCCATTTAGAAAAAAGTTTGAGAAGGCCTATAAGGAAATTGATAAGTCAAATAGATCTAAAATGTTGTCTCAAATAAGGAATGAGATAGTTTTAGAATTTGGTGAGTTAGCTAATTCTACACTTTTATCATCTTTAACAAAAGATATAGAGGCTGATATTGTTAGAGGTAGTATCTTAAAAACCAAAAGAAGAATTGATGGTAGAGATACTAAAACAGTTAGATCAATAGTAGCTGAGGTTGGAACTTTACCAAGAGCACATGGTTCAGCACTATTTACTAGAGGAGAAACACAAGCTTTAGTTGTAGCTACCTTAGGAACTGGTCAAGACGAACAAATAATTGATGCTTTGGAAGGTGAATATAGGTCAAAGTTTATGTTGCACTATAATTTTCCTCCATACTCTGTTGGTGAAGCAGGTAGAGTAGGATCTCCCGGTAGAAGAGAAGTAGGGCACGGAAAGTTAGCATGGAGAGCTGTTAACCCTCTATTACCTTCAGGTGACGATTTTCCTTATACAGTAAGAATTGTTTCTGAAGTGACTGAATCAAACGGCTCATCCTCAATGGCTACCGTATGCGGTACCTCACTTGCTTTAATGGATGCTGGTGTTCCAATAAAAAAACCTGTTGCAGGAATAGCTATGGGATTGATTAAAGAAAAAAAAGAATTTTCAGTTTTATCAGATATTTTAGGTGACGAAGATCATTTAGGTGATATGGACTTTAAAGTTGCTGGAACTGAAGATGGTATTACAAGTCTTCAAATGGATATTAAAATCACATCTATAACTAAAGAAATAATGGAAATTGCCTTACAGCAAGCTAAAGAAGGTAGAATCCATATATTAAATGAAATGGGTAAAGCTATAGGATTTTCTAGAGAAGCTTTAGCTGATTCTGCTCCAAAAATTACCACTATGAAAGTGAAACTAGAAAAAATCCGCGATATTATTGGACCTGGTGGCAAAATGATTAGAGAAATATGCGAAACTACAGGAGCTAAGGTAGATATTGAAGATGATGGCACAATTAAGATTGCTGCTTCAGACACAGAATCTTCCCAAGCGGCGCAAAAGAGAATCAACGATATTGTTGCTGAAGCAGAATTAGGAGTTATATACACTGGAAAAGTTGTAAAAACAGTAGATTTTGGAGCGTTTGTAAATTTTCTTGGAACAAAAGATGGATTAGTTCACATATCAGAATTGCAAAATGCACGAACTGAGAAAACCACTGATATCTGTAAAGAAGGTGACGAAGTTAAAGTTAAGGTCATAGGTTTTGATGATAGGGGTAAAGTTAAATTATCTATGAAACGAGTTGACCAAGATACTGGTGAAGATATAGAAAATAAAAAAGAAGATTAGTAAGTTATTTTAGGAGTTGTTTATGAATAGTGTAGTGCCGAAAAATGAGTTTATCAAATCTTGGTCAGATAATGGCGTAGGATGGGTTCAATTAAACCACGAAAACAAACTCAATCCCCTATCAGCGGGCTTTATATTAGCAATAAAGGAAGCTACTGAGAAATTTGATAATGATTTATCTGTAGGTTGCATTGTTTTGATTGGCTCTGAAAAAGCATTTGCAGCGGGTGCTGATTTAAAAGAAATGGTCAAGCATAATTATGCATCAGTTTCAGAAACAAGATACATAGAAAATGGATGGCTTGACATACCTAAAATTCAAACTCCAATAATAGCAGGTGTTAAAGGATATGCTTTAGGTGGTGGTTGTGAATTGGCAATGATGTGTGATTTCATAATTGCCTCTGAAAACGCAAAGTTTGGTCAGCCTGAAATAAATATTGGCGCTATACCTGGTGCAGGAGGAACACAAAGATTGACAAGATCTATTGGCAAATCAAAAGCTATGTTAGCAATTTTGACAGGAGACATGATGTCTGCTGATGAAGCAGAAAAATCAGGATTAGTAGCTAAAGTAATTAGTAATGACAAATTTGACGTTTCTTTAAAAGAGATAGCTCGTAAAATTGCTAATCAATCAAAACCTTTAGCCAAATTAGCGAAACAAGCCGTTAATGTTGCATATGAAACAACTCTTGAAGAGGGTATTCGTTCTGAAAGAGCTTTGTTTTATTCAACTTTTGCACTTGAAGATCATGTTGAGGGCATGGAAGCTTTTTCAGAAAAAAGAAAACCTATTTGGAATAATAAATAGTTTTAAATTACTCTAGATCATTAGATTTAGGTATAGCTACACTATGTAACCCTCCATCTACATGATGAATATTCCCTGTTACACCAGATGATAAATCTGAGATAAGGTATAAAGCAGAATTACCGATTTCATTTAGCTCAGGATTAAATTTTAATGGCGCCACACTCTCTGAGAACCTATATACATGGCGAGCGCCAGAAATAGCTGCACCAGCAAGTGTTTTTACTGGACCAGCTGATAAACCATTAACTCTGATATTATTTTTACCCAGATCCATAGCTAAATATTTTATTGAAGCCTCCAATGCTGACTTTGCTACTCCCATTACATTGTAGTTAGGAGTAGTTCTTTCTGCTCCAAGATAAGATAAAGTTAACAAACTTCCACCTTTAGAAGACATAAGAGGAAAAGCTGATTTGGCAGTTCTTGTAAAACTAAAAGCTGATATATCAAGTGAATTTAGAAAGTTTTCCCTACTACAATTAACGTATTTTCCTTTTAATTCTTCTTTATCTGAATATGCGAGGGCGTGTACAACAAAATCAATTTCATGCCAAGTTTCAAAAATTTTATTAAACATATTTTCTATAGAGTTTGTCTCATTAATATCTTTGGATACGTCACATTCATAAAATTTATTCGCTTTTATAGAATCCATTAAGGGAATTAATCTTTTTTTAAATCCTTCATTTTGATAGGAAAAAGCTAATTCAGCACCATGATCAGCTAAGGCTTTTGCGATACCCCAGGCTATCGAACGTTCATTAGCAACGCCCATTATAAGCCCTTTCTTACTTTTCATTATAGACATAATATACTTTCTTAATTAAATTTAGATAATGCAATACAGGCATTTGTACCTCCAAATCCAAAAGAATTTGAAAGAGCTAAATTAATATCAATATTTTTGATGGTTTTTCTAGGTATGTCGATAGAACCTATCTCTGGATCATCATTATTAATATTAGCAGATCCAGAAATAAAATTATTGTTCATCATTAGTAATGTATAGATAGCCTCTTGTACGCCAGTGGCTCCTAAAGAGTGGCCTGTTAAGGACTTGGTGCTGGTAAGTCTTGGAAGATAACCTTTATCTTTAAAAACTTCTCTTACAGCATTAAGCTCCTGCATATCTCCAACTGGAGTACTTGTTCCGTGAGCATTTATATAATCAACCTTTTGATTAGTTTTTGCTAGAGCTTGTTGCATACATCTAATCGCACCTTCCCCACTTGGCGCAACCATATCATGGCCGTCAGAGTTTGCGCAATGGCCAACTATTTCCCCATAAATTTTAGCACCTCTTGCTTTTGCATGTTCAAGCTCTTCTAAAACTAGCATCCCGCCACCTCCTGCAATTACAAATCCATCTCTATCTAAATCGTAAGGTCTTGAAGCCAATTCGGGTGTTTCGTTATATTTGCTAGACATTGCACCCATTGCATCAAATAGCACAGAGAGTGTCCAGTCAAGTTCTTCACCGCCTCCTGCAAAAACTATATTTTGATTACCGTATTTAATTTGATCTGCTCCAATACCAATACAATGTGCTGATGTCGAACAGGCAGAAGTGATTGAAAAATTAACACCCTTAATTTTAAAAAAAGTAGCAATGCAGGCAGATACCGATGAGCTCATACATCGAGGAACCATAAAAGGACCTACCCTCTTAGGGCCTTTTTCCCTTGCGATATCGAATGATTGAAGCAAGTTGACAGTACTAGGTCCACCAGAACCAGCAATAAGACCTGTTTTGGGGTTAGATACTTCTTCAGGGGTTAATCCAGCATTTCTAATTGCTTGCTCCATAGAAAGAACTGAATATGCGGCACCTGCACCCATAAACCTAAGTTGTTTTTTGTCAACATGATCTTCTAATTTGAGTTTCACTTCACCATGAATTTGACTTCTAAAGCCCATTTCTTTGTAAGTATCAGCTTTAACAATCCCTGATTTTTGACTTACTAGAGAGTCTTTAACTTCTTCTATATTATTACCAATAGAGCTAACTATTCCCATACCAGTAATAACAACTCTTTTTTCATTACTCATGTTAAATCCTATTTATTTGAGAAATAATTAATCTTGAAAAAGTCCAACTCTAATATCAGAAGCTTCAAAAACAGTCTTATTGTCACAAACTACCTTTCCATCAGCTATGCCTAATATAAGTTTTCTCATTATAATTCTTTTGAAATCAAGAAAATATTCTACTTTCTTAGCAATTGGCAATATTTGTCCAGTAAATTTTACTTCTCCAACAGATATTGCTCTCCCTTTTCCTTTTCCACCCATATTTCCTAATGAAAAACCTAAAAGTTGCCACAGTGCATCCATTCCCAGGCATCCTGGCATTACAGGATCATTTTCAAAATGACACGGAAAGAACCACTTATCTGGAGTAATTTTAAATTGGGCATGAGCTGTACCTTTATCATAAGTTCCACCAGTTTCTTTAATATTGGTGATTTCATCAAACATAAGCATAGGTGGTAAGGGTAGTTTAGGAAAATCAACACCTGCCAGTCGCCCTTTAGCGCAATCAATTAATTCATGATAATTGAATGAATTTTTAAATAGAGCCACTGTAAAACACCTTTAACATTATATTTCAAAGCCTATACCAATTCTAAAAGAGAATAAAAGAAATAATAATAAATTATTTACTTGTAAAGCCCCAAATATTTTTTATTTTTACCCATCCAAAAAAGTTTTTATTTTTAATAACTTCAATGTAACACCATTCTTTTTTACATTTCTTAATGTTAATTAACAAGTCTGGTAGCAATTTAGCTAGATCTTTACTTGTATCTAAAGGTCTTTTTTTAAGCAAAGTATTTGAAACAATTAAACCAGTTTTGAAAGAGGACAATAATTGTGTGTGTATCCAACCAGATAAATTACTTTTAGTTTTAACTTTTCTCCAATTATTAAACTCAGCGATTATTTCAACAGGATATCCTTTTTTATTTATTTCAGATTTTATTGGAAATTCTTTTCCAGGTCCAGTCCTGACATATGTTAGTGATTTTTTTAAAGAAGCCATCCTTGGTACTTTTAAACCGCTTCCATTTATAGATTTTTTTGAATTTTCAGTTTCAGAAAGCGTAGGTTGAGAAAAAAAAATTAAATTAATTAAAAGAAAAATTGTAATAAAAAATAGAAATTTGCAATCTTTAAGAAATATAAAAAACTTTATATTAATCATGTAGAGCATACCGGACATTTTTTATTTTTGGTCAGTTTTATTTTATCTAAACTTTGCACTAATCCGTCATATAAGAATAAATATCCTGCGCTTGAATCATAATCTTTTAAAGCTATTTCTTTTATTCCCTCATTAACCTGCATACTACCAATCAAACCCGTTATTGGTCCAATTATGCCGGCCTCCCTACAATTTGTAATAGGAGCAACTTCTTCAGTTTTAGGAAAAATACATTCATAACAAGGATATTCTTTATTTACTCCACTCTTCCAAATCGCCAACTGTCCTTCCATTTGAACAGCAGAACCTGATATTAAAGTTTTTTTATATAAATGTGATAAAAGATTAATCGTATATTTTGTTTCAGAATTGTCAGAACAATCAAAAATCAAGTCAAATTTATTTATATCCGTAGATTTATCAAACTTTTTTTTATTTGATATTATAGTAATGTCGGGGTTAATATTTGAGCATTCTTGTACAAGATTTTCAGCTTTATTATGACCAATCTTGTCGTTTTTATGAGCAATTTGTCTGTTAAGATTAGTAAGGTCAATAGTATCATCATCACAAATTTCTATATGTCCAAAACCTGCTGCAGAAGCATATAGTGCAACAGGACAACCTAACCCCCCAGCACCAATTATTAAACACGTTGTTCTGAGTAACTTTTCCTGACCTTCTTCATCAAAGTTTGGAATAATTACCTGTCTTGCATATCTATTTAAATCGTCATCACTAAGCATTCGTGTCTCAAATATTGGCAGTAGTAAAAATTTTGTTGATTTTATCTGCTAGATTAAAGGCAACAGAATTCTTACTTTGCTCACACCATTCCTCACAATTATTTTTATCAATAAGAAAAACTTTATTAGAATCTTCTCCAAAAACTTTATTTTTACTAACATCATTGGCTATTATAAGATCAATTTCTTTAGAGATTAATTTTGATTTTGCGTTTTTAATTATATTATTAGTTTCAGCAGAAAACCCAATGACAAGACTGGGCCTTAATTTACTCTTAGCTATTGTTGCTAGAATGTCAGGATTTTTTAATGTTTTAAATAATAATTCCTCGTTAGTTTTTTTAATTTTATTTTTACCATCAATTTTTTCATTAGCAGATGTTTTTGGAATAAATTTCCAGTCAGACACAGCGGCACAACAAATTAATATATCAGCGGGTAGTTGAGATATTGTTTTCTCAAACATTTCTTGCGCGGTTATAACTTGTATTATGTTTGCGCATTTTGGGAATGGTATATTTACTGGACCAGAAATTAAAGTCACTTTTGCACCTCTTCTAGACAATTCAGATGCTATTGCAAAACCTTGTTTGCCTGAAGACCTGTTACTAACAAATCGAACTGGATCAATATTTTCTATTGTTGGTCCTGCTGTAATTACTATTGATACATTTTTGAATTGGCCAGTCATATTTTTTCTGTTAATTATATTTGAAATTATTCTGTTATAAATAACTTTAGGCTCTGGAAATCTTCCTGTTCCACTTTCACCACAAGCCATATCTCCAACATCAGGTGCTATAAATCCAATACCTCTTCCTAAAAGTTTTTGATAATTTTCTTGTGTTGCTAAGTTGCTCCACATAACAGGGTTCATAGATGGTGCTAAAATTATTTGAGAAAATGATGCAAGTAAAATTGTACTTGCAAGATCATCCGCTATTCCATTAGCAAGTTTTGCCATAATGTTTGCTGTAGCAGGAGCTACTAAAATCAAGTCTGGTTTCCTAGCAAGCATGATGTGGTTCATTTTTGACTCATCTTCAACAGAAAATAAATCAGTATAACATTTTTTTTCATTCAAGCTTGTTACCAGTAAAGGAGTAATGAATCTTTGAGCTGATTTAGTCATTACAACATCAAGATCAATGTTTGCTTTCTTCACTAATCTAATTATTTCAAGTGATTTATATGACGCTATTCCGCCACAGATAATTAAAAGTATTTTAAAATTTAAATTATTAAAATTATGGCTTGGTAAAAAATCTTCAGTGTTAATGTTGTGTTGTAAGCTTAGTGATAGTATAGCGTTTAGTTTATTTTTGGGAATTCTATTGAGTTTTCTCCAGTTTGAAACTGCTGATGGCTTTATTTTTAGTTTTTCAGCTACTAATCCTGTTCCACCAAGTAAGGAAATGAGCTGTGAGATATTATTCATTAAATCGATTACCAAAAAATAAAATATTATATTAAAATTATTGAATTTAAAATGAATTTTTTCATTTTTTTGTTAAAAATTTCTCAATTTGAACAATAATTTCAGGTATTTTCAACAATGCCAACTTATTTTTATGAAACCACTCTTCCAAAATTTTAAAAGGATCATGAGCTTCATTTATCCATTTATCAATAAGAGGAGCAGATAAATCCCACATATTAATATCTGGATTAATTTGTCTTGTTGTACCCTCTGCCATTAACATAGTTTTTTGAAGCAAAGTAAACTGAGGTTGTACTTCAATATTAAATTCTTTAGACAAACCTAGTATCTGCCCCAACAATTTGGCTAGAGAAACTTCACCTATGGGCTTGTTTAATATTGGTGTGCAAATTGCTCTTATAGCTTGTGCGAGATGATCATGAGAAATATCTTTTCCTAACATATTTGCCTCTGAATGTATCTCTACAACTTTTCTATAATTTTTATTAAGAAGATATGTAAGTAATAACGCCAAAAATTGACGATCTTTATTTGATAGCCTTCCCATAATACCAAAATCAATTGGAATAAGAACACCTTTGGGATTAATTAAAATGTTACCCGGATGCATATCACCATGAAAAAAACCATCACGAAATACTTGAAGAAAGAAAACTTCAGTGCCTATCTCAGTTATTTTTTTAATATTGTGATTAGCTTTCTTTAAAGCATTTATATCATCAATTCGAATTCCCTGTATGTACTCGAGAACAAGTATGTTTTTACTAGTAAATTCCCAGTAAATTTTAGGTACTTTGTAATTTGGATTATCTTTGAAGTTTTCTGAAAGTTCTTCTGCTGCGGATGCTTCTAATGTTAAGTCAAGTTCGTTTAATGAAACTTCTGACAATACCTCAACATTTTTTGAAAGCTTTAGTCTTTTAATACTTGGGATTGCTATCTCAAGACATTTTGATACCCAGTAAAAAAAGATAAAGTCTTTAAACAATTTTTCTTTGATATTTGGCTTAAGTATTTTAATAGCAACAGTTTCACCACTTTTTAAAATAGCAGTATGTACCTGAGCAACAGAAGCGTTTGCAACAGGTTTTTCATTAAAAGAAGAAAAAATATTATCTATTGAGTCATGATTTTCTTTCTCAATTATGTTTTTTGCAATAGAACTAGAAAAAGGTTCCATATCATCTTGTAATTTTTTTAAATACTCGCACGTTTTTTTATCAACCAGGTCTGGCCTTGTTGATAAAGCTTGCCCAAACTTAATGTACCCTGGACCTAAATTAATTAAACAGCGGAGAAGTTTTTTTCCTATTTCATCTTTATTATCTGAATAAATGAGCAAATTTAAAAATTTTAAAGTTAAATTTAGTTTTTTATTAAAAAACGGTTTATCAATTAAAAACGTTAAAGTACCTGCTCTCACCAATTTAAAAAATACAAAAAGACCTAATACACAAAAGTATGGTGTTTTCCATATTGGATACTCTAACCTTTGTTTTATTTGCATTTAAATTTTCCATCCTGAATGAAGTGCAACTATACCATTTGACAGATTCCTGTATTTAACTCTTGAAAACCCAGCATCTGAAAACATTTGAGCAAGCTCAGGTTGAGTAGGAAATTGTCTTATGGATTCAACCAAATAATTATATGCATCTTCATCCCCTGTAATTTTCTTGCCTATAGAGGGCATAAAAATAAATGACCAAGTATCATACAATTTTTTGATTGCATCATTTTCTACATGGCTAAATTCCAGACAAATTAATCGACCTCCAGGCTTTAATATACGATATACTTCTTTTAAACATTTAATTCTATCAGTAATATTTCTTAAGCCAAATCCAATAGTCGCTCTTTCAAAGGAACCTTCGGTTGCAGGAATATTTTCAGCACTAGCAATAGTCCATATTATTTTTTGTGATGTGTTACTTTTGTTCTGACCTGTGTTTAACATTTCTTGGTTTATATCATACACATAGGCACTACCTCCACCTGCGTTCAAAAATTTTTTAGCTATATCTCCAGTACCTCCGGCAATATCAGCTAATTTTTGATTTCTCTGAGGTGCCAACCAATTAATTAGATCATTTTTCCATAATCTATGTATTCCAAAACTAGTAAGGTCATTCATTAAATCGTACTTACTAGCAACTGAGTCAAACACTTTATTAACTAATTTCTGTTTATCAGATCTTTTTACAGTTTTGTAACCAAAGTCAATTTTTTGATCATCTTTATTTAACATTATAATTCCAATTACTATATGATAAAATCAAATATACTTTTTTAATTTATTTAAAGATACACAAAAAAGGATAAAAGATGCCAGAATTACCAGAAGTAGAAACAGTACGTCTGGCTTTATCTAAAATTATTTATAACTCAAAAATTGAAGATGTAGATGTACTTAGAAGTGATTTAAGATGGAAAATAAAAAAATCTTTGAAACATGATTTAGAAAATGATTATTTCAAACAACCTCTTAGAAGAGGAAAATATATATTAATACCTACCATTAAAGATAATATTTTTCTTATTCATCTAGGTATGAGTGGACAAATAAAAATTAGAGAAAATTTTGAAAGTATTTTTAAACATGATCATGTAAGAGTGACGATAAAATCTGAAAATGATAAGAGGTATTTTATTACCTACAATGATCCAAGGAGATTTGGATACATAGACCTGTTTCATAAAAAAGAAATAAATGAGCATTTCTTATTAAAAAAGTTAGGCGTTGAACCTTTCGAAAAAAATTTTAATGTTGGCTATTTACAGACAATGTTTAATAAAAAGATGAAATGTATAAAAGATACTCTTATGGACCAAAGTGTTATTGCAGGTATAGGGAATATTTATGCCAGCGAAATTTTGTTTATAGCAAAAGTGAATCCCTACAGGAGCGCAAAAACTCTAAATAATGAAGAAATAAAATCAATTATTGGAGCTACAATAGAAGTTTTAAAAAAATCAATTGATGTGGGTGGAACAACCCTCCAAAATCACTTGCAACCCAATGGAAAACTTGGTTACTTTTTTCAAAACCTTGAGGTTTATGGTAAAAAAAATAAAACTTGTAATAAATGCAAGTGCTTAATTTCAGTTAGTATGATAAGTAATCGTTCAACATTTTATTGCAATAATTGTCAAATTTAGGATCACTAGAAACAAACAAAATTTCTTATTTAACTTGACATTTAAATTAAAAAAAACTAATTCACTGTTAATAATTTTACTAGGATACAATAATGGCCAATCATATTTCAGCTAAAAAAAGAATAAGACGTAATTCCAAAATGGAAGTTGTTAATAAGGTAAGAAAAAACAGAGTTAGATCATTTATAAAAAAAGTTGAATTAGCCATAGAAAAAGATGATAAAAAATTAGCCGAAAGAGCTTTTATTGTCGCACAGCCAGAGATGCACAGATCTGTGAGTAAAGGTGTTTTTAAAAAAAATACTATTTCAAGAAAGTTATCCCGATTATCAGCAAGAATCAAAAATATAGCTTAATTTCGAGATCTGATATTATAACCTTAAGTACACTATGTTATCTTTTTTTTATTAATTTAATATTAAAAAAATAATAAAATTAACGATTCGTGGCAATCAGTAATAACTTATTGTTAGAAAAATTTTAAAATATAATAATTAGTAAATATATTACGTGATAAAATTTTTAGATTAAAAAAAATATTCCTTCTTAAGAATCATAATAATTTCAATGTAGTAACTTAAATTATTAGAAAATTATCTCAAAAATAAATACTTAAATATTTAAAATTATTAAAAAGTTTAAATAATAAATAAATTTTTCAATTTTTTTAATCCTTTGTTTTATTTAAGTTTTATTGTGAAAAACAAAAATCAATAATTTTTTTTTATTTATTATGCATTATGCATATTGCAGATGACAATAAGCAATATAAAATCAAAAAATATTTTTAATATACCAAGCCAAAACTCAAAAGTATTAAACCATCTGTTTTAAGAAGTATTTATTTAAATGAGCAAAATTAGATCATATTCTGAGACAAAAGAAACTAAAATAGAGATAAATCAGGATTTAAAAGTCTTTAGATCCTTACAAGATGACAATTGGAAAAAAACTAAAAATCTTATTTCAAAGAATATCAAAGAAGTAGTATGGAAAGCATGGATAGAACCACTCAAATTTATTGAATATGAAAAAAAAATACTTCATTTGTCTACGGACTCTCAATTAATTTCAAACAGAGCTGAAACGCAGTATTATGAAAATATTTTTTTTGAGGCGTCAAAATATTTTGAAGGATTAACAAGAATTATTTTTCACACAACAGACAGGGTCAAGGCCACTAATTCTTTCAAGATTGAAAAAAACTATAAACCCAAGGTTGATACTTTAATACACAATGACCTTTCATTTGTAGACACTATGTCTATGAAAATTAACACAAAATTTACTTTTGATAATTTTGTAGTTGGCACTACTAATCAAATGCCCTACGCAGCTTCCAAAAGGATATGTGATGTAACCTCCTTTATTTATAACCCACTATATATTCATGGCAATGTAGGGATGGGAAAGACTCACTTACTAAATGCAATTGCAATAGAATTAAAGCATAAAAATCCTAACATTAAACTTCTATTAATGTCTGCAGAACGTTTTATGTACCAGTTTATAAAATCTATAAGACAAAAAGATACTCTAAAGTTTAAGGATCATTTCAGATCTATCGATGTTTTAATTATTGATGATATTCAATTTATTGGTGGTAAAGGCTCAACTCAGGAGGAGTTTTTTTATACATTCAATAACTTGATTGATGATGGCAAAAAAATTATAATATCATCTAATAAATCACCCGTTGAATTAATTGACTTGGAAGAGAAATTAAAATCAAGATTAGGAGGAGGTCTAGTCGTTGATTTTCTTCCAACTAATTATGAATTAAGACTGGATATACTTAGAAAAAAGGTTAATTTATCTGGGATAAATATACCGTTAAATGTTCTTCAATTTTTAGCTGATAAAATTATAAGTAATATCAGAGAATTAGAAGGTGCTTTGAATCGAATTTGGGCAAATCACGAACTTACAGGTAATGATATAACTCTAGAAAACTCTGAACGTTTATTATCTGATATTTTATTAGTCAACGAAAAAAATATATCGATTAATTTTATACAAGAGCAAGTTTCTTTATTTTTTAATTTAAAGTTATCCGATATGACTTCCTCAAGACGTTCAATTAATATTGCGAGACCTAGGCAGATTGCCATGTATATTTGTAAGGCTATAACTAGTTTTTCTTATCCTGAAATAGGGAAAGCCTTTGGAGGAAAAGATCATACTACAGTAATGCATGCAGTAAAAAAAATTGAAGCATTATTACTTGTAGATCAAAAATTAAAAAAACAACTTTCCGAAATAAAAATATCCATTGTTTCTACTTAATGATGCTCTCATTTAAGGAAGATTACTTATATGTAAATACTTGCTGAAACAAGTCTAAACATGTTATGATAAGATCATAATATTTATGTTTATTTGCAAGTAATTGAGGTTAAATTATGAATTTTACAATTGATAGAAACGCACTTCTTAAACCACTTGGACATATATATTCTGTTGTTGAAAGAAGAAACACAATTCCAATTTTGTCTAATGTACTAATAGAAACAAACTCGTCAAAAGTCTCATTTACAGCTACAGATATGGATATGGATATTGTGGAAGTTACAGCCTGTGTCGTTTTAAACCAAGGGAAAGTAACACTAGCAGCCCATACTCTATATGACATTGTTAGAAAGCTTCCTGATGGAGCTGAAATTAAAATTGAGCAGGTTGATTATAATGTTCAAGTTTCAGCGGGTAAATCTAAATTTATTCTTCCAACTTTGTCAGTGGACGATTTTCCTGTAATGACAGAAATTGAAAAAGGTAATCAATTCTCTATAGAATCTGTTGATCTTGCGAGTTTAATTGATAACACTAAATTTGCAATTTCTTCAGAAGAAACCAGATATTACTTAAATGGCATTTTTTTTCATGTACCTGAACCAAACAAAGACAAGTTAAGAGCTGTTGCAACGGATGGGCATCGTTTAGCTCAAGCTGAAATTCCACTTCCCCAAGGAGCTGAAGCCATGCCAAGTATAATTTTGCCAAGAAAAGCTGTCGGAGAAATTAGAAAATTAACTGATGGAACTGATGGTAAAATTAAAATCATTATTTCTAACACTAAAGCAAAATTTATTTTTCCAAATTCCGTTCTGACAACAAAACTGATAGATGGTTCATTCCCAGATTATCAAAGAGTTATCCCAAAAGAAAATCTAAATAAGTTAATAGTCTTAAACTCTGATTTTTCAAAAGCAATTGATCGAGTTTCCACTGTATCTATGGAAAAATCAAGAGCTGTAAAACTTTCGTTAAATAAAAACTTATTATCGTTAAATGTTAATAGTCATGATTTAGGCAATGCTTCTGAAGATTTAGAAATAAACTATAATCATGATGATTTAGATATAGGGTTTAACGCAAAATATCTTCTAGATATAGCGTCTCAAATCCAAGGAAAAGACATAAAAATTTTATTATCAGATTCAGCATCACCCGCTTTGATTACTGATCCAGATCAAGACGGTGTTATTTTTGTCTTAATGCCTATGAGAGTTTAATTTATTTATAAGTTTAAATAAGTAAATCTGGGATAAAAATGAAAAATAATATTTTAGACTTGAAAGATGAAATTCAAACAAATGAAAACTCAAACAAATTTTATATTAAAAAATTAAATTTAAAAAATTTTAGAAATCATGTTGATTTAAATCTAAATATTAGGAAGGACTCTTTATTAATTTATGGAGATAATGGTTGTGGTAAGACTAACATTCTTGAAGCTATTTCTTTATTAAATCAGGGTAAAGGCCTTAGAAAGTCAAATATTGAAGATTATTTAAATCAGAAGATTTTGCTTCAAGGTAGCTATAATACTTGGGGAATAAATGCGGACTTTATGTGCCCCAAGGGAAAATTTAACATTGGTACAGGACTCAAAAAAGATACGTTCAAAAATTCGAGAGTAGCTAAAATTAATACTGATAAATGTTCCTTAAGCTCACTAGGAAAAATTTTAAAAATCTCATGGATTACTCCTCAAATGTGTATTTTATTCCAGAATGGTATGAGTGAAAGAAGACGTTTCATAGATAGGCTTACTTCTTCGTTAGATAGTTTGCATTTAAATAGAGTATACAAATACGAAAAACTGCTAAGACAGAGAAGCAAAATTTTGATGCAATCAAAAAGTGACAAAACATGGTTGGATGCTATAGAAAGTCAAATTTCTGAACTTTCTGTTGCTATCACAGCTAGTAGATTAGAGATGGTAGAGGCATTAAATGATTTATATAATAAAGAGTTAAATGATAATTATTTAATAGATAATTTTCCTCCTGCAGACATAAAGTTGACAGGAGAAATTGAAGAGCTTCTCACTAAAAAACCAGCTTCAGAAGTAGAAGGCATTATTAAAGACAATTTAAAAAAATCGCGTTTTTCTGAAGATGAAAATATTTTTGGACCTAATAAGACAATAATTGAAATACTTAATAGAAAAAATAATAAGAATGTTAATTACGCTTCAACTGGTGAACAGAAACTTTTATTAATTTCAATTATTTTATCACACGCACGAATGCTAAATAAAAATTTTAATATGGCGCCTATTTTATTATTAGACGATATTGTAGAGCATTTAGATAAAAAACATAGATGTGCGTTGTTTTTAGAGATATCTAGGCATGAAGGTCAGTCATGGTTTACTAGTACAAGTAAAGAAGCTTTTGCAGATTACCCAACTTTAATTGATAGAATAAATCTTCCTGAAATAATGTATCAATTCAAAGGTAAATATGATTTTCAATATGGAGAAACTTAGATGTCTGAAAAAAATATAGAAATAAATAATACAGATTATGACGCAGACTCTATTAAGGTTCTGAAAGGGTTAGATGCTGTAAGAAAGCGGCCCGGCATGTACATTGGTGATACTGACGATGGTTCAGGTTTACACCACATGGTTTATGAGGTTTTAGATAATTCAATAGACGAGTCATTAGCAGGTCATTGCGACCTTATTCAAGTAAAATTATTAAAGGATGGTTCTGTTACAATAAGTGATAATGGAAGAGGTATACCAGTAGATATTCACCCTGAAGAAGGTGTTTCAGCAGCAGAGGTCATTATGACACAATTACATGCAGGTGGAAAATTTGATAACAATTCTTATAAAGTATCGGGTGGATTACATGGAGTTGGTATTTCAGTTGTAAATGCATTATCGGAAACATTGGTTTTAACCATCTACAGAAACGAAAAAATATATGAGATTAATTTCAAAAATGGTGTTGCTACAGACCGTTTGAGGATTGTTGGCGAAGAAAATCAAAAAACAGGTACAGAAATTAATTTTAAACCAAGTAAAGAGACTTTTACTAAATGTAATTTTGATTATCAAACTCTAGAACATCGAATTAGAGAGTTGGCATTTTTAAATAGTGGAGTTCATATAGATTTAATTGATCAAAGAGAAACAGATGAAAAAAAAGTTTCATTTTTTTATGAAGGAGGTTTGAAGGCGTATATAGAGTATCTAAATAGATCTAGAAATGCTATTCATGAAGTTATAGCTACCACTCACGAAAAAGAAGGTATTACTGTAGATATTTCTATGGAATGGACAGACGGATACCATGAAACCACTCTTTGTTTTACAAATAATATTCCACAAAGAGACGGAGGCACTCATTTAGCTGGCTTTAGAGCGGCTCTTACTAGAGTAATCAATTCCTATTCTGTTAATTCTGGTATTGCAAAAAAAGAAAAACTTCAATTATCAGGTGAAGATTGTAGAGAAGGATTAACTACTGTACTATCCCTGAAAATTCCTGACCCAAAGTTTTCAAGTCAAACAAAGGATAAATTAGTATCAAGTGAAGTCCGTCCAGTAGTAGAGCAATTAGTTTCAGAATCTTTGAACCAATGGTTTGATGAACATCCAACAGAGGCTAAAAAAATAGTAGCAAAGGCATACGAAGCCGCAAGTGCACGTGAAGCAGCTAAAAGAGCTCGTGAATTAACAAGAAGAAAAGGTGTTATGGACATTGCAAGTCTTCCAGGCAAATTAGCAGATTGTCAGGAAAAAGATCCATCAAAATCAGAAATTTTTTTGGTTGAAGGTGACTCTGCGGGTGGATCAGCTAAACAAGGAAGAGATAGGTCTAATCAAGCTATTCTTCCATTAAGGGGAAAAATTTTAAATGTTGAACGAGCTAGAGTTGATAAAATGTTGTCATCTGCAGAAATTGGTACTCTAATTACAGCTATTGGTGCAGGTGTAGGGAATTCGGAAATTGATCTAGAAAAAGCAAGATATCATAAAATAATTATAATGACAGATGCAGATGTCGATGGAAGTCATATAAGAACATTGTTGTTAACTTTTTTCTTCAGACATATGCGTCCTCTAGTTGATGCAGGCTACTTATATATTGCACAACCACCATTATTTAGAGCAAAACATGGTCAATCTGAAGTTTATCTAAAAGATCAGGTTGCTTTAGATGACTATTTAATCAAATCAGGAATTAAAGATATTTCTTTGTCATTAGGAGATAGCGAAACTATTTATGGTGAAGATTTAAGGGTGTCTGTAGAAAAATCAATTTTTGCTAAGAGAATTATAGATAATGTGTCTAAAAAATTAGGTTTCCCAGAAATTATTTCTCAATTAGCTATTCTTGGTCTTTTAAATTTTAAACTATTTGAAAATGACAATAATCTTTTAAAGATTACTGAAAGATTAAATATGCTGCCTAGAAACTCATCTAATGATTGGACTGCTACATACAACCCTAATAATGATAATAATAATAAAAAATTCATAGAAATATCTAGAGTAAATAGAGGTGTGAAAGATACCTTAATAATAAACGAAGAAGATCTAAACTCTGAAGAGATAAAAGCTTTGGATAATATGAAAGAGTTCCTTAGCAATCATTTTCTAAGTAAATGTATTTTTAATTCAAATACAGAAAGTTATGAGTTAAACGGACCTCTTGATTTGGCAAAAAGAGTAACTGATTTAGGTAAAAAGGGATCTCAAGTTAATAGATATAAAGGATTAGGTGAAATGAATCCTGTTCAACTTTGGGAAACAACACTTGATCCAAACGCAAGATTTCTACTTCAAGTGAAGGTAGAAAATGAAGGTGATGCAGAAGAGACCTTCTCTACTTTAATGGGTGAAACTGTAGAACATAGAAGAGCATTTATTCAAGACAATGCATTAAAGGTAAGTAATTTAGACATTTAATCTTTATTTAACATAGTTATCTTTTCTCATAATATGATCAGAAATTTGTTGAGAAGTGAATGCACTTAAGGTCCACCCAAGATGTCCATGACCAGTATTATAAAATATACCTGGTAATTTACCACTTCCAACTTTTGGAATCATAGTAGGTGTCATTGGTCTCAATCCTGCCCATGGAATTGCATGTTCCGTAGATACTTTTGGAAAAAGTTCATTACACCATTTAATTAAGGGGTTTATCCTATCTGCTCTAATATCCTTATTATAACCATTAAACTCAGCGGTGCCAGCAACTCTAAATCTGTCTTTTCCTAATCTGCTAGCGACTATTTTTGCTTTGTCATCAAGTAACGAAACATAAGGAGCATTATTAACGCTTACAGTATCATTAAGTAATAAAGTAATTGAATATCCTTTAACTGGATATATATTGACATTATCACCTAATGCGTTAGCTATAAATTTGCTATTAACCCCTGCGCAGATAACAATACCGTCATAATTATGTTTTTGTAGTTGATTTGATTTTTTGAAAGTTATTATTGGCTGTTGTTTGTTGTGATTAACGCTAGTTATTTCTGTCTCATAATAAAACTCTACACCTTTTTTTTCACAAGCATCTGCAAGTAACTTAGTAAATTTATGAATATCCCCAGACATATCACTTTTTGTATAAAATCCACCAACAAAGTTTTTTAGATTTAAAGTTGGTTCAATGAGCAACATTTCGTCCAATGTAACTTCTTTACGATTTAATCCAGCTTCAGCAAGCCATTTATTCACTTTTCTTCCCTCTTTCAGAGAATCATGATTGTCGCACAGATGCATAATACCCTTTTCTTCAAGATCTAGATTAATTTTTTCTATTTGTAGAATTCTTTTAAGTTCATCTCTACTTTCTATTGCCATTTTGGCGGTTAATATTGTATTTTTTTTATGATTGGGAATATTAGAAATAAAACTTAGTAACCAACCAATTTTATGAAAATTTAATTTAGGACTGAATAACAGAGGAGCGTCTTTTTTTAGCATCCATTTGATACCCTTACCTATTGTTGACCAACTATTCCACACTTCAGCATTGCATGCAGATAACTGACCTCCATTAGCAAAACTTGTTTCCATAGCTGCATAACGATTTTTGTCAAAAACTGATATTGTATATCCTCTTTCTAAAAGTTGATAGGCAGTGGTTATTCCAGTTATTCCTGCACCAATAATTGCTATATTTTTCATAAGAAACTCCGTAACAAATTTATTGTAAAATACAATTTACCCCATCTGTCACGGAACCTGAAAGATTGACCAAATAATTGGCTTACCCCTTCGGTGGATGAAAAAACTCATCGCTCTCCAGATTATCAACTTTTTATGTTTCGGGTACCTGAGAGTTTCCGGGGTGGTTGCTCCTTCGGTGGTTTAAAAAACGCTCTCACATAAAAAGACTCTGATATTTAAAACATAACAATTAATAAAAAAAAAACAATATAATTTATATTATGAAATTTTTTCCTGGGACCTTGTTACTATAAAAACACCCACACACGAAAGAGATAAACCAATTAGATCAAAATAAGAAAATTGTTCGTTTAGTATTATAAATGCCATTAAGGCTGAAACAGGAGGAACTAAAAAAAACAAAGTAGACGTTTGATTAGCTTTATTGTGTTTTAATAGCCACATCAGAATCAAGAAAGCCCCGAGTGAAACTGCAAATACTTGCCATGACATAGCTAAAATAAACTTATTTGAAAAGTTTATGAAGTAATCTTCAAAGCAAAATGCAAGAAAAAGGTGAAAGATTGAGGCACTTGATGCTTGTAAAAAATTATTACCTGAAAGTGACAAATCAGATCCTATTTTCTTTTGCCATATTATGCCAAGAGATGAAGAAATTAAACCAATCAACCCTGCAAAAAATGCAAAAATAGTTAGACCTTCTATTATGTCAGAGGTAATTATAATTAATGCTCCAAAAAGCCCTAAACAAATGCCCATCCACTGAAACTTAGAAAAAGTCTCATTCAAAAAAATTTTCGCAAGAATAGATGTTAAAATTGGTTGTAAAGAAACTATTAGAGCTATAAGGCTAGCCGATATTCCTTTTGAAAGGGCAAAAAAAACACCACCTAAATAAAATCCATGGAATAATAAACCACTTATAGATGCGTCTTTAAAGGCTTTTAAGGAGATTTTTTTATTTTTTGAAAAAAAAATAAAAAATAAGAAAAAAAAGAATGCAACAATACCAAATCTGAACGAAAGAGATATAAAAGGGCTTGAATTGTCAACTATAATTTTGCTAGTAATAAATGCTGAAGACCAAAGAAAAACAAAAATTAGTGGTATAATATTAAAAATTTTATTCTCTTTGATATAAAATGGTTAAATCAAATTATCTTACTTCTTCTATTGGATCACTAAGTTCAAGCCATTTATTGTAGCAACCTATTAGGTTAGATGTATTTAAAAGATCAATATTACTAGCTATGAGAGTAGTGAGAAATGAACGCCATTCAGAGGCATAATAAAATATAGAGTTAAAACATTCATTAAGAAACTTTCTCTGATGTTGACTTTTAAAATCTTTCCAAAATTCTAAAATGACTCTTGATACGTGTTTAGCTCCTAAAATTCGATCAGATTTTGTAATTTCTATAATATTTCTTATGTCTACAAACATTTTCATTTTATTGGAGTGTATTTTAATAGCATCTTCTGGTTTAACACAATTAATGTTGAATTTTTTATTTTTGACAAGTTTAAAAACAGAATTTTTAAGTTTTATCACTTTTTATTTTTCCAGATTACACACAACTAATTTAATCAATGTAGCCTTTCTAAAATTAATTCTGCAGCTTTTTCTCCAGAAGAAAAGGCTGACTCAACACTTGCTCCCTCCATAAAATCTCCAGCGACTACAATAGGAAATTTTGGATCAATTTGAGGTCCTGTGCAAACTTTCGTTACCATAGCATATTTCCAAATATGTAAACTATGAAAATTAATTTTTATATTTGGTTCTAATTGATAAATAGTTTTCTCTATTTCCTGGAAGATTTCATCTTTAAGTAATATTTTATCTTTATTTATATTTTTATTTGAATAATATCCTTTAGTGTGTGCTGTCCAAAACCGCAAATTACTTCCAGCAGCCATCCAACTTAACATACCTTGTTGATTGTTATATTCAAAAAAATAGGGGATATTTTTAGGTTTCTCATCAAAGATAAACATTAGTGCAATGCATGCATCGTAAGAAGCAGTCTCAAGAGTTTTTTTTAAAATTGGAAATTTCTTCATTAAGTCTAAATTTTGTGGTGCTGGAAGAGTTGATATTACAGCATCGTATGTCGCCCAAATATTGTTTCTGTCGTTAAATACACTTATCTTTTCGTTGTGAGGTTTTAAATGGGTAACTTTGACATTTTGAGTAATACTTAGATTTTGGGATAAATTCATTAGAAAATCTCTCATAGATTTAAAACCTCTGTATCTTGGTGGTGAAAAATTTCCATATTCCATAATATATCCTTTATTTATTCCATTTTGGATAACTTTTTGGAAACTGTGTGATTTGGCAGTAAAAAATTGTGCACCATGAAAAAAGTAATTTGAATTATCTTTACTTTTAATGCTTCTAGTTCCTATTCTTCCTCCTATGAAATTACCTTTATCAATTATATTTGACTCAAAACCAAAAGATTTTAACTTTAATGATGAAGATATTCCTGCTATTCCTGATCCAATAATTAGGATTTTTTTCGACATTTGGGTCCTTTCATTAAAATAGTATCTTATAGGATTAACACATAATATGGATAACTTTTTTGTAAAATCAGAGTTTGTTTTAGAAAAATTTAAATTTGAAGAGAATTTTGAAATGCCATCTGTCAAGAATATGAACGCAGAAAATGTAATAAATGTTTATGAAGGCATGCGTAATTTTTTTCCTAATTATCAGGAAAATAGTCATAATACAACTGTAGCTCCAAAATTAAAAAATATTTTAGATGAATTTGAGGCATTGTTACTTGATGCGTTTGGAGTTTTAAATGCTGGCGCTACATTGGTACCTGGAATTGTTAAAACGTTAAATATAGCTCGAGAAAAAAACATTACGCTTTTAGTAGTAACAAATGGTGCAAGCAATAATTCATATAAAAAAAGAGAGCAACTTTCTTCCCTAGGTTTAGAGTTTTCAGATGAAGAAATAATCTCGAGCAGAGAAGCCGCCGAAATATTCTTATCATATAATCAGCCAGAAGGACCTCTGGGTGTTATGGGCAATATAGGGGATGACTTCAATATACCCAATCTAAATTGTGTTCCACTTGAACAAGATTATTCAATGTTTGAGGAAATGAACTCATTTATTTTATTAGGCACCCTCCAATGGGATACTGTGTGGCAAGAGTTATTATTTAATTCATTAAAAGAAAATCCTAGACCATTATTTGTTGCTAATCCAGACCTGGTTGCTCCTAACGAAGAAAAGTTTAGTATAGAGCCAGCATATTATGTGTCACACCTAATTAAAAATGGAATTCATCTCCCATTTTGGTTAGGTAAACCTTTTCCAACAATTTTTGAACTTGCTATGAATAGAATTAATGAATTATCTGGCAGGCACATACCTTTATCTAAAATTGGTATGGTTGGAGACACTCTGCATACTGATATATTAGGCGCAAATAGTTTTGGTTTAAAATCAATTTTAATGACTAAACATGGCTTACTTAAAAATGTGAATGTTGGGAAAATGATAAAACGTACTAATATTATTCCTGATTATATTGTCGAAAGTCCCTAATCAATGAAGAGTTACTCAATTGATGATTTAAGTTTCCAAAAGGTTTGTTTTTCTTACGATGATAAACTTAATACAAATGAAATTTTGAATAACTTTAGTTATAAAATCAAAAAAGGAAAATTTACAAGTATTATAGGTCCTTCTGGGTCAGGAAAAACGTCTTTGCTAAAATTAATTTCTGGTATTACTAAATGTAAAAAAGGTGAAATTAGATTCGAAAACAAAATAATTAAAAATAAATCGATTGATATCAGTTTAGTACAGCAAAGTGCTGCTCTTATGCCTTGGTTGAATGTTTACCAGAATATTGAGTTAGGAAATATAAATAAAAGAAATAAAAAATTTAATAAAATTGATAAGATTATTAAAGATGTAGGTTTGCAAGAATATACAAAATTCTACCCTTATCAATTATCCGGCGGGTTGTTACAAAGAGTAGCAATTGCAAGAGCATTATTATTTAATCCCAAACTATTACTCTTAGACGAACCATTTGCTGCTTTAGATAATCTAAGTAGAGAAATTATATCAACAGAACTTATCTCAATCATTAAAAAAGAAGCTGTTACGGTCATTATGGTCACACACTCTATTGAAGAAGCAGCATTGTTAAGTGATGAAGTTTTAGTCACAGGATTGGCTCCTATAAATGTTATTAAAAGTTTTATTCCGCCTAAAAGTAAAAACTCTGATTCTTGGCAAAAATTAGGGCTTAGAAAATCATTAGAAGACAAATGTTTTCATAAATATTTAAAATCAATAAGAGATACGTCATACCAAGCATTACAAAAGGAAACTTAACATTGACAAAAAAAAATAAAACAATTTTAGTTACTGCATCCGCAAAAAGATTAGGAAAATTAATAGCGCATCATTTAGTTAGAAAAGGGTGGGGTGTAGCTGTTCATTATAATAAATCAAAACAATTAGCAGAAGAGACTGTAGATGAATTATTGAAAATGGGAGGCAAAGTAACGTTACATCAAGCCGATCTAACAATTACTTCAGATATTAATAAATTAATTAAAGATCTAGAAGAACAGGATTTAATCTGGTCTGGATTAATAAACAATGCTGGCTATTTCAATTATGATGATGGTGTTAATTTTGACAGTGAATCACTTTACAATCACATGTCAGTAAACTTTACTGCACCAACAATTTTGACTCAGGCACTGGCTAAGTATACTTCAAACTTAAAAAAAAAGAAGAAGAATGCACAAGGTTTTGTTATTAATATAATTGATGCAAAAATTTTTGGACTTAATCCAGATTATTATACTTATACGTTGTCAAAACAAGCAATGTATGGTCTCACAAAAATGTCTGCCCTGTCATATTCAACTTGTTTAAGAGTAAACGGTATAGCTCCTGGCATTACATTATTAGCACCAGGACAGGATGAAAAGGCATTTAAAAAATCACATATGAAAAATTTGTTAAAGTCATCCTCCACCGTTGAAGAAATTTTAAATACTATTCAACTTATAATTCATTCTAAATCAATGACTGGACACGTAACGTTACTTGATGGAGGAGCACATCTTGCTCCACCTAGAAGGGATGTAGGTTTATAATATGGATTACAAAATGAAAATTAGAAAAAGAAAAATATTTATAAATAACTTGAACCTTATTGCTTCTATTGGTGTGTATGAACAAGAAAAAAAAAATAAACAAAAAATAATAGTCAACTTAGAAATATTACTTACTAATGATACTGAACCTCAAAGTGACAATTTGCAACAAACCCAAGATTATAGTCAGTTTAGAAAATGCGTAACTGATGTGGTTGAGAGTAAACACTTTCATTTACTTGAGATTTTAACTAAGAAAATACACACTACTATTTCAAAAAATAAATTCGTCCTTGGAGTAAAGGTAAATATATCCAAACCAGACATCTTTGATAATTGTGAAGTTGCGTATGAATTATCTAGTATTTAAAAGTTATCCTTCTTCAACCTCATGGTGCTAAAAAACTTTTTAGGGTTACTTGTTTTTAAATTAATAGAATCTATAAATTTTTGGTCATCTGCCCTCAAAAAAGGGTTAATTTTTTTTTCGGTACCTAATTCAAAAGGAATTGTTGGCAAGCCTTTTTCTCGTTTATTTTTTATTTCTACGATGGCGTCATCTAACAATTTATTATTAGGATCAATGTGTTTGGCAAATTTTGCATTTGAAGATGTATATTCATGGCCACAATATACTAATGTATCATTAGGTAAAAATCTAAGTTTTAGTAGGCTTGACCACATTTGATCCATAGTACCTTCAAAAACTCTTCCACAACCAAGATAAAACATTGTATCACCAGAAAATAAACATTTTTCGTCTTCCATATAAAAACAAACATGACCTAGTGTATGACCGGGGGTATGAATAACTTTTGTTTTTACTCCTGCGACATTAATAAATTCGTTATCTGAAACTAAAACGTCAATGTTAGAAATACGATTTTGATCGTATATAGGTCCTATTAACTTTGATTTGTAAATTTCTAAAAGTTCAGTATTTCCTCCAATATGATCATGATGGTGATGAGTATTTACTATTTCATCTAAATTCCAACCTCTAGCATTTAAAAACTTTATTACAGGAGTTGATTCTCCAGGATCAACTACACTTGTAATGTTTTTTGCTTCATTTCGTATTAAATAGATATAATTATCTGAAAAAGCATTAATTATGTTGATTTGAAGCATTTTTACCCACATAAATTAAAATATTTGCGAACTTAATTTATTAAATTATATTATTTCACTTATTAATATAATCAAAAAGTTTATTTTATTTTATTAAAGTATATACATATCAATAAATATTAAAGGATTAATATGAGTGAAACTGATTTAGATGATCTTAGATCAAAGATTGACAAAATTGATGCTAATTTATGCCAATTGATAAAAGAGAGACAATCTTTAGCCTCAAAGATAATGAACGCAAAAAAAGGTGGCTTCCCTTTTGATCCTAAAAGAGAAGAAGAATTAATCAAAAAATTAGTTAATTTGGGTTTAGACAAGTTTCTAGTTGAAAAAGTATGGCGCCAAATTATCTCATCTAATTTGTCAATGCAAAAGGTTCTTAAAATTGGAGTCGCAGGAAATGATGATGAAATTCAATCAGCTTATTCTGCACATTTTGGTAACTATTTCAAAACCACTTATTTTTTGAGTGTTGTAAGTTTATTGGCAGCATTAGAAAAAAATGATGTTGAGTTAGGATTTATAGATATTCAAAGTGCAAACAAATTGAAAAATCAGTCAGAAATTAAAGTTAATTTTGATATTTTAGCAAACGTTCCACTTTACAAAAGCGCTAATCAAAAAGAATATAATATTATTAAACTTAAAAATGATTAATTATAGGGTAATCAATGAATAATCCTGCTGCTAAACCAAGCATTGAAAAATTAGAGACTTACAAACCAAACTTTGGTAAGAGCAAAATAAATAATCTAATAAGATTATCAGCAAATGAAAGTGCTCTAGGAACATCAATGAAAGCTATAAAGGTGCTAAATTCTTTCACTCATAATTTGAATAGATATCCACCTCAAGTTAGCGATGACTTAATAAGTGCCATAGCAAATAGATACTATCTTGATAAGAAAAAAATTATTTTAGGAAATGGTTCTGATGAGTTAATTTCAATAATTTCCCAAGCTTTTTTGGGGCCAAGTGATGAGGCCATCTACACAGAATTTGGTTTTCTTCAATTTCCCCAAGCTATTTCGGTTGCTGGAGCAAAGGGTGTTGTAGCAAAAGATATTAATTTTACAGCAAATGTAGATAATATTCTTTTCAATATTAATAAAAAAACTAAGGTAGTTTTTTTAGCTAATGCGAATAACCCAACTGGTACTTTTATCCCAAAACAAGAAGTAATTAGGTTACATAAATCAATACCTTCTAATATATTGCTGGTTTACGATGCAGCATATTCAGAATATATAAATAATAATGATTATATTGATGGGAGTAGTTTAGTTGATAACTACGAAAACGTTATAATGTTAAGGACATTTTCTAAGTTACACGGTTTAGCTTCTCTTAGGCTAGGATGGGGATACTGTTCTGAAAATATTCTGAATAATCTTATGAAGGTAAGAGGACCATTTAGTGTAAACACTGCTGCTATGTTAGCAGGTATTGCAGCGATAAAAGATATAGAATTCCAAGAAAAATCTGTTTCACACAATTTAGAGTGGATGCGCTGGTTTGAAAAAAAATTAAAATTATTGAACTTAGAATTCCAAACATCAGTAACTAATTTTTTATTAATAAAATTTCCAAAAGAAGGTCTGTATAGTGCCCAAAATGCTGAAAAATTTTTAGCTGAAAAAGGAATCTTAGTTAGAGGAATGAACGCATATAGTTTACCTAATTATTTAAGAGTCTCTATTGGTAATGAAGAGGAAAATATTACTTTTATAAAACAATTAAAAAATTTCTTAGATAATTAAAATGGATTTAAATTTTAAAAAAATTTCAATTATAGGTTTAGGTTTAATTGGAACTTCAATTTTACACGCAATTAAGGCTAAAGAAGAAGATGAATTAGTAACTTTTGCATATGATATTAACCCTAAGCATAGACAGATTGTTTCGCAAATGAAGATTGCAACCTTTGTGTGTGACGATATTGAAAATACAGTAAGTGAGTCTGATTTAGTAATTCTTGCTGTACCTGTCGGGTCGATGAAGAAAGTTGCTAATTTGATAGCACCATTTCTTAGAAAAAATACTATAGTTACTGATACTGGATCAACTAAGAGGTCGGTTATAAGTGATGTCAATCCTTACATACCTGATAATGTCTATTTTATACCGTCACACCCATTAGCAGGTACCGAATATTCTGGTCCAAAATCAGGTTTTAGTTCTCTTTTTGAAAATAGATATTGGTTGATAGTTCACGATAAACAAACCAATGAGACAAAAAAGTTAATTAATTTTTTTCAAAAACTAGGCTCAATTGTAGAAGTCGTTAATACAGAATATCATGATAAAATTCTAGCAATCACTTCTCATTTACCTCATCTCATCGCTTATACAATTGTTGGAACGGCATCTGATCTTGAAACTGATCTAAAAAATGACGTAATTAAATTTTCTGCATCAGGCTTCAGAGATTTTACCAGAATAGCATCTTCAGATCCTATAATGTGGAGAGATGTTTTTCTTAATAACTCAGATGCAGTTCTTGAAATGCTTCAGAGGTTTAACGAAGATTTGTCAGATTTACAAAAAGCAATAAGAAAAAAGGATGGAGATAAATTACACTCTTTTTTTTCGAGAACTAGGTCAATTCGAAAAAAAATTATTGAAGCTGGGCAAGTTTAATAAAATGTTACATCTTTTGAAAAATTATCCTAAGGTTAGCAACAAGAAATTTGCAATACTCAGAAAGGACAAGAGAGAAAGTTTGAAAAGAACTTAACCAATTGTTTATATTATGCTTTTTTGGTGTGATTGGATAAGTGAAAATTTTTAAATTAGGCATTCTATATTTGAATTCAAGGTAAGCCCTTGGCATATGATAATTGCTAGTAATTAAAATAAATTCACTGATATTATTTTTTTTAACCCATTTCAAAGTTTCAAAAGCATTTGAATAAGTGTTTGTTGAGATACTATCAAGTTCAATACAACACTCAATCAAGTTAAAATCAAAATCTATGCTTTTTGCTAAGCTCATTTTCGTAAAACCTTTGCCTGTTCCACTTACAAGTATTTTAGAGTTAAATGTTGACGATTTTTCAAATTTATTAACTATTTGTAATCCATCTTTAATTCTATTGGTACCACCAGTTAAAATAACAATATTTGAACCTTTTTTACTTATATATGTTATGTTTGATAAGATCTTATCCTTATATTCAATTAATCCGATTAAAAAATATGCTAAAATCGAAGATATCAAAACAATACAAATAGTCTTAAATATAGAGCGTAACATTTATTGAATCATTACTATTTAATTTTTTAAACATGTTGGCAAAAAAAGCTATGTTAGTATACAATAATTGAAAATTTCTAATCAAATATGAGGAACTTATCTATGCTTGAAACATGTAATTCATGTGGAACAGTATTTGACATTGATGAAAATATCTTATCAAAAAAGATTCGATGGCTCAGATGTAGTATTTGTAATGAAAAATGGAGTGTTTCATCAATTGTTAATAAAAAATCTCACAAAAGTATTACTAATGATAAAAAAAACCTCGTATCAAAAAATGTTATGTTTAAAAATAAGTCTGAACAAGTTAAGCATGAACTAGCCTCAATAAAATCAGCTGTAGAAAACAAAACAAAAAACATGGCTCCCAAAAACAATCCTGTATTAGAACAAAAAAATAAAAGTGTTTCTGAAATAGCTTCAGAATTATCAGCTTCAAAGGTTAAAAAAGACAGCCCAATTGAAGTTAAACAAAAAAATAAAGTTAAAAACATTAATCCTTCTACAAAAGAAAATTTTATCCCGTTCATTTTATTGTTAATAATAGGATTGTTTTCTGCTCTATTATTTTTTAGATCTGTCTTATTAAGTTATAGTTTTTTATATTTTCCAAAATATACCAAAAATTATGAATACAAATTGAATGAATTATTAAACTATATTAAATTACCAATATTTGCTGATCTTAATCATGTAAAAATGATAAACTTTGTAGCAACCTTTCAAGATGAACAAGTTAGGTTTGTGGGAACAATAAAAAACACTTCTAACAAACCAATATTAGTCCCTAAAGTTAAAATTTTAGCTATAAGGGAAGATAGAAAAATTATTTTAGAAAAGATTTTAACTCTAAAAGATAAGATAATAGTTCCTCTTGCTGAGATAAAATTCAGCGAAATTTTAGAAATACAGACTAAAAAAGAAAATGTAAGCGTAAAAGCGACATTATTAAAAAAGATTTATGATCTCTAATCAAAGATAATTATTTCTTCTTTGGTGATAATATCTTTTATAGTCTCATCTTTTCTTATCTGAAAATCCTTTTCTTTATAAATCATAACTTCTATTGCATCTTTCCTTGCATTATAGTTTGATCTCATCACTGATGAATAAGCACCAGTTGTCCTAATAGCTAACAGATCATCAGTATCAACTTTACCTATTTTCCTGTCCAAGGCAAAAAAATCTCCAGTCTCACAAATTGGTCCAACTATGTCAGCGATAATTTCAGTATTACTGGTTTTCTTGACGGTTTCAATTTTATGATATGCGTCATATAAAGTAGGTCTAATTAAATTATTCATTGCAGCATCAACAATAATAAAATTTTTTTCTTTGGTTTTTTTATTTCTTATCACTTTGGTAATTAGGATCCCCGCTTCAGCAATTAGGCTTCTTCCAGGTTCGAAACTTAAATCGTAGTCAGATTCTTTAAACAAATTTAAGATGATCTTCTTATAATTATTAAAATCAGGTTCTGAACTATTATTATAATTTATTCCAATTCCACCGCCTAAATCCAAAGTGGGCACTGTGTATCCACTCAATCTGAGTTCATCAGCTAAATTTTTAAGATTTAAATATGCTCTATAAAAAAAATTAAAATCAAATATTTGTGATCCTATATGCACCCCTAAACCAACTGGATTTATATAGTCCAATTGATGAAGCTTTTTGTAAATTGATTTTACATTTTGGAAATCTATTCCAAATTTAGTTTCTTTTTCACCAGTTGATATTTTCTTATGAGTTTTAGGAGCTATGTCAGGATTGACTCTCAAACATATGTTAGCAGTCAACTTAAGCCTAGAAGCAATTGCAGAAATGTCGTTTAATTCCTCCTCTGATTCTATGTTGAATTGTAAAATATCATTTTTTAAAGCGAACTCAATTTCGTGGTTATCTTTACCTACACCAGAAAATATAATTTTTTGTGGTGGCATTCCCGCTGCAATACATTTTTCAAACTCCCCTATTGAAACTATATCTGCTCCACAGCCTAATTTTGCAAAGTAGCTTATAACACTTAAAGCGTCATTTGCTTTAACAGCATAATGAATATTTCCCTGAACTTCCTTTATGGTATCAAAAAAAGTATTATAACGTTCTTTCATTAGACCTGCATCATATATAAAAAATGGTGTCCCGTACTTTTCTGCCAAGGAAGTAATTTTAATACCTTGAATATTTAATTCACCATTTCCATCTCTATAAAATCCAATTTTATGCATAATGAAATCTATTGTTTTGAAATTATTTGTGAGGGCTTTAATGGTGCATCTTTCCTTCCACATCCATTAAATGAAAATACTAAAAAAAATAAAATTAATAAAATTATAGATCTAAACTTCATATTTTTAATCCTTCAAGAACCTTTGTTTAGCTTTTTTTATTGCTCGTAAAACATTATCTGGTGCAGTTCCACCGTATGAGGTTCTTTTAGAAACAGAGCTTTCTATTTTAAGAATATCTAATATCGAAATATCAACTTTTGGAACTATAGTTTGAATTTCTTCTATTGTTAAATTCTCTAGAGTAACTTCTTTTTTTTCAGCTAATAAAACAATTTTACCAGTTAAATGATGTGCGTCCCTAAAAGGTATTTTAAGATTTCTTACTAAATAGTCTGCAAAATCTGTCGCAGTTGGGAAACCTTTTTGAAGAGCTTCCATCATTTTGTCAGGGACAGGTTCAAGATTTTTAATCATTCCTTCCATATTTACAATGCATAATTCAATAGTTTTTGCAGTATCAAAAATTGGTTCTTTATCTTCTTGCATATCTTTCCCATAGGTCATTGGAAGGCCTTTGAGGACTGTCATTAAGCTAAGTAAATTTCCAAATATTCTTCCAGGCTTTGCTCTTATTAATTCAGCCGCATCAGGGTTTCTTTTTTGTGGCATGATACTTGATCCAGTTGTGTAGCTTTCAGGCAGTTTAACAAAATTAAATCTATCTGAGGACCAGATTACTAACTCTTCGGCTAATCTTGATAAGTGAATAGCTATCAAGGATGATGAAGAAATAAATTCAATTGCAAAATCTCTATCTGATACAGAATCCATGGAATTTTCTGTCGGTTTACTAAAATCAAGTTTTTGAGCAACAAAATGTCTATCTATCGGATAACTGGTACCTGCTAATGCCGCAGAGCCTAAAGGCAATTCATTCAATCTTTTCCTACAGTCACTTAATCTGCCCCTGTCTCTTCCAAGCATTTCTACATAGGCAAGCAAATAATGTCCAAATGTAACTGGCTGCCCAACTTGTAGATGAGTATATCCTGGCATGAGGAGATTATAATAAATTTCTGATTTTTCAATTAGTGTTCTTTGTAAACTTTTAAGACTTAGTTCAATTTGGTCTATCCTTTTTCTTAGCCATAATTTAATATCAGTGGCAACTTGATCATTTCGTGATCGAGCGGTGTGTAATTTTTTACCTGCCTCACCAATTATTTCAATTAATCTATTTTCAATATTCATATGAATATCTTCCAGTTTAACTGAAAAATTAAACTCATTATTGGATATTTCTAATTCTATTTGTTTTAAGCCTGATTTAATTAATTCTAATTCATCTTTTGAAATAATATTTTGTTTTGAAAGCATTTCAGAATGGGCTATGGATCCTTCAATATCTTCAATATATAAAATTTTATCAAATTGAATAGAAGAATTAAACTCTTCCATTATTTCATCGGTAGGAGCTAAAAATCTTCCACCCCATATTTTACTGTTACTTTTTTTCATTTTTAATCTATATTGGATTACTGCAATCTATCACTCAAACGACTATTAATATGCATACATCAAAATTTAGTAAAAAAATATTATTAATATTATATTTTTTAATTTTAAGTAATAATACTTCTGCTGCTGATTATATAGAAAAACTTAGAAATCCTATACAATTTCCTACATCCACTATTTTAAATAGTAAAGAAAAACCAATAATTTTAAAGTTAAATAAAGATTTAGATAAAAATGGATATGTAGTAAATTTTTGGGCTACTTGGTGTGTTCCTTGCAAAAAAGAACTTCCTGATCTTAGTTCATTAGATCAAAAACTGGAAAATTACAAAATTGATGTGTTAACGATTTCAATAGATAAAAAAAATATTAAAGATCAAGTCAAATTTCTATTAACAAATGGTGCATCCAATTTAACTCATTTTTTTGATAAAGAAATGAATATTTTTAAAGCGATGAAGTTAAGAGGAGTCCCTACAACTATATTAGTTGATAAAACAGGCCTAGTTATATCAAAGCATGAGGGCATTTTAAAATGGTCAAGAGATAAAGTAGTAAAAGAAATAGTAAATTTACTTAATTAGCTTTTCCATTTCTGGCACGGCCTTAAATAAATCATTAGAAAGTCCATAATCAGATACTGTAAAGATGGGAGCTTCTTCATCTTTATTTATAGCCACTATAACTTTACTATCTTTCATTCCTGCTAAATGTTGTATTGCACCAGATATTCCAGCTGCAATATATAAATTAGGTGCTACGACTTTACCAGTTTGACCTACCTGCCAGTCATTTGGAACATAGCCTGCGTCTACAGCAGCTCTGCTGGCTCCCATGGCTGCGCCTAGTTTATCTGCTAATTTTTCAAGAACTTTAAAATTTTCACTGGATCCCAGTCCTCTTCCGCCTGAGACAACTATATCAGCTGCAGTCAATTCAGGACGTTCATTTTTTGAAAGTTCAGAGCTTATATACTTTGCTAAGTCAGTGTTTTTAGAAGGGTTGGCAGACACTATTTTAGCTTGTTTGTCAGTTAATGTAGCTTTCTCAAAAGCTGTAGTTCTTACAGTTATAATTTTACAGGCATCACTACTTTTACATGTCGCAATAGCGTTACCTGCATATATTGGTCTTTTAAAAGTTTCATGATCAATAATTTCAATTATATCTGGAATAATCATTACATCTAACAATGCTGCTAAGCGTGGTGCTGTGTTTTTTCCATTTGCCGTGCTTGCAAACAAAATATGCGTATAATCATTCGCAATAGACTGAATTAAAAGACTTGTATTTTCAGCTAGGGGTTTTTCATAAATAGCGTCATTAGAAAATATAACTTGATTAACACTATCGATTTTACTTCCAGCGTCAACTACATCTTTGCAATTATAACCAATTACTAATAAATCTGTACTGCCAAGTTGTTTAGCAGCATTTACGGTATGTAAAGTCGCGGGCAATAAGTCAGTATTATTATGCTCTGCTATAACAAGAATATTCATTTTTTAACCTCATATTATTTATATTACTTTTGCTTCGTTTTTTAATTTGTCAACTAGCTCTTCAACTGTTTTTAACATAATCCCAGATTGACGTTTGGTAGGTTCTTCAACTTTCAAAATATCCAGCCTTTGTTCAATTTTTAAATTCAGCTCATCAACTTGAATTTGATTTATTGGTTTCTTCTTTGCTTTCATAATATTTGGAAGGCTTGCATACCTTGGTTCATTTAATCTTAAATCTGTACTGATCACAGCAGGTAGTGCAACTTCTATATTTTCTATACCTCCGTCAACTTCACGACTTACAACTGCTTTTTTGTCTGAAATCTCAACTTTACTTGCAAAAGTAGCCTGTGGCCAACCAAGTAAAGCAGCAATCATTTGTCCAGTAGCATTCATATCATCATCTATAGCCTGTTTTCCTAAAATCATTAGATCTATACTTTCCTTCTTAGCCACAGATGAAATAATTTTAGCTATGTTAAGAGGCTCAAGATTATTTGTAGCTTCTATAAAAATTCCGGAGTCAGCACCCATGGCAAGAGCATTCCTGATAGTTTCTTGAACTTGAGTTGGTCCAATTGAGATAGCAATTACCTCAGTAGCTATTCCCTTTTCTTTAAGTCTTAAAGCTTCTTCAACAGCAATTTCATCGAAAGGGTTCATTGACATTTTTACATTATCTAATTCCACGCCGGATTTATCGCTTTTAACTCTAACCTTGACGTTATAGTCAACAACTCTTTTTACAGGTACTAAGACTTTCAAGTTAAACTCCTTTTCCACATCTATCTGTTATAAATTATTTTTGATTTAAACCTGGTATCCACAATATATCTCTTAATCCATTTTCATTCAAAACTCTACACAAAACAAACAATAAATCAGATAACCGGTTTAAATATGTTAATGATTTCATGTTGATTTCTTCTTCACTTGAAAGTAAACTTGTATCTCTTTCAGCTCTTCTAGCAATTGTTCTTGATACATGTAATAAAGAAGAAGCTTCTGAACCACCAGGTAGAATAAATGAATTTAATGCTGTTAAATCTGCATTATAGTGGTCTATTCTTTTTTCAAGTTTATCAATTTGACTTTTTTTAATTCTAAGTGGTGGATATTTTTGTTTACCTTTTAGTTTAGGAGTTGAAAGATCTGCACCTAAATCAAATAAGTCATTTTGAATTTCTTTAATTAAATCCTTAATTTCAACTGATAAGGGATTTGAATTATCTTTATTTAGACAAAAATAAACCAGTCCCAACGACGAATTTAATTCATCTACAGATCCATATGCCTGCGGCCTTGATGAATGTTTAGGAACTCGACTCCCATCAGTCAAGCCTGTTGATCCATCATCACCAGTTCGAGTGTAAATTTTATTTAGTTTAACCATTAGAATATCTCTTATACATTAAAAGACACACAAATATTAAAATAGCCACAGCTTGAAATATAATTCTATATCGCATTAAAATATTACTGTTGGACTTGTTGTATTCACCTCCTCTAGCCATAGTGATAAGTCCCCAAGCTAAGATAAGAACTACTAAAAACATTGAGATAAATAATGTAATATTAAACCAATCCACTAGAAATTTTCTCCTAAAAAGTTCGCAAAATTCTCTTTTTTATTTTCATAAGCAGCCTTAATAGTATTATGCATTAGGCAGGCAATTGTCATTGGGCCAACTCCTCCTGGTACAGGAGTTATTTTTTTTGCAATATCAATTACTTTTTTAAAATTAACATCACCAACAAGTTTAGTCTCATTTGCTTTAGTTTCTGAATTAACAAACTGCAATCTATTTATACCTACATCTATAATTATAGCATCCTGTTTTACATATGTATCGTCAACCATCTCAGGAATTCCTACCGCTGATATCAAAATATCTGCTTTTTTACAATGTTCGCGAAGATTTTCAGTTTTAGAGTGAGTTATTGTAACAGAACAATTGGAAGATAATAAAAGTGAGGCCATTGGCTTGCCAACAATGTTTGATCTACCAATAATTACAGCATTTTTCCCACTTAGTACTTTCAATTCATTTTTTAACATGTAAAAGCAACCTAATGGTGTACATGGTATGAAATTAGGATTGCCCATAACTAGTTTACCGAAATTAGTTGGATGAAATCCATCAACATCTTTTATCGGGCTAATATTATTAATAATTTTTCTTTCTGAAATATGTATTGGTAAAGGAAGTTGAACAAGAATACCGTCAACATTTTGATCATCATTTAGCTTAAATATTTCATTTAATAAATCTTCTTCTGACACATTTCTAGAAAGAATTACTTCTACGGATCGTATTCCGTTTTTTTTTGTCGTACGTACTTTATTTTTCACATATATACTACTAGCCGTGTTGTCTCCAACTAATATTACAGCAAGACAAGGCTTTCGGTTAAAATTTTCAAAGAATTTAGTACTTAAAGGATGTAGTTTTTGTAGAAATTCTTCAGAATATTTTTTTCCGTCTATAATTTTTTTAAAATGTTCCATAGATGTTGTCTTATAACCCTAATCTATAATCTTGAATTAAGTTTTTTATAAAACTTAGCAATAGAATGACGATTACTGGTGATAAATCAATTCCTGATAGAGAAGGCATGTATCTCCTTATTTTTCCTAATAAGGGCTCATGTAATGAAATTAATGCACGAAATATGGCGTTTATGATTTTATTATAACTATTTATCATTTGGAATTGAATCAGAAGACTCATTATAACATATATAAATAGAGTATATAGGTAGAGTGTAATGATTTCATTTAATAATATTAAGAGTGCATTCATGACATTATGGTATAAGTAAAATATATGACTATATAAATAATTATTAATATTTAAAATACTACATTTAATGTAAACTTTTGTCTATTTTACGAACTTCTATCAAAAGGAAAACAAAGTGCTAATAAATATAAAAAAAAATCTTGTAAAATTAATTTTTAATCTATGCCTTATTTATAGCTTTATTCATTTCATTTTTCCCTCATTCGCTCTTGAAAGGAATGAAAATTGGAAAGACGTTTTAAAAAAAGCATCTGGGCAGACTATATATTTTCATGCATGGGGCGGAGCAAAAAATATTAATTCTTATATAAAATGGGCTGCAGGAGAAGTAAAAAAGAAGTATAATATTACTGTTAAACATGTAAAGGTTTCTGACACAGCAAATGTTGTCGCAAAGATTTTATCCGAAAAAAATGTAAAAAAAAATAACAATGGTTCAGTCGATTTAGTATGGATAAATGGCGAGAATTTTTCACTAATGAAGGGGAATAACTTATTATTAAGTGAAAAATGGATATTTAACTTACCTAACTCAAAATTTTTAGATTTTAGTAATGATCCAAGCTTGCTTAATGACTTTGGAATACCAACTGATGGCATGGAGATGCCATGGGGAGTTTCTCAATTAAATTTCTATTATGATACTAAATATATAAATTCGCCCCCTAGATCTGCTCTAGAATTAAAAAATTACATAATTAAAAATAAAGGAAGGTTCACTTTTCCGCAGCCACCTGACTTTGTAGGCACTAGTTTTTTAAAGCAAATTTTAATTGAACTTATTTCTGATAAAAAATTATTAAAATTGAAGTATGTTACTCAACAACATGAAAGAGAACTTGACACTTTGTGGCAATGGCTTGACGAAGTTACTCCTCACTTATGGAGAAGAGGCAAAAATTATCCATCAAACTACTCGGCTATAACTGAACTGGTAGCAGAAAGAGAAATAGATCTCGGAATGGCATTTAACATTGCACATGCTTCAAACTCTATATCTGAAGGTAAACTTTCAAATTCTGTGAGGAGTTATATCCACGACAAAGGTACGCTAGCTAATGTTCATTTTGTGGCTATACCATATAATTCTTCTAATAAAGAAGCTTCTAAAGTATTTGCGAACTTTTTAATCTCGCCTGAAGCCCAAATAAAAAAACAGAATAAAGATTTTTGGGGAGATCCAAGCGTAATATCTATAAATAAATTAAGTCAAAAGTGGAAAAACAAATTTTCAACTCTTCCTAGAGGCCTAGCTACATTAACTAATGAAGATTTGAGAATGAAGCTTGAAGAACCCCATCCTTCATGGGTAAAAGTTATTGAAGATAAATGGATTAAAAAATATGGGTCTAGTAATTAAATATTCATGGGAACAAATTTTTATGGACAATTAACTAAAGCCTTAGTTATTTCTATTGGAACACTAGTAATAATTCCTATTATTTTTGGATTTATTGGTTTTTTTTTACCATCTTTTGGATATTTTCCCATCTTGGGTAAAAGTGAATTCAATTTAAATTATTTTCACTTATCATTTAATATTGCAGGCATTTCAAAATCTATAATATTGTCATTATTTACTGGTCTAGTTTCGACTTTATTAGCATTATTTTTTTCGCAAGTTATACTCTTATATCTCTTTAAAACAAGAGCCTATAATTACATCAAAATAATAATATCACCTTTGATAGCATTGCCTCATATTACGATGGCTATTGGGTTAATATTTCTTTTTTCTCCAAGTGGTTTATTTTTCAGATTGATTTCACCTTGGTTGACAGGCTTTGATAGACCCCCAAATATTTTTATAATGCCGGATGAGTATGGACTTTTTTTAATTTTAGGGCTTATTTTAAAAGAAATTCCATTTTTTATTTTAGTTTCTTTATCTGCTTTACAAGAATTTTCTGCAAAAAAAATATTTGATCTCGGCAAATCTCTTCAAAATTCTAATTTCTCTTCATGGTGTATTTTAATTTTTCCATTAATTTATAAAAAAATAAGATTTGTTATTTTCATTGTAATTGCATTCACAGCTTCGGTTGTTGATATGTCATTAATTCTGGCTCCATCTACTCCATCTACCCTGGCAATTAGAATTTTACAAACTTATCAATCTTCTGATGCTGACTCACTTTTTATTGCATCGAATTTAGCTTTAATACAATTATTTATAATTATAATCTTGTTACTATTTTGGATGGTTTTAGAAAAAATAGTTAGCTATAAGTTAAGTTTTATTTTTTTCATGAAAATTTTGTCATTTAAAACTTTTTTTATTAAAAAAATAGTAGTCCTTACAAGTGTAATATTGTTTTTTTTGTCAATATTAGGTATAGTTTCTTCATTAATATGGGGATTTAGTGCAAATTGGTACTTTCCAAATTTTTTTCCAAAGAGCCTTACTTTAGATGTTTTTACAAATTTTTATAATGAAAACAAATCTATAATATTTATATCTATTTTTATTTCTTTCATTGTTTCATCAATATCGTCTTTATTAACAATTATTTGGGTAGAATTAATTGAGATTTTAAAAATTAAAAAAATATATCTAGAATGGATTATATTTATTCCTTTATTTATACCTCAAATATCTTTTTTAATTGGTTTACAAAGTTTTATAATCATTTTTGATTTTGACAACTATTTACTTCCATTAATTATCATACAATTATTTTATGTTATTCCTTATAGTTTTATAATATTAGCGCCATCTTTGAGAGAAATTAAAAAAGAAATAATAATTGTTGCAACTTCTCTTGGGAAAAACAGATTACAGAGGTTACTAAGTGTAAAGATTCCGATAGTCATGTCTTCATTGTTAACATCTTTTGCTATCGGGATGCTTGTTTCATTCTCTCTTTACACGCCAGTTTATTTTTTTGGCGGAGGGAGAATTACTACTCTAACAGTAGAGGCTTTGAATTTAGCCTTAAGTGGTTCAAGGCAAGATTTAGGAGTGGCAACCTTTTTTCAGATAATAATACCAATTTTAATATTAATTACTGTAGCCTATTTAAGTAAAAAGATTTGTAAATGGAGATTTTAAATTTGTTAAGTACACTTGATAACGTATGATAAATCTTTTATAGAACGTTAACATAATGATTCAGGAGAATATTTTGTCTGACATTTCGGCCTTTAAAGGTAAAAAATTTGCTATTATGGTTGCTAGCGGCTTCAATGAAGAACAATTTTTAATAATACAAAAAACAATATTAGCGGCAGAAGGTTCCTATACTATTGTCTCAAGGGACATAGGTACTACAAATGGATGGGCCTCACAAAAATGGGGTTTGTCTTATCCAGTTGACCTGCCTGTTTCTGAAACATTGGCAATAGACTTTGATGCCTTAATAGTACCTGGTGGAGCAAATCAGATTGAAACGCTAAGTAGTGATCTTCATGTAAGAAGAATATTAAGGGCGTTTCTCAGAGAAAACGAACCAGTAGCTTTAGCTGGAGTTTCAACAATGCTATTAACAACTATTGACGCTGCTGAAGGTAGAAAAGTTGCTGCGTCTGACGCTGACAGCGCTCTTTTAATTGCTGCTGGAGCAGAAATTATAGACAAGCCGACTGTAAGAGACAAAAACTTAATAAGCGCAACTAGTGGTGAGGCTGGAATTTCAGACCTTTTGGAAATGTTAGCAGCGGCTATTAAAGATAACACAAAATAACTTAGGTGATTTGATGAATAAAAAACATGTTATTAGTCCTTGTGTGGGAGTTTGTTCAATTGATCCTCAAAGTGGCTTATGTATTGGATGCTTAAGATCTTCTTCTGAAATAGCAATTTGGCCACAGATAAATAATAAAAGAGCTCTTCAAATTATGAAAGAAATAAAAGACAGATCTATTTCAAAAAATTAGATTAAATTTTAGGAAAATATTATGCATAAATATAGAACTCACAAATGTCACGAATTAAGAATTGAAAACGTACAGGACAGTGTGAAACTATCAGGCTGGGTTCACAGAAAAAGAGACCATGGTCAATTAATATTTATAGATTTAAGAGATCATTATGGGTTAACACAAGTTGTAGTTGATTCATCAAATAAAAACTTCTCTGTTGTTGAAAATGTATCTCTTGAGAGTGTTATTACAATAAGTGGAACAGTAGTTGAAAGATCTGCGGAAACTATAAATAAAAATCTTCCTACAGGAAATATTGAAGTAAATCTTTCTGAATTAAAAATAATCTCAAAATCAAATACATTACCATTACAGGTAAATTCAGACGAAGATTATGGAGAGGAAACCAGGTTAAAATATCGATATTTAGATCTTAGGAGGAGTAGGCCTCATTCAAATATTATTTTAAGATCAAATGTCATCCAAACTATAAGAAATAAAATGTTAGAATTAGGTTTCCTCGAATTTCAAACTCCTATTCTAACTGCTTCAAGTCCCGAGGGCGCAAGAGATTTTTTAGTACCTTCAAGGTTAAATAAAGGTAAGTTCTACGCTTTACCACAAGCACCTCAACAGTTTAAACAGCTGATAATGGTTTCAGGTTTTGATAAATATTTTCAAATTGCACCATGTTTTAGAGATGAAGATAGTAGAGCTGACAGATCACCTGGAGAATTTTATCAATTAGATTTAGAAATGTCTTATGTAGAACAGGAAGATGTTTTTCACGCTGTTGAACCAGTTATAAGAGAGGTTTTCACGAAATTCTCTAATAAAAAAATTGATTCTGTTTTCCCAAAAATTACCTATAAAGATTCAATGTTAAAATATGGTAATGACAAGCCTGATTTAAGATTTACTCTTGAAATCAAAGATGTAACTGATTTTTTTGCAAATTCTGGTTTTACCATCTTTGCAAAATCTATTGAAAATGGAGCGGTAGTAAGAGGAATCCCTGGTCCTCATTGTGGTTCAAGGTCAGTTGCTGATAGAATGAATAGTTGGGCTCAAGGTGAAGGAGCGCCGGGTATGGGTTATATAATTTTTGGTGAAGAAACTGCAAAAGGTCCGATTGCTAATGCATTGGGGATTGATAAGTCACTAGAGATGAAAGCTTTATTTGATCTTAAAGATGGTGATGCTTTATTTTTTTCGTGTGCAAATGAAAATGAAGCAGCAAATTTAGCAGGAAAAGCGAGAGTTAAGATTGCAAATGACAGAGAATTAATAGAGCACGACACCTTTAAATTCTGTTGGGTGGTAGACTATCCAATGTATGAAAAAGATGATAAAACTGGTGAAATAGAATTTTCACATAATCCATTTTCTATGCCCCAAGGCGGAATGGAAGCTCTTTTAAATAAAGACCCACTAGAAATATTAGCTTTCCAATATGACTTGGTTTGTAACGGAATTGAGCTTTCATCTGGTGCGATACGAAATCATGTACCAGAAATAATGTACAAAGCTTTTGAAATTGCAGGTCATAAACGTGATGTGGTAGACAACAAATTTCCTGGTATGATTAATGCTTTTAAATTCGGAGCGCCGCCCCATGGAGGAATAGCCCCAGGTATAGATAGAATTGTGATGTTATTAGCGGATGAGCCAAATATAAGAGAAGTGATTTTATTTCCAATGACAGGAAAAGCAGAAGACTTAATGATGAATGCTCCCAACGAAATTAACGATGCTCAAATTAAGGAACTTGGGATAAAGTTAGATAAGAAAACAAAAATCAATTAAGTTTTTCAATTAAATTAAGTCTGTGCATAGAACATATTAATGAGATAAACAAAATGACAGCACCAGTTTGATGTATTGCCCCTAAATATACTGGCACCATATTAATTAGTGTTATTATGCCTAATGTGAATTGTGAGCATACTACGATAGATATGAGCAAAGATAGTTTTTTAACTTTTTTGTCTTCACTCTCGAAGTAATACTTATAACAATAAAACAGAGTGCACAACGTAGTAAATAAAGCTAAATGTCTATGATGAAATTGAGCAGATGCTGGATTTTCAAATGGGTCTAATAATTGATATTCACCATAATTTTCAGGTATTAAACTGTCTCCCATAAAAGGGTACTCGTTATACATCAAGCCAGCATCCATTCCTGCAACAAATGCACCGGCTATAATAGTTATAAATAATATAAAAAACATAAAAAAACTAAAATCTGGCTTGATTTGGGAAACACCTTCCTTAACATCAAGATAAACCCAAATTAAAAGAGATAATATTAACAAAGCATTAGATAAATGAATTGTTAGACGGTATTGGGAAACAGTAGGGTCATTTACTAGGCCGGACTTGACCATCCACCAACCTATAAAGCCTTGTAATCCGCCTAAAAATAAGATTAAAAATAATTTTGATAAAATAGATTTCGGTATCTTTTTTACAATTATAAAAAATAATAATGGAATTATAAAAATAATTCCAATTAACCTTCCCCAAAGCCTATGAAAATATTCCCAAAAAAATATTACCTTAAATTCTTCTAAGCTCATTCCCTTATTCTTAAAAATATATTCTGGTGATTTCATATATAATTCAAATACTCTATTCCATTCAAATTGCGAAATTGGAGGTAGAAATCCCCAAAGTGGGCGCCATTCTACCATTGATAGACCAGAGTCAGTTAATCTAGTTACTCCTCCAATCAAAATCATTAGCATAACCATAATGATAGTTGACAGTAACCATATGCGAATTTGTCCAGAATGTGAGATAGATTTCATATTAAATTATTATTGTAAATTATGATGTTTATGTGTGAATTAATTTAACAAAAACAATATTTAAAAAAAAATTTTTTTTTGTCTTGAAAGTTAACAATAAAACATTATTTAAACTTCATCAATAATGGATTTATTGTTTAATTTTAACTTTTTTAAATAAGGGAGATTAAGGCATGAAGTTTAGGCCACTTCACGATAGAGTAGTAGTTGAGCGTCTTGAAGCTGAAGAAAAAACTGCTAGTGGAATAATAATTCCAGATTCAGCTCAAGAGAAGCCTATGCAAGGTAAAATTATTGCAGCAGGTTCGGGTGCGCGTGACGAGACAGGTAAAGTTCAACCTTTGGATGTTAAAGAAAATGACGTTGTACTTTTCGGAAAATGGTCCGGCACTGAAGTCAAGCTTGATGGTAAAGATCTTTTGATCATGAAAGAAAGCGATATAATGGGAATAATGGGTTAATTATTCACTAAATTAAATAATAATTACTTTATAATTTGAAAGGAATAAAAAATGGCTGCTAAAGAAGTCAAATTTGGCGCAAACGCGAGAGCTCAAATGCTTGAGGGTGTAGATATACTTGCAGAAGCTGTAAAAGTGACATTGGGACCTAAAGGTAGAAATGTAGTTCTTGACAAGGCGTTTGGAGCTCCAAGAATAACAAAAGATGGTGTTACTGTTGCCAAGGAAATTGAATTAAAAGAAAAATTTCAAAACATGGGCGCTCAAATGGTTAGAGAAGTTGCATCTAAGGCTAATGATGTTGCTGGCGATGGAACAACGACTGCTACGGTTTTAGCACAGGCTATCGTCAAAGAAGGATCAAAAGCCGTTGCTGCTGGACTTAATCCCATGGATCTCAAAAGGGGAATTGATTTAGCGATTGAAGCCGTAGTTGCTGATTTAGAAACAAGAACTAGTAAAATATCAACAAATTCTGAAGTAGCTCAAGTTGGAACTTTATCTGCCAACGGAGAAGGTGAGATTGGTGATATGATTGCTAAAGCTATGGATAAAGTAGGTAATGAAGGCGTTATTACTGTTGAAGAAGCTAAAACACTTGCAACTGAATTAGATGTTGTTGAGGGCATGCAATTTGACAGAGGTTACTTATCACCCTATTTTATAACTGACGCTGACAAAATGAAAGTTGTAATGGATGATCCATATATACTTTTATTTGAAAAGAAATTAGCCAATCTTCAAGAAATGCTTCCTGTACTAGAAAAGGTTGTTCAATCTGGTAAGCCGTTATTGATAATTGCCGAAGATGTAGAAGGTGAAGCTCTTGCCACACTTGTTGTAAATAAACTAAGAGGTGGTTTAAAAATTGCTGCAGTTAAAGCTCCAGGGTTTGGTGATAGAAGAAAAGCTATGTTAGAAGATATTGCAATTCTGACAAAAGGTGATCTAATTTCTGAAGATTTAGGTATCAAACTCGATAATGTATCTCTTGAAATGCTGGGTACCGCTAAAAGAGTGGAAGTAACGAAAGAAGAAACAACTATTATAGATGGTGCTGGTTCTAAAGACGATATTGGAGCAAGATGTAACCAGATTAGAGCGCAGATTGAAGAAACAACATCCGACTATGATAAAGAAAAACTTCAAGAAAGGTTAGCTAAGTTAGCTGGTGGTGTTGCTGTAATCAAAGTTGGTGGAGCAACAGAAGTTGAAGTTAAAGAACGTAAGGATCGTGTGGATGACGCAATGCATGCAACCAGGGCAGCTGTAGAAGAAGGTATTGTCCCAGGTGGTGGTGTAGTATTTGTGAAAGCTATTCCTGCTTTAGATAAAGTCAAAGTAGATAATCCTGACCAGAAAATGGGAGTTGACATTGTCAGAAGAGCTCTGAAAGCTCCTGCTAAACAAATAGCTGACAATGCAGGCCAAGATGGTGCAGTTATTGTTGGAAAACTATTAGAATCTACAGATGCAAACTTTGGATTTAATGCTCAAACTAACGAATTTACCGATTTAGTTAAAGCAGGTGTTATAGATCCTACTAAAGTTGTTAGATCAGCTTTACAAAACGCAGCTTCTGTAGCTGGACTTTTGATTACAACTGAAGCAATGGTTGCCGATAAACCTGAGCCAGCTGCTGGCGGTGCCGGTGGTGGAATGCCTGACATGGGCGGCATGGGCGGCATGGGCGGAATGGGTGGCATGGGTGGTATGCCAGGCATGATGTAATCATAATCCTCATTAAAATTTTACAGCACCTCTAATTAACATTAGAGGTGTTTTTTTATGTCTAGATGTTTATAAATTGTTGCTTACCTGACTTAACTAATATAGCTATATTATATAATAATAAGAAGTAAATTATGAACAATTCTGAAGTACAAAAAATTGCTGAAAAATCGAATTCGTGGCCTTTTGTTGAAGCAAGAAATTTAAGAGATAGATTAAAACACATAGGAAGCAAGTCGGGTGAAGAAAATGAACCACCAGTTTTGTTCGAAACTGGATATGGTCCCTCTGGATTGCCCCACATAGGGACTTTTGGAGAAGTCGCCAGGACTAACATAGTACGTTTTGCTTTTCAAACTTTGACAGGAAAAAATACAAAATTAATTTGTTTTTCAGATGATATGGACGGTTTTCGTAAAGTTCCTGAGAATGTTCCTAACAAGACTTTACTAGAAAATTATATAGATCATCCACTAACGAATGTTCCAGATCCATTTGGAATGTTTGATAGTTTTGGAGCTCACAACAATTCTAAATTGAAAGAATTTTTAGACCGTTTCAGTTTCGAGTATGAATTTATTTCTGCAACTAACTGTTATAAAAGTGGTAAGTTTGATAATGCTCTTAAAAAGATTTTATTACATTACGAAGACATTAAAAATGTAATCTTACCTACCTTAGGAGAAGAACGAAAAAAAACCTATAGTCCATTCTTACCCGTTTGTCCTAAGTCAGGAAAGGTTTTACAGGTAAATATCACTTCTATTGATAATAAAAACAATACAGTTAGTTACTATGACGAAGATTCAAAAACAACAATTACAGTATCCATCTTAGGTGGTGCTTGCAAGTTACAATGGAAATGTGATTGGGCAATGCGCTGGCTTGCCCTTGGAGTTGACTATGAAATGTCAGGAAAGGATTTATCAGAAAGTGTAATTTTATCTAGTAAAATTTTACGAATTCTTGGATCTTCACCACCATCTGGTTTTTCTTACGAACTTTTTCTAGACAATAATGGTGAGAAGATTTCAAAATCGAAAGGGAATGGATTATCTATAGAAGAATGGTTAAGATACGGCTCTGCAGAATCTTTAAGTCTTTTTATGTTTACAAATCCTAAGAGAGCTAAAAGACTTTTTTTTGATGTTATTCCTAAAACTACGGATGAATATTTTTCATATTTAAAAAAATATAATGAACAAACAGATGATGAAAAAATTAATAATCCAGTTTGGCATATTCATAAAGGCTTACCAAAAATTAGTGATTTGCCTGTTACTTATACCTTATTACTAAATTTAGCATCAGTATGTCATGCAAATGATACGGATACAGTTTGGGGATATGTTTCAAACTATGCTTCAGATATAAAAAGAACAGACGAAATAGAGGGGTTAATTAACTTAGCTGTTAATTTTTATAAAGAGATGATTGAACCTCAAAAAAAATATAGATTGCCTTCAGACAAAGAAAAAAAAGGGATTACAGAATTAATTGAAATTTTATCAACTTTAGATAAAGAAACCTCATCAGATGAAATACAATCTATCATATTTTCTATAGGAAAAAAATTAGACTATCAAAATTTACGTGATTGGTTCAAAGGATTGTACGAAACTGTATTGGGTCAACCAGAGGGTCCTAGGATGGGAAGTTTTATAAAACTTTATGGCATAAAAACAACTAAAGAATTATTAGAAAAAGTACTTGAAGGTGAATTAGTTAAAGAATAGGTAAAGAATGATCTGGAAATTTATTACTTTTTTTGTCAGAAAACTTGAACCAGAAATTGCTCATCAAATATCTTTAATTGCGTTAAAGTTAGGATTGCATCCAAGATTAAAGCGAATAGAAATTCCAGTTAAAATTAATAATTTACATTTTAGTAATTTTCTTGGAGTTGCAGCAGGTTTTGATAAAAATGCACAGGTAATTGAAAAAATTCATCATTTGAATTTTGGATTAACTGAAGTTGGAACCATTACCCCATTACCACAGTATGGAAACCCCAAACCAAGAGTATTCAGATTAGAAAAAGATCAAGCAATAATAAATAGAAATGGATTTAATAACTTGGGAATGGCTCAGGCTATAATAAAATTAAAACATTACAGAAAAAAATTTCCAGTTGGTAGCGACTTTGTTTTAGGTATTAATATAGGGCCAAACAAAGATAGCAATAATAGATTTAAAGATTATGAAATACTTTCTAAAGACCTATCAGAGTTTGCTGATTATCTTACTATAAATATATCTTCCCCTAACACACCAAATTTAAGAGAATTTCATGAAACTGAAAATTTAGAAAAAGTCCTTATATCTGTAAAAAATGGTATTGCCAAATCTAAAAAATTGGAGTTACACTTACCAATATTTTTAAAAATTTCTCCTGATATAACTGAAAATAATTTGAATCTAATAATTGAAACTGCTAATAAAAATAATATTGCAGGTTTAATAATTTCCAATACAACTGTGGATAGATACAAAGATCTTCATCTGGATAATTTGCATGAAGAGGGGGGGCTTTCTGGGAAACCACTTTTTACTAAATCGACTACTTTTTTGGCTTTAGCTAATAAAATAATAAAACACAAAAAATATAATTTATATTTAATTGCTGCTGGTGGAGTGTTAGATGCTAAATCTGCATATGCTAAAATTTTATGTGGGGCTCATCTCGTTCAATTATATTCCTCTATGACATTTGTTGGCCCTTTAATTGCTAACAATATTTTAAAAGGGTTACAAAAATTAATGAACAGAGACAAAATAAGTTCAATCAACGATGTTAGAGGTATAGTTGATAATCCTGAAGCTGCGATGAAGATTGCTAATGATGGGATTATAGATAATTTTCAAACTTAAATTACTTTCTTGTCCCATTTAACTTGACCTTTTAAAAAGCATATTTTATAAACATCGAATTAATGATAGGGGTTAAAATGTCTAGGGTTTGTGAAATTTCTGGTAAAAATGTTATGAGTGGAAATAACGTCAGTCATGCTAAAAATAAAACCAAAAGAAAATTTTTACCTAATCTTCAAAATGTTAAATTTTTTAGTAAAACATTGGATAAATTCATTAGTTTGAAGGTAAGCGTACGTGCTTTAAAGTCGGTCGAAAAAAATGGTGGTTTAGACGATTATCTAACTAAGACAAAAAATAGAGTTTTAGCTCCAGAAGCGATATCTGTAAAAAAATTAATATTAAAAAATATTAAAAACGAAACTAAACCTAATTAAATTACTCTTCATTAAACAGATCAGCTAACTGCTCTGTTAAAGCTCCTCCAAGTTGTTCAGCGTCAGTTAAAGTAACAGCTTTATTGTAATATCTAGTAACATCATGCCCTATTCCTATCGCTACTAATTCAACAGGTGATTTGCTTTCAATAAAAGAAATAACTTGTTTCAAGTGAAGTTCTAGATAGTTTCCACTGTTTGAAGATAATGTAGTATCATCAACTGGTGCACCATCACTTACAACCATAAGAATTTTTCTTTCTTCTAACCTGCCTAATAATCTTTCATGGGCCCAGATTAATGCTTCACCATCTATGTTTTCCTTCAAAATACCTTCTCTTAGCATTAACCCAAGTGAATTCTTTGATCTTCTCCATGGAGCATCCGCAGGTTTATAAATTATATGTCTTAAGTCATTCAATCTACCTGGATAAGAAGGCTTGCCGTCATTGATCCATTCTTCTCTGGATTGTCCTCCTTTCCAAGCTTTAGTAGTAAAGCCAAGAATTTCAACTTTTACGCCACATCTTTCAAGTGTCCTTGCCATTATATCAGCACAAATAGCAGCAATTGTTATTGGGCGGCCTCTCATAGATCCAGAATTATCTATTAATAATGTTACGATTGTATCTCTAAATTTCATATCTTTTTCTTGTTTGTAAGAAAGAGGAAATAGAGGTTGTGTAATTATTCGTGACAATTTTGAGGCATCTAGCATTCCCTCTTCAAGATCAAAATTCCAAGATCTATTTTGTTTTGCTTGTAATTTTCTTTGTAGCTTATTAGCTAATCTTGAAATGGCACCTTGAAGTGTTTCGAGTTGTTTATCTAAAGTACCCCGAAGCCTATTTAACTCATCCTCATCGCACAAATCTGCAGCATTAACAATCTCATCATACTTTGTAGAAAAAACCTGGTAATTATAATTAACATTATTTTTACCTTGGTTATGACCGGAAAGAGGATTAGAGGCTATTTCACCTTCACTCTCTCCATCTTGATCTTCTGAATCACCTTCCTGTGCTTCACCATCTATTTCTCCATCATCATCTTGCGCTTCACTGCCGCCATCTAAGCCTGCATCTTGATCGTCGTCACTATCACTTTGGGCAGAAGAACCATCATCTTCACTTTCATCTGAGTTACTTTCATCACTCTTGTCTTCATTTTCACCAGATTTATTTTGATCTGTTTCACCTATATCTGCTTGCAGAGCAGTTAACAATTCTTTAGTTTTTTTAGCATAATTTTCTTGATCTTGGGTGTTTTCTGCTAATTGATTAAGTAAATTTCCTATTTTACTATTAATCCAAGGACGCCATTTTTCGAGAGATAAAGAGGTGTTTTCTGGTGAACTACATCCAGTAATTTTTTCTCTAATTACTAACTGTAATGCGTTCATTAGTGCTTCTTTATCGTCTCCACCTGGTACGGGCAAAATTGTTTCTTTAAATTTTTCTTCAACTAAATTTTGCAGATTATTCTTTATTCCAACTAGATTTTTTGATCCTACAGACTCTATGCGAGAATCTTCAGCAAATTGAAATATTTGAGATGATAGATCTGATGATGGCAAATGCTTGTTATGCACGATGGGGTCATGATGCTTTATTTTAAGAGCAATTTTATCAGATTCACCTCTTAATCTTGAAAGCTGCGTACTATCCAATTCTTTTAAAATTTGAGGTAATCTAATTTCTTTTGTGGATAAATAACTTGAACTTCCAGAAAATTTAATTTCTCTTTCACTGTCAAGATCTCCTGAAACAGCCTTTAAAGTAGAGGCAGTTGCATTTTGGAATTGAGTATTTTCAGATTTATTACTCATCTGTGGATTTAAAGATTTTCAGTTTTGTCAACTTTAATTAAATCTCTTCCAAAACATCTTTGATAATATTCTGACAATATTGGTCGTTCCATTTCATCGCATTTATTAAAAAAAGTTAATTTGAAAGCTAAATCTATATCTTCAACTATATTTGTGTTTTCTGCCCATGTTATAACAGTTCTTGGAGACATTACTGTTGATAGGTCACCTGAGATAAAACCATTCCTTGTTAATTCAGCTATAGAAACCATGGATTTGATGGTTTCTTTTCCTTCTTTAGTTTTAAAATTTGGTACCTTAGATGCAACTATTTCCTCCTCTGCTTTTGCAGGTAAATAATTTAAAGTTGAAACAACTGACCATCTATCCATTTGACCTTGATTAATCTGCTGAGTTCCATGGTACAAACCCGTAGTGTCACCTAAACCTACTGTGTTAGCTGTCGCAAATAATCTAAAGTTTTGATGAGGATTAATTACTCTATTATTGTCAAGGAGTGTTAGCTTGCCTGAAACTTCTAAAACTCTTTGGATAACAAACATTACATCTGCTCTACCTGCATCATATTCGTCAAAAACAATTGCTACTGGGTTCTGTAATGCCCAAGGCAAAACACCTTCCCTAAATTCTGTAATCTGTTTACCATCTTTTAAAATGATAGCGTCTTTACCTACTAGATCTAAACGACTAATATGACTATCGAGATTAACTCTAACACAAGGCCAATTCAATCTTGCAGCAACTTGTTCTATATGAGTTGATTTTCCAGTACCATGGTACCCTTGTATCATAACTCTCCTATTATAACAAAACCCTGCAAGGATTGCTTTTGTAGTTATTTCGTCGAATAAATAAGACTGATCAATATCTGGTACAAATCTAGTTTTTTCTTTAAATCCTAAAATTTTCATATTACTTTTAAAGCCAAAAACCTTTTCGGAATCTATAACTGAAGTTAGAGAAGTGGGAAAAGTTTCTGAGTTAAAGTCCATATTGTTAGTTAAACTAACTTCATTCATTATAGTTACTCCAAAGCAGGTTTATTTATTTTTTGTAGTTTTTGTAAATGATTTTAAAATATTTTTGTAGGCATTTGTTATATTTATGAACGTATCTTTACTTTTTGAATTTTTTTCATTTTGGACATCAGGATGCCATTTCTTTGCTAAAATTTTATACCTAGATTTAACCTCACGTAATTTACTATTTGAACTTAAACCTAAAACTTTAAAGCAACTCTCTAGTTTTTTATCGACAACTTTTTCTTTAATTATTTTTTTTTGTCCATTGAAAGTCCTGAAGGCTTCTTCAAAATCATGATTTAAGTTTTTAGTACCAAATTTCCAACTTGGTCTATCCCAAGTAACAGATTTTCGTATTTCCATCTCTAATTCTTTTTCACTTAATCCTGCAAAATAATTCCAAGACTTGTTAAATACTCTTATACAACTTATACACAAATATAAGTATTCATTTAAATTTTCTCTTGATTTAGGTGCAGGATAAATACCAGTTTCTTCACAGCCTGGATTAGAGCAAATTTTCTCACTATTTTGATTTTGTTTTGTGTTAAGCATAACTTTATTTTTTTATTTTATTATAGGATTATCTTTTAATCCGTGCAAGATTGGAATGCATTTTTTAAATTTAATAAGTGGAAAGTTATTTTGAAAAGAAAATTAAGGATTGAAGAAATAATTGTAAGCTATTTTAAACCACATTTTTTTTCTGTTTTAGACGTTTCTGAACAACATAGAGGTCACCAAAATTTTAGAGAAAATGTTGAAAGCCATTTTGAAATTATAATAGTTTCTGAAAAATTTCATAATGAAAATAAAATTGATAGACACAGAATGGTAAATGAATGTCTTAAAAAAGAGTTTTTATCAGACCTTCATTCAGTAGTTATTAAGACTTATACAATTGATGAACACAAATATATATGAGAAAAATTTTTATATTTTTTCTGCCGCCATTTCGTTCCATAAACGTAATTGAGAGACGAAATTACCTTTTTTTTGTAGAATCCTAAACCTTATATCAAAAAATCTAAATTCTTGACCAGGCTCTGGTATCGTTTTTGATTCATATAAAACTAACCCAGCAACAGTATTTGCATTTTGGTCAGGAAGGGACCAGCTTAGTGACCTATTTAAATCTCTTATCGTAACAGAACCGTCAACAATAAAAGATCCATCTGGTTGTGGTTTTACACCTTTAACCTTAATGTCAGTTTCATCATCAATTTCACCCACGATTTCTTCTAAAATATCCTCTAGGGTAACAATGCCTCGAAAGTCACCATATTCGTCAACTACAACCGCAAAATGTTCTCTTCTAGTTTTGAAGATTTCTAATTGGTCAAATAACAAAGTTGTTTCTGGGGCAAAATATGGTTGTATCATCAACTCAGATAAGTTTATTGAGTTGATATTTTTAAAATTACGTCTTCTCAAATTTCTAAACAACTCTTTAGCGTGAAGTATTCCTATAATATTATCGGGATTCCCTGAATAAATTGGTATTCTAGTAAAAGGACTTTCACCAACGACCTTGAATATAATTTCAGGATTTTCCTCAGAATCAATCATTGTTACAGCACCTCTATGTGTCATAACAGCTTCAATTGTTACCTCATCCATATCAAGCATGCTTGACATCATTTTTCCTCTTTCTTTTCCTCTACTTTCGTTACCAGCATGTAATCTAATCATTCCTCTAAGTTCTTCAGTTTTCGCTTCCTCATCTTCAATTATTGGACCAGAAATAATCTTGGCAAAACGTTCTGTTATAAAGGTCGCTGGAGTAAATAAAAAAATAAAAAGTCTAATGATGGGGGCTACTGTTAAAGCTAATCTATCAGCATGGCTAAAAGCATACGTTTTAGGAATTACTTCAGCAAAAATTACAAGTACAATTGTTAACAATATAGTTACAAAAATTAAATCAAACTCTCCAAAATAACTTATAGCAAAACTGGTTGCGTAAACAGAGGCAACAATATTCACTAAATTATTCCCAATTAATATTGTACTTATCATTTTTTCTTTTTTTGCTAAAATTTTTTCAATTGTAACGGCTCTTTTATTACCTTGAAGTGCTAACTCGTGAATTCTTGCTTCTGAAACTGCAGTCAAAGCTGTTTCGGAACTTGAAAAAAAAGCTGACAAGATAATTAATAATAAAATATTAGTAAAAAAAACAAACAGTTCTGGCATTAAATTTCTTCATTTAAAAATTGGGTTAAAACATTAACACTCACATTATGTTTAATAAAGGACTCACCAATCCGCTTATTTAATATGAATGTAAGCTCGTTTTGTCTGTTTTTTTTATCAAGTTTGAACTTCTGAATCATTCCGGATGTAGAAATAGATATTTTTTTAATATCATGTAAAGAAGTTGGTAGTTTTGATTTTTGAAAGAGATTAATTACTTTTTTAGTATCATCTGTTGAACAAAAACATAATTTATTTGAGAGCCTAAAAGCTAAACATATTCCTATAGACACAGCTTCTCCATGTATTATTCTTCCATCAAAATTACCAAAGGACTCAATAGCATGAGCAAATGTGTGACCAAGATTAAGAAGAGCTCTTTTTCCTCCCTCTTTTTCATCATTTTTAATAATTTCAGCTTTTATTTCACAAGATTTAGTTATCATTTTCTGTAACTTAATTTTGTCATAAATGAAAATACTGTCATATTCTTGGTTTAACCAGTTGAAAAATTCTAGATCCTTTATTAATCCATATTTAACAACTTCAGCAAAGCCAGCTCGAAACTCCCGATTTGGAAGTGTTTTAAGTATATTTATATCTGCTAAAACTGCTTGAGGTTGGTGAAAAGAGCCAATTAAATTTTTACCTATTTTAGAATTTATACCAGTCTTGCCTCCTACAGAACTATCAACCTGTGATAAAAGGGTGGTAGGAACTTGTATATAATTTATTCCTCTTAACAAAATAGACGCTGCAAAACCAGCAATGTCACCAATAACCCCTCCACCAAATGCAATTATTACATTTTGTCTATCTATTCCATTCGTTAATACTTTTTCGATAATTTCATTTAGTTGATTTATATTTTTTGTTTGATCTCCTCCAGGAATATCAATGAAATTCAAAGTTGTTGTTAATTTATTTATAGACTGAACAAACTCCTCAAACTCATTATTGGGACTGGTTTTAACAGAAAAAAAACTGTCATAAATAACAATAACATTTTTTTTATATATAAATTCTTTTAAAATTTCGCCACTACTGCTTAATATATTATCTCCAATAATTATTGGATATGATAAATTTTCTACTTTTCTATTTAAGGAAACGTTTAAGATTTTTGACTTCATTATGTTTCTTTTTTAGTTCTAATTAGATATTATTTCAGTAATTTTTTCAATTATCTGGTTCTGATTAAGTTTATTAGTATTTAATTGGTCATGACAAAGTGAATAGTATTTAATTCTTTTTTTTAAAAGCTCAGAAATTGATTTATTAACATCTCCTCTAATCATAGGTCTTTTTGATCCATCTCCAACTCTATTAATCAGTTTCTCGACAGGAGAGTTCAGCCAAATTACATGCGAATTTTTCAATAATAGTGTTCTTGTATTTAAGTTGTCAAAAGCACCTCCACCTAAACTTATGACAGAACTTTTATTAGCTTGTGATAAAGTATAGATTAATTCTTTAATAATATTTTCTTCAGCTTGTCTAAAAAATTTTTCTCCTTTTACTTCAAAAATTGTTTTAATTGTATTGTTAAATTTTTGTTCAATTAATAAATCTATATCATAAAAATTAAAACTAAGATTTTTTGCAATTAGACGGCCAAATTTAGATTTCCCTGTGCCCATCATACCAATGAAAGTTATAATTTTATTATTATTAAAACTCTTTAGATTTATTTTATTTTTTTTTAACATCAGAATAAATTATCATACTAATTTTTCGGAAACATCATATTTTTAGTAAATTTTTAAATTTTATGTTAAGTAATCACGCTAGTAATAGACAAAAACTCGCCATAATTTAAAATTAAAGTCTTAATTAATTTTGGAATTGTACATGAAAAATTATAAGTTTTTATTAATCGTGTTTGTTTTTACTGTTTTAGGAGTTTTTGCTACAGTGACATATATTGATATGCCTGCACCTGATAAGCTAAAAAACAAAATTATAGATGTAAATGATAAAATAGTAAGGTAGTCATAATTTGTTCAAAAGAGTATTAAATTTTTTTTTAAGTTGTAGTCTTGTTTTTCTATTAAATATGGCTGAAATTGAAGTGTACTCCCAAACTACTAAATCAACTAATAAAGAACCTTTGGATAATAATAAAAATTCTATTATTAAAGTAAGTAAATTAGAAAAGCCTTCATTAGGATCGCTAGGCATTAAAACAGACGTAAATGAAATAATGGGTCTAGATATTTGGACTAAAATGAAGGCGTCTGATATAATTGAACATTTTAATTACATTCCAGACATACTATTAAGTAAAAGCCTACACATTTTTTTAAGCGATTTGTACTTAACCACGTCTAATCCACCAATTGGTAATTCAGATAATATAGTTAAATTCTTAGAAACTAGATTATATAAAATTAAAAGTGGTGGAGAGAGCCAAAAATTATATCAATTAGTTACTCAGTTGCCAGGAGGCAAAAGGTGGGATTTTTGGAAACGTTGGCAGACAGAATATGAACTAATAAACCGTCAAGATAAAAAAGCGTGCCAATATGTTAATAAAAAATCAAAAGTTAATTCGGATAACTTCTGGCAAATGGCTCGAATTTTTTGTCTTGCGATAGACGGTAAAGTAAACCAGTCAGAGTTTATACTGGATTTAATAAAATCAAGAGGTTTTTCAGACAAAATTTTTGAAAATTTATTTCAGATTATTAATAATAACGAAAAAACTTTTAATTTGGAAAATGAATATAATAAAATTCAGCCTTTACATGTAATTATGATGGATACTTTAAAGATACCAATTAAAGCAAATTACATTGCTCATTTTGCGGTTGAGTATACAGATTCTCTTTTATCACTTACTTATTTAACTCCGAGTGCTAGATCTTTTCTATTAGACAAAAAAATGAATTATAGTTTTGTAAATGTTAATGAAATAATTGAAAATTATAAATCTGTGGCCGACGGTAATATTGATATAAAAAAAGCTTTATCTAGTTATACAAAAAAACCTAATGGGTTGAATAGAGCTAACGTTTGGCTAGCAATAATAACGATGAAAGATGAAATTAAAAAAGCAGAGTCAATAATAACTTTTATTAAATTAGAAATTAGAAATGGAAGATTTAAAGATATTGCCGATTTATATATACCTGTTTTAGAAAAGATAGATAAATCTTCTCTGACAAAAGAACTAAATAATTCAATAAATAGATTGATGATAATTTCCAAACCTAACTTACATCCGGATAATAGTTTAGCAAATATAATAATGTTAGAGAAAGACAAGATTTGGAATTGGGAAATAATTCTAAAAGAAGGAGCATGGCCTATCATTCCTATTATGGAAAAATCAGGGATGAAAGAACCAAGTTCAATTGAATGGCTTGATTATGTAAATAGTACGGATGAGAAAAAATTGGACGACAATAGTTTTATTCGATGGGAAAATAGTTATAGTTTAAAAAACTTTATTTTAAGAAAATCTATAGAACAAGCCGCTGATAATGACAGAAAAGCGCTTACAGTTTTACTTATAGGTAGATTAATGGATGACACTACATTAGTTGATTTTGATATAAACAACATGATTACTATAAGGTCGGCACTTATTAAAATAGGTTTGTTAGATTTAGCTGATAAAATTACTTATGAAATAATGACCTCAAAGTTTATTAATTTTTAAAAAAGTTTATTGATGAAAAAAAACAAAGATCAAAATATCGAGTTAATTAATAGAATAATAAATGTTATTAGTTTAGAAAAAGGCCTATCTAAAAATACTAAAAGTGCATATAGATCTGATATAAATCTAATATTTAATTTATTGAACGACAATAATATCAATGCTCTAGAAGCGCAAGAACACGATTTTAAAGAAATATTTTTTTTATTAAGAAGTAAGAATTTTAAACCAAGCTCATTAAATAGAAAACTTTCATCACTTAAACAATTTTATCAAATTCTAAAAGAAGAAGGGTATATAAAAAAAAACCCCTTGAGTAATCAAGAATGTTTTAAAAAGCATGTAAAATTACCTAAATCTTTATCAGAAAATGTTATGATTTCGCTTTTAGAAAAAGCTAAGCATGATTACGAAAAATCGCAAGATTTATCTCTTCAAAAAAATAAATGTTTGCGTACCTTGACAATACTAGAGATTTTATACTCAACAGGTATGAGGATTACTGAGTTATTAGAATTGCCATTATCGGACTTTATAAATATAACTGAAAAGTTGCAAATTAAGGGTAAAGGTGACGTTTATAGAATGGTCGCTTTTAATAAAGAAGCTAAAAGTGCAATAGATATTTGGTTAGAGCATAGATCTACCTTACAGGGATCAATAGATAATAAATATATGTTTCCTGACAAAAATGGTAGCGGGCATATCTCACGTCAAATTATTTACAAAGACTTATCTTGTTTGTCAAAAAGTATAGGCATTGATAAAAAGGAAATTTCACCTCATAACATTAGGCATAGTTTTGCGACTCATATGCTAAATCGAGGGGCTGATTTAAGATCTTTACAAAAACTGCTAGGTCATGCTGATATTAGCACTACTGAAATATATACCTACGTCAAATCAGAGAGGCTCTCAGGCCTTATTAAAGATACTCACCCTTTAAATAAAATGAATTTTAAAAATAACGAAGGCTTTTAATATGATTAAACATTTTCTATCTTTTGAAAAACAAATATCAGATCTTGAAGGAAAAATAGAAGAGTTACGTCATTTATCTTCTGGGACTGATATAAATATAGCTGAAGAAATTGGTAAACTTCAAGGGGCAGTTTCAGAAGAATTAAAATCTACTTATTCACAACTTACCCCTTGGCAGAAAGTTCAGGTTTCCAGACATCCTGAAAGGCCTCATTTTCAAGATATTGTTAAACAATTATTTGAATGTTACATACCTCTTTCCGGTGACAGAAATTTTTCTGACGATAATGCCCTTACAGGTGGAACAGCAATTTTTAAAGGTAAAAGCATTATAGTTATGGGTATTGATAAAGGAAAAAATACAGATGATAGAATTTTAAAAAATTTTGGTATGGCTAGGCCTGAAGGCTATAGAAAAGCAGTACGACTTATGGAGTTGGCAGATAAATTTCTTATACCAATAATTATGTTTGTTGATACTGCTGGAGCCTACCCAGGACAAGGAGCCGAACAAAGGGGACAGGCAGAGGCTATAGCTAGATGCATACAAAAAAGTTTAGAAATCAGAGTGCCAACTATATCAATAATTACAGGTGAGGGTGGCTCTGGTGGAGCGGTTGCTCTAGCTGTCGCAAACAATACTTTAATGTTAGAGCATGCTATTTATTCTGTTATTTCACCCGAAGGTTGCTCTTCTATCTTGTGGAGAAGTGCAGATAATGCAGACAAGGCGGCAGAAGCTTTAAAATTAACTGCACAAGATATGGAAAGATTTAAAATCATTGATGAAGTAATCCCAGAACCTGTTGGCGGTGCTCATAGAAATCCTAAGATGGCTATAAATGCCATGGGAAATGTTATAGAAAAAAGACTAGACTCCTTATTATCAATAAGTAGAGAAGAAATCATAAAACAAAAAGAGGATAAATATTTAAATATTGGTTGAATATTTTTTTTTGCTAAATATATTTGGTATTGCTTGCCTGGCTAATGTAACTTCTTGTAAATTTATTCTTGTATAAATTAAGCCTTTTTTTTTCTTCGCGTCACACAAAATTTTCCCCCAAGGAGAAATAATCAAAGAATGTCCAAAACTTGTTCTTCCACATTGATGTTTACCACTTTGAGCTGGCGCAATTATAAATGAACCGGTTTCAATAGCTCTAGCTTTCAATAGTGTGTGCCAATGATGCGGACCAGTAACATTCGAGAAAGCTGAAGGAACAGTAATGATTTCTGCACCATTTTTAGCTAAATCTTGGTATAAATTTGGAAATCTTAGATCATAGCAAATCGTCATTCCGATTTTTAATTTATTTTCTTTTATTTCGCCAATAACAGCTTTATTCCCAGATGAGTAAGTATCTGATTCTCTATAAATATCACCATTTGGTAAATTAACATCATATAAATGTATTTTATCATATTTACACAAAACTTTTCCATCGGGGCCAATTAAGAAGGATCTATTAGTTATTTTATTTTCTAACTTTATTGGTAAAGAACCAATTAAAATATAAACTGCATTATTTTTGGCCAATGCCATCAGAGTTTGTAGGCTAAAATTTTTCAATTCTGGTTTTGCTAATTCTTTTGTAATTGTTGAATTTTCATGAAGAGAAGTAGCGCATTCAGGCAAAGCAATAAATTCAGCACCCAAATCAACAGCCTCTTTTATTAATTTCTTTATAATTTTTAAAGTAAGTAGTTCATCCTTAGTTGAAGCGTATTGAAGACATGCGATTGATAGATGTTTTGATATATTATTTATTGAAAAATCTCCAATCCATTTTTTTGATCAAGTTTATACAATTCATCGCAGCCACCAATATGTTGGTCATCAAAAAAAATTTGTGGTACCGACGTTCTCCCATTTGATCTATTAATCATTTCTTTTTTCTTTTCATAGTTTATGTCAACATTAATCTCATCAAAAAGAATGTTTTTTCTTTTTAATAAAGATTTTGCTTTGTAGCAAAATCCACATAAAGAACTTGTATATATAACTACCTTGTTAACTTTGTTCATGAGTATTCCTAAATCATTTAAATTTTTAAAATAGATCTTGTAAACAATATATTAAAGCATCATCAGCAGGTGGCATTTTATAATCTCGAAGCATATTTGGTTTGACCCATTCTAATTTATTATTTTCCATAGACATAGGTACTCCATCCCATCTTCTACAAATATACAAAAGCAATAACAATTGAAAATTGTTATAATCAAACTCACTAAAAGATAAAGGGGCAATACATTTGTTATTTATATCAATATTTAATTCTTCTTTAACTTCTCTAATTAAAGCTTTTTCAGGAGTTTCACCTTCTTCAACTTTACCTCCAGGAAATTCCCAAAATCCAGACAAGTGTTTTTTTTCAGGTCTTTTTGATAATAAAATCTCGTTTTCATTATTTATAAGAGCAATTGAAACAACAATTTTTAAATTTTTATGATCTATAATCGGCATTAATCTGAATATATTTATGTGTTAAATCACACGTATATACTTTTCCACAACATTTGCCCACCCCAACATCTATTGACAAATAAACTTCATCTTGTTTTAAGTGTTTTGTTGCTCTAGCTTCTGAATAGTTCTTATGGATCATCCCTTTATTAGTGACTAATTCATCACCTATGTAAATTTTAATCTTATCTCTCTCCGCACGTTCTCCTGATTTACCTATAGCCATAATTATTCTGCCCCAATTAGCATCTTCTCCAGCAATTGCAGTTTTAACCAAGGGAGAATTAGCAATAGAAAGGGCAATTTTTTTCGCTGATTTTTTTGTTTTAGCACCTGTAACATTAATGGTAATAAATTTTGATGCACCCTCGCCATCTTTAATAATTAATTTCGCTAATTCTAACATTAGGCTGGATAAAGTAATTTTGAACTCTTTAAGGCGTTTGTCTGAATATTTTGTAATTAAGTTATGATTAGCCATTTGTGTGGCAGACAATAAAACTGTATCACTTGTTGATGTGTCACTGTCTACAGTTATTGAGTTAAAACTAGTTTCGTTTGCTTTTGCTAGGAGCCTTTGAAGAATGTCTGAATGTAAATTGGCATTGGTAAAAATAAACCCTAACATTGTCGCCATGTCTGGTGCTATCATGCCTGAACCTTTAGTTATACCGACAATGTCAATTTCAATACCATCAATTTTACATGTTCTCATTACAACTTTAGGGAAAGTATCGGTTGTTTTAATTGCATGTGCGGCTTGAAACCAGCTTTGAGTTTCGCAAGAAGTTATTGATTTAAGGCCGTTTATAATTTTATTAGTATCTAACTGTTCACCAATTACACCTGTAGATGCTGTATAGATTTCGTTAATATTGGAATTTAATTTTTTTGAGAGATACTTACTTATTTTTAAAACTGACTCCTCGCCTAATTTACCTGTAAATGCATTTGCGTTTCCTGAATTAACAACAATGGCTCTAACAGTAGGTTGCTCTGCAGAACTTAAATTACTTTTACATAGATTTACAGGCGCGCTAGATGTTAGAGATTTGGTAAAAACACCGGCAATCGAACATGATTTATCAAATTCAACTAGCAGGAGATCATCTTCATTATCAGGAGTGTTTTTTATCCCACAAAAAGTAGTGAAAACTTTTATGCCTTCCAGATGAATATCTTTTTTATGATTATTTTTCATAATAAAATCTATAAGAATTAATTATTTACTTTTTTAGAAACATCTTCAAAGTCAACAATAGTTATATTTTGATTTTTTCTAATTTCTTTTTCTAGGTTAGATAATGAAAACTTCCTAATTCTCTCAACTATTTGTTGTTTAACTACATTTAATTCTTTTGGCTTAGAATTTCTGATGTCATTCAGCATAATGACGTGGTACCCAAATTTAGTTTTAACAGGCGCTTCTGTTATTGTACCTTTTTTTAGTGCAAATGTAGCCTTCTCAAAAGCATTTACCATTTGTCCTGGTTGAAACCAACCTAACTTTCCCTCATTTTTTCCAGAGGGTCCAATAGAATATTCTCTCGCTAACTCAGAAAATTTGGATTTATTTTTTACTTTTTTAATTATTTCCAAAGCCTCTTTTTTACTTTTTAATAAAATATGGCTAGCATTGAATTCTTTTGACGATTTAAAATTTTTGACATAATTATAATAGTATTTATCTACAGTCTCTTTTTTGACTTGATTAGTAAGAAAATTATTCAGCCAATATTTAGCCATTATTTGATCTTTATTTTTCTTTAATAAATAAGCAACTTCTGTGTTTAAATCTAATTTATCTTTATAAGCTTGTTTCGTAATTAAGTGCTGGTTTATAAGTTCGTTTACAATATTTGGATATATATCAGATAGAGGCCTTTCTTTTATTTTTTTAGGTAATCTGTTCAAGGCATCCAATACGTCTTGAGCAGTTATAATGTGGTCATTAACTTTTGCAGCAATAATTTTACTTGGGTTTTCAGCTAAAGCGTTACAAATTGAAAAAGCAAAAAGTAATTTTCCTACAATAAAAAAAATTTTAATAGAAGACATTTTAGTATAATCCAATTATAAATTTAATTTTTTTACAGGTTTTTTTTGTAGTATACAAGGAATGATGTGTTTTTTTATAGTATTCAAAGATTATTAAGAACATATATATAATAATTGGAGCTCTATTAAATGTTCAACAAATTAACGTCTAGATTTTTTGGCTCGTCCAATGATAGACAAATAAAAAAATATAGACCTATCATTGATAAAATTAATAGTTTAGAAGAAGATCTTCAGAAAATTTCTGATGATGAATTAAAACTAAAGACTACTTATTTTAAAGATTTGTTATCTAAAGAGCAGAACTTAATAAACATTTTACCCGAAGCTTTTGCGAGTGTTAGAGAAGCTGCAAAAAGAACACTAAATCAAAGACATTTTGACGTTCAATTGATGGGTGGCCTGGTCCTTCATGAGGGTAAGATTGCCGAAATGAAAACTGGTGAAGGTAAAACTTTAGTTGCCACTTTAGCATGTTATTTAAATGCTTTAGAAGGAAAAGGAGTTCACGTAGTAACCGTAAATGACTATTTAGCTCAAAGAGACTCTCAATGGATGGGACAAATATATGAATTTTTAGGCATGTCTGTTGGCTGCATAGTCTCTGAAATGGACGACCATCAAAGAAGACTTGCTTACAAAGCTGATATTACATACGGAACTAATAACGAATTCGGATTTGATTATCTAAGAGATAATATGAAATATAGTTTAGATGAAATGGTTCAGAGACCATTCAATTTTGCTATTGTTGACGAAGTTGACTCCATTTTAATAGATGAGGCTAGGACACCACTGGTTATATCTGGTCAATCTGAAGATTCTTCAATTTTATATAAAACTATAGACAAGTTTATTCCATCACTTAAAGAAGATGACTATGAACTTGATGAAAAACAAAGAACTTGTAATCTCACCGATAATGGAATTGGTAATATTGAACAAGCATTAAAGTCTGAAAACTTAATTGAGGATGGGAGTCTTTTTGATGTTAAAAACGTATCTATATTGCACCACATAAATCAAGCTTTAAGAGCTCACAAGCTATTTAAAAAAAATACTCATTATATGGTTAAAAATAATAGTGTAATTATTATTGATGAATTTACTGGGCGCGCTATGGAAGGTAGACGTTTTGGCGAAGGCCAACATCAAGCAATTGAGGCTAAAGAAAAAATTACTGTTCAGCCTGAAAATCAAACTTTAGCAAGTGTAACTTTTCAAAACTATTTCAGAATGTACCCTAAATTGTCAGGAATGACAGGGACAGCTCTAACAGAAGAAGGAGAATTTTCTGAAATTTATAATTTACATGTAATAGAGGTGCCTACTAATTTAAAAATAGCACGAATAGATAGTAACGACGAAATTTATAAAACTAATCTAGAGAGAGATGAAGCTGTAATTAACTTAATTGAGGAGTGTAAAAAAAATAACCAACCAGTTTTAGTAGGAACGGTATCAATCGAAAAATCTGAAATCTTGTCAAAATTGTTGAAAGCAAAAAATATTGATCATGAAGTTTTAAATGCTAAGTTTCACAAACAAGAGGCTCAAATAATTGGCTACGCTGGAATTCCAGGTTCAGTTACAATAGCAACTAATATGGCGGGTAGAGGCACAGATATTCAGTTAGGCGGAAATTTAGAAATTAGACAAGCAAAAGAGATTAAAGTAGATGATTTGAACTCTGAGAAAGTTAAAAATTTAATAAACGACATAGAAGAAAAGAAAAATGTAGCTCTTAAGGCGGGTGGTTTGTATGTAATTGGTACAGAGCGTCATGAAAGTAGAAGAATTGATAACCAGCTTCGGGGTAGAACAGGCAGACAAGGTGACCCTGGAAGCTCAAAATTTCTACTGTCTCTGCAAGACGATCTGATGAGAATATTTGGTTCAGACAGATTAGAGACAATGTTAGGAAAACTTGGTTTGGAAAAAGGAGAAGCTATTGTTCACCCATGGATAAATAAGGCCGTAGAAAAAGCACAAGGTAAAGTTGAAGCTCATAATTTTGAAATTAGAAAACAATTATTAAAGTTTGATGATGTTATGAATGATCAAAGAAAAGTTATTTTTGATCAAAGAAAAGAAATAATGAGATCAGATGATATTAGTGAAATGATCTTAGATATGCGCCATGAGGTTATAGAAACGATAGTATTCAAGTCTATTCCTGAGCAAAGTTATCACGATCAATGGGATTCAGAAACGTTAGCAACCGATGTTAAAAATTATTTAGGTATAACAGTCCCAATTATTAAATGGACTAAAGAAGACGGTATTATCGAAAAAGAGATCATATCACGTCTAATTGAATTATCTAATAATTTCATGGCAGAGCGTGCTGTAAAATTTGGAATTGACGTTTTTAGGCAGGCAGAAAAAACTCTATTATTACAAGTTTTAGATCAGGGCTGGAAAGAACATTTATTGATGTTAGACCAAATGAGGCAATCTATAGGTTTGAGAGCTTATGCTCAAAAGGATCCCTTAAATGAATATAAAAAAGAAGCTTTTGAGTTGTTTGAAAATATGCTTGATAAATTAAGAAAAACTATTACGTCTGTATTGTCGTATATAGAAATTGAACAAGAAAATATTCAGTCAAAAGAACATAATAATGAACCTCAAACACTCCCAAGTAGCAAAAAAATACCAAGAAATTCAATATGTCCATTATGTGATTCAGGAAAAAAATACAAACATTGTTGTGGAAAACTTTAAGCATAATGATTAAATATAAATTAAAGTGTAAATCTACATATTGTGCTGAACAAAATGAATTTGATGGTTGGTTTCAAAATATTGAGGCATTTGAAAAGCAAATGTCACTAGGCCTAATAAATTGTCCAATATGTGGCAGTCATAACATTATTAAATTATTGGCGACACCGAATGTAAGAAAGGCTAAATCGCTAACCACTAAAAATACTAAAATTGCAAATGATACGTTAGTCACGAACTCTGAAAAGAGCGTTTTAGGAAATGAAAATTTAAAAAATGTTACAACTATCTTACGGACTATAAAAAAAGAAATACAAAAGAACTCTACTTTTGTTGGAGATAAATTTGTTTCTGAGGCTAGATCTATGAAAGAAGGGCAAATTAAAGAAAGACCAATTCATGGTCATGGTACAAAAAAAGAAATCCAAGAATTACGAGATGAAGGAATTGACGTAATTAATATTCCTTGGATCCCAGATGATCAGTAAGTTATAATCTTATACCAGCAGCACCATAGTTTACATCTATTTTAGATGATAATCTAAAATCTCCAAATTCCTTTTTTAAGATATTGTTAATTTTTAAAGTAGGTACAAAACCTACAAAATTATCTAAGATGATATTATGCTCTTCGGCTTCTGATGAAAGTTTTTGTGGTGCAATAAATTTATTTGGATCATGAGTGTTCTTTGGAACAACCTTTAAAATATTTTCAGCAAAAAACTTTCCTAATAATATACCTAAAAAAGATTTATTTATTGTGGTGAAGACGATCAAACCACCAGATCGGCTCAATTTGGAAATATCTGATAGGAAAATTTTTCTTTCATTTACATGTTCAATAACCTCTGATGCGATGACAATGTCAAATTTATTTAAAAATTTGTCTTTCTTACTTCTGAGGAGTTCACTTGTAGTTAAACATTTGTAATCAATTTCTAAACGACTTTTAAATGAATGCTCTTTAGCTACATTAATAGAACTTTCTGAAGCATCAATCCCAGTTACCCTTGCACCCAATCTGCTTAAACGTTCAGATAATATGCCACCACCACAACCAATATCTATACATTCAATGCCTTCTAAAAATTTAGCTTCTAAATTTTTATGACTAATAATTCTACTAGCATTGTTTTTAATAAATTCTATTCTTGCATTTGATAATTTATGTAGTGCAGAAAAAGGGCCAGATTTATCCCACCACTTGTTGCTTAATAAAGAAAATTGTTCTATTTCTTTTACGTCTACTGTATTAGTCATTATATGGTTTTCATGAATGTTTTAAATTATATGTTACATTTTAAAAGGATAACAGAAATTTGAATATTGTGGTATTGAAATTTGGAGGAACTTCAGTTGCAGATATTCCACAAATAAAAAACATTGCACTAAAAATTAAGTTAGAAGTAGAAAAAGGTAATAAGGTTATAGTTGTTGTATCAGCTATGTCTGGCGTTACAAATAATTTGATAAATTTAGTTAAAAACACTTCAGATATACCACCCTATTCAGAATATGATACTGTTATATCAACGGGAGAACAAATTACGTCAGCTCTATTAGCCATCGCTCTAGAAAAAATATCTATAAAAGCTCGTTCTTGGTTAGGTTGGCAAATACCAATAATCACTGATAAAACATATGGGAAATCATTAATTGAAAAAATTAAAACAGATAACATTTCAAAAGATCTAGAAGTTAATCAAGTTGCAATAGTTTCTGGTTTTCAAGGAGTGTCAAGTGAAAATAGGATTACTACTTTAGGAAGAGGTGGTTCAGACACAACAGCAGTTGCAATGGCAGCTTCTTTTTTAGCAGTTCGTTGTGATATTTATACAGATGTTGATGGTGTGTATACAACTGACCCTAGAATTGTCAAAAGTGCAAAGAAACTTGATATAATTACATATGAAGAAATGTTAGAATTAGCTTCTCAGGGGGCTAAGGTTCTTCAAGCCAGGTCTGTGGCATTAGCTATGAAATATGGTGTAAATTTAAGAGTTCTTAGTAGTTTTGAGGATTTACCAGGTACGTCTATTGTTAAAGAGGAAAAGAATATGGAAAAATCTGAAATAAGTGGTATTGCCCATAGTTTAAATGAGGCTAAAATAACATTACATGGAGTTCCTGATCAACCTGGTCAGGCCGCTGATATTTTTGGTACATTAGCACAACACTCAATTAATGTAGACATGATTGTCCAGTCTTCGTCTATTAATCATGAAGTAACTGACATTACATTTACTATACCCGAAACTGATTTGATAATTGCTGAAAAAGCAATAAAAGAACTCCAAAAAAAAATATGTTTTAATAAGTTTACGAGTGATACAAATGTTGTGAAAATTTCTGTCGTAGGAAATGCAATGCGAACGCAATCTGGGATAGCTAAGACGATGTTTGAAACATTAGCTCAAAATCAAATTAATATTCATGTTATTTCTACAAGTGAAATTAAGATTTCAGTTCTTATTTCCTCAGATTATTATGAACTGGCAATGAGATCGCTACATTCTGCATTTGGTTTAGATATCTGATATCTATTAAGTAAATTTTTCCAGATTTGAGCCGTTAAAACAATTGTTGATTTAAAAGGTATCTCATTATAAAATGAATTATCTTTAGGAGATTGCATGCCCAGTTTAATTGAAAAAGATAAATCAAAATCTTTATTAGATGAAGACTCTACTATTTCAGACGTGATTACTGAAGCTTTTGATAATGTTGAACTTACTACTATAGGTAAATTGTGCCTTGATGCAAGAGTAAATAATGGCCTTACACAAGAACAGGCTAGTGCCTTACTAAAAGTAAGAGTTAAGATTATCAAAGACTTTGAAAATGGTGATCAGATTGATTTACCGGGCACAGCCTACAAAATAGGATTTGTAAGATCGTATGCACGCTTGTTGAAATTGGATAGCGACCTTTTAGTTCAAGAATTCAAAGAAACTTTAGAAGTAGACAACTTTAAGGAAGAATATAAATTCCTATCACCAGAAATTAATAATAACAAAATTTTACCAATAGGTGCTGTTGCATCTTTTTTTATTGCGCTCATTGTTTATTCGGGTTGGTATTATACCGACAGAAATAATGCAATTAACATGTCATCTAACAATGTTCTAGATAAACAAATTGAAAAAATAACCGAAACAGATAAAAGTAGTTATGAAATTATAGAAGAAAATTTTGACCCTAAAAATTCTATTATTTCGAAGATAGAAAATGAAGGTGATTATATTAAACAGAGTATGCTGAAAGAAAAAGCGAATATTACTGTAGTTAAAGAAAATCTTATTACAAACCCTATTAATTCTTATCCAAATAATGAAAAAATTTCTAGCTCTTCTAATGCAGTTAATACAAAAGATATTGAAACCCAAACTAATGAAATGTCAGCAAAAGCAAATGAGAGAGATCCCAGTAATGAAATGGTACTTAAAGCTATTGGCAATAGTTGGGTAGAAATTGAAGATTTAAATGGTAATATCTTAATGACAAGACTTATGAGACCTGGCGAAACATATGTTGTTCCAAATATCAATGGCTTAACTTTTAATACGGGCAATGCTGGGGCATTATCTTTATCTCAAGGTGATGTGATTGTCCCAAAGCTAGGAGCTATAGGTGAAATTATTACAGCTCGACCATTAAACATAAAGGCATTTTCAAAAGTGCCATTAGCTGTTGAGTAGATTTATTAAGAATAAATTTACTAAAAAAATCTATAGGACATATCAATGAATAAAAGGCCATACAGGCATATAGAACGAAGAAAATCTAGAATGATTAAGGTTGGTAATGTTTTTGTTGGTGGTGATGCTCCAATTAGTGTTCAGACAATGACTAATACGCTTACTACAGATATTAATGCAACATTAGAACAAATTAATTTATCTGCAGACGCCGGAGCAGACATTATCAGGGTGTCATGCCCAGATAAAGAATCTACTCAAGCTCTAAAGGAAATTGTTAAATTATCCCCAATACCTATTGTGGCCGACATACATTTTCATTATTTGAGAGCAATTGAAGCAGCTGATGCTGGTGCTGCTTGTTTAAGAATTAATCCCGGTAATATAGGTAATATAAAAAAAGTCAAAGAAGTTATTAGCGCTGCTAAACAAAATGAAACTTCGATAAGAATAGGTGTGAACGCCGGCTCTTTAGAAAAAAATATCTTAGAAAAATACGGTGAACCAACACCTGAAGCTCTTGTAGAATCAGCATTAGACCATATTCGGATCTTAAAAGAGCATGACTTCCACGAATATAAAATTAGTGTAAAAGCTTCAGATGTTTTTCTAGCAGTCGCAGCTTACACGCAATTAGCAGACATAGATAATTGTCCTTTGCACATAGGTATTACAGAAGCAGGAAGCCTTAGAGCAGGTACAGTTAAGTCATCAATTGGTCTTGGTAATTTGTTATGGTCTGGAATAGGAGATACCATTAGGGTTTCATTGTCTGCGCATCCTTCTGAAGAAGTTAAAGTCGGTTACGAAATGTTAAAGTCATTAGGATTAAGAAGAAGGGGGGTAACCGTTATTTCTTGTCCTTCATGTGCTAGACAACAATTTGATGTTATTAAAACTGTTCAAGAAGTAGAAAAAAGGCTCGAGCATATTTCTGAGTCAATCACTGTATCAATTATTGGCTGTATTGTGAATGGTCCTGGAGAAGCTAAAGAAACAGATATTGGATTGACAGGTGGTGGGAAAGGTACTCATCAAATTTATGTAAATGGCATCACGGATCACATAATTAGAAATGAAAATGTTGCTGATTATATAGTAAATTTTGTTCAAAATAAAATTGAACAGAGAAAATTAACTTAGTTTAATTAACTCATATCTTATAGGATTATAATGGAAAAACTTAGAACGGTAAGAGGTGTACATGATCTTCTACCTGATGCCTTACAGAAACACAAAAAAGTAATAAAAGCGGGATTAGACGTCTCTAGTAAATATTGCTACTCTGAAATAGAAATACCCATATTTGAGTTTTCGGAAGTTTTTAAAAAACCACTTGGCAAATCAAGCGATATTGTAACAAAAGAGAATTACATTTTTAAAGATAGAAGTGATGACGAATTAATGTTAAGGCCAGAAGGAACTTCTGGCGTAGTAAGAGCATTTTTAAATGCTGGATTAGTTCAAGACATACCTCAAAGATTCTCTTATTTTGGTCCTATGTTTAGATATGAAAGGCCTCAGAAGGGAAGACTTAGGCAATTTAAACAATTTGGTGTAGAATGTATTGGGGTAAGTAATTCAATGGCAGACATTGAGGTAATATCTTTAGGTTATGAATTCTTAAAGAAATTAAATGTAACAAATAAAATTACTCTAAAAATTAATTCTCTTGGTGACACTGATAGTAGACTCACCTATAGAAAAGTTTTGGTAAATTATTTGAATGATTATAAATTTAAACTTTCAAAAGATAGTATTAAAAGATTGTCTGAAAACCCTCTTAGAATACTTGATAGTAAAAATGAAATTGACCAAAAAATATTAAATAATGCTCCGAATGTTCTAGATTATTTGAACGAGGAATCGAAAGAAAGATTTCAAAATGTCTGTGAAGGATTAAATGTTTTAAAAATCAAATATGAAATAGATAAAAATCTTGTTAGAGGCTTAGATTATTATTGTCATACAGCTTTTGAATTTATTACAGATCAATTAGGCGCTCAAGGAACAGTTTTAGCAGGTGGGAGATATGATGGTCTGTCTAAAATGCTTGGTGGAGTAGATGTTGCTGGAGTTGGCTGGGCAGCAGGAATAGAAAGACTAGCATTGATGGTTCAAAGTGAATATATCAATAATCCCGACATAGTATTAATGGCTCAAACTGAGGTTCATAGTCATCTTTTGCTTCCAATAATGAATGAATTGGTTAATCAAGGATTTAAGGTTGAGATAATTTATACAGGAAATATGTCTAAAAAATTTAAAAGAGCTAACAAAATTAATGCATCATATGCAATCTTACTTGGTGAAGAAGAAGTGGCTAAAAAGGTTATTAAATTAAAAAATCTATCATCAGGCTTGGAGCAGTTAATAGATTTAAATCAAGGAATAAAAATTTTAAAAAAAACATTACATAATTAATTGGAGCAAAGTTTGAGTTTAAAAAATAATATTGTTAAAATTATACAAAGAGAGGCCGAGATCGAACAGTTGCTCGTTAATTCCTTCAATTTAAAACCATCAGAACTAGTTGAATTGTCAAAGGAGTTATCTGATATCAAACCGGTCACGGACCTTGCAAAAAAGAAGGATGTCATGTTGCAAGAATTATTAGATCTTAGTGAAATATTAAATGACAATGAGGCTGATGATGATATTAAAAAGGTTGCTCATGGTGAGTTTGAATTTTTAAAAGAAGAAATTAGTATTCTTGAAAGAAATATACAATTTGCGTTACTACCAAAAGATAAAGACGACACTCGAAACGTAATTATTGAGGTAAGGGCAGGAACTGGAGGTGACGAAGCGGGGCTTTTTGCGTCTGATCTTTTTTCGATGTATGAGAAACTATCTATGAAGCATAAATGGAAATTTGAGGTCATGGAAGTGTCCGAAACTAACGTTGGAGGTTATAAAGAGGCTCAAGCCAATATTTTAGGCAATGGGGTATTTGGAAGATTAAAGTTTGAGTCTGGTGTTCATAGAGTCCAAAGAGTACCAACTACTGAAACGAGTGGGAGAATACATACTTCTGCAGCTACAGTAGCTGTGCTTCCTGAGGCAGAAGACTTAGAAATTTCTATTGAAGAGAAGGATCTTAGAATTGATGTTTTCAGATCTAGTGGACCAGGCGGTCAATCTGTAAATACTACAGACTCAGCCGTAAGAATTACACATCTTCCTTCCGGTATAGTAGTAAGTCAACAAGACGAAAAATCTCAGCATAAAAACAGAGCGAAAGCTATGAAAATACTTCTATCTAGATTGTACGAAAATGAAAGACAGAAGCAGCAAGATCAGAGATCTTCTTCTAGAAAAGATCAAGTTGGTTCAGGTGACAGGTCTGAAAGAATAAGGACTTATAACTTTCCTCAAGGAAGAGTCACTGATCATAGGATTAATTTAACATTGCATAAGTTAGATAAAGTTATTCAAGGTGAAGCCCTAGATGAATTAATTGACGCCCTCATAGTTGAAGATAGAAGCTTAAAGTTAGCATCAAATGAATAAAAAAAAAATTGATGTATATAGTTTAATTAAACGGGAAGTTGAAAAATTAAAAAAAATAGGTAACAAAACTGCTAGCCTAGACTGTAGGTTGTTGCTTTCTCAAATTCTAAAAAAAACTAACACAGTCTTTACTCATCAAGAGGTTTATATTTCACAAAATCAAATAATAAAATTTCAAAACCTAGTGAAAAAAAGAGAAGAGGGTCAACCTGTATCAAGAATTTTAAATAGAAGAAATTTTTGGAAAAGAGAGTTTATCCTTAATGAAGAGACACTTGATCCAAGACCTGATTCTGAAATATTAATAGAAACGGTTCTAGAACATTTTTCTGATAATACCCCTTTATTAAAAATTTTAGATTTAGGATCTGGTTCTGGCTGTTTGGGTTTATCGTTATTAGAAGAATATGAAAATGCTTCAATAACCTTTGTAGATGAATCTAAAAAGTCTCTTAAAATTGTTGAGAGAAACTCGCATCAATTTAGATTAAAAGGTAGATTAAAATATATTAATCTGGATTGGCATACAGATGATTGGGATACAAAGTTATTAAATTCTACAGATAAGACAAAGTTTGATATAGTTGTAACTAACCCACCATATATACCCTCCAATGAAATTAAGTTTTTGGAAACAGAAGTAAGAGAATATGATCCTATTCTAGCATTGGATGGAGGTAATGACGGTTTAGATGCTTACAGGTCTATAATCCCAAAGCTTAAAAATTTATTAAAGCCTGATGGGAAAATATTTGTTGAGGTAGGCAAAGGTCAAGAAAATTTAGTATCAAAAATAGGTTTGCAGAATGGACTTCTTTCTGTTGGGTACAAAAAAGATTTATCAAATATAAACAGGGTGATTGTATTTAATGTCAAATAATTTTTTTTATGCTTGGCTAAATTAAAAAAAGTTTATATAAATATGTTGTAAGTTAAATGCTTACTTTTTTATACCTTAAATTTTAAATTATTGAGCTATTGGTTGAAAAAAGAGCTCCTAACACTTTTATATAAAGTATTGAATTAATAAAAATAAAAGCTTAAATTTTTAGGAAAATTATGAGACAGCAAAATAATGGGCGTCGTCGCCAAAACCGTGGATTTAATCGTCGAAACTTTGGAAACGGGAATTATAACGCAAACTTAAATAAAAATACTGTCATTGATAGCGCAGGACCTGATGGTCGCCAAAGAGGCTCAGTTTCTCAATTAAGTGAGAAGTATATTAGTCTTGCATCTGATGCTGCGTCATCTGATGATCGAATATTGGCAGAATCTTTTCTACAATTTGCTGATCATTATTATAGACTCCAGAAAGAAATAGAAATAAATAACGAAGCGAAAGAAACAAGAATTAAAAATGAAACACAGTCAAGTGAAGAGGCTGTTTCTGAAGCTGAAACAGACAAAAATGATAAAAGGCCACCAAGGCGAAAAAGAGGTTTTCAAATTAGAGAAAACGAAATGGAAGAAGCTGAAAATAATTTTGAAAACAAAGACCTTAATACAACTAAAAAAGAAAATACAAATAGCAATAATCTATTAGTTTAACTGTAATGAAGTAAATATTTTTGTTTCAAAAATATTAATTATATTGAATTTTGTATTGAAAAATTTTTATAAATAACCATTTATAAATTTTAATCAATCCGGATAAGTGCAATAGATAACTTAATCAACCAACTTTCAGATAGGTCCAAAATTGTATTTAACTTGGCTTACAAACTAGCCGAAAAAAATAATGAAGTTTTCACTTCTAATCATGTATTATTTATTTTATTAGATGATTTAGAAAAATATATAAAAGATTTTTTAATTAAATTAAATCCAAACATCAGCTCTATTAAAAACCAAATAAGCTTACTTTTAAAAAAATATAATTATTCAAGCCAATACGAAAAAGCTGACAAGAGTGTAATAATACTTTTAAAAACTTCTAAGAAGTTAATGAAAGAGTTTGGTGATAGAATTGTTACTCAAGAAATATTATTATTATCTTTTACAGCGATGAACGATCAGGTTCAAGACATTTTGTCAAACCATAATATTACTTTTAGTAAACTACAAAATGAAATTAAAAAATTTAGGAAAGGCAAAAAAGCTATGAATGACAATGCTGAATCAGGTTTTGATGCATTAAATAGATTTGCAACTAACTTAACGGATAATGCAAAAAAAGGTTTATTAGATCCTGTTATAGGAAGAGACGAAGAAATAAGAAGACTCATCCAAGTTTTATCTAGAAGAACAAAAAATAATCCAGTTTTAATTGGTGAGCCAGGTGTTGGGAAGACTGCGGTCGTAGAGGGTTTGGCAATAAGAATAGGTAATGATGATGTTCCTGAAAAACTAAAAGGTAAAGAAATATTTTCTTTAGATTTAGCTAGTATTTTAGCAGGAGCAAAATTTAGAGGTGATTTTGAAGAAAGATTAAAATCTTTATTAATTGAAATAGAAAAACAAAAAAATAAAATTATATTATTTATCGATGAACTCCATTCGCTAGTTGGTGCTGGGGGTGTAGATGGCTCACTTGATGCTTCTAATATATTTAAACCAGCATTAGCAAGAGGAGAGTTGCATTGTGTGGGTGCAACAACTTTTGATGAATATAGGAAATATATTGAAAAAGACAAAGCTCTAGAAAGACGTTTTCAACAAGTTTATATTGAGGAACCTGATATTGAAAATTCTATCTCAATGATGAGAGGCCTCAAAGAGAGATATGAATTGTTTCACGGGATTGCTATTTCAGATAAGGCCTTGACAGCTTCAGTCAATTTGTCATCACAGTACATTAATGATAGATATTTGCCAGACAAAGCAATTGATTTAATTGATGAGGCAGCTAGTCGTAAACGGATTGAAATTGATTCAAAACCAGACTCATTAGATGAAATTGATAGGAGAATCATACAATTACAAATAGAAAAAAAAGCTTTAAAAAAAGAAAATAACCAACCATCGAACGATAGAATATTAAAAGTGGAGTCAGAATTAAAAGAATTAGGAGTAATTTCTAAAAAAGAAACAGAGAAATGGAAATCAAACAAAAGAATTATAGAAGAAGAGCAAGAAAGAAAAATTCAACTTGAGACATATAGAAACGAATTAGAGATAGAAAAAAGAAAGGGTAATTGGGATAGGGCTGGAGAACTCTCTTATCAGATTATACCAAATTTAGAAAAAATGATATTAGAGTCTAAAGTTTTAGACGATCTGGTAAATACAACAGTAACGGAAGATGACGTTGCTACAGTAGTGTCAAAATGGACAGGTATACCTGTAGAAAAAATGTTGGAGTTTGAACGTACAAAATTATTAAATATTGAGATGGAATTAAAAAAATCAATAATTGGTCAAGATTATATAATTAGCGCAATTGCTAAAACAATTATTCGCTCTAGAGTTGGAATAAGTGACGGGACTAGCCCTATAGGTTCGTTCTTATTTTTAGGATCAACTGGTGTAGGTAAAACTGAAACGGCTAAAAATTTAGCAGAATTCTTATTTAATAAAAAGGATGCTCTTATAAGAATAGATATGTCTGAATATATGGAAAAGCATTCTGTTTCTAGATTAATTGGAGCCCCTCCGGGCTATATTGGTTATGACGAAGGAGGTGTTTTAACTGAAGCAGTTAGAAGAAGACCATATAGGGTAATACTTTTTGATGAAGTAGAAAAAGCTCACGGGGATGTTTTGAATTTACTATTACAAGTAATGGATGACGGCAGATTAACCGATAGTCATGGTAAAACTGTAGATTTCACAAACACTATTATAATTATGACAAGCAATGTGGGTGCAAAGCATTTCAATACTAATGTCAATTTTAGTAAAGACAATGCAAAAGAAAAACTAATTAGACAAAAAGTAATGGATTCTGTTAAAGTTAAATTTGCCCCAGAATTTTTAAATAGATTAGATGAAATTTTATTTTTTTCTAAATTAGGCAAGTCCCATGTGAGTAACATTGTAGAAATACAATTAAATCACCTTAAAAAACGATTAATATCAAATAATTTTTTTATTGAATGGGAAAATGAAGTTAATGATACGATCGCCCTACTTGGATACGATCCTGAATATGGTGCAAGGCCAATAAAACGAAAAATTAGAAGTGTTGTAGAAGACGAAATAAGCAAACTTATAATTAATAACACAGTTAAAAATGGTGATACGATCTTAATCAGTGCTGTAGATAATATTATTCGAGTCAATGTTAAGTAAAATGTTAATTTAACTTAGAATTCTTATTAATAACTTCATTTGTAGCAATTTTTTCATTTTGAATTGATTTCTCAAGAGCTATCTTTTGATTAAGAATATTTAGAATGTGTTTCCTATAATTATGTATATCCTTTTTAGAAACATTTTTACCTGCAGGTAATTTTATTTTTACTGGATTAATTTGTTTATTATTCCTTAATACTTCATAGTGCAAATGTGGTCCAGTTGATCTGCCACTGCTTCCTACGTACCCTATGATTTTACCTTGTAAAACTCTTTTACCAATACGTACATTTTTATTAAATCCGGATAAATGAGCGTAAGCAGTTTTATAAGTTCCTGTGTGTCTTATTCTGATGTACCTTCCATATGATCCATTCCATCCAGCTTTTTCTACAACTCCGTCACCAGCTGCAAAAACTGGAGTTCCCGAAGGGGCTGCAAAATCAAGGCCTCTGTGCATTTTTGTATATCCTAGAATTGGATGTTTTCTATTTCCATATCCACTCGATAATTTTGCTCCATTAATTGGTGTTTTCATTATGGTTCTTTTAGAAGATTTACCATTCTCATCATAATATTGTGGCAATCCATATTTGTCCTCATAATTGAAGAAATTTAACTTATTTCCAGATAAATTTAAACTTACATAAGTGATCGGATTAGTTTTGATAATTATATTTTTTAATAAATCAATTTTTTTTGTAAATATAATTTCAAAGTCATCCCCTTTTCTAATTTCTCTTTGAAAATCAACAGAAAATCCTAACAAACTTATCATTTCTAACAAAGTATTTTCAGGTACTCCTTCTTTTAGGGCCGACACATATAAGTTAGACTGAATTTTACCTTTAATTAGAATGTTCTCTAATTTAGTAGGCCTCAAATAGATTTGTGAAAAGTAATTATTATTTACATCTTGCCACACAAAAACATCTTTTGTTTTTGTATAGCTTAACTTAATTGCCCCTCCCGTGAGTTTTGAAGGGTTTGAATAATCAATAATCATTCCAACTGGCAAAGTTTTAAGAATTTTTTTACCATCATAAACATCTTTAATAGCCTGAATGATTTTATTAATATTGTTATTATCAAAATCAATTCGTTTCAAAGCCGAACTTAGAGTTTCATTTTTTTTTAAAGTAGTTCTTTTTTCATTAACTGTTGGTTTTCCACCTACTTTTTGTATCATATTAAAAATCGTGTCAGCTGATTCTTCAAGACTTAAAAGATTTATTGGTCTTTTAATAGGGATGCTTTGTTGATTATCCAAATAAGGTTTAGAAAAAGCAATGCTGGAATTGAAAGCAATAAAGCAGGTAATTAATAAAACCATAACAATAACAAATTGATGTAAAGAGTTATTATTTAATACTTTTTTCATAATATTGAGGATACTGATGTCATTATTAATAAATGTCAAGATAACAATTTTTAATCATAAACAGATAAACATATTTTAAGTAATTAGATATGTAGAAAAAAAATTCTTTTTTTCGTATAAATTTTGTTAATTAAGTTTGACATATGTTATTATGATAAGTATAAACGCTTTTCGGTTATGTTATATAATCGATTTACTCTGAAATGAGTGTCTGTTTGAAATTGTTAATACATAAGAAGAGATTCACAGACGGCGGTTTTTGTGTTTTACACATTTATATGGTCGTCTATTGAATCGCGCAATTTACCATAATAATGAAAACAAATTAATTTGTTTGTCAGTAACTTGAGTGTGAAGGTAAGATAACCTTTTCGGTAGAATTTTTTAAATTCATACCCATCAAACCTAAGAGTTTGATCCTGGCTCAGAATGAACGCTGGCGGCATGCCTAACACATGCAAGTCGAACGAGATCTTCGGATCTAGTGGCGCACGGGTGAGTAACGCGTGGGAACCTACCTTTTAGTATGGGATAACGTTTGGAAACGAACGCTAATACCATATACGCCCTCCGGGGGAAAGGTCAGCCGCTGAAAGAGGGGCCCGCGTCTGATTAGCTTGTTGGTAGGGTAATGGCCTACCAAGGCTACGATCAGTAGCTGGTCTGAGAGGATGATCAGCCACACTGGGACTGAGACACGGCCCAGACTCCTACGGGAGGCAGCAGTGGGGAATATTGGACAATGGAGGCAACTCTGATCCAGCAATGCCGCGTGTGTGATGAAGGCCCTAGGGTTGTAAAGCACTTTCAACGGTGAAGATGATGACGGTAGCCGTAGAAGAAGCCCCGGCTAACTTCGTGCCAGCAGCCGCGGTAATACGAAGGGGGCGAGCGTTATTCGGAATTATTGGGCGTAAAGGGCTCGCAGGCTGCTTGAACAGTTAGACGTGAAATCCCCGGGCTCAACCTGGGAACTGCGTTTAATACTAGCAAGCTAGAGAAATAGAGAGGAAAGTGGAACTCCCAGTGTAGAGGTGAAATTCGTAGATATTGGGAAGAACACCAGTGGCGAAAGCGACTTTCTGGCTATTTTCTGACGCTGAGGAGCGAAAGCGTGGGGAGCAAACAGGATTAGATACCCTGGTAGTCCACGCCGTAAACGATGTGTGCTAGATGTTGGAAGGTCACCTTTCAGTGTCGCAGCTAACGCACTAAGCACACCGCCTGGGAAGTACGGTCGCAAGATTAAAACTCAAAGGAATTGACGGGGGCCCGCACAAGCGGTGGAGCATGTGGTTTAATTCGAAGCAACGCGCAGAACCTTACCAGCCCTTGACATGTGGAGTTTGGTTATCAGAGATGATTTCCTTCAGTTCGGCTGGCTCCAACACAGGTGCTGCATGGCTGTCGTCAGCTCGTGTCGTGAGATGTTGGGTTAAGTCCCGCAACGAGCGCAACCCTCATCTTTAGTTGCCATCAGTTCGGCTGGGCACTCTAGAGAAACTGCCTGGGATGACCAGGAGGAAGGCGAGGATGACGTCAAGTCCTCATGGCCCTTATGGGCTGGGCTACACACGTGCTACAATGGCGGTGACAAAGGGAAGCAATAGGGCAACCTGGAGCAAATCCCAAAAAGCCGTCTCAGTTCGGATTGTTCTCTGCAACTCGAGAGCATGAAGTTGGAATCGCTAGTAATCGTAGATCAGCATGCTACGGTGAATACGTTCCCGGGCCTTGTACACACCGCCCGTCACACCATGGGAGTTGGTTTTACCCGAAGACGGTATCCTAACCTTTTAGGAGGGAGCCGGCCACGGTAGGGTCAGCGACTGGGGTGAAGTCGTAACAAGGTAGCCGTAGGGGAACCTGCGGCTGGATCACCTCCTTTCTAAGGAAAGTGTAAGATTAATTGCCGCCGTCTTTGTATCTCTTCTTTTCGAACATATAATTTATAGATTTGCTACAGCTAGAGGCGCGTAGCTCAGTTGGTTAGAGCGCACGACTGATAATCGTGAGGTCGGCAGTTCAAATCTGCCCGTGCCTACCAATATCTATAATAATGTTAATGTATTTATAAATTTAAACAGTTTTGTCTTTGTTAGACAGTTTGTTTGATATAGTTGGTGAAGATGATCCCAAATAATAGGGTAATATTAATTGATATTATCCAGCTTACGGATTGTATTTTTAAAATTTTTTCAAGATTAAATTTTAAAGAGTGGTAATGGTTGTCTGACCGGTTGCTACTTTCATGTACGGTCCGATCAAGCGTCTTGAAGAGCATTTGGTGGATGCCTTGGTACAGAGAGGCGATGAAGGACGTGACACGCTGCGATAAGCTGTGGGGAGCCGTGAGTAGGCTTTGATCCGCAGATTTCCGAATGGGGAAACCCAAACCATATTGGTTTATCCCGCAAGGGAGGCGAACCCAGCGAACTGAAATATCTAAGTAGCTGGAGGAAAGGACATCAACCGAGACTCCGTTAGTAGTGACGAGCGAACGCGGACCAGGCCAGTGGCTAATTTGAAAATAACCAGAATGACCTGGAAAGGTCAGCCATAGTGGGTGATAGCCCCGTATGGGTAAAGTTTCATTTTAGTCCTTGAGTAGGGCGGGACACGAGAAATCCTGCTTGAATATGGGGGGACCACCCTCCAAGCCTAAGTACTACTCTGTGACCGATAGCGAACAAGTACCGTGAGGGAAAGGTGAAAAGAACCCCTATTAGGGGAGTGAAAAAGACCTGAAACCGAATGCTTACAAACAGTAGGAGCTACATTACGTAGTGACTGCGTACCTTTTGTATAATGGGTCAGCGAGTTAATTTATTGAGCAAGCTTAAGCCGTTAGGTGTAGGCGAAGCGAAAGCGAGTATGAATAGTGCGTTTTAGTTCGATGGATTAGACCCGAAACCGGGTGATCTAGCTATGGGCAGGTTGAAGGTGCGGTAACACGCACTGGAGGACCGAACCCACGTCTGTTGAAAAAGACGGGGATGACCTGTGGCTAGGGGTGAAAGGCCAATCAAACCCGGAGATAGCTGGTTCTCCGCGAAAACTATTTAGGTAGTGCGTTATATATTACTGCCGGGGGTAGAGCACTGGATGGGCTAGGGGGGCGCGAGCCTTACCAAACCTAACCAAACTCCGAATACCGGTAAGTACAGTATAGCAGACAGTCCATGGGTGCTAAGGTCCTTGGACGAGAGGGAAAGAGCCCAGACCACCAGCTAAGGTCCCTAAGTTATGGCTAAGTGGGAAAGGATGTGGGAAGGCCAAGACAGCCAGGAGGTTGGCTTAGAAGCAGCCATCCTTTAAAGAAAGCGTAACAGCTCACTGGTCTAAATAAGCCGGCCTGCGCCGAAGATGTAACGGGGCTAAAGCCATACACCGAAGCTGTGGATGCCGTAAGGCATGGTAGCGGAGCGTTCTGTAAGCCGCTGAAGGTAACACGTGAGTGTTATTGGAGGTATCAGAAGTGAGAATGCTGACATGAGTAGCGATAAAGAGTGTGAGAAACACTCTCGCCGAAAGCCCAAGGGTTCCTGCGCAAGGTTAATCCACGCAGGGTTAGTCGGCCCCTAAGATAAGTGCGAAAGCAGTAGTCGATGGGAACACGGTTAATATTCCGTGACCTGATGGTAGTGACGGATGGTATAAATTGTAAATGCTTATCGGATTGTGTTTGCAGTGAAGCCGTTCCAGGAAATAGCTCCATCATTAAGACCGTACCCGAAACCGACACAGGTGGGCAGGTAGAGAATACCAAGGCGCTTGGGAGAATGATGTTGAAGGAACTCGGCAAAATGCACCCGTAACTTCGGAATAAGGGTGGCCTATTCTGGGCAACCAGAAATAGGTAGCATAAAATAGGGGGTAGCGACTGTTTATTAAAAACATAGGGCTCTGCAAAGTGGCAACACGACGTATAGGGTCCGACGCCTGCCCGGTGCTGGAAGGTTAAGAGGAGTTGTGCAAGCAGCGAATTGAAGCCCCAGTAAACGGCGGCCGTAACTATAACGGTCCTAAGGTAGCGAAATTCCTTGTCGGGTAAGTTCCGACCTGCACGAATGGCGTAACGACTTCCCCGCTGTCTCCAACATCAACTCAGCGAAATTGAATTCCCCGTGAAGATGCGGGGTACCCGCGGTCAGACGGAAAGACCCCGTGCACCTTTACTATAGCTTTGCAGTGGCATCAGGAAGCCGATGTGCAGGATAGGTGGGAGGCTTGGAACTTGTAGCGCAAGCTATGAGGGAGCCATCCTTGAGATACCACCCTTCTGCTTTCTGTTGTCTAACCGAGTCCAGTTATCCTGGTCCGGGACCCTGCATGGTGGGTAGTTTGACTGGGGCGGTCGCCTCCTAAATGGTAACGGAGGCGCGCGATGGTAGGCTCAAACCGGTCGGACATCGGTTGTTGAGTGCAATGGCATAAGCCTGCCTGACTGTGAGACTGACAAGTCGAGCAGAGACGAAAGTCGGTCATAGTGATCCGGTGGTTCTGTGTGGAAGGGCCATCGCTCAACGGATAAAAGGTACGCCGGGGATAACAGGCTGATACCCCCCAAGAGTTCACATCGACGGGGGTGTTTGGCACCTCGATGTCGGCTCATCACATCCTGGGGCTGGAGCAGGTCCCAAGGGTTTGGCTGTTCGCCAATTAAAGTGGTACGTGAGCTGGGTTTAGAACGTCGTGAGACAGTTCGGTCCCTATCTGCCGTGGGTGTTCGAATCTTGAGAGGAGCTGTCCCTAGTACGAGAGGACCGGGATGGACGCACCTCTGGTGTACCAGTTGTCGCGCCAGCGGCATCGCTGGGTAGCTATGTGCGGAAAGGATAACTGCTGAAAGCATCTAAGCGGGAAGCCTCCCTCAAAACTAGGATTCGCCGAGAACCGTGGAAGACTACCACGTTGATAGGCTAGGTGTGGAAGCGCAGTAATGTGTGAAGCTAACTAGTACTAATAGTTCGATCGGCTTGATCGTGACCGTCATGAAAGTAGAAACCGGACGTTTTTACAACTATGACGAACTTGTAAGCAATTATTAGGATCATCTTCTTTTTAAAGTGTGAGGCTAAACGGCCTGGTGATTATAGTGCAGATGTCCCACCCGATCCCATTCCGAACTCGAACGTGAAGCTCTGTTGCGCTGATGGTACTGCATCTTAAGGTGTGGGAGAGTAAGTCGTTGCCAGGCCTTTTAGCCTCATATTGTATTACTAGCATGACGCGGGGTGGAGCAGCCCGGTAGCTCGTCAGGCTCATAACCTGAAGGTCGTAGGTTCAAATCCTACCCCCGCAACCAACTTATTCAATAAAATCAATAGCTTACACGCACCTCAAGAACTTATGTTTTGGGGTTTTTTGTTGTAATTTTCAGTCTTTATACCAACCATCATGCCAACCGGTCGTCAGGTTTTTTGTTTTTAAATAGAGTTTTATTTTATTTTTTAAATATATATTATTTTTACTTATATCCGATACAACAATGAAGTGGCACTGATAAAATAGATTGACTTTTTTCATTTACATTTTTTATTTCTTTGTCGAATTCTTCTTGTTGCTCGTTATTTAATAGTTGTCGTGCTCTCCCGTAATACATGTCATATATATAACTGTTATTACCTGAAGAAGCTGTAAACCAAAAGGGATATGAAAGAATTTTTTTAAAATTTGCCAGTTTTATTTTTTCATATAAAGACATGTCTGCAACACCTTTTGGAGATACCATTTGAGGTGGTACACTGATAATTTTGTTAACTGAATCTGAAACTTTTATATTCCACCATTGAGGTGCATCTAATGCTCTAACCACAATTCCAGCAACACCACCAGGTTTAAGAACTCTTTTGATTTCAGCAATTGATTTCTGTGCGTCACATTCCTCAAGTACGGTAACTGAGTAAACTGCGTCAAAAAAATTATCTGGAAATGAAATGTTAGTAGCATCACTATAAGACAAATTAAGTTCATTAGGTTTTAAATTTGATCTTGAAGGTTGAGAATTATCCTTAAAAAAAGGATTAACTTTGAAATTTTGATCTTGAGCAATTTTACTACCCTCTGTTAACAAATATTCATTTATATCAACACCAACCAGCGACAAATCTTTTCTAAGTTTTAATACTTGTCTACATAATGAAGCAGGGCCACAACCTAATTCTAAAACTTTACCGTTTTTGGAAATATTCATATTCGATACTAATGTTTCTAGCATTGCTTTATAAGTAGGTAACTCTGCTCTATCTTCTAATGAAGGAATTGCTCCAAAATCTTTTCCACCAATTATAACTAGCGTGAAAAAAACAGATAATTTTTGAATTATAGGGTTCCATTGTTTAGCAGATAAAAAAAATGGAAATAGTAAAAGTGGGGGGCCTTCACCAATCACTTTATAAGAAATATTTTCAAATTGTCCTTCTTGATTATTTATATTTACAGAGTAGTTTTCTATATTTAAGTCCTTAAAAAATGAGATTAATGCTTCACATGTTTCACTTGATTTATCTTCACAAATATCAGACCAAGCAAGAGCTTCGTAATTATTCAATTGAATAATTTCTAGATTATTTATTTCATTCTTTAATGTGTTAACTGAGTTAGCTGTAACGCCAAATTCACTCTTTAAGACCATGATTTTTTGGTCAAGTTCTGAAAACTTTTTTGAGTTAATAGTAATTGGGACCACTAAGCTTAAACCAAGGATCTTATTATGATATTCTGAACAAAAATCTTCAATGTCATTTGAACATTGACTAGCAATAAATGCTTTATTTATTTTGAGATGATCCATTAGACCACTTATTTGATGTTTTTTTAACATTATTGCTTCCGCTATTTATTTTAATTTATTTAATTCTTTAATTTACATATAAAATAATTTTAATATTTATATTCATATTTTTTTATAGTCTCTTTATTAAAATCAATGCCAGTACCTATTTTATTGGGGATTACTATATGTCCATCACTTAATTCATATGGTTCTTCTAAAATAATGTCGGACCATCTAGTCCACTCTAAATAACCTGCAGTCGGTGTTACGCGCATTAGATGTGATGAGACTTCGTGGTACAAATGAGAAGAAACAGATATTTGAAATGCTTCAGCAATAGATGCAGTTTTAAGCCAAGCACTTACACCACCAATTCTTAATAAATCTGGCATTATAAAATCCGAAATTTGATTTTTTAAAGCATTAAAAGCATCATCATAACCATGAAAGTTTTCTCCTAAAATGATTGGTGTTTTCATTCTTTTTCTTAATTCTTTGTAACCTTCAAACTCATAATATTTTATTGGTTCCTCAAACCAATATAATCCCTGTTCATCCAAATCATTTAACCTATGTATTGCTTGTGGTAGTGATAAGCATTGATTGAAATCACAAAGAAGTTCTGAATTAACCCCAATGCCTTTTTTAACATTTTCAATTGCTTTGAGGTCTTCATCTAATTTTTTTCTACCTAATCTAACCTTTACAGCATCAAAATTTCCTTCAGATATTAGTGTCAATGCTTCATCATATAATGTTTGGGGATCATCTAGCCATAATCCACTGGAGTTATATGCCTTAACCTTATCTACTGATCCACCTAAGTGAACACATAATGGCTCATTACATATTTTAGAACTGGCATCCCAGAACGCTATATCTAGTCCGGCTAAAGCATAAAGTGCAATTCCTGATCTTCCTAATAAACTTAAATGATTCATACCTTCATTATAAAACTGATAAGGAGCAATTTCTCTATTTTGAAAATTTTTAAAAAGCTCTTTCATGGCTAACGTAATAGTTTGGGTATAATTTACTAAGTATGGACCAATATAACCTTTACCAATTGTTCCATCGCTTAAAGATATTTCAATTAGCATATAAGGCCAATATTCAAATGTTCTAAATGCTGCAACTATAGGTCTTTTTAAAGGTACATTTACAGTAATAACAGACAAACTCTTAACTAAAGGTTTTTTCAAATTAATCTCCCTTTTAATAATTAATATTAAATTTAGTTTTATTCATTTGTTTATCTTTAAATTATGAAACTCCTTTAAGATTGAAATTGCTGAATCTCTTAACATTGAAAGTTCTGTACCTGCTGTAGTTAAGTCAAAACCTTGCGAAAACACATCTTTCCAATCATAATTTCCATAGGGCATCATTCCAGAAAACTTTTTAGAATTCATTATTTTTTCTTTTGCTAAATTAACTTTTTCTACAAATACTGGATCGTTAAATTGTCCAAACTTACCAATACTAGTAGAGAGATCCATAGGACCAATAAACAACATATCAATACCATCAACTTCTGATATTTCTTCAATATTAGAAACGCCTTCAGAAGTTTCAATTTGACAAACTATCAGCAAATTTTTTTCAATAGTTTCATAATATTTCTTTATGTTCATACCATAATTTGAAGCTCTGCTGATATACATTCCTCTATAACCTTTAGGCGCATATCTACACATCTCCACAATATTTTCAGCCTCTTTTTTATTATTTACTAATGGAAACATCAGACTATTTACCCCAGTATCTAAAGTTTTCTTTACATACACCTCGTCATCTTTTGGCATTCTTACCAAAGGGGAACATTCAGTTTCTTTGAGCGATTGTATTTGTCTAGTTATGCCTTTTACATCACCATAACCATGTTCATGATCAATCAACAAAAAATCAAATCCAACTAGAGCAAGTAATTCTGAAGTTATCTCATTATCTAGGCTTGTCCAGCAACCGAGAACCTTTTTTTTATTTAATAGTTTCTCTTTTAATTTATTTTCTAATTTCATTGGAATTATAGTTTAATTTTTTTATTAATTTTTTTTATAATTATCTTATGGTACTAAAATATAAAAATAAATCCAATATTGATATCGCTTTATGCCTAAGATCCCAGAACGTGCAGTAAAGTACATTAGCCCCATTACGAATTCTTTCCATGCTGCTAATGCACATGGTTAACAACAGTAAACAAAAATAATCAATAGTTGATTTATTTAATGTTTGCTCCAGCCAGAGTTACATTGCCTGAAGCTGGTATCATTATTCTTAACTGTAATCCCCATTTGCCATTTTTTTTTGTTGAAGTAAATATACCTACTGCTTTTGCATAACTTTTCTTATTCTTATCTCTTCTATTAAATTCAACACTGCACTGAACAGCATTTTTAGAACTATGAATAATTTCAGCTTTGTCTAATGTTGAATGATCCCAATTTTCCTCTGTTTCTAACTTCTTATAGAGAAAACTTAGATAACTCCATATTTCTTCTTTATTATTATAAATTACAGGGTCATTATTTTCAGATTGAGCCATATGTGGAAAATGAAGACAGTCTAAAATTTTATCCTTATTTTTTTCATTAAATAAACTCACATAATTGTATAAACTTTGAACAGCTAATTTATCATCATCATTTTTTTCATTCATATTGAGCTCCATTATTATAATTTATTTTATGAAAAATAAAATTAATATCAACCCCAGTGTATAAAAAGATAATTAGATTTATACTTTATGCCAACCACCATGCCAACCAAAGGAAAGTGCGAAAAACTATGCCAACCAACGTGCCAACCACCTTTAATAAATGGCAGAACTCTGGGGGAAAAAGTCAGGCTCATAACCTGAAGGTCGTAGGTTCAAATCCTACCCCCGCAACCAACTTTCACAATAAAATCAATAATTTAATTTCCCATTGGAAGTTTTTTTGTTTTTTACCTTCATTGCTACTTACAAACTTATTACATAGGGTTACTGCATCCTTTAGAAAATTACGTAGATTGATTTATTCGTTGATCATATACAATCAAAAGTAAAGATTATTTATTTAAGAAATTTTCAACACCGAAATCATCCGTCATTACTTACATAATTGACAGAAAAATTATGAGGTTTAACATATCAAAAAGATCTGGATGAAATAAACGATTTTAACCACCCATGGGTAAAGTCATCGAAGTAGTAAGAATACTTGTTAGTGATAAAATGAGTAATGCGATGAACATTTCAATACGAATGGATTTTTTTAGTTGAATCGAGCCAACTGAAGGCTCATTTTTTATTAATGGAACAATTTTAAATTTATTTAGAGCTCCAAATAAAAGTAACAAAGAAACTAAAGACATTTTAACTAAAAATGCATTTCCATAAGAAGTGCTGAATAATAGACTAATGTCATTCATCAAAATATATGCAAATAAAACTCCAGATATTATCAAAACAACTAAATAAAACAAAGCAAGAATACCAAATCTGTGGGCTATAATATGAAGATTACTTTTTTTAGCAGATGAGCACATATTGTATAATGGGATAAAAGATCCAAGCCAAAACGCAACACAAATAAGATGAAATAATAGTAAAATCTGTGCCAATATGCCAGATTTTTGGGAATGACCTGTATAAACAAATGATAAAAGAACAAAACCAACACCTAGCCAACCAAAGACCTTTAGAGAGACTAATTTACGTCTTGTGCTAACTATAATTAGTATGAAGCCGATTAATGCAAAAATTGCTGCATATCCTGCCTTTGATGTTAAAGCAAGCTCAAAAAAAATTGGGTCTAAAATACTCAAAAATTCGCCACCTAAATTACCTGCAATGGAAAACATTAACCCAGCTGATATAATAAACCCATACAAACAACATTTTTGAGATAAAAAGTAACAATATTCTATGTTATCTATTGTTTGATACTTACTGAAATGAAGATCAAATAATTTTGTTCCAACTACCGCTAAGGCAACTAAATAAAGTAGAATTTTCAAAACAGGAGTAAAAACGATCCATACATCCATCAACTATACCCTTTAACATTCATTTACTAACTTTTCCGATAATTTGGTTTTATAGCTGTAAATTGAGTTGTTTTTATCTTAGGTTTTGAAGACATAAGTGGATTACCTGCTCCATTTAATTTTGACATTTTTGGCAATTCTCCCTTATACTCATATGACTGTTTGCCTATAGGGTTTTTGAACCAACCAGGATCAGTGTAATCACCGGGAGCTTGATCTGCTCTGACCTTAAGTATACTAAACATCCCGCCCATTTCAACAGAGCCATAAGGTCCGTCTCCTGTCATCATTGGGATTGTATTATCTGGTAATGGCATAGTCATTTCAGTCATATCAGCCATTCCTCGTTCACCCATAACCATATAATCTGGAACTAACTTCTTAATCTTTTCTGAAACTCCTCTATGGTCAACACCAATCATTGTAGGCACATTATGGCCCATAGCATTCATTGAATGATGGCTTTTGTGACAGTGCATTGCCCAGTCGCCTTCTTCGTCAGCAATAAATTCTATTTGCCTCATTTGGCCAACCGCTATATCACTAGTTACTTCTTTCCATCGACTTTCTGGTCGAGTTGGTCCACCATCTGTACCTGTAACCTCAAACTCTATTCCATGGACGTGTATAGGATGGTTTGTCATTGTTAAGTTTCCAATTCTTACTCTAACACGGTCATTTTTTCTAGCTATAAGAGGTGAAATCCCAGGAAAAATTCTGCTGTTCCAAGCCCATAAATTGAAATCAAGCATAGTCATGATTTTTGGTGTTTTTGAACCAGGAACAATATCAAATGCGTTTAGTAAAATACAATAGTCTCTATCTACTTTGCTAATCCAGGGATGTTCTTCTTTTGGATGAGTAACCCAAAAACCCATCATACCCATTGCCATTTGAGTCATTTCGTCAGCATGAGGATGGTACATAAAGGTACCCGGTCGCTTTGCTTCAAATTCATACACGAAGGTTTTTCCTGGACTTACAGCTAATTGGTTTAGCCCAGCTACTCCATCCATTCCATTTGGTAGTCTTTGGCCATGCCAATGAATACTTGTATGTTCTGGCAATTTATTTGTAAGGAAAATTCTGACCTTATCACCCTCAACAACTTCAATTGTAGGGCCAGGACTTTGCCCATTATATCCCCAAAGATTAGCATTCATTCCAGGTGCTAGTTCACGAATAACAGGTTCAGCAACTAAATGAAACTCTTTAAAGCTACCGTTCATCCTGTAGGGCAATGTCCATCCATTAAGCGTAACAACTGGATTATACACGGATGTCTCTTTTGATTTATTTGGACTGATTGTGTCTGCAGATGTTTGTATTATTGGCTCGGGTAACCCTGCGAGTGACGTGTTAGCAACCGATGCACCAGCTATTGCCGTGCCTGCTAATGCAGACATCTTTATAAATTCGCGTCTTGTTTTCATTTAAGTCCCCATTTTTTTACTATTAAATCTCACTAATGCCCTTTTTTTGCTTTGTTAGAGGCAATTGGTGTGGTTCTTGATTTTGCTCCAAGTTTTCTTCCTACAGCAACACTATTTAAGTTAAGTTCTGCAATAAATAAGTTTTGTAATGCGTCTGTAGCTTTTATCTCAGCTGTTGATTTCTCAAGCCCACTTTGCATCAACTCAAATATTCCAATTATCATTCCATTATAATTATAAGTTGCTTCTTCTAAGAGTATTTCATGCATTGGAATAATTTGTTCATAATAATGCTTTGCGATATCAAAAGCTGTCCTATACTTTTGATAAGCCTCACGAAATTCAGAGGCTGCAACTAGTACGATATTTTCATAAATTTTTTGCTTAGCAATTAATTCTGCTTGAATTGTGTCTCTTTGAAGATTACCCCAATCAAAGATTGGAATTTTAATTTCAAGCTCATAGCCTTTTTTGTTTGAGATAACTCCATCATCTTTTATTCTATCATTTCTATATCCAAATTCGATATCCGTGTAAGAATTAATTTTTTCAACTCCTAACTGTTCCAACAACAACTCATATTCAATACGAGCGATTTTTACGTCAAATCTGTCACTAATTTTATTAGCAATTTTCTCGATTGGTATAGGTGTTTTTGATAATTCTGGTAATTTTTTTGGTATAATTAAATTATTAGCTTCATTTTTTGTTAGGCCTATTTTACGTATTAAGTTTTCCCTACTAGATATTTTTCTAATTTTTGCTTTAGCAAGTGCTACAGTAGCCTCCGAATAAATTAATTGTTGACGAACTCGATCACTAGTTGTCATATTACCAGTCTTTTTCATCCGTTTAGAAAGCTCAGCATTTGCAGAAAGAGCAATAAAGGCATTATCATAAAGAGTTAGTTGTTGTTCTGAAGAAACTGCTTCAAACCAAGACATTCTTACATCATTTATTGCTCCATAAATTTCAGAGGCAAAATTTATATCATTCAAATCAACAGCAAATTTTGAAGATTTTTGTTTAGTTGGAAGTGAAAGTAAATCAAGGAGTCCAAAACTTAAAAACCTTCCATATTCAATTTCAGAACCCTTAACCATTCGTTCAAACGAAAACACTGGATTAGAAATTCTTCCCTTTTGAGCAGCAGCTGATCCACTCCCGCGATATTTAAATAAAAGGGATTGAAAATTAGGACTTTTGGAAAGCATTAATTTTACGGCTTCTTTTTCACCAACTTCTGAATTTAAAAGTGCTTTTGAATCATTAAATAATTCATTTTGTTGTTCCTGGTTAATAGCTGCTGTTATTTTACCAGCAATAACTATATCTTTGTTGCTGTTAATATTATTTAAACTTTCTTCAAATTTATAAGACGTACAACCAGATGTTATAAATATTAACCCAAAATAAAAAATTCTCAATTTCATTGCTAACCTATTTTTTTTCTTCGCTTTTTTCACGAGAGTAATATTGCCACCCTCCAATCTCATCAACTAATTTATTTGAAATAATCCAATCTGACGTGTCCTCCCATTCCCATTTTTCATAAGAGTCAAAAATTGATTTATATATATTTTTATTTGTTGAATTATCCTCACTTTTAGCGGCTACTGAAAACGAAATAGTTCCAGCAATCATAAAGAAAATAAAGGCTTTGAACGCTAATAAAAAATTTTGAACATTAAAATAGTAAGTTGACGTAAAAGTAATTATAGAATTAATTTTTGTGGTTGGTTCTTTTTTTATATTCATTTTTTATTAGTCTTCTATTTTGATTCAATTTTAATCAGTTCTAATTTTTTATTAACTTGAAACTTAACTTTGTTTCCCCTTTTAAGGTTTGAGATTGTTTTTTTGTCTGAGACATTAAATTCCATTGTCATTGCTGGCATTAACTCTCCTAATGGCCCATGTTTTATTGTTATTTTTGTCCCTCTTATGCGTTTAACTTCACCTTCACCATTCAACAATTTAACATCAGCACCTAATGTATCTATACCTTTGGGCGACACTTCAAACATAAACTCTCCCTTAATGGCGTGACCATCTTCACTAAGCGCGCGCCATGCAGTTTTATAGATACCATCATCTAATTTAGGTAGACTGATGACATGTAGTCTTAATTCCCTCATAAGATGGTCTTTGTTTAATTTTATTGGAGTTAAAGCCTCGTTCCCAAAAAGGCCACTAATTAATGACTTTTTTTGGTTTGATATAACTTTTGAAAACTCAACTTTGATTAATTTAGCTGCTGCAGTAAAAACAATTTCCATTTTTTCTGGGGCCGTTTTGATTATTGACCCATCTTTTGGTACTACAAAAGCTACTGGCGAGTGAGCAGTAGCAGTTGAGAAATTTAGCAATAAACTTAATATACTGATTCCGAGTATTTTCATTATACGTTTGCTCCAATCTTTTTTAAAAAGTCATATGTAAAGTAGAATAATTCTTGAGAAATTAATTATTAACTATCAAATAAACATTACCCATAGGGGAAGGTCAAGGGTATATTTAATTTTTTATAAATACTTTCTGTTTAGTAAACTATAAGATATTAATTTAGATATTTGATCTTTGTTATGTTTGACTTATCTCTCAGAGTTCCATTAAAAAGAAGTTCTTATATAAAATTTTTAAAATGAAATCCAAAGAAATATGGTTTATACCAACCACCTTGCCAACCATCGTGCAACCACGTTTAACAAATAGAAGAACTCTTCGGAAAACAGTAAGGCTCATAACCTGAAGGTCGAAGGTTAAATCCTACCCCTCGCAACTTACTTATTCAATAAAATCAACAACTTATACGCACTTCAAGAATTTCTATTTTTGGGGTTTTTACAATTTAACTCACATACAGTAAAGATTAATTTGATTTTAAAATTTAATAATGACAAATTTAAATTTTGTATTGATTGATTTATGTGGAGTAATCATTTGCTAAAATTACTTTATGATATAATTTTAGTTCCACCATTTAGGTATCCTGATAAATGGAAGCCTGCTTTTTTGGCTATGCAGTTAGGTTTTGTTGCAGGTGGCTTTGGATTAATCGGACGAGATTTACTCTTTTATTTAACTGTTCAAAATTGGGAACCTTTGGTTTTATCAGAACTATTTTTTGCTTCCTTTATATTTTTGGGCTTTATTCTTCACACAATTGGCTTCTCAAAAGTAGGTGTAATTTTATCTTGTTTAGCTGGTGAAACATTTGCATCCAATTAATAAAAGAAATTATATATAATTCTGTTATTTATTTAGAAATTTAAACTTTTACCCAACATTCCTTTATCACCAAAAATACACAATTATAGGTTGAATTTAGAAGAATAATTACTATTTATAAAAGTATCATAACGAAACTTTAAAAAAATCTAATAATTCAGATCAGCTTTTTATTAAATGAGTAAAAACAAAAAACAAGTGCTTCACTTATGTGGATCACCAACCAATGAATTTTTCTATAATCTTTCTTTAATTTACGCAAAAGATATTTTGTTGCCTCCAAATTGGGAGCAAAGTTTTCTAATAATTGATCCAAAAAAAAACTATTATTTAACAAATAATCTTAACCAAAATAGAAAAAAAATAAAAATAAAAGATTTAAAATCAATAATTCCCTTAAACACTCTAGTAATACCTCACTTATTTTGTAAGTCAGGAATGACTGAATATAGGGATTATTTTGAAAATGAACTTGGTTTTTCTATTTTTGGTTCTTCAGGTAAAACAATGTCATTAACTATGAATAAATATCTAACTAAGGATATAGTTAATAAACAGGGCTTAAAGGTAGCTCAAGGAGAATTAATTTACGGAAGTAACAAATCCAAATTAAAATTTCCAATTATATTGAAACCTAATGATCAAGATAACTCAACTGGTTTAAGATTAATCTTTAATGAAAAACAGTTTGAAAGAAATATTTCTGAATTAAACAAATTTTACAATCCGATTTTAGCAGAAGAATTTATTCCTGGACGTGAAATAAGAATTGCAGTCATAAAAACATCTAATTATTTTTATGTGCCGGCAATAATTGAATATTTAGTTAGTGACAAAAATCCCATAAGAACTACTGAAGATAAGTTAGATTTAAATCGAGCTGGCGATCCTTATCAACAGTCTACTAATACTCCTTTAAAGGCTATATGCCCAGCTGATTTAAATGATGAATTAAAAGAAAAAATTACTACTTTAGCTATTATTGCTCATAAGGCGATAGGCGCAAGAGATTATTCACTATTCGATTTTAGAATAGATAATCGCACAAATGAGATAATTTTCCTTGAGGCAGGTCTTTTTTGGTCATTTAGCAAAACAAGTATAATTTCAAAAATGCTTTTTTCTGGAGGTGATGACATTGTTAAGTTAATCGACCAAATATGGACTTATGCTTTGCCGAATAATCAATAGTTAAATGAGAAATCCGTTATTTTTTTAACAGCTTAATACTCAACTAAATTTCCGGTTAGAGGAATAGTGTGTCTGTCTTCTTTACTATATTCTAAAAGCAGGTCTCTTTGTGTATCCAACCAATTTACCACTTTAGCGGAGCATTCAGAAAGTTCACTTTCTGCTCGAAAAGCTATTGCAATTACTTCATCAGATGTTGTCACTAAATAGTGTGTTGGTGGGTTCAAATTCGCTTTTTCTTCATTACGAATTTTGATGTTATTTAAAAATTCATCAAAACATTAAGGTTTTGGTTTAAATCTAATTATAGATACTTTTGTCATTATCTCTTCACCTACTTTAATTAGTTAATAAAAAGTTTAATTAATTTAATGAAATCATAATACCTCAATAAAACCTATCATACCTGAAGCTGCATGTTCTAACATATGACAATGAAAAAGCCACTTACCAGGATTATCCGCTAAATATATAAATTTTGATTTTTCACCTGGTTGCATTAGATATGTATCTCTGAGGACTAGTTTATCATTGTTTGAAAACTCTTTAGATTGAACATAGAAATGATTACCATGTAGATGCATACTATGTGGCCATCTTGAATCATTCCAAACTTCTAAGATTATTATAAGGCCTCTTTTTACACTTGCGAGTGAATGTTCATATTTACCTACTTCTTTATTAAATGCCCAGAATTTTTTATCTTCCATTGCTAGTGAGCGAAAATTTTTTTCAACACCTTCAAAATAAGCTTTTGCAAGATTTCCCATTGCACCACCCTGCATGTGAATTTTTAATATTTTTGGGTTTTTAAAATCGGGTATTTTTTTAATAGATGGTAAATTTATGTCTTTCTTTATAATATTTTTTTTACTAATTTGATTAATGTTTAGCTTGAAAGCACTTAACGGTTTTTTACCACTGACTTCAAAGAAATTAATTGTTGATAGACCATCAGTTTTTATTAACAAATCAACTCGTTGTCCTGGCCCTAAATTAAATTTATCTTCTATGAATGGTTCAACTGACATTCCATCAATTGATATGATCTTCATGCCATCTAAACTTGATCCAAACGAGAGTATCCTTGCATTAGATGCATTAATAAATCTTAATCTTGTATGACCATTTTTATTTATAGAGTATTTAGGAAATTTTTTTCCATTAATAGTAAGCCAATTTCCAATTCTTCCAGCATGCGACCAATCATGTAATGATCCAAAAGATTTTTCATCAATTTGATATTTTTTATTTAATCTCCAATCATCAGCTAATATGACAATATCATTATCAAATTGATCATCAACCTCATTTTTAACAACTAGAGGACCATACAATCCTTTTGAAATTTGTTTCCACGTCGCGACATGTGCGTGATACCAAAAAGTTCCTGCATTTTTAACTGGAAATTCATATATATAAGTTTCACCAGGTTGAACTGGATCTTGTGTTAAATATGGAACACCATCCATTTTATTAATATTTTTTATACCGTGCCAGTGAATGGTAGTTGCTTCATGTAAATTGTTAACAAACTCAACTCTAATGATATCATTTTCCTTAGCCTCAATAATTGGGCCAGGTGTTTCTTTGTTATATAACCACAGATTATCAGAAACACCTTTTGTGTCGAATAAATGTGGGGTAATAGCAGCCGCTAGTTTATAATTACGAATTAGTTGGTTCGATTGAATTTGATTAGGTAAACATGTTAAAGCAATTGTTGCTGCTGAAAAATTTAAAAATTCGCGTCGAGATAGCATATTTATATCCATTAATATTTTTTATTAATTTTAATGTTACTTTGATTTCTGACGATCATTGATTTGGTCGTGAATTTTTTTAACTTTATTTGGCCAAGTACTCTTTATATAAGATAATACAGAAATAATTTCTTTATCTGAGAGAATATTTTCATAAGCGGGCATATTATTAGCATAATTTTGACCAATAATATCTTCAATGCCATACTTGGTAATCATGAATAAATATTTATCACTATGATGCCAGGTGTGACCTGTTTCGTCATGTGGAGGAGCTGGCATTAATCCATCTGGCAGTCTTGACATCCAATCTTTCTGACCTTCTAATTTCACACCATGGCATGATGCACAATTTTGAACATATACAGATTTTCCTAGCTCAACAATGTCACGATTATTAGGATTTAAAATGTATGCAGCTTGAGCATTTTTATCTTTAGGCATATAGATAATTATTCCAAAAAACAATAAAAATATTGGAATAAAGATTCCAAGTAAAAATCTAATTTTAATAAAACTTTTAAAATTTAATGACATGATTTACCTAATGCTTTTAATCGCCAATAATTATATGGTAACGGTGTTACAAATCCTGCAATAAGCATAAAAGGAACAACCCACCAAGTTAAAATAGCACCACCAGTAAGCGCAACATCAGTTAAATTCATAGCTAATTCCATAGAAACCATAGAAACTAAAGACATTCCGATTGCTGTTTTAAAAGCTAATTTCATAGACATTTGTTTAGAAAGTATAAAAGTTTCAAGTGCAATAGATGTTAATATTCCATTAACAATAGCTAAAGACATGATTAATATAACGGGCCACTCGATTTCCATAAATTGAAAATACGCTATTGTACCAAAATCACCAATACAACATCCAAGTAAACACCACAATGTATTTTTAGATGATTGTAACCAAGTATGTTGGCAGAACCAGTTTAAATGTATAATGTTATTAATTATCATTAAATGAACAAATAAACCTTCCTCTAAGAGGAAGGTAAAGAAAAATATAGAAAAAGATTTATAGCAATGATTTGTCAGGCTTATAACCTTAATGTCGTAGTTTCACCCCCACCCTGCAACCAATTTATTAAATAAAATCAATAACTTATACTGCCTTCAAAGAATTTAATTTTTGGGAGTTTTTTGTGTTTTAAGCCTGATAACGATTACAGAGTGTTTAATAATGTATTTAATGTTATTCAAACTCAGAAATAAATTTAATAGGAGGGAATTTAACATTCACAATTGAACTAAACTTATAAATTAAAATAAATGAGCTTTTAGTTGTAGACAAAGATTGAGTGTCTTGTAATCTTCAAATATGAAAGATGTAATTCTAGTGACAGGAGCTTCAGGTTTAGTAGGAAATCCTCTAATTAAAAAACTTTTAGCAGATTACCAAGTTATTGGTCTTGATTTAAGAAAACAAACTATCGACTCCTCTAAATATATACATTTAAGAAAAAAAATAAAAAAAGTATCAGATTTTTTAATGATTTTTAAGACTTATAAAGTTTCAAGAATTGTCCATGCTGGAGGTGTCTCTGGTCCAATGCTGCATAATGACGAACCACATAAAATTATAGAAAATAATGTGTTTTTAACGATGTACTTAATTGAAGCAGTACGACAATACAAAAAAATTAAGAGATTAATATATTGTTCATCAATTTCAGCTTACGGAGACATTAATGTATCTAACACAAATGAGAGTTTGAAATTTTCTCCTACTAATGTATATGGCTCTACAAAAGCTTCGTGTGATTTAATGTTAGAAACATATCATAAGAATTATGATTTGGATATAATCTCACTTCGTTTTTCTACAATTTATGGTTATGCAAGAACAACTAGTTGTTTTATTAATGACATAATTAAGTCTTGTTCAGAGAGAAAAAAGTTAGATCTTCCATTCAAAATTGATTTACAATGGCCTTACATTTACGTAAGCGACGTAGTATCAAGTATTTATTCATGCCTGTTATATAAAAATAGTCATAGATACTCTTACAATGTTGGTGGCCCTGATTTTCCATCTTATAAACAAATCTTAAATTTAATTAGTTCAGAATTCTCAAAATCAAATGTAACTTTTTCAAAAAGAAATAAAATAAGTGAAAGAAAAAATTTTAGTACCAATAAAATTAAAAAAGATATTAATTGGGAGCCAAAATTTAATATTCAAAAAGGATTAAATGATTATTTTAAAAATTTAAATACTGAATAAAATATCATTTTGATAACATCAATGTTGAAAACTAATTTTAAAATATTTAATATTACCTCATGAACACCGAAATAGATCGTAAGATAGCTGTTATATTTGTTGCTGATGTAGTTGGTTATTCTAAACATATGGAATTGGACGAGAATGGCACACTTAACAACTATAGTGTTTGTGAAGAAATTCTAAATAAACTTTTAAAAAAATATAAAGGATCTGTATTTAATACAGCTGGAGACTCTGTACTAGCGGAATTTCAAAGTGCTGTAAATGCAGTGGAATGTGGTGTTGAATTCCAAAACGAAATCAAAAAAAGAAATCAGTCTAATGACACTGATATAAAGTTGGAATTTCGTATTGGTATTAATATGGGAGATGTGGTTAATAAAGGGGGTAATCTTATTGGAGATGGTGTTAATATTGCAGCTCGTTTAGAAGCACTTGCTCAACCAAATGGTATTTCTATTTCTAAGAGTGTTTATGATTTTGTGGTCCCTAAAACTAAAATTACTTGTAATGATCTTGGTGTACAAAAAGTTAAACAAAATGAATTTCATGCATTTGACATCCTTATAGATCCTTCACAAAAGAGATCCATTAAGATTAGAAGAGAGAGGTAAGTAAAACAATTGTGAGCTCTATTGTAGTGATAGCAATTTTGCTTGTAGGGTTAATATCATTTCAATTTTACCCTAATTCTCAAGATGTAAGTGGTTCAACCTCAGAACACAAAAAAGTCGTACTCGTTCTTCCATTTCAAAATTTAGCAAATTCAACAGAACATAATTTTATATCTGAAAGTATGCTAGATCTTTTTGTGGGCGGTCTATCAGGTTATAAAGATCTTAAAGTCCTCTCAAAAAATACTAGTCTATTAGTAGCAAAAAAAAATCTTCAAATTAAAGAATTAATTAAAAGGTATAATGTAAAATATGTTCTGAGGGGTTCTGTAACTGTGTTTGGAAAAGATATGAGAACCAATATTGAAATTCGTGATATAAAAAACGATCAAATTTTATTTTCACAACTGAAAAATTCAAAAACTGACGATTTATTTAATGTTCAAGACGAATTAGTACTATCGGTTCTTTCTAAATTCAATCTTGAAGAAGACAAAATCCGTGTTTCAAATGACGATATTGAAACAATAGAAGAATTAAGACTTCTTCAGTTTGCAGCAAAAGAAAGAGAAAAGTGGTCTAGAGAAGGTTATTCTGATTATGAAAAAGCTCTAGACGAACTTTACAAAATTAATCCGAATGGTTATGCACATAATTTAAGTCAAGCTTGGAAATATCATTACAAATTTAGACTTGGGTTTTGTAAACCAAAAAATAATCAAGCTTCAAAGAAGGAACGACGAGCAACTTCAACTGAATGTTTCTTAAAAGCAATAGAATTTTCAACTAAAGCAATAGATATCAATCCAAATAAAGCTGATGCTTATCTGGCAAAAGGATACTTTTTAGCTTCTTTATATATTATAAATCGTAAAGGAAACAGAGCAGAAGAATGGGGAGGGCTTAAAAAAGCTGGAGAATTTGCGGAAAAAGGTTTTAGCCTAATAAATATGAATTCCTATCAATATGGCTTAGCAGGTGAAGTGTTTACGCTTTGTAATAAATTTGACCAGGCAACTGCATCTTTTGCAAAGTTATTTGAACTTGACGATAATCCAACCAATACGTTTACATCTTTTTACATGCAAGCAAGTTTTTTAAAAAATAATCTAGCGATAGTAAAAAAACTAGCGAAAAAAATAATTGCCGATAGAAAGAATACTGACGAAATTGATAATTGTAAAAGCCCTTTTTGTGGTAACGCTGGATTTGCATACCTATTTCTCTTATATGTTTCTGAAAAAGAAAAAGATTTTGAAAATCAAAAAAAACATTTACTTGATTACCAGCGATTAGATAATAAATATACTAAAGCCATGTTCACTGGAAGAACTAACCCCGCTAATCGCATATGGCCTAAAGAATTTAAGAAGATTATTGAAGTAATGGATAATTTAGGTTGGCATGAATAATTATAATAAAAATTGTAAGTTTAAAAATTTTATTCAATTATTAATCCTCCTATAAAATTTTATATAGTTAAACTTTAGGCAATATTCCCCAATAAATACCCAAAGCAAAAAATATGATTATGAAACTTGAATATAGAGTCAATGCGGCATAACAAATCAAGATATTTTGTCTATAAAATAATCCAAAAAAATAAAGGATTAAAAATTATACATTTTTAAATTTTTTGAAGTTTTATTCGTGGGAGTTGCTTCATTTAAAATAAGTAAAAGGAGACTTCAGTTAATCTTATTTCTGAGTACTATCCATTAACTTTATTAATTGTAATTCTTTGCCTACTATTTCTCTTAATTTTAATCCGTTGCCATATGGATCCATATTTTCATACTTTGTTAGACACTCACGTGCTGTTATCTCTTTCCATATTTCCTTTTTACCATTAGGATATAATATTTCATAAAAACGTTTTGTCTTGTCCCACGTTTTAGGGAGCCCTTCTTTCATTTCATGTTCCATACATCAAACCTATTTGTAATACATCTCAACTCTAATTAATTATTATGGGGGTCATCTTTAGGCAAAATATTTTTGATATAATCTCTCTTTTTCCACTCCGGAGCAGGAGGTGTTCCTTCTTCTTCTCGAGGGGTATATACTGACAGCTTATCATTCTTAAGATTTGGGATATAACGAGGGCAATTTGGATAAATCTCGCATTTTATCCTTACAACAAACTTTGCACCATAATGTCTTTTCAAGGAATTATTATCTCGGTGAATGCTTGCATGCCCATTTATTCTTATTCTTCGACTCTTTCCATCAAAGTTTACAAAAAGAAGAGCAACATTTGCATTTTTAACTATATTTCCTGCAGTTCTATACATCGAATTACCGTCATATTCAGGATACTCAATCACTCCATCTTTTACTATTTTAACAAATCCTGGATCTCCAGATTTTATATTGCAATCGATATATCCCTTCCATGAGCTAGCAATAAAGAAAAATTTTGATTTACGAATTAAGTCTATTTCATCATCCCAAAATTCGTAATGTTTTCGATGCTTTTCAATTGCGTCAGCTGTCCTAACGCCGTCAAAAAGTTCTTGAAATTCTCTCATACCTTGGTGGAAAAAATTTCTATTTTTAAAATTATCCATAATACAAACTCTGTCTTGTTATTTATCAAAAACTTATTAGTTATTTACCAACAATATTTTGTTAACAAAAACAGTTTTAATAAAGAAAATAAGTCCTGATTTATTTATTATTTATTACTTACTCAAAGGGTTTGGTTTTAAGCCAATTTATAGTTTCTTTTAATGTTGTTGAAAAATCTCTAATATGAACTTTAAGACTGTCCCTTCTAGTGAAATCAAATCCTGTGGGTTCAACTGGTTTATCTGAGAATGTTATAGGCATGTTCATGTTTGGAATTAATTTCCTACACTCATTATAGATATCATACCAATGAAGGCTTTTGTAAACACCAAAATATCGCCCGGATGCGTTTGGATTTTCGTATACAGCTAAAAAAATTTTTGCTAAATCTCTTAAGTGTATCATTGATGCGGAGTCGTTAGGTATTATTTCATGTCTCGGATTTCCACCTTCGATAACCCTTTTTAGCCATATAAAGGGATTATGATTAATGTGACTTGGTAAAACTGGGTCACCGTATAACCCAGTTGGTAAAATAATTGACAATCTAATATCATTTTCTTCACAATATTTAATTGCAGCCTTTTCCATAACCGTTTTGGTTGCAGAAGTATATTTTTTTGATCTGCATTGTTCTTTTTCATCAGACCAGTGATCAATTTCATTCTTAAACTGTACTGGTGGTACAGGATTTGTACTAGATGTTGAGGAGCATATTACAACATTTTTAATGTTATGATATTTGGCTATCTTAATAATGTTTAGACATCCATCAACTGTTGGGTTTATGATTTCCTTGTAACCTCTTTCATCATCCATTTCTTTCGCTGGTGTACCGTCTTTACCTTTATATGTTGGAGTTAAACAAGCAATAAACACTGCGTCAGTATCTTGCAGAGGGCTTATAAAGTCTTTTTCATTATCCATATTTGCATCAAATAAATATAGATTGTGGGAATTTTTAAGTTTAGTTAGATACTTAACTTTAGATATATCTGATTTGTCTCTTAGAGTACCATTTACAAAATAACCTTTTTCAAGAGCAAGTCTAACAATACTTGACCCAACTAGGCCACTCGCACCGACCACACATATTTTTTTATTTTGAGACATAAAATAATAATATTTAGTTTTTTTATAATTTAAATAAATAAATTAGCTATTTTAAAATTTTTAATAATTATAATAGCATTTCAATTAGAGAAATTCTATCTTGACCAAAATACATGTCTTTTTCGTTTAAAAAGAAAGTAGGAGAGCCAAAACCACCCCTATCTATAAGTTCTTGAGTATTATTTTTTAATCTATCCTTAGTATCTTGTAGTTGTATAAAATTTAAAAATTTATTTGAATCTACATTTAAGTTTTCAACAATACTTGTTAAATTTTCTTCTAGGGAAATGTCTAATCCATCAGTCCAATAAGCATAAAATATTGAATTCAGATAATTTTCAATGCCCCCTTCATCTAAAAACATAAATGAGCCTCTCATAGCCTTGACACTATTAACAGGAAATACCTTGGGTGAATTTAGTGGTCCAAAACCATCGTGATTAATAACAATTTTTCTTGCGTCAGCCCAATCTTTTAAATCTTTAAAATAATAGGTTATTTTTTCTTTAACTGGATTGGGATTATTTCTAGCTTTATAAACACTCGGATTTGTGGTGTTAAAGATTCCACCAACTAAAATAGGTTTCCAAATTAATTCAAAATCTTTTTTTTTATAAAGATCTGTAATTCCCTTAAATGCCAGATAAGTCCATGGGCTACTACAGTCAAAATAGTATTCGATTCTTTTGCTCATATTTAAAAAACCTTTTTATAAGTCTAAAATAAAGTTGTTTTTATTATAGTATTTTGTTTTAAGTATATAAATCTATTTTCCTTATCGTTACAGAATAATTAAAAATTAGTTTAGAAAGTAAAATAAATGATATCAACATTATTAACATCAATAATTGCTATATGGCTTTTGATATTATCCGCTAGGGTAATAGCACTAAGAGGGGTTTCTTTTTTAAAATTCTTCTCATTCAATAATTTTGGTGAAGAGGCCTTACAAAGAGCGATTAGAGCTCAGGGTAATTTAATTGAATATGCCCCAATTTTTTTAATTCTACTTTTTATTGCGGAGTATAATGGTGCCCATCCTCATATGTTATATATGACAGCTACTCTATTTATGATTGCTAGATTGATGCATGGATTTGTCTTTGGTTTTATGAAGTATAGTCCATTTCTTAGAGTTGGTGGAACTTTACTAACTTTTTTATGTATTCTAATCCTATCAATTAGTAATATTGTACAAGTTTTATGATGTTAATAAATATTTGTTAAAGAAGTTTAAAAAACATCATTTATTATGTTATATATATTAAATGAAATTACTTATATTTTTTATATTTTTTTTAATTACTAAAATGGCTTTTGCAGAATTTTTTCAAGATATTTCTAACACAATCAAAAATAATAAAGAAAGATTAAGTTATGGTATTTCAGTAACGGATTTTAATAAAGATGGTCAATTTGAGTTTATTGTTACAGGTTTTAGGTATCCTAATTTAGCACTTTCCTATAAAAAAGGCTATTTAGAAAACTTAATTAATGAAGAAGTTTTTTCAGACAATTTAAGGTCAACTATCGGAGTTGCCGCGTGCGATATTGATAATGATGGTTTTGAGGAATTATATTTTCTTAACACAGATACGTATAGCGGGAGAAAACAGTACTCAGATCGCCTTCTTGACAGTCAAACGAAGATAATTGACTTATTTGAAATTGAAAAAAATTTAAAATCTTTAAATCTAACAGCAGGAAGATCCGTTGTATGTGTCGACAGAAATGGTGTTGGCACTTATGGGTTTTATGTTGCTAATTATGGTGGTCCAACTCGATTTTATGAGTTAATAAACAATCAAATAATTGACAAAGCTCCAGTATTAAATATTGACAAAATTACTGGTGGAAGAGCAGTTATTTCAGGACATATTTTAGGAAATCAGATGGATATATTTGCTGCAAATGAAAGAGGTCCTAATTTTTTATATTTTAACGAAGACGGAAGATTTAAAGACTTTGCTGAAAAGCTTGGTGTTGAAGATGTATTTGAAAATGGTCGCGGTACAACTCTTACAGATTTTCTATATAGAGGAGAACTCGATATTGTAACGGGCAACTGGGAAGGCGAACATAGAATATTTTTAAAAGGAGATAAAAAATTTAAAGATGTTGCAACTTCAGCATTTAAAACTCCATCAAGAGTTAGAACTGTTATTTCAGCAGATTTTGATAATGATGGCTATGACGAAATTTTTATAAATAATATTGGAGAGGCCAATAAACTTTTTAAGATTTCTAATGATGGAGAATTAAATCAAATTGACTTAAATGTCGGATTAGAAAAGAATGGACTGGGAACAGGTGCTGCTGTTGCTGATATAGATAATGATGGAATTTTAGAATTATTAATATCTCATGGGGAATCTGGTTTGCAACCACTTTCATTGTATAAGGCAAATGTTAACAAACCTTTTAGGTATTTAAGAATTTTTCCAAAGACTATTTACAATGCCCCTGCTAGGGGATCAACCGTAATACTAATTACCAATTTTAGGAAACATGCTAAAACAATTGATGCTGGATCTGGATATCTTTGTCAAATGGAACCTATTGCTCATTACGGTCTAAGGATAAATGAAAAAGTTGAGAGTGTTACCATAAAATGGACTGATGGATCTTCAAACAATTTTAAAATAGATAAGTTAAACAAAACTTATATTTTTAAAAAAGATATTTAAAATAATGTTTAACTTAAAAATCATCTTATCCCTTTTGACGTTAATATTTTCAAATTTTAGTGTTGTAAAAGCTAAAGATAATAAAGATAAATACTACAATAATCTGACCAAAGATTGGCGTATAATATTTCCAGATGGAAATAGAAATGCTGCAGGACCAAAATTTTTTAAATATATTTCTGACAAATATACAAATTTTGAAGAGTTTCAAGAATACAATAAATTATATTGTGCTGTATCTGGGTCTTTAATCAGTCCAGGTTCAAAACCTGAATTTATAAACATAAAAGAAGATGGAACTTCAAAAAATATTTGTGGATATTATTACAAATGCTGTTGGCCTTGTGTTTGTGATGTAATGAAATACGCAAAAGTCACAAAAATTAAGAAAAAATTTCAAGATGGTACAAAAGATTTATATGCCCTAATAATAGATAATCCTTGCATGAAAAAAGATTTTCCTAAAAAAGTTAATAGGAGCTATTTCTGCGATGGTAATATTTTAGATAAGAAACAAGTTGCAACACATAATGATAAATTAATAATTGGATTATTGTATGATGCCAAATATTGTCAACCTTCAGATTTAAGAAAAATTTATTCTAATAAGATAACTGGTAGATTATGCCCCATTAGAAATAGTACACCTATAAATGAATTAAGTTCTGGAATGGGTGATATATTTATAAAGTTAGCAAGATAAATATTTTCATATAAGTTTTTTATACTTTACTTTAACAGATGGGTTCAATTATTTTCATATCGTCGTTTTCAGTATTAAAGATAAATATTTTATTTTTTTCAATGCCTTTGAAGTTTTTGCTATGAACCAGAATTCCTATGGATTTATCTGAAGAAGAAAAATAATTAAAAGTCGCAACAGGAGAGCGATGAAAGTACATTTTTTCTCGATGTTGATAGTTTAAATTTTTAAAGATTTCTAAGTAGGTTGAGTTTTCTTGTTTCCTTGGAAAAGGCAAATCTTGAAACCATACTGGTTTGCCCCGCAAGCAACTTGGTTTATTTGGAATAGGGCCGTTTATAATTCTATAGTATTTTACCCAGCTAATCCTTTTAGAATTTTTTTTAGTGCCAAACCAAACCAAACATTTTCTATAGTCTTTAGTTTCACAATTTCTAGTTTTGAAGGAAAAATTCGAAATTTTTAACTCTTTTATTGGATTAGTACATGTTCTATCTAAACAATAATTTTTTATGTCAACGCCATTTTGTTGAGCAATTGAGTTAAATGAAAATGTTAAAAATATTATTAAATATAAAATATGGAACATTGAATTATTATAATTATTTATTTCCTTTGACCGTATATTAATCCTTTTTCCCAGTTGTCTACATATTCATCTATAGATAATGTCCATCCATTTTCCATATTTTCATCAAAATATTCAAATAAAATTCCATCTTGTGCATGCATAGATAGAAGAACAGTCCCTCCATTTTCTCCACCTCTTTCATCATGTGGAAGAGCGTCTGCACCTGCAAGTGCATAATCGCCCTTTTTTCTGGAAATAGATTTTTTAGATCCATCATGTTGCCATTCTGTAAGGTGTTGTTCACCTTCTAAAACCATTGTCAAGGTTGACGCAACATGCCTGTGTCTTCGGCAGTGACTTAAACTTGCATATCTCAAAAGCATATCCAGACGTCCTGATTTTATATCATAACCAAGAAGACTATAATCGAAATCAACTTTGAATTCTTTGCAATTGGGGTCTGTTACATTTCTCCATTCTACTAATTCTGGATTAAAGCTCCTAGATATTATGTTCATATTTTTAATTCTCCTTCGTTGTAAGAAAACACATAGATCAAATAATATTAATAATATTAAATATTAGTTTAAAACATTTAAAATTCAAATAATTCATATTCCTAAAATTCAAAAAATATAATAAAAAACTTAAAAATACGGCAAATAGTTACTAGTGTTTTTATGATATTATAATTTATTAAGTATAAGTCAGGATAAATGATGAGTTGGAAAAATTACGAGCCAAAGAAACGTTTTAGAAGAGTAATAACTAATACATTTTCATCTAAAGAAGACTGTGAGATGTTTATTATGGTATTAAAACAACAATGGCCTATCTATATAGATAGATTGCCTGGAAGTGAGTTAGAAATAACTAGATCAATAGACTCACCAAATGTAATGGCAGCCATATGGACTCTAGATGATTTTAAACATTTTGATATATTAGAAAAAATTGGAAATAATATGATCTATCCATACCGAAATAAACTTTCACCTAAGTCCATAAGCATTAAAACTGAATCAATATGTGTAATTTATGGAAATAAATAGTTCTAAAAAAGATTTAATTGATACTAAGGAGAGCATAATAAATGCATGGTACACTCGATTTTGGCTTAAAAAATAAAGTGGCAATAGTTGCTGGAGGAGGTGCCTTCAGAAAAGACATTGGAAATGGAAGAGCTGCCTCTATATTGCTCGCAGAAGCTGGTGCAAGGGTAATTGTTGCTGACAGAAGTGAAGAGCTTGCAAATAATACTGTTCAAATGATTAAAGATAGAGGAGGAGAGGCTATAGGAATAAGTGGAGATTTAACAAAGTCTGATCAATGTAAAAAGGTTGTTGACTTAGCTTTAAAAAGCTGGGGAAGGCTTGATATTCTTGATAATAACATTGGAATTGCAAGCAAATTATCAGTGGTGGATGAATTAGAAGAAGATTGGGATAAGATTATGAAAGTTAATTTAAAACCAATGTTTCTTATGTCAAAGTATGCTATTCCAGCAATGATAAATACTGGTGAAGGTGGATCAATTGTTAATATTTCTTCCATTTCTGCTACTAGACCTAAAGGTCTAACCACCTACTCTGCCTCAAAGGGTGCAGTTCTCTCACTTAGTCAAGCTATGGCTGTTGATCATGGTGCAGACGGAATAAGAGTTAACTGCATTCTTCCTGGACCAGTTTATACACCAATGGTGTACACTTCCGGCATGACAGATAAACATCGTTCTCAAAGACAAAATGCTTCTCTAATTCAAGTAGAAGGAGATGGTTGGGATATTGGCAAGGCAGTTGTTTATTTATCATCCAATTGGGCAAGATATATAACTGGACATCTCATGGTTGTAGATGGCGGATGTTCGTTGTCGGCAAAGCCAAGGGGGTAAGTGCCCAAAATTTCATTGCAAATATTGCAGATCAATTCTTCAAAAAAATAAACTTGAAGAATATCGATTTTAAAAAGGTTTATGAAAATTCATACTAAGAAATAGTTTCAAATTGATAATGACAATGTTCTTATTATGTGTGATGTTTTATTTGTTTTGCAGATGAAAATTCATAAAAGCAAGATATTTCTATCAAATTAATTAATCTATAACAAAAAAAGATAAATGGAGCAAAGATAATGAAAGATTACATGGTAGCACACACATTTAAGTCAGAAGAAATGAGAGAACAGTATTTCGAGGCCACAAAAGATATGACGGCAGACGACATACGTAAGAACATGAAAAATGAAAATGCAAACTTCCAAATGAACTGGAATAATGAAAAAAATGATATGGTCATGTTTTGTTGGTGGAAAGCAAACTCTCCTGAAGCTATCACTGATACCTTAGGTGAAATGGCAGACATGTTTCATAATGACATAAAAGAAATGTCTAATGTTATGGACGTTACAGATTAATAATATAGGTATAAGTTTATGAACACTCTTATAATGGTCAAAATCAGTAATGTTACATACGATGAATGGAAGAAAAAATTTGACTCAGACGCTGAAGTACAGTCCAAAATGATGAGAAATACGTTAGTTGGTAGGGTGGACAAAAATACTGCCATGATTAGCACTGAAGTCTTTGATCAAGAAATGGTAGGCCAATTTATGACTTCACATGAGTTTAAAAAAATGGAACAAGAACTTGGTCTTTCACATGAGGTGTATCAACTGTCAAAAACCTGATGTAATTTTTAAATAAAAATAATTTTAAAAACCCAAAAATTTCGGTTTTTGGGTTTTTTACTTTATGAGATTGATTAAGATCACAAAGTAATTTGTCTAAAGTTAATTAGTTTTCATTAAACAGAAAAAGCAGATGTAAGTACACTGATTACTGTAAACGCGAACCTTCCTTCTTTTTCAGCCTTATCAAGCTGACTTTGCCAATCTAGAACTAAATCTTTTGATATACCATTTTTAATAGCAGCACTTACCATGTTTATTTCATGAAATTTAGGAAATGAGTTTTCATCTTTGTTAGTAATAAAAAATGAGATTTCTTGATTTTTAATGTTTGTATAACCTTGCATTTCAAGTTTTCCATTTAATTGAGTTGGGAGCATAGGATGTTTTTGGCCTCTGTAGCTATCATGTATCATATCATTTAATTTTTTTTCAGGACCATGAAACCCAAAAAAACTCCATAATGTAGAGATATTTGCAAACTTAGAATTAGCTTTTTGAAGACGTTTTGCTTCAATAAGTGCGTCATCAACATTTTCTATATATTCAAGTGTTTGGGTGAAAGTAACTGCGTCACATGAACCTTTGTCAACATTAATACTATTTGCACTACAGCATAATAATTCTACATTTGTGAGATCACTACACATTTTTTTAGCAGAGTTAATTTGAAATTCACTTGGATCAACGCCAATAGCTTTTCCATCAGAGCCAATACATAAAGATATTTCTCTGATTAGATGTCCACCACCACAACCGATGTCAATAATAGTTTGCCCTTTTTTTAAATTTAATTCTTTTAATAATGCCTGTCTTCTCAATATACCAATATTAGTTGACGTCAATTGTTGCTGAATAGACCCTAATTTATTATTAAACTCCATAGTATTTTGCACACCTTATTCTTTATTAATTTTATAATGAAATAGCTTTCTTTAATGCTGTTCTTGACAGTAATCTATCAATATATTGATTTAAATTAATCAAGTCTGAAATATCTACTTTTAGCCTTCTCGCCGCATAACAAGCATGTCCTGTCATTATATCTGCCCCAGAAAAAATACCTGTTAGATAATCTCTATCTTTTAATCTATTATCTACATTCACTAGTGCAATTTTAAGAAGTTTTAATGCTCTAGCGACATTTACATCATTCTTCTTTTCTGGAGGAAGTAAAATTGTTTCCACTACTATGGTATTTACTTGTTGCATAATAGAACCCTCAGCATAATGAAGCCACTGAAGATAATCTGGAAAAGCAGGATCTTTAATTTGAGGTTGCAACTTGCCATCACTATGTCGAGCCAACAAGTATTGAACGATTGCACCAGATTCATAAATCTTTACATTACCATCTTCTAAAACAGGCACTCTTCCCATAGGATGTAACTTATAATACTCGGGAGTACGTAACGCCCTGTCACCAACTGAGTATTTTTCTAAGGTGTAAGACAATTCAAGCTCTTCTAGTAACCATGCGATTCTAACGGCCCTCGAATTTGGTGCAAAATAAAGTTTCATTTTAACCTCCATGTATGTGTCAATGTTTTAAGATTGTACTAGTTTTTTTTATTTAACAAGACACAAAAAGTTATATTTCTAATGTTATTAAAAATTATTTTTTCACCTTGTAGTGCCTCATTTATAAATATATAATTAAGTTTATAGAATTTTGACTAAGGAGCCTAATAATGGATGGATTATGTTGTGGCCCAGGATACGCGAGTCCCTCCGAAGCAGTTAGAGCACCTCGGGAAAAATTGTTATATACTATTGCTATTTACACAGGCACTGGAATACAAAAACCCGATTATCTAGCAACAATTGATGTAGATCCTGAAAGTCAAAATTATTCACAGGTAATTCATAGACTTGAAATGCCCGGAATTGGTGATGAGTTACACCATATGGGATGGAATGCGTGTTCCTCTTGTCATGGCGACGAAAAAATGACTAGAAAATATCTTTTAGTTCCAGGCGTTAGATCAAATAATATATATGTTATTGATACGGCAACGAACCCACACGCCCCTAGTTTACATAAGGTTGTTGACGGTGCTAAAATTAAATCCAAAACAAATTTGTCTGGTCCACACACTGTCCATTGTCTTGGATCAGAAATAATTATTTCTTTCCTTGGAGATGCAAAAGGAGAGGCTCCAGGTGGCTACTTACATCTGAATAAAGAGTTTGAGATTGTTGGCCGTTGGGAAAACTCTATGGGAGATATACCATTTAGTTATGATTTTTGGTATCAACCACGTCACAATGTTATGGTTAGTTCTGAATGGGCAGCACCAAATACGTTTATGCCAGGATTTGACCTAGAGGAAGTTGGGCATCTCAAGTATGGAAGACGATTACATATTTGGGACTTTGAAAAGAAAAAGCCAATTGAAACAATGTATTTAGGTGAAGATGGACTTATTCCTTTAGAAGTTAAATTTATGCATGATCCAAATAGTAGCCATGGGTTTTGTGGGGCGGCTTTGAGTGCCAATGTGATACATTTCTGGAAATCCAAAGACGGTAAATGGGAGTGGGAAAAAATCATAGATATTGACAATGAACCACATCCTGATTGGCCTATACCAATTCCGGGTGTGATGTCGGCTCTGTTAGTATCTATGGACGATAAATATCTTTATATAAACAATTGGCTACACGGTGATATGAGACAATATAATATATCAGACCCTCATAACCCAGTATTAACAGGCCAAATATGGATGGGTGGTCTTTTGGGAAAAGCACCCATTGTGAATGGTGTTAAGGTTGCGGGTGGTCCGCAAATGTATCAGTTATCGTTAGATGGTAAGCGCATGTATGTCACAACTTCCCTTTTTTCAACTTGGGATAATCAATTCTATCCTGAAATTAGAACTGAAGGTGGAGCTATGGTTATGATTGACTGTGATGTAGAGAATGGTGGTATGAAAATTAATAAAGACTTCATTTTAGACTTTGGTAAAGAACCTAACGGCCCTAGTAGATGCCACGAAAGTCGATATCCCGGTGGGGATTGTACAAGTGATATTTGGTTATGAATAAGATTACAATAGCAAATCGTAATAATACTATTTTTGAGGTTAAAGGAACAAAACCTTTGTTATCAGAATTACGTTCGCAGGGACTTGATCTACCATATGGTTGTCAATATGGAGGGTGTATTACTTGTGCTGCAAAATTAATTAATGGTGAAGTTGATCAAAGGTCTCAGGTTGCTCTTAATAACAGACAAATCAACAATGGTTATGTGATACTATGTGTTGCACGAGCAAAAACTGACTGCACATTTGATATAGGCGTAGAAAGTCATGACAAACTTTATCGCAACCCATTTATTGATCCCTTGGATCCTCACGAACTAAAATCCAATATTGCAATTTTAAAGGATAATAATTAATGACATTAGTCAATCACAATGAACCCTATAGTGAAAACTATCTTCAAGATATCCTAAGTTCTGTTAAGACTATCGCAATGGTTGGTGCCAGCCCAGACAAGACCAAATTTAGCTATGGTGTTCTTAGAGTGTTACATGAAACTGGATATGATATGATACCTGTAAATCCTCGTCCAAAACTAAAAGAAATTAGGGGGTTAAAGGTTTATTCAAGTTTAGATCAAATTGATCGGCCTGTAGACATGGTTGAAGTCTTTAGAAAGCCTGAGGACCTTTATTGTATAGCGGAAGAAGCCATAGCTATAGGTGCAAAAGTCTTATGGGGACAAATTGGTGTGATAAATTACGATGCAGCTCGTTTGGCGGAAGAAGCGGGTTTAAAAGTTGTGATGAACCGATGTCCAAAGATAGAACTCTTTAGACCTTTTTGGAAACCTCGACTTGACCCCGAAATTTAACTTGATCTAATAAAATTTATAAAAATGGTTGGTAAATTTACTAATAATTTAATTGAGATTATTAAAACAGCTCCACCCAAAAAATGCCCAATAACAAACTTTAAAAAACTACCTTGTTCTTGGTACAATATAGATGTAAAAATTACAAATATTCCAAGAATAATTGTCGATAAAAATGTAATTAACAATACATGGTAAATATTTGTTTTATCTAACCTGTATTTTTTACCTGCTCCTACAGTGATATTAAATTTTTGAAGAACAAATAATGTTATTGGTACACAGAATAACTGAGACGCTGACATTAAAAAAAAATTATTAAATGGTAAATATAAGTTATAATTTTTTAGTACAAAGAATAAGCTAATATAAGAAAGTAAAAGTCCAATAATAATTCTATTCCCAAAAAATAAAAACGCCAAAATAATTATTCCAAAAGGAAAATAAAATGATAAGAAGTCTATTTGATTTCCAGAATTATAAAAAAGATGATGCCAAGTTAAAATCATTAATGTGTATGAAGCGTAAACTATAAGATTTGAAACAAATTTGTCTAAAATACTTTTAATATTCATGACTAGATAATAACGGTAATCAGGAATAAAAATATGTATATCGTATTTACACGTTAAATTCTTCAGACATCAATTTTTCAAATTGAACTAAATCATTATAAGCTTTACCTACAGTTAATTCTGTAATTTCTTTTCTCCACTTGCAGTAGTCATTTGATTTCTCTACTAATGATTGACTTGCTTGGCATGAAACAGTTTTGCCTTCACGTATAACAATTATGTAACCTTCTTTTTCACACTCATTTATCATATTTGAAATAGTCTGCCTATTTGTGTGCATTTCTTTCACTAAATGTGTAATTGTGTAAAATACATTTTCATAAAATGCGTTTACCATCCAACGTGCAAAAGCATTACGTAAAGGTGTTGAATTGAAATATCTTTGTATCTTATTTATCATTCTTGTTTGCCTGGCTTTAAAAATTTCCATTTCAATTTTCATCACACACTTTCTGTATTCTAGTAAGAGATGATTATGAATATCTTCGGAAGAATTTTTAATCTTAGACATAAGTTAAGTTATCAAAAAATTGTTAGCTTGTATAATCTATTTTGATATTAAAAAAAAGGCGGCCTAAGCCGCCCTTTAATATATTTATTTATAATTTAGAAAGTAGCTTTCATTGTAAGCTTTGAATGTGTTCCAGAATCTGCAACTGTACCTGCGCCAGATCCACTTCCAGTTTTGTAATCATAATCTTCAATGGTTACGATCGCTCTTAATCCAGAAGCTATTGTATAGATTAATTCAGCTCCAGAATTTGAGTACTCCTCACCTGAAATATCATCATCAACTTCGGCAGTATAACCAGCAAGTGTCATGCCATCGGCAACATTAAATTTAACAGCGGCACTAGTACCTTGCTCATCATCATTTTCAGCTTCATATTGTGCCTGAGCAATAGCAAATGTTATTCCACCTGTTTTAACTGTAACGCCCACAGTTGAAGAATCAATATCTTGCGTTGCGTTTTCAGTTGTACCAGTTGCATATGATAAGTAAATTGATGCACCTGCGGCTTCCATAGAATAACCAAGACCATATTCTGTAGTATCAGTAGCACCAATTTCACCTGAATCGGCAAATGCAGCACCTGCAGTTAAGCCACCCATAGCAGGAGTATAATAAACTATTTTATTATCATTACCAGCTAAATTAGCCATGTCACCGTTTGTTATACCTAGATTATTGCCAGAAGATACAGAAAACATTTCCTCAGAAACTAAATCATTCGGGGCAGAAGGAATGCTTCCATCATTTATTCCGTCATCACTACCTAATTGGATTTTACCAAAACCACCAGATATGTAAAGGGCACTTTCCTGAACTGCTGTGTCACCACCGTCAGAAGTCAATTCTTGTTTCATAGAAACATCAAGACCATTATCTGTTTTGTTTGAAAATACAAATTTGATTTCTGAGTCAGAAGCAAACTTTGTGCCGTCAGTTGCTGCAGTATTTGAACTTCTTGACTCATATCTCCACTCATAGTAACCAGATATACTAATATCAGCTAATGCAACATTAGCTGAAAGTGTGGCTGCAGCAGCTAGTGCTGTAGTACCTAAAAGTAATTTTCTCATAAAAATCTCCTTAAAAAGATTGTTTTATTGTTAAAAAACGGTGTCTCATTGGTTAGATGAGACACCTCCAATACAATTACGGGGATACGCAACATAGATTGGTATCAATTTGATACTCTAAATGCCAATATATTAAAAGTAAAATAAATATCATTATGATACTTTTATCACTACGTGTGATATTTTTACAACATGTTTATTAAAATTAATTTTAACTATTAAATTTAAATATCACTAATTTATAAATTTTGGATAAACTTTTATAAACGATCTTCTTGCGTCTTGGTCGTTTTTGATAACTTTAACAAAATTATTAGTGCGTAGTTTTTTTAGACAACGAAAAAAAGTTGCTCTAGGATGAGAGCATTTTTTTAGAATATCTTCCAGACTTATATATCTACTCTCTCCTTGGTAATGGATAATAGTTTGAAGTATATCCCGTTCTGTTAGTGATAGTTTTTTTAGTCCAAACTGCTCTTCTTTATTTCTTAATAAAGACCACAGTTCTGATAAGGACTGTTTGGTTTCTTTCATTTTGTATCCCCCCAATGTCATAATGATACATTTTTAGGCAAATATTACAAATAGAATTGATTAACGTATTAAATATAAAATTTTGCTGAATTCATTGCATGTTTTCAAACTAATGTTTTACTTTAAATTTTTTATCTAAAAGGCTAACGTAATCTAAAAGTTTTAAAATTTTGGAAGAAACCTGAAAGTGAAGAATTTAAAACCGACAATTGGCTTTATTGGTGCTGGAAACATGGGTTTACCAATGATAAAAAACCTTATCAAAAAGGGTTTCCAGTTAAATGTGTACGACATAAATCCTAAAATCACTAAAAGATTAGATAAAGATAATATAAAAACAGTAAATAATTTAAGAGCTGTTGCTAATAATAAGTTCATAATTTCAATTTTACCAGATACTCAAAATGTTGAGAGCGTATTTAATACTGCTTCTGGTATAATTTCGTATTTAGAACCCGGAACAATTGTAATTGACATGAGCACAATTTCTTCTTCATCTGCAATTGAAATTGGTAAAGTTTTACAAAAACACCAAATAGAGTTTCTAGATGCCCCTGTTAGTGGAGGCGTAAAAGGAGCATTAAATGCTAATTTATCAATTATGGTAGGAGGAAAAAAAGATACTTACAAAAAATCCCTCGATATTCTCAATTCTTTAGGTGAAAATGTAATATATGCTGGAAAATTTGGAATGGGGCAAGTTTTTAAAATGTGCAATCAAATAATGGTTGGTTCACATATACAGGCAATGTGTGAAGCTTTTGCTTTGTGTAAATCAAAGGGAGGTGATTTGAAACTTTTAAAGGAAACGTTAATTGGAGGTTCTGCAAATTCTTGGATGCTAGAAAATTTAGGTAATGATGTCATAAATAAAAATGAACATGCTGGTTTCAGAATAGATTTACAGCTAAAAGATTTAAAATTGGCTAGTGAAGCTGCATTTGAGAGTGGAGTACCACTTCCAGGGTTGTCTTTGGTATTAGCATTATATCTCGAAGCGAGAGCACATAACGAAGGTAAAAATGGGAACCAGTCTTTATTTAAAACCTATGATAGAATGTCAAACCAAAAATAATCACTAGGTCAATTATAATCTTATTTACCTTCAAAAATTCTGATATCTCTGTCTGCTCCTCCATCAAGCGCTTTTAAAGCAGCTTGATAATTATCACTTCTATATGCAGCTTTTGCTTTTTCAAGACTTTCAAATTCAACTAAAACTGTTTGCTCTACAACTCCGTTTTCATGAGCATCTACTGTGCTGGTACTAGCCAGCATTTTACCTCCAGCTTTAATCATTGCAGGACCTGCCAGCTCCAAGTAAGCTTGTCTTTTTTCAGGGTTTGCTGGTGAACGATGTGCACTTAAAAAATAACCTTTAGGCATAAAAACTCCTTTTGATATATAAAATTAGGATACATACTTTTATTAAAATAATCATTTCTTATATAAATTCTATAAAAAAGGAATAATAAATGACTGAAGAAAACCTAAAGAAATCCATGAAACGGGCTCATTCTGGGGGTACACATCATTTTTTAAAAACAAAGTTTTTAGGTTTAGAAAGTGAAATATATAAATATGAATTAGAGTTTTCTAAAGAATGTTTAAATCCATTTAAAACTGTGCAAGGCGGTATGATAGCTAGCGCAATAGATGAAATTACATCAATAAGTGTTAACATATTTACCAAAGATGAATATTTACCAAGTTCAACAGATATACATATTTCTTTCCATAGACCTTTATTATTAGGCAAAGTTATAGGAACAGCTAAAATAATAAAAATAGGTAGGCAAATAGTGTCAGTTGAGGGTAGGCTGATATCATCTTCTGGAAAGATAGCAGCCTCAGGACTACATACTGCAGTTTTAACTAAAACTTCAGATATTAATAAAAGTAAATAAAACTAGATAATGATTAAAAAGCAAAACCTTCCTTCAAAAATATGTATTATTTGTGAAAGACCATTTATATGGAGAAAAAAATGGAAGAAAGTTTGGAATGAAGTGAAATATTGCAGTGAAAAATGTAAAAAATTTAGGGTAAGAAAAATTGAAAATAATTAAGCAAAATTACAATGTTGATAGCGTAATAGAAATGGCTTGGTGCGATAAGACAAGCTTTGATTCAATAAAAGCTCAGACAGGTATCCCAGAAAAAGATGTAATTAAAATAATGCGTTCTAATTTAAAAAAAACAAGCTTTAAGGTTTGGAGAGAAAGAGTTTACGGTCGAAAAGCTAAACATGCTAAAAAATAACATTCAGATTGTATGGTTTAAAAGGGATTTAAGAATAACTGACCATAGACCTTTATTTGAAGCTTCACTCAATTCAATTTTAACCTTACCCATTTATATAGTTGAAACAGATTACTGGAAACAACCATTTTCAAGTAAAAGACATTGGAGCTTTATTCATGATAGTCTTAAAGAATTGAGAAAGGATTTAAAGAATATAGGCCAAACTTTGGTTGTTAGGATTGGTTCTGTTAAAGATGTGTTTGAAGTTTTATCACTACAATATAATATCCAATCAATATTATCCCACGAAGAAACAGGTAATAAGTGGACTTATGACAGAGATAATGAAATACAAAACTGGTGCCATAAAAACAATATATTATTCAATGAATTTCCTTCAAACGGTATTGTAAGACGCTTAAAAAATCGAACAGTTTGGTCAAAATTAAGAAATTTAAGAATGAAAGAAGAGCTGATTTCAACTCCTACTCATTTAACTCCTATTATAAAAATAGAAGAAGGGAAAATACCCTTAAAGAATGATCCTATTTTTAAAAACAAACATTCAGGCATTGTTCAAAAAGGAGGGCGAAGCGAAGCCATAAAAATATTGGATAGTTTTTTAGCTGTTAGAGGTAAAAATTATACTTATAACATCTCTAAACCAGGTGTCTCTGAACAAACTTGTACCCGTCTTTCACCTCATTTGACTTGGGGGACTATTTCTTCAAAAGAAATATTAAAACTAATAAAAACAAAAAAAGAGTCTTTATTAGAAAATGAAAAGAAAATTTGGAATAAAAATTTGACTGCAGTTATTTCACGTTTGTCTTGGAGATGCCATTTCATACAAAAACTAGAAACCCAACCATCAATAGAATTTAAGTGTATGCACCCATATTATGAAGGTATCAGAGAAAATAATTTTAATATAGATTTTTATAATGCATGGAAAAAAGGTCTTACAGGTTATCCATTTATTGATGCTTGCATGAGAAGTCTTAATTATAATGGTTGGATAACTTTTAGAATGAGGGCTATGCTTGTAAGTTTTGCAAGTTATGACCTTTGGCTTGATTGGAGAAAAACTGGACATCACTTGGCTCAGACATTTACAGATTATGAACCTGGTATTCATTATAGCCAATTACAAATGCAGTCTGGAGTGACTGGGATTAATACTTTAAGAATTTACAACCCGATAAAACAATCAATAGACCACGATCCTAGAGGAAAATTCATAAAAAAATGGGTCCCTGAACTTGCTAACGTTCCAGATACTTGGATACATGAGCCTTGGAAAATGGATTTATATACTCAAAAAACATTTAATTGTTTAATTGGTAAACATTATCCTAAGCCAATTGTTGATCATACAGATGCTATCAAACAAGCAAAATCAAAAATGTCATTAATTTTAAGTAAAGATGGTTACAGACAAGGGTCGAATATAGTTTTAAATAAGTTAAGTAGTAAAAGAGTTAAAAAAAATCACAAAAAAGTAGATAATCAATTAGAGCTTTTATAATATTTGCTTCAAGCTTTTTTTGTTATTAATGGCTTTGTTCTTTTTGGATAACATGTTTTACAAATTTTACAGACTGTTCCATTGCATCCCCAAGCTGAACAAAATTCTCTTCCATAAAATATAATTTGTAGATGTAATTTATTCCATTTTTCTGATGGAAAAAGTTTTTTTAAATCGTTTTCAGTAGTTTTTACATTTTTCCCATTAGTTAAACCCCATCTTTGAGCAAGTCTATGTATATGAGTATCTACTGGGAAAGCTGGAATACCAAACCCTTGTGAAACAACAACACTTGCTGTCTTATGACCTACACCTGGTAATTTTTCCAATTCACTAATATCATTGGGAACGGCACCATTAAATTTGTTAACAAGAATTTTTGATAGATTTGAAATAGCTTTAGATTTTTGAGGTGCCAATCCACATGGTTTTATAATATTGTAAATTTTGTCTATAGGAACTTTTTCCATGTCAAAGGGATTGTTAGCCATTTCAAATAAGAATGGAGTTACTTTATTAACTCTTTCGTCTGTGCATTGAGCGCTGAGTAGTACGGCAACTAATAACTCAAAAACATTTTTGTTTGTAAGAGGAACGGGCGTTTCTGGATAAGTATGCTCCAAAAAATCCATTATAAATTTTGCTCTTTCAGATTTTAACAAATAAATATCCTTCAACTTTTAAGTATTAGCTCAAATTGATAAAATTTAAAAATTATTAAATTGTTTATAAACATAACATTTTAATTAATCATAAAAAGTTTATAATGGAATTAATGAAAAAATTTATAATTTTCAAACAAGGTGTACTTGAAGAGTTACCTTTACAACTAGGCGTTTTCCCTTTTGGGATTATTTATGGGATAATGGCTATTGAAAGTGGTTTAACGCCCATACAAGCTTTCCTAATGTCTTCAATTATTTTTGGTGGAGCAAGTCAAATAGCATTTGTTCAATTAATTTCTAGTGCCACTCCGCTTGGGGTTGTTGTAACAACAGTGAGTGCAATAAATTCACGACATTTTTTATATAGTATTTCAATGATGGAGTATTTGAAAAATTTATCTTTAAAATGGCGTATTGTATTATCTTATTTATTAACTGATGAAGCTTATGCTGTATCAATTAGAAGATTTATAAATGAGCCTAGCACCTCTTTTCTTCATTTTCACCTTTTAGGCACGGGAATAACATTATTTTTGTCTTGGCAAATCTCTACTTTGATTGGTGTTTTGGTAGGTGGTGACTTACCACAATTTTTAGATTTACAGTTTATTATTCCCCTTACTTTTATTGCTATAATAGTGCCAATGATTAAATCAATTTCCACTTTTTTTGTAGTTATTGCGTCAGCTTTTTCAGGTTTAATTTTAAAAAGCTTAGACATTAATTTTTGGATTGTCATCTCAGGAATGATTGGGGTTGTGATTGGTTTAATTTCTTCTAAATTGGATAAAAAAAGATGATATGGTATGGAATCATAATATGTGGGGTAATTACTTTTTTAATAAGATTTATTCCAATGTCAGGAATAATTTCTAGAGAATTGTCACCCTCTACTAAAAATTCATTTAAATACATCCCTTTAGCGGTGTTAACTCCAATTATTGTTAATGACTTATCAATAGTTGAAAATAATTCTCTCTTTTTAATTGAAAATCATAAATTATATGCAGGTTTGATTTCTATAATTGTGGCATTAACCACAAACAATATTCTTGCGACTATATCTGTAGGTATGGCAAGTTATTTGTTCATGTCTAATTTTATGAATGTTTAAAACTCGTGGGAGAAAATTATGGATAGAAATATTGCAGGAATAAACGGATGTGCAAAAGATTGTCACGAAGCAGCTGTTAAAGGTGGATGGTGGCATGATTCTAGAGGTATTAAAAAAGACAGAAATGTAGGGGAGTTGTTATGTTTAATTCATTCTGAGATTAGTGAAGCAATGGAAGGTGCAAGAAAAGGTTTAATGGATAACCATTTAAAACATAAGTCTATGATGGAGGTTGAACTAGCGGATGCTATTATTAGAATTTTTGATTTGGCTGAATCCAAAGGTTTTAAATTAGGAGAAACTATATACGAAAAATTAGAATATAACAAATTGAGAGCTGACCACAAAATTACAAATCGACTTAAAGATGGCGGTAAAAAGTTTTAGTAACAATCATTACTTCGACATAAACTAATAAATTCAAGTGAAAAAAATGAGCGTACAAATTTCAAATAAAATGTCACTAGATGATCATGTAAAAAAAATTAGTTTAGCTAAGAATAAAGTTAAAATTAGTATATTTGAAATGGCAGAGGCAATCACTAATGCAGTCAATCAATTAGAAAATAGGCAAACAGAATTAGCAAGTAAACTTGGAATGTCTAAAGGTACACTTTCCAAATGGGTTTCAATTGGTTCGAGTAACAGCTTAATTAGTGTAAAACAATTTGCTCCTGCATCTTTTGATTCTTTATATCAACTAAGTGCTTTAGATAACAAATATCAGAAATATTATGGAGAAGAAAAGGGTAGCAAAAACTTTTTTAAACTTTTCGAAAACAAAAATATAACCTCTTCTTCACAAAGAGAAGATATTATTAAATTTGTAAAATTACATAAAGACAGAATTAATAAAAAAGAAAATACTAAGGTAGAAAAATTATACGAACAAAAGATTAGTTCAGAAATAAAGTTAGAGGTTTTAGTTAAATCTAAGTTATTTTTTAATACGATTATTGTTGTTCCATCAAATGACCAATTAAGTAAGTGGAAACAATGTAGTTCTAATAAAGATATTAATAATAGTTATCCAGTAAGAAGTTTAGAAAATGCAGATAAGAATATTTTTCAACAATGCCTAATTAAAGTTAAGGCAAAAAATATTGATATTGCTATAACTTGCTTGAAATCTTGGGGATTTAATTACGACAAAATTTTAATACCAACTCAACCTAAAAAGGGGCTTGCAGACATTTCCTTAGAATTTATTGTAATAATTGGTTCTAAAGGAAATTTTAAAAATACTGAGTTGATTTTAAAATCAGATAAAACAATTGATCTAATTGAATATTCCGAAAAGATAGGAAAAAGACCATTCTTATTTATAGGAGAAGTTTTAACTAACAAAAATTGGATTTATTGTATTGATTAAACAAAAAAATTTTCCTCGAGAAATCTTTTTTTAAATATTTTAATTAAATATAATAAATAAGTTGGAAAAAATGAAATCTACAAAAGTTTTAGTTCCCTCGGGTGTTCTTGGATTAGGCTTTGATTTGAAAGCTTTAAATACTGGTATAAAAAATAAACCTGACATAATTGCTATTGATGGTGGTTCAACTGATAGCGGCCCATTCTCTTTAGGCTCAGGGACTTCTAAATATTCACGGGATGCAGTAAGATCAGAATGGAAAAGTCTTATGAAGGCTAGAAATAAGGCCAAAATTCCCCTAATTATTGGAAGTTGTGGAACTTGTGGAACTGATAGCATGGTTGACTGGATGGAGGAGATTACTATTGAGTTAGCAACAGAGCTTAATCAAAATCTTAAAATTGCTAAGTTATACTGTGAACAAAAAAGAGACTATATTAAGGTAAATTATAAAAATAGTAGAATAACATCTCTCAATCCTGCCCCAGATTTAAATGTTAGCTTAATAGATGAAATGACACATATCGTTGCACTTGCTGGTGCAGAACAAATTCAAGAATGTTTAAAAACAGGTGCAGATATAATTTTAGCAGGTCGAACCACTGACACTGCTATCATATCTGCCTTGCCCTTAATGAACGGTTCAGACCCAGGAGCATCCTGGCATGGTGCAAAAATTGCTGAATGTGGAGCTCTATGTTCCAGCAATCCAACATCAGGAGTTGTATTAGTCGAATTTGATCAGATTGGCTTTACAGTTGAAGCAATGTCTGAAAATGCTTTTTGTACTCCAAATACAGTAGCTGCTCACATGCTCTACGAAAATGCTGATCCTTATATTTTATTAGAACCAGGAGGATATATGGATGTGACTAATGCATTCTATAGCTCCATTAATAATAGAAAGGTCAGAGTACAGGGAGCTAACTGGCATACATCAAAAAAATATAATGTTAAGTTAGAAGGAGCAAGAGTTTATGGTTATCAGACCTCATTACTGGTGATATTAAGAGAAAATTTTTACGTTAAAAATGCTATGAAGTGGACTGAAAAACTTTCAAGTTTCTTAAAAAAAGAAATCAAGCTTAGAATGAAGTTAAATGCCTCTGACTATTCTCTTGATTTTAGGCACATTGGTATAAATTCAACTTTAGGTGATTTAGAAAAAAGTGAAAGAATTCCTGTTGAGGTAGGTGTTTTATGTATTGTCACATCAAAAAAAATAAAATATCTACCGAAATTGCAAAATTAATAAATCCATTTTTGCTGCACTTTCCTCTTACTACTAATGAGGAATTACCTACTTTTGCTTTTCCGTACTCTCCTGTTCATTCAGATAGGGGTTGTGTTTATGAATTTTCTTTAAATCACCTTTTAGAATTAAATAATCCAATGGATGCATTTCAAATAAAAGTATCAGAGGTGTAATTGTCAATTCTTGGGGAACAAGTTAAAAAAATTAGATCTAAAAATGCTGGCCCATTTTGGATTACGATTGATATTTTTTGTGGAAGTGAAGAAGTTTATAATAATGTATGTCTTAATTTGAATAATTCAAAAATAGCAAATTTATTAATGATAAATATTAAGGATTTAAAAAGATTTGAAATAAAAAAATTAAATGTTGTTAAGTTTTCTTTTCCTAGAAATATAACTCAAGGACATATTTTTGATAGAGATATGCATGGAGCTCAACTAGCAATTCTGATTTCTGAAATGGATTTTTAGATCATTTAACCAATCCATGAGATAAAAATAATTATTCCTACTGCATTTTTGGACATATTTAATTTCTTTCATGTGAGACCTGTGGATTTAAATTTAGCTTGAATTTAACTCGAATAATTTATTTCAATATTATGGTTTAAATTTATGAAAATATTATTATATATATTTAAAATCACGAGGAAAAAAAATGTTTATAATAAAATCAATATCAATCACCCTAACAATAATAATTTCATTATTTTCAACTCATGCAGTAGCTGAAAATTATACTGTAGATATGCTAAACAAACTTGGAAAAGAGAGAATGGTTTATTCTGAAAAAGTTCTTTCGATTAAAGTTAATGATGAAATTACATGGAAATCAGTTGATAAAGGTCACAATGTTGAATTTATAGGTATGCCTAAAGGTGCCTCTAAATATAAATCTAAAATCAGTAAAGATGCTAAATATACATTCACACAACCTGGAATATATTTGTATCAATGTACTCCTCACAAAGCAATGGGAATGATTGGTCTTGTTGTAGTTGGTGAAGATAAAAATAATTTAGGCAAAATTAAGAAAGTTAAAGTTTATGGAAAATCAAAGAAGCTACTAAAAAAACTCCTCAAGTCCCTTTAGATTTTTGACAAAACTTGTTTTTTACTCTAATATCGAAACGGGTTTCAAGTGGATAAGTATGAAAATTAAAAATATTCTAATAGCTTCTGTATTAGCAATGCCACTAACATTTTTAGAAGTTAGCGCTGCTGGTAACGCATCTGACAAACTAAAAGATACGGTTATTAACAAAACTATTCAAGCATTTGAAGATAGTTTTAACTCTTTATTTGAAAATACTGAATTAACTATTGAAGGTAGGACCGCTGCTGACCCAAATTTTACTTTACTGACGATTAATCCCATGTCAGAAAATTCAGATAAGGGCGACTTAACGTTTTTTCAAGGCTCCGTTATTAGACAAAATAACCGAAATACTATCAATTTAGGTATAGGATATAGACAACTTACTGAAGATGAAAAATGGATTTACGGTGTAAATGCTTTCCATGATTATGAAAGTACTTATGAACATTCAAGGATGAGTGTTGGAGCGGAATTAAGAAGTTCAGCTTTTGAAGTTAATGCTAATAAATATTTTGCTATAAGTGGTGCTAAAACTGGTCGAGATGGTAATACTGAAAGAGCTTTAGATGGATATGAAATAGAGTTAGGTGGACAAGTGCCATATATACCATCAGCCAAAATATTTGTAAAAAATTGGAAGTGGGAAGGATATCAGACTGCAGATACAAAAGGTAATACTTATAGTCTACAAATTAATGCACCGATAGCTCCTAATGTAACGTTGGAAGCAGGTACAAAAGATTTTGATACTGGAACAGATATTGATTTTGTTAATCTAACCTACAAGTTTGGTTTAGGAGGAGGCCCAACAGAGAAAGACGCAATCGTTCAAGATTTAATTGCTGATCAAGCGTTTAATAATACTTCAATGAAGAAAAGAATGTTGGATAAAGTTAGGCGAAAAAATCAGATTGTAATACAGACCAACTTTATTGCTTCAGCTGGAGGAGTTTAGTATGTATATCCTTATTAAAGTAATCTCATTATTAAGTATATTATTTTCTCTCATGCTAATCAACAAAACCTCTTTTGCAGTAACTGCAGAAGATAGCGGACCTTGTAGTACGGGTACAAACTTGTTTTCTACGACAGCTACAGCTTGCAGATTTACTCCACAGACATATAAAGCAAGTGTATATGAAATGGGTCTTTGTTCAGTTAATCCAATGGCAGGTGCTTCGTTAGATAAATCTACATGTACGACGGTATTCACAGCTACTGACCAGACTAATGGTAGTGAACATGACTTCGCTTTAGGGGATGCTGTTTTAGCGGGTGTCTCCACAAGACCAGCTAATGGGACCTATAAATTTCCTTATATAATTTTAAGCAATGTTTTTACTATTAAGGCACAATTTACTAAAGCTGACAATACAACTTTCTATGTTCATAATGACGGTGGAGGAGGTTCATGTGGTACTGCAGACACTACTTCACCTGCACAGGAATGTACTTCAACACTTAATCAATTTGCCCAGAATAATGTTTGTGATGGCGAATATTTAGATGCTCCAGTCAGCATAGGAACTATTAACGGATATTTAATGCAAAATTCAACTTTAGATAAAAGAGATGGAGCAGGTGAAACCGCTTCTAACGTTTGTTCTAATGTTGATAGACTAGTTGGAGTAATAAATATGGATACTCCGATAGTTATTTCTCCAGCTACAATATCATTTAAATTTATTTTTAACGTTACTGGATATGGCGCACAGATGTTTACTAACACGGCTCCAGGTAATAATCCTAACGGAGGAGGTGGAAGTGGACCATTTTCTGGTTTCTTTGAGTTTAAAGATGCAACACCACAATAACATTATAGTTGATAAGGAGTTTTTATGACAAACTGTTTTCATTTAGCAATTCCAGCAGGTAATATTAAAAAAGCTTTGGGATTTTATCGTGATATTTTAGGGTGTAAAACAGGTAATCAAGAAGAAGGTCGTTGGATAGACATTAATTTTTGGGGAAATGAACTTACTCTTCATGAGACAAAAACAAAACAAGTTCGAGAAAGACACGACGTTGATATGGGTGATGTTTGTGTACCTCACTTTGGAGTGCACCTCGAAGCAAAAGACTTTGAAGAAGTAAAAAGAAGAATAGAAGCCAGCAATATTGATTACTTTGACAATCCATACAGGAGATTTATTGGTTCAAAATTTGAGCAAGAGACATTTTTTGTAGAAGACCCAAATGGAAACGTTCTTGAAATTAAAACCATGTCTAATCCAGAAGTTTTATTTGAAACCGCGTCTTGATACTGAACTAGAAAGAATCAAGTCTGTTAGTCTTGTTTTCATCTTAAAATTTATATTAAAACTTTTTATATAGATATATTGATATATTAAATTATAATAATTGATTAATAAACGGTCGTGTTTATGAACAAAATAAAAAGTGTCGTTCGATATCCTATCAAAGGACTATCAGGTGAAAATCTTGAAAATATTACACTAGAAAAAAATCAAGTGCTGCCTGGAGATCGCGAGTTTGCATTTGCTAGATCATATGTCACATACGAAGAAAATAATCCAATGTATTTAAGAAAAACAAATTTTTTAGCATTAGTTAAAGAAGAAAAATTAGCTAGATTAGAAACTAAATTTGATCCAAAAACTAGAAAATTGACTATAAATCTTGATAATAAAGTTGTTATAAATGAAATTCTTCTCAAAGAAGAAAATATTAAAAAAGTTGAAACTTTTTTTCAAAATTACTTAAATTTAGGAATTGATAATAAGCCAAAGTTAGTGCAAGGAATTAAAATTCAAAATAACAATAACTTAACTCATTCATTTTCAGATATTCCAGATAAGGCTGTGTCCATAATCAACCTAAATACAATAAATGAATTAGAAAAAAATATAGGTAAAAACATTAATCCTTCTAGGTTTCGAGCAAATTTTTTAATAGATAAAGGAAATCCCTGGGAAGAATTTAATTGGATTGGTAAAAAAGTTTCTGTTGGGGAGTGTGTTTTAGAAGTATTCAAAAGAACACAGAGGTGTGCAGCCACCAATGTAAACCCTGAAAATGCTGTTAGAGACATTAATATACCAAATGAAATTAATACTCATTATGGACACTTTGATTTAGGAGTCTACGCAAGAGTTATAAAAACTGGTCTCGTTTCAATATCAGATAAGTTATACATAAATTGAACAATAAATTGAATTTAGGACTAGGTTTAAATCTTTTTGGAGTAGTAAAATAAATTTAGTTAAAGAAAAAAACAGATTTAAAGAAATGGGTTTTATTAAATTCTGGATTTTTTCTACCCTATTTTTTTTAACTTTTCCTTTATCTTTAATTTTATCTTTGTTCTTCTTAGGAATTAAAGAAACAAAACAATTTATGATTGTTTTAATTAGTGATTATCTTCAGACAATTTTATTTATTTTTATAATAATAACAATAATCATAATTTTTATAGTTGATTATTTAAGTAATTTTTTCGGTTAATTTGTTATGTTTTTAACAAGAAGTAAATTAAAAATTAATTTCATATTATTATATTTATTATTAATATTTTTAAACTCCATCACTTTTAAGCATCTATTTGCAGAGAATATTTATATTGGTGTAGCTTCAAATTTTTTGACACCAATGAAAGCATTAAAAGAAAACTTTGAAAGCATAAATGATGGCAAAATATTTATTTCAAGTGGTTCTAGTGGAAGTTTATACTCACAAATTATAAATGGGGCCCCACTAGATATTTTTTTATCAGCTGATCAAAATCAGCCAAAAAAACTTGAAAAAACTGCAAAAGCAATAAAAGGAACACGTTTTACATATGCAACTGGAAAATTAGTAGTGTACAGTACGAAAAAATTTCTTTTTGGCCAAAATTTTCCTCAATTCTTAACTTCAAATAAAATTAATTATATTGGAATTGGAAAACCAGAATATGTTCCATATGGAAGAGCTGCTATAGAAGTTCTAAAATCATTAAAAGTTATTAAAGAAATATCTCCAAAGCTCGTTTTAGGTAAAAGTGTTAATCAAGTTTTTTTAATGAGCTTCTTTGGTAATTTAGATTTAGGTTTTGTTTCCAAGGCAGATTTTCTAAGTAATAATGAGAACGGACAAACATGGGAGATTCCTCAAAATTTATATTCGCCTATAAAACAAGATGCTATTTTACTAAAAAATGGAGAGCAAAAAAATAATGCAATACTTTTTTTAAAGTTTCTTTCTTCTGAAAGAACTAAAGAAGACTTAAAAAGATTTGGATATGTTTTTGATTAATATTTATTTAAATTAATTATCTTTTTTATTATAGATTCCTCATTCTCGCCCCAAGCAATAGTTCCTCTAAAAACACCTTTCCTATCAAGCATAAAGACAGAAGCTGTATGGTTTAGATTATAATTATCTTTCGATGAACCAATAGTTTCAAAAAATACATTCCAGTTGTCAGCCAAACTTTTGATTTCATTAATTTTACCTGTAATAGCAATTACATTTTTATTGAAATATTGAATGTAATCTTTTAAGTGATCTTGGGTATCACGTTTAGGGTCTAATGTAACAAAAATTATATTTGTTAAATTAAAAGGAGGTTTAAGATTTTCTGTAACTGATGATAATTGAGTTAGTGTTGTTGGACAAATTTCAGGACAATGTGTGAATCCAAAAAAAAGTAAAGATGGTTTTTCGTTAAGACTTTTTTTATTAAATTGACTTCCATTTTGATCAACTAAATTTATATTTTTAATAACGTCTGATATATTTTTAGGACTATTCTGACGAGATAGATGCTCTGCAAACATAAAAGTTGCAATTAAAATAATTACAAAAGAAACTATAATTGTAGATATTAGAGTTTTTTTTTATTTATGAGAGTCATGAAATTTAGTCTAAAAAGAGTTTATTTATTTTTTTACTCTTTTATAACATCCTTGTCATTTTATAAATGTTACACAATATGATAAAAAATCTTTTAAAAAGTTATTTTCTCTGGCCATGAAAGGGAATAACCAAGCGACAACAATAAAAGCTAGAGCCCAAAATATAAATAATAGAGTAGTTTGCTTTTTCATTTTATAATTTATTAAAGTTATTTTAAGGTATATTAGATTATTTTAATAATATTTTAAATTACTTAGTGTTTTATGGGTTTAAATAGGGAACTTTAATGAAATTCATATATTTAATAATTTTTTGTTTATTTTATTCTTTCAATTCTCACGCATTGGAATTTTCATGTATTGACAAAAAATATGGTCGTTTTTCAAAAATGTTTATAGAGGATCAATTATTAAAATATGAGGATGAAAAGGGTGAGCCCTCGGAATATAAAATTGTGGAAAATTCTGAAAAAATGTTGATGGCCATTAGTAAAGGTTCTAAAGATAATGATCCAATTCTTAATTATATATTTATTATCAAAGATAAATCTTTGGCATTTAATTCTATTTTAAGATCTATTAAAGAAAGCTATAATGAAATATATACTAATGATTTGACCTTAAAATGTATTGGTAACGAGTGAGAACCTTAATTTGTCATTGATTTAATATTAAAAACTTTGCATGATTAATTTCCTTAGATAGTTGGAAAAAAATTGAAACAATCAATTAGAATTACAGAAGACTCTTTCTTTAAAGGACAATATTCTGGATCTGGAGATTTAGAACTTTATGGAAGTTTTGAGGGTTCGTTATATGTTAAAAGCTTATATATTAAGAAATCAGGTATATTTATTGGTTATGTATCTGCTGAAAACATTATAGTTGAAGGTGAAATGAATGCAGATATTCAAGCTGAAAATCTACATTTAAAATCAACTGGTGTTGTAGATGGGGACGTCATGTATCGTGATATAATTATTGATTCGGGTGGGATGTTAAAATCTAAGATGGTTCAAAACATTTCCAAAATGAAAAATTTAATTAAATTAAGTAAAAAATAAATCTATGCTCTCATCAAATAATGAAGAGATTTCTATTAATGATTTTTCTAAATTAAACCTTGTTTTAGGAACAATTTTAGAAGCATCCAAAAATGTTAAGGCAAAAAAACCTGCATATATTTTAAAAATTGATTTTGGCACAAAAGTAGGGCTCAAATACACATCAGCTCAGATTACTAATTATCCATTAAAAGAATTAATAGGAAGACAAGTTGTTGCAGTATGTAACTTGCCATCAAAAAAAGTTGCGGGGTTCACTTCTGAAGTTCTTATACTAGGAGCTATTTCTGGTAAAAATGTCCATTTATTACGCCCAGATATTGAGCTAGAAAATGGTACTTTAATTGGATAAAGAAAAAAAACTAATTGATGGTCTCAGAGGAATTATACCCAGTCTTCACACTCCTTTTTGTAATCAAAATAAAATTGACATACCTAGCTTAAAAAACCTTATTGATCATACAATTTCCACTGGGTGCTCAGGCATGCTTGTTGGAGCTGTTGCAGGTGAAAACTCAAGTTTATCTTTTGAAGAAAAGATGATGATTATTGACGAATGTTCAAGTTATAATAAAAATAGAATACCCATAATTATAAGTTGTAGTGCAAAAAATCAAAAAGATAGAGTTGCTTTGGCTAAATCTGCAAAAGAAGCAGGTGCTGATTGGATATTATGCCAGACCCCTGAGAACGTTTCTGGAAGTGAACTGTTACAATGTTTTAATGAAATTGCTGAAGCAGGTCCACACAATTTAATGATACAGGATTTATCTTGGACAGATAATGGGATGAGCGACGGAGACATAATGTTACTATTTAAAAACATCAATAAGTTCAGAGCTTTAAAAATAGAAGTATTAAATTCTGGTCCTAAATATTCTAGGATCTTAGAAGCAGCAAATCATCAATTACATCTTAGTGGTGGATGGGCTATTATGGGAATGATAGAAGCATTAAATAGAGGAGTACATGCGTTTATTCCTTCGACGATGGAGATTATTTATAATAAAATTTATAAGTTATTTACTGAAAATAAAATTGAAGCATCCAGACAATTATTTTATCAAATTTTACCAATTTTATCTTTTACTCATCAGCATATTGATATAGCTATTAAATTTTCAAAACTGTTACGTGTTCAAGAAGGAATATTTGATACAAGTACATGTCGACCACCTATCAAGAATTTTGACTCATTTCAGCATGAAGAGGCTTTTATGCATATAAATCAAGTTAAAACTTTACAAGATAGTTTATCTCTAAGTTAAACTTTTTTTTTAAATGTCGTAAGTATAATCAGAAAGTAATTAAATTATATTCCTCCTTATTTAAAATAGAGACCATAGGGTCTCTATTTTTTATTTTTGTTAGACCTTTTCAAACAATATATAAATTTAGTTCATTTCTTGTTTAGAGTTTTTATGCAAAATAATGTCCTTTTAGGAATATGCCTAATGGTTGTGACTACATTTATGTTTTCAGCTATGGATGGTGTTTCTAGGTTCTTAGCTGAACGCAATAATGTCTTCACTTTAGTTACTATGCGTTATTGGTTTATTGCTATGATTATAATCATTTCATGTTTATTTCTTAAGAATAGTTTGACAAAAATATTATATACTAAACAGCTATATAAACAATTTACACGAGGTCTCATTTTATCATTAAATAATTGTCTAGTTGTTTACACATTTACCCTATTAGGTCTTGTTGAAACACATGCAATTATCGCCTGTTATCCTCTGATTGTCGCAGGTTTGTCTGTTCCTTTTTTAGGTGAAAAGTTTGGCTGGAGACGGTGGACGGCAATTTTTGTAGGTTTTGTAGGTGTGATTATTATTTTAAGGCCTTCCACAAATATTATTTCTGAGGGATCAATTTTTGCACTAATAGGTGCTATAATGTTTGCAGTTTATCTAATTTTAACAAGATATGTTTCTAAGCAAGATTCAGCCATTACTAGTTTTTTTTGGACGGGTATAGGAGGGACTGTAACTATGAGTATAATTAGTTTGTTTATTTGGAATAATATTCTTGAAGAGGATTATTTGTGGCTTTTTATCATGTGTTTGTTAAGTGCTAGTTCACATTTTATGATGGTAAAAACATTACAGGTTGCAGAAGCGTCTGTTATACAACCTTTTTCTTATCTTCAATTGGTCTTTGGATCTATAATTGGAGTGACAATTTTTTCTGAAAGTATAAATTCTATGATTGTAATAGGTGTAATAATTGTTATTGGTTCAGGATTGTTTACTACTTGGCGTGAGTATAAAAAGAAATATAATATTTAAATATAATCGTGTTTGACAAATTGTTGTTTAAATGGATTGATTAACCTTTAATAAGGTTTTTGTCATGTCCATAAAATTTAAAGGAAAAACATCTCAAAAATTTCCTATACCTGAGAAAATGAAAGCTTGGGTTTTAGGAAATCCTGATGAGTTATCCTTGGTCGACAAAATAGTAGAAATGCCAGATAAATCAGAAGTTCTAATTAAAATAGACGCAGTAGCTATTTGTGCAACTGACCTTGATGTTATAAGTCGTGGACCTCCAGCATTAATAGAAGGTGGATTACCATTTAATAAAAATTTTACCCCAGGACATGAATATATGGGAACAGTAGTAGCCTTAGGACCATCTGTCGATGAATTTAGCATTGGAGATAGGGTTACTGTAGAAATTCACTCTGGATGTGGGCAATGTAAGAGGTGTCGTATGGGCATGTATACCTCCTGCCACAATTATGGCCTTAACTATGGAGATGTTAATAAAGGTCATAGGGCAAATGGATTTACAACAGATGGTGGGTTTAAGCAGTATGCTATAAATAACATAAATACATTAATAAAAGTTCCAGACAGTATGTCTGATGAAGAAGCAACTTTGGTTGTTACAGCTGGAACTACTATGTATGGGCTGACAGAATTAGGAGGTCTTATCGCTGGTGAAAGTCTGGTGGTTATTGGACCTGGCCCAATAGGTTTGTTAGGTGTTGCAGTTGGAAAGGCTTTAGGTGCAGGTCCTGTAATTCTAATCGGTACCAGAGATGGTCGCCTAAAAATTGGGAGAAAACTTGGTGCAGATTTCACGCTTAATATAAAAAACGAAACAGATATTGTTAAATCTGTAAAAAAAATAGTTGGTGAAAAGGGTGCTGACTATGTAGTGGAATGTGCAGGTACTGAACAGGCATTAAATGATGCCATCATGATGACGAATAGGGGAGGGAAAATATGTTTGGCAGCTTTCCCTCACAATGCCGTTAAAATTAACATTTCGCATATAGTTATAAATAATATCTACATGTTTGGAATTAGAGGTGAGGGTAAAAGCGCTACACATAGAGCAATGGAGTTAATGAAAGAGAAAAAATTTGATGCAAAACTAGTGCACACTCATACATTTGACATGATTGATTTGCCAATTGCATTAAAGTATGCTCGAGAAAGAATAGATGATGCAATTAAAATAGTTATTAAACCTCATAATGTTTAGTAAATAGGGAAAGCTAAAAAATGTTTGGGACTACAATTACAATTAAATTTCAAAACAAATTAGCCAGAGAGGCTATTCTTGATCGACTTAAATCAAAAAGTAAATACATGTTTGAAGATGGAGGATTAATTTTAAGGAGTTTTTTGAGTGTTACTGACACACAGGTAGAAATTTTTCATGTATTTAAAGATAAAGATTATGCTTTAAAAGAAAGATCTGCTTGGACAGATCAGTTTTGGCAAGATATTAAAGAAATGGGAGGATCTGTCTCAAGAGTTACTGGTGAATGTGAAGTTGAATACTCAGATAAAATGAATTTAGAAAACTTTATTAAAATAGAGTAAAATAAAGTATCAATTTGGCATGTGATTTGCAGTTATTTATTAATGGGAATAGCTTTTTGTAAATCTCCACGATTATCCTACCTAAACGGTAAATAAATTAAGCTATTCCCAACTTATTTCTGAACTACTTTTCCAATAAAAGGTAAATGTCTGTTGTCTTGAGCATAATCGATGCCATACCCTACTACAAATTCGTCAGGTATATCAAAACCTACCCACTTACTTTCAACATTTGTTTCGCGCCTAGAAAATTTATTTAATAAACAGCAAACTTCAAGACTTTTCGGTTTCCTGTTATTTAGCAATTTAATAACTTGATTAAGTGTATGACCAGTATCAATAATATCTTCAACTAACAAGACATCTAGGTTTTTTATGTCTGTGTTTAAGTCTGTTAAGATTCTTATATTATTGGATGATTGCATAGAGTTGCCATAACTAGATGCTGTCATAAAATCAACCTCTACTGGTATTTCTAATTCACGGACTAAATCTGCAATAAATACAAAGGATCCTCTTAATAATCCAACAACAAGAAGTTTATTTGTATTTTTATAAAATTGGTTTACTTCCTGTCCCAGTTCAGTAATTCTTGTTTTGATTTGTTCTTTTGAAATAAGAGTATCAACCGAGTACGATATTACATTTTCATTCATTATTATTTCTCAAGAATTTTTTTTAAAAACAATATATATTGTATAATATTATTAAATTTAAAACATTTAATTTTTAGAAAAAATTAATTTATGAGGAGAAAGATTTGTTAATATTTGTTGCGGGTGCTATTTTAAGTTTTATGATTTTTTTTCCACTAGTAGTTGCCACCTCAGTATTTAAAGTTTTAGACGAAAAGCAGTCATCTAGATTTTTGAGAATTTTTTTTCCTAAATATTATCTTTTTGGCTTTATTTTAAGTTCATCTGGTATTATTTTATCCATTTTTGAAAAAAGTAATATTTCTTTATTAGTTTTTTCTTTTATTATGCTTGGCTTTCTTTTTTCTAGACAAATTTTAATGCCAATGATTAATAAGGCAAAAGATGAAAACAATCATAATAAATTCGATAAATTACATAAGTTTTCAGTTTTTATTAATTTTGTTCAAATAATTGCTGCTGTTTATTTGTTAGTAATATATTTGAAGTAATTATTATAGCTTCCAAGGAATAGTTTTAATGAAAACAAATATTGTTATAATAGGAGGAGGTCCTTCAGGCTTGTTGTTATCAAGACTTTTATTTTTAGTAGGTATTGATAATGTGGTTCTTGAAAAACAATCCCAAGAACATGTAATTGGAAGAATTAGGGCAGGAGTTTTAGAAAGTGGGACTATAGAAATGCTAAAAATGGCCGGTGTTTCTGGTAGATTAGAAAAAGAAGGCTTTAAACATGACGGAATACAATTATCTTTTAAGAACCATGGATTTAGAATAAATCTAAAAAAATTAACTAATAAATATGTAACTGTTTATGGTCAAACTGAAGTAACAAAAGATTTATATGAAATTATACAAAAAGAAAATGGAACTATAATAAATAATGCTGAAGAGGTACTTCCTAAGGAAATCGATACAGAAAATCCATATGTAACTTTTAAAAAAAATGGTATTGAAACAAAAATCACTTGTGATTTTATTGTGGGCTGTGATGGATACCACGGAATTAGTAGAAGCACTATACCAAAGAATATTATTAGAACCCATGAAAGGGTTTATCCATTTGGATGGCTAGGTATCTTATCTGAAACACCTCCTGTAAGTGACGAACTAATTTACGCAAATCATGGAAGTGGTTTTGCCTTAGCCTCGATGAGAAACCAGAATTTAAGTAGATATTACATTCAGACATCCTTGAATGACAAAATCGAAGATTGGCCAGATATAAAGTTTTGGGATGAATTAAAAAAAAGACTTCCAACAGAAGCTGCGGATACAATTATGACAGGACAATCAATAGAAAAATCTATTGCACCTCTTAGATCATTCGTTTGTGAACCAATGAGCTGGAAAAAGTTATTTTTAGTTGGAGACGCCGCTCATATCGTACCCCCTACAGGTGCAAAAGGTTTAAATTTAGCTTTTTCAGATGTATATTATTTATATAAAGCTTTTGAACAATATTATAAGTTCGACATAAATGATGATTTAGATATTTATTCTTCAAAAGCTTTATCAAGAGTTTGGAAGGCAATCAGATTTAGTTGGTGGATGACAACAACTTTTCATAAGTTCCCTGATCAAACATCATTTGATCAACGTATACAAGATTCCGAATTAGAATATTTAGAAAATTCAGTTGCATCCCAAACTGTTTTGGCCGAAAATTATGTTGGTTTACCTTATTAAATTAATTTGTAGTTAAGTTAGTATCCTAGGAAAAAAAATGGTTGATACACTTATAAAAAGAAATCTTAAAACACACCCTCAATTAAACTTTCCTGATTATAAGTCTAGCCGTTTAAGGGCCCCTAAAAATAAAAAGATTTCTTTTTCATCCACATCAACAGAGATTTCAGGGCCTGTTTTCAACAAAGATATTATAGGTAAGTTAGATAATGATTTAACATTAAATTTCTCAAAGAATAATATTTTACCAATAGGGCACAAAATAATCGTTTTTGGAACAATTTCTGATCAATTTTCTAATCCAATTGAAGGAGCGCTCATTGAAATTTGGCAAGCCAATGCCGCTGGTAAATATCTTCATCACAATGATAATAATACCGCTCCTATTGATCCTAATTTTGCTGGTTGCGGTAGATATATAACTTCCTCAAAAGGGTATTACGAATTTATTACAATTCAACCCGGCCCATATCCATATCCAAATCGTGGAATAGAATGGAGACCAATGCATATTCATTTTTCTGTATTTGGAAAGAGTTTTGGTCAGAGGTTAATTACTCAAATGTATTTTGAGGGCGATCCTCTTATAAATTCTTGCCCTATGGTAAATTCAATACCTGATGAAAAAGCTAAAGAAAGCTTGATAAGTACACTTGACACATCAAGGTATAATACACAAAAATTATTATCCTATAAGTTTGATATTATTCTAAGAGGTACTAACCAAACTTTTTTTGAAAACAGGAAAGAGGGATTATAAATTGATTGATGTCAAAACAGTTCTAGATGAAACGCCATTCCAAACAGCTGGTCCTTTTCTTCATATTGGGTGTTTACCTAATGCAATAAATATTGAGGGAGTTTTTGATAACGATTTGGGTCTAAAACCTTTTGCTAACAAACATAATGACAAGTTTATAATTATTACTGGTTCAGTATTTGACGGTGATGGTAAAGCTTTAGACGATATCATGCTCGAAACTTGGCAAAGTGATGAAAATGGAGTGTATTCACCTGAAAGTGGTTTTGCTCGATTTGTTCCAAACAGTTTAACTAAGAAATTTAATCTATATACTTTAAAACCTGGGTTTATTAACAACATTGATGGCAAAGCACAAAGTCCTCATATATTATTATCAATATCTTCTAGAGGATTAAATATGACACTAAACACCCGGATATATTTTGAGGGTGATGATTTAAATAATGATCCTCTTTTATCCACTGTAAAGAATAGCAGAAATGATGTAAGTAGTTTAGTTGCTAAAAAAATTGATGAAGATATTTATTTATTTGATATTTTTTTACAGGGTGATAAAGAAACAATATTTTTAGATATTTGATACTTTGAATTAAGATGGAGAAATTATTGGCTAGATCTAATTTTATGATGAATCATTATAAAAATTACAAAGAAGAATTAGAAATAATTGAGAAAGAAAGTAAAAAATTTAAACCTAAACCATGGTGGGCTTATGGTCTGTTTTACTGTTATTTACTATTTTATGGTTATATCTTTTGGATGGAGCCATTAAAAATTACTGGGTGACAAATTTAAGATGATTTGAAGAGGAAACATCACATGTTAGATAATGGAAAGTCAGCCATATGGGAACCAGGTGAAGTTATATATGAAGCTGGGAGCTTACCAAAAGAGGCATACTTGATATTGGAGGGATATGTCAATTTAGAAACAAAAGATGGTTTAAAACTTAATAGGTTAGGGATAGGTGAAATCTTTGGAGAAAGTTCTATACTGTTAGACGTGCCTAGAACGGTAACTGCAAGGGTATGTGCCCAAAAGTTAGTGGCAAAAAAAATACCAAAATCATATTTTACCAAAATGATTAAATCTAACGTAATACTCAGTGCATTAATTAGGAAAACACAAATAAGATTGATAGATTCGAATAAACAGAGCAATGAATTAGCAAATGAAATATCAATGTTACTAGACCAACTTGACTCAAAGTCACCTCCAAAAAAAAATTTAATTGAAGAAAGAATTAAAAAAATTAGGACTAATATAAATAAAATACAGCAGCTTTCAGAAACTTGAGTATTTACGCTAAAATAAAATCCTCAAAATTATTTTTTTTAACGTCGTCACATATTTTACTATATCTTGGAAGCCCGCCAGCGTAGGGCATAAATACACGAGGTTTACCAGGTATATTGGCGCCTAAGTACCAAGAGTGTTTAACGGAAGGTAATAATGTTTTATTAGCAACTCTGTTTACCTCTTCACCCCATTTCTTTGCCAAATTTGAACTTGCTTCAATGGTAGTATATTCTTTTTTAATCATGAAGCTTATACAATCTCTTATCCATTCTACATGTTGTTCTATTGCCATTGGCATATTTGTTAAAACTGATGGGCTACCAGGTCCAGTTATAGTAAATAAATTTGGAAAACCAGGAATTTGAAGTCCTAAAAATGTTTTAGGTCCTTCTTTCCAGACATTTTTTAATTTTAAATTATTTTTGCCAAATATATTCATATTTAAAAGCGGTCCAGTCATTGCATCATAACCTGTAGCAAAAACAATAATATCTAAATCAATATATTTTTTTTCAGTTTCTATTCCATTTTTATTTATACACTTAATTGGATCACGTCTAAGATCTATGAGGTTAACATTATCTCTATTATAAGTTTCAAAATAATTACTATCTATAGGTGGTCTTTTGCCTGCATAAGGGTGATCAATATCTGACAAAATAGAAGCAAATTTCTTGTTTAAAACAGTTTTATTGATTTTATTTTTTATAAAATCAGATGCCGTGTTGTTGGCCTCAAGGTTAGTGACTAAGTCATTAAACACACCTCGGAATTGTAAGCCACCTTTTTCCCATGCTTTTTCATAAATATTATTCATCTCTACTGAATTAACATCAGAAACAAGACGATCTGAAATTTCAAAAGGATGTGCGTTAGGCGTTCTTTTAATAAGATCTCTATAATATTGAAAATTTTCTTTAACCTGTTTTTTAAATTCTTCTGTTAATGGTTTGTTCCTGGCAGGAATACTATAATTAGCTGTTCTTTGAAAAACTGTTAAATGTTTAGCCTCAGCTGCAATAACAGGTACTGCTTGTATACCTGTAGAACCTGTTCCAATTTGTCCTACTGTTTTATTTACAAATGAAACACCATCTTTCGGCCAGTTTCCTGTATGGTAATAACTACCCTCAAAATCTTTTAACCCTTTGATTTTAGGAATATTGGTGTTTGACAAACATCCCACTGCCGTAATTAGAAATTTACATTTAAAATTATTATTATCAGTTTTTACATTCCAATTATTACTATCTTCTATAAATTTAGCACTTGTCACTTTTTGTTTGAATAAAATATCTTTTTTAAGATCAAACTTACTAGCTACAAAATTCATATATTCTCTGATTTCTTCATGACCTGGATATCTTTCTGACCACGTCCATTCTTTTAACAGTTCATCTGAAAAATAATAAGAATATGCATGACTCTCCGTATCACATCGCGCACCCGGATAACGGTTCCAGTACCAAGTTCCACCAACATCATCTCCCGTCTCAAGTACAACGCATTTAAGACCAAGCTGATCTCTCAGACATATCAACTGATATAAACCTGAAAAGCCTGCTCCTATAATTATGGCGTCATATTCTTTGGTGGATGAATGGATGTGGTTCATTTAAAATTCCTCTTTGATATAATTAAGATGTTAAAAGAAAAAAATATGAACAGTCAAGAAATCTTAGTGTATAGAATATAATTTTAATTATTTTGGTTTGTTAAATGGATCCTGTAAGTCAAGGTGCGTTTGGAGCAATTTTTGCTCAGACGATATCGAATAAAAAGAAAATTCTTGTTGGCTCAATAATTGGTTGTCTCGCCGGTTTAGCTCCTGATTTAGATATATTAATTAGATCAAACTCAGATCCTTTGCTGAAATTGGTATATCATAGGCAATTCACTCATTCATTAATATTTATTCCTTTAGGGGCTTTGATTGTTACTTTATTTGTACGTTTATTTTCAAGTAAATTTTTAAGTTGGAAGGAAACGTACTGTTTTTGTTTTATTGGATATGCAACTCACGGATTTTTAGATGCTTGTACAAGTTATGGAACACAACTTTTATGGCCATTTACTGATGAAAGAATTTCGTGGAATAACATATCTGTTGTTGATCCACTTTTAACTATTCCCATAATTTTTTTAATAATTATTGCAATTTTAAAGAAAAATAAATTGATTACTTTTTTTGGTCTGTTTTATATTTTTCTTTATCTTGCTATAGGATTATTTCAAGAAAATCGTGCAGAGAATATTGGTCAATCTATTGCTAAATTAAGAGGGCATGAAACTAAAAGATTAACAGTTAAGCCAAGTTTAGGAAATCTATTTTTGTGGAAAGTTATATATGAATATAATGGTTTTTACTATGTAGATGCAGTTAGATTGCTTTCAAAATCTGAATATTGTAAGGGAACCAGAATAAAAAAACTTGATACATCAATAAGTTTCATGGAATTAAGTCAGAATAGTCAACAATATAAGGATATTCAGAGGTTCGATTGGTTTTCTCAAGGTTATTTAGGTTTTGGAAATAAAAAAAATATTATAACTGATGTAAGATATTCTGCGGTACCAAATGAAGTTGATGGTTTATGGGGTATTCAAATAAATCCTAAGAAGGACAAATCTGAGCATGTAGATTGGGTTGTTAATAGAACTAATTATAAAGCTAAGTGGAAAAGATTTTTTGACTTAATATTAGGGAAAGGTTGTGAAAAGATTGATTAACTGAAATCAATATTTTCTAGCTCACTTAGATCTTTACAACTGAAAATATTATCAACTAAAAATTTAAGTTTTTTAATTTCATTTCTTTTTATATTTGCGAAATCTAAATTAGCATGAAATTTGTCAACAGCTTCTTCAAAACTTAAGGGAGCTTTTTTTCCCCCTCTTAAACAATCTTGTTTGGCTGATAAAACATCTCCATTTTTCATAAAAACAGAAATATCACCGGAATAATTTTTAGGATATTCATCGTTAGGATTAATCTCATAATTTATTTTTTGAGATAGCTTTTTTATTTCTGGGTCTTTTAAACGTTTTTCTGTAAATTGTTTTAGTCCAGCAACTCCATCAATAAGTCCGACGGCAATACAATAAGGAACAGAGAATTTAGCTCCATATGGAGAAGATGGACTTTGTTTTTCCTTGATTGGTTCCCATAATCTATGAACTGTTCCTTCGCCTACTTGGGCTACGACTTTTTCTATTTCATTAAAATTAGTAATTTTATCTTTGAGTTTAATGGCACAGTCTATAAAGGGTTGAGCCATTGTTCCACAGGCATAAGGCTTTATAGCTAAATTACTGCATTCCCATCTATCTCCCAATTTATCTGTTATATGTGTAAAGTCAGGTTGTATGTTTTTTGTTGCAAAACTATTAAAAACTCCGTGAGTTCCTTCAAAAACTGTCCTTGGGCCAATAAATCCTGATTTCGCAAAATTAGCAGATTGCCATCCACAACCTGCGGCCCATCCAGGATGAAGGCGTTTTGTAGAGGTGCCCTCAGCTAAATATTCTATTATTCCTGATGCCATGCTACCTACAATTCCTAGGGCAGAACTTATCTGATTAGGTTTGTTTCCTATTATAGATGAAATTCCTACTGAAGAACCAAAAGCTCCAAAAATAGCTGTTGGATGAAAACCTTGTCGGTGAACAGCTGTCGGTGCAACTAAAGCAAGCCTGCATATCAGTTCAGAACCGATAGCTAAACCTTTTAGAAACTCAACTCCAGATAGTTTTTTTTCTTGGATTGTTGCTAACATAGCTGGAACCATTACAGCCCCAACATGAACTGGGGTTCCCTCAAATGTATCGTCAAAATCTTCACCGTGAACAGCTGTTCCATTTATAATTGTGGCATTAAATGGTGTTAGTTTTTTATTATGACCAATTAAACTACAGTTACCATTTTCTTGAAGGGCTTCAATTAAACTTTGAACATAGGGTTCATTTCTTGCAGACGCCATTAAGCCTAAAGAATCCATTACAACAATTTGTAATTTATTTTTTACTTCTTCAGGAATATCATTAACATCTAAATTACTGGTCCATTCAGCATATTTATCTGCAACAAAGATATTATTGTTTTCATTCATACGATCATCTTTTTAAAATTATTTCTTAGAGAAAAACTTTGTCCAAAATGGTGATGATAGACTTAAAAAAGTAAGTACAAAAAACAATAGGACAACGGGACTTTCTAAGAGTGCAAAAAAGTTATTGTCATGAATAATCATAGATTGTGAAAAGCTCTCCTCAACAAGTTTACCTAGAATTAATCCCATAACTAAAGGTGCAGCCGAAAATCCATTTCTATCCATAAAATATCCTACAAGACCAGCCGCAAGCATCACCCATACATCAAACATAGATGATGCAAAAGAATAAGAGCCAATCATTGAAAAAATAAAGACAGCAGGCCAAAGTAATTTTTTTGGAATAAATGCAACTAGTGAAAAGAATTTAGCTCCAATTAATCCAATAAATAAAAAACCTAAATTAGCAATTAACATTGCCCCAAAAATTGCATAAACAAATTCTGGTGTCTCACTAATTAAATAAGGTCCCGGTCTAAAACCATGCATTATGAGAGCGGCAAGTATTAAAGCAGTAGATCCACTTCCAGGTATACCCAAAGCTAAAGTTGGAACCATAGCTCCCCCTGCTGCTGCATTATTTGCAGCTTCAGGACCTGCTATACCTTCAGGTGATCCTTTTCCAAATTTATCTTTATCTTTAGACCATCTTCTTGCTTCATTATATCCAATTATAGCAGCAACTGTTGATCCTTCTGCTGGAAGTATGCCTATAAAGGTGCCAATTCCTGAAGATCTTAGAATTGTGTATTTTAATTTTTTTAATTCTGCAAGGGATGGAAGTCTCAAGGCTTTAGCTTGAATCCGTTCTACAATGGCATTTAATTTTTCAGATTGCTTAAATAACTCACTGACAGCAAATAAACCAATAAGCACTGGAACAAAATGAATACCTTCTTCAAGGTCTGGGATATCAAAAGTGAATCTTTCTACTCCAGTAGTAAGGTGGATACCAATTGTTCCGATTAATACCCCAACTAAACCAGAAATTAGGTTTCTTAGAGATGATTTTCCACTCATTGATGCAAGCATTGACAGAGCAAATACTGCGAGCCCAAAATACTCAGCTGGTCCAAATTCTAAAGCAAGTTTTGCTAATAATGGTGCAGCAAAAATAAAAATTATTAAACTAAAAATACCACCAAAAACACTTGATACTGCTGCAAGCCCTAGTGCTCGCCCAGGTTCGCCATTTTTAGCCATTGGATATCCATCTAAAGCAGTTGCTACGGCGGGTGGTGCTCCAGGAGCATTTATTAATATAGCTGTTATGGATCCACCAAAAGTCCCTGCACAATATAAAGCGGCCATCATAGAAATCGCCGCAACTGGATCTAGAGAAATTGTAAAAGGGATTAACAAAGCAATAGCCATAGGTGAACTAAGACCTGGTAATGCTCCTACTAAAACGCCTATTAAAACACCTGATAATATCAAAATTATATTTTCAAATTCTAATAATAGACCTAAACCTTTTGCTACATCTTCCAACTTTTAATCCTTGTTAATTTTTTAATAAATCTAATAATCCTGGTTCAAAGTGAACGCCAAGAATTATATTAAATAAAACTATTACAAATAATGGAAATCCAATTATGTAAGAAATTAATACTTTCAATCTTCTCTCACCCCAATATAGAGGTAAAGAAATGCTCACAGCAATGATAGTTAATGCAGCTCCTAGTAATTGAGATGAAGCAATGATGGCAGTCAAAATAATCATTGTGCCTATAGTAGATTTTTCTACAGGTTTTGATCTAGCTGAATCTATATTTTTCCCACTTTTTTTTAAGAAAATATGTTCAAAAGGAATAATCAGTATCATTCCTAAAATAATTAGAAGTAGAATTTGAGGAAACATTTCAGGGGGTATATTGTTAGAAAATAAATCTGGAACTTTTTCAAATTTAGTTGTCTCAAACCACAGGAAAGCAATCATAGCAATCATTACTATTGCAATGATTGTGTCTTTTTTATTAAATAATGCACCCAGATTACTGGGTGCAGTTTTATCATTTTTCATTTCTATAAAACCTACAACTTTAGGTTAATTACTTAACTAAACCAAGCTCTTTTAGAGCTGCCTCAGCTACTTTATATTCAGCTTTGAGGTGTTTGTCCCATACCTTAGTACCAGCCACACTTGTTTCTACTGTTAGACCTGCACCAGCAAGATAACTTTTGAAAACGTCATGTTTCATTGCCTTAACCATAGCCTTTGATATTTGATCAATAATTGGCTGTGGTGTTGATGCTAAAACAGCATAACCTCTAGTTGTGGAACATTTAGCTTTTATTCCTTTTTCAAAAGTTGAGGGAACATTAGGATAGTCTTTAAGCCTATCTTCGGCCATAACAGCTAAGGCTCTAAAACTTCCATCAGCCACTTGGTTTGCTGCTTCACTGACGTTTGGTAAAGTGGCATCAATTTTTCCAGCCATCAAAGCTTGAACCATTTGAGCTCCAGATCCAAAAGGAACAACCTTGAATTTTATTCCAGCTTCTTTGGCAAATTGAGCTAAACCAATATGTTCTGTTCCTCCAATTTGAGCCACACCCCAGTTTAGAGGTGCCTTTTTTGAAGCAGATACAAGATCTTCAAGTGTTTTAAAATTCCCTTTACCTGATACAGCTATAAAAGTAGGGTCATCCATTGCTCTAGCCACCCCAACTATGTCATTAATCTTCATCTTAGATTTACCTCTAGCCATAGTATAAAGATGAGATTGAGTTAGCGCCATGATAGTATATCCGTCTGCAGGCTTAGATAAAACATAGTTTTGTGCTTTAGCGCCTGAACCACCTCTTTTTGCAACAATTGAGATGTCAGCCTTTAAATTTCTACGAGTTCTAATTGAAACCATTCTTGCGGTAGTATCTGTTCCACCACCATATTTTGCGTGGATAACAAGTTCAATTGATTTGCTTGGGTACTTGTCAGCACTAGCTGAAGAAACTAAGCCAAAGGCACTAATTCCTGCTATAGCGACGACACCCAATCCAGCTTTTACAATATTTCTTCGAAAAGAATTATTATTTTGTGTCATATTACTCTCCCAGTTTGAAATTAAGAATTAAGTCTGCAATTGAAAAGTCCATAAATCAACTAATCTTTTAAATAATTAAATTAATTTATTGATTATTTTAAATTTATCTATGCAGATATTTTCATTTCACCTTTTAATTGAGTTCGATGCATTATTCTTCTTGTGTTTGGGTCAAATGCATCTCTCTTATGAAGCACATTTAAGTTTTTCCACATTAATAAATCACCTTTTTCCCAATTTTGTGTCCAGGTAAATTTTTCTTGAGTTGCGTGTTCCCATATTTTATCTAACAAATTTTCACTTTCTTTTATTTCCATACCAATTATGTAAGCATGTGGTCTTCTTCCTAAAAAGAGGAGTTTTTTCTTAGTATTATTATCTGTAATAATTATTGGGTGTCTGGCCCCAGGTGTATCAGACGGATTGTCAACTTCTGAATAGCCTTTTCTTAGCATACCTGCACTATTATGAGCAGAATCATGGATCAAAATTTTACCATCAATTTTTTCCTTAAGTTTATGAGGTAATTCATCATATGCTAAAGTCATATTTGCAAAGTGAGTGTTACCCTGATTTTCTGGTACCTCTAGAGCATATAAAATTCCTGCTTTCGGAGGGATTTCTTGATATGTCATGTCTGCGTGCCAAACAGCTTCACCGTCTCCCAAATTTCCGATAGGAGTACCTTCTTTATTTTTTACATTTGAAATTACATTTATTTCGGGAAACTCTGGTAAAAATTTTATCCCATATGGATTAGGCCCAGGGGGATCCAATTCTCCAAAATTTTTACTAAAGTTTATTAATTTGTTATCATCTAAATCCTGTTTTTTAAAGACTAAAACTAACCGTTCATCCCAACATTGATTTAAAAATTTTATCTGTTCTTGATTTAATTTTTGACTAAGATCTATCCCTAAAATTTCACCACCTAAGCTAGCGGCGCTTTTTAACAACTTCATTCTTTCTTCCTTAATAAATTTATTTATATATAACTTCTTTATAAATACTGTATTTTTCTAATTTATCTCTGTCAATTTGCAGTTTCCAATTATCTTCAGTCTCTAAAAAGCCATTTTGAAATTTAATAGGGTTGGATAAAATTCTAGCTTCAGGTTTTATTTTTAAAAATCCATTATATTCACCGGCATTTTCAATCAAGCCACTTGCGATTTTAGCTTCCATCCAACAATTTATTTCAGAGCCTAATCCGTCACCAATTACAATTTCCAAGCCTAAACTATGAGCATAATTAATTGATTCCGTTAATTTTGAAATAGAAACAAACCTTTTTAGTTTTAGTTTGCATAAGCTCACACCATCAATGCGTGATGCTTTTTCAATATCTTGCATGCTGCAAATAGGTTCATCTAACATAATTGGTACGCTTGATATTTTTGCAACTGCTGCATTAGCTTCCCAATCGTCGGCATCACAAGGTTGTTCAAATAATTCTATAAAGTTAGGTTCCAAACCTGTTACAAATTTGCAGCCTTCATCTTTTGTATATGCTCGATTAGCATCTATTCTAAGATTAACTCTTCCATTTAAGTTTTTTTGAATAGCATCAATCTTTTTGAGATCTAAACTCACATTTTTACCGACTTTTATTTTGATTGTTGTAAAACCCTGTTCAGTGACTTTGTCTAATTCATCCCTTATTTCTATTTCTTCTTCTGCATTAAATGCCGTTAATAATTTCATTTTAATAGGATCTTTACCGCTTAAAATACTAGGATTTGTGAGCATTTCAATTGCTGTATGTAAGGCACTAGATGCAACAATACTTACATGAGAGTGAGATAGAATAATTTCTTTGGCTTCATTAAATGTTTTATTCAAAATTAATTTTGATAATATTCTTGCGAATGTCCATCCACCATCTCTTGTTTCATTACTTGAGCCAGGAGATATATGTTGTTCTCCCCATCCCTCATTACCTTCATTATCAATAATGTGAACTAAAAGAGGTTCAAAAGATTGGAATGTGTTATAGGACAATTTGTAAGGTTTAATTAAGGGTAAATCTAGCCGGTAAATTGAAATTTTAGTTATTATGTTATCTTTATTACTCATAAAAAATCCTTATAGTTTATCAATAAATATATTAACAACCTTAAAAAAAAGTATACACTGTAAATATACTATTAATGATGATTTCTAATAAAGGAGAAGAAATGCCAATTTACAGCCTAGGTGAAAAAAAACCTCAACTTCCAGAACAAGACTTATATTGGGTGGCACCTGATGCACATGTTATTGGAAATGTTATTTTAGGCAGAGACGTTGGTATTTGGTTTGGATCAGTTTTAAGAGGGGATAATGATGTTATTAAAATTGGTAATGAGACTAATATCCAAGAAAATACCATAATTCATGTTGATCCAAGTTGTCCTGTAACTATAGGTGATAATTGCACGATTGGTCATAATGCAATTATTCATGGATGCACAATTGGGAATAACTCTTTAATTGGTATGGGAGCTACAATACTCAATAACGCAAAAATTGGTAATAACTGCCTTGTAGGTGCAGGAGCTCTGGTAACAGAAAACAAAGAATTTCCGGATGGATCACTAATAGTTGGTTCACCAGCTAAAGCAGTAAGAGAATTGAGCCAAGATATGATTGATAATATGACGCGCTCTTCTAAACACTACGTTACAAACTTCAAAAGATTTGTTGATGAAATGAAAGAAATCAAATAATTTTATCTTCAATTAAATTTTGGATATCTTTTTCAGAATATCCTAATTTATTAAGAAGTTCTGAATTATGCTCTCCAAGTTTAGGCGCTCTTTTAATATTTGCAGGAGTTTTTGAAAACTTCCATGGCGTTCCATGCACTTTCATATTTTTATTGAGTTCTGGATACCATACTTCAGTTACATAATTATTTTCTTTTAAATTAGGATCATTAGACGCTTCTAGCATTGTATTGACGTGAGTAGATATCATGTCAGCATTTCTTAAAATTGAAATCCAATGATCTCTTTTGTTAGTTGAAAATAATTCAGCAAGCTTGCTTAAGATCTGGGTTTTCTTTTCATCAGACTCAAATGCAAGACCAAGATCAATAAGATTTTCTTTTTGAAGCACATCAAAAAAATTGAGCTCCCTCATTGCTTCTTGCCAATCGTCTGGATCAAGTTGAAGTGCAAAAGGTTTACCATGAACGTCATTAAAACAAGCAGCAATTCCTGGGCGTTCTCTTGTACCATTGATTCTTGCACCGGTTATTGGTGGTCTGTTACTCCACATAGCTGTTGTCATTGTCCAGCCAAGAAGTCTAAAAGCACTTCCAACCAGAGACGTTTCTAACTTTTGTCCTTTACCAGTTTTCTGTGCATTTATATAAGCTGCTAAAATGCCCCCAAATGTTAAAATTGCACAACTTTCGTCAGCAACTGAAGCTACACCTGTTCTCAAATTATTACCTGGTATCGAATAAGCTTCGGCTATACCGCTCAAAGCTTGACCAACAGCATCAGTTCCAGGTAAATGTCCATCAGGAGCATCAGGTCCATAAGCAGAGACAGAAGCATATACAATTTTAGGATTTATTTTACTAAGTGTATCGTAATCAAAGTTTAATTTTTCAGCAACACCAGGTCTAAAATTTTGTCCGAATATATCGGCATCCTTTACTAAATCATGTAGTATTTTTTGACCTTTATCAGACTTAAGATTAAGCGTTAAGCTTTTAACTCCTCTATTATTCGTTTCAAAAAATGATCCAGTTGATCCCATCAAATAGCCAGAGCCTCTATTATTATCACCTTTGCCTGGCGTTTCTATTTTAATTACTTCAGCTCCAAGATCTGCCATAAGCATGTAGGGTACTGTTCCAGCTTGAGCTGTTGAGCAAGCAACTATTTTAAGGCCTGAAAGAGCGCCATTTATCTCACTCATCTTAACCTCTATTTTTCTTCTAGTTTGGGCATATTGTATCTATCTTCAGGCTTGAGCCAGCCTTTATAGTTTGGTTTTCTTTTTTCAGCAAAAGCACGTCGGCTCTCCATTCTATCTTCTGTATCTCCATGAAGGTGAAGTTTCTCAGCTAGATCAGCAATGTTTGGACTAATTCTTGGTGCCATATGCTTCATCATATAAAGTGTGTTAACTCTGGCAGCAGGAGGGAGTGTAAGAAGGTGTTCAGCCATAGAATATGCTTCACTCATTAAATCTTTAGCTTCCACAAGACGATTAATGAAACCAACCTGATGCATTCTTTCTGCTGTAATTCTGTATCCAAATGCCATTTCTGTTGCTACTGGATGAGGTAGATTTCCATAATGACCATGATTATAACCACCAAGAAGCCACCTCTTGGCCTCTGACATTTCAAATATAGCTTCTTTTACAGCTATTCTTAAATCTGTTCGTTCAACCAGCATGAAACCACCACCCATAGCAAAACCATTTACTGCTGCTATAACTGGTTTTTTAAGCGCTCCAGTTTGAAATGGATCTACCAAATTTTCTTCAACAAATTCTTTTGGAGAGCCAGGAATGCCTCTATCTAGAGACTCTTTCATGTCTTCACCTGCACAAAAACCTCTACCTGTCCCTGTCAAGATTGCTACTTCAAGATCATTATCCTCACGAAACCTGTTAAATGCTTCCGCCATACCTGTTCTTATAACAGTACTCAAGGCATTTAATCTTTCAGGACGATTTAACCTTATCGTTATAATCTGTCCATTTATTTCAGTTTCAACAAAACTCATAGATATACTCCTACATGTAAAGAATCTTACGAAGATAATTTTATATACTAAAAATTCTTGCAAGTCATCGATATTAAATCATAATAAATTAATCGTATCTAAACTGTTATTAAGGGGTAAATAATGAAAACTAGAGCGGCAGTGGCTGTTGAGGCAGGTAAACCACTTGAAATTATGGATGTAGATCTAGAGGGTCCTCGTCCAGGAGAAGTTTTAGTTGAAATTAAAGCAACTGGTATATGTCATACGGATGAATTTACACTTTCAGGAGATGACCCTGAAGGGCTTTTCCCAGCAATTTTAGGACATGAAGGAGCTGGAATTGTGAGAGAGATTGGCAAAGGTGTGACTTCATTGAAAGAGGGTGACCATGTAATCCCACTGTATACTCCTGAATGCAGAGAATGTGAGTATTGTCTCCATCCAAAGACTAACTTGTGTCAGGCTATAAGAGTAACTCAAGGTAAGGGAGTTATGCCAGACGGAACTAGTAGATTTTCGATAAGTGGAAAACCTATTCTTCATTATATGGGAACATCTACCTTCTCTAACTATACTGTTGTCCCAGAAATTGCACTTGCTAAGGTAAATGAAAAAGCTCCCTTTGATAAAATTTGTTACATTGGTTGTGGTGTTACTACTGGTATTGGCGCTGTAATGAATACTGCAAAAGCAACAGCTGGCTGCAATGCTGTCGTATTTGGATTAGGCGGTATAGGTCTCAATGTTATCCAAGGCTTAAGAATGATAGGCGCCAACATGATTGTTGGCGTCGACATGAATAATAAAAAAGAATCCTGGGGTAAAAAATTTGGAATGACCCACTTTGTAAACCCTTCGGAGATAGAAGGTGACTTAGTAAATCACTTAGTTGAACTCACAGGAGGTGGTGCCGATTACTCTTTTGAATGTATTGGAAATGTAAATGTAATGAGGCAGGCTTTAGAATGCGCGCATAAAGGTTGGGGAGAGAGCATTATTATTGGAGTTGCAGGAGCAGGTCAGGAAATTAAAACTAGACCTTTTCAATTAGTTACGGGCAGAAGTTGGAAGGGTACTGCTTTTGGAGGTGCTAGGGGCAGAACAGACGTACCTAAGATTGTAGAGTGGTATCTTCAAGGGAAAATTGATATTGATCCAATGATTACTCACACATTAGAATTAGAGGATATAAATAAAGGTTTTGATTTAATGCATGCAGGCGAGTCCATTAGATCTGTAGTTGTTTTTTGATGGAAAAAATATCTGAAGCATTTTCTTTTGGTGGTAAACAATTTGTTTTCAGTCACGCATCTATTGTAAATGATTGTAAAATGACTTTAGCAATCTTTACTCCTCCAAAAGTTAAAAATCCCCCAGTTTTATGGTACTTATCTGGATTAACTTGCAGTCATTTAAATGTTATGGAAAAAGGTGAATATAGAAAGAAGGCTGCAGAATTAGGCATGGTAATTATTTGTCCTGACACCAGTCCAAGAGGTGATCAAGTGCCAGATGAAAAAGATAATTGGCAGTTTGGATCTGGGGCAGGATTTTACCTAGATGCAACACAAGAGCCATATGATAAAAATTATAATATGTATAGTTACTTAAATGATGAACTTCCAAAACTTGTAGAAAATAATTTTGACTTTGATATGTCCAGACAAAGTATCTTTGGTCATTCGATGGGCGGGCATGGAGCTATGATAATGGCTTTAAGAAATCCTGAGAAATATAATAGTTGTTCAGCATTTGCCCCTATCGTAGAACCTTCAACAGCTAGTTGGTCAAGTGAAGCATTTAAAAAATACATTGGATTAGATAAAGATGACTGGCAAATGTATGATAGTGTTGCCTTAATTAAAAATGGTTATCGTTTTCCTGAAATTCTTGTTGATCAAGGGGAAGCAGATAGTTTTTTAGAAGAAGGATTAAGACCTTGGCTTTTAGAGGATGCGTGCAGAAAAGCTGGTATCAAATTAAATCTTAGAATGCAACCCAATTATGATCATTCATACTTTTTTATTTCAACTTTTATGACTGATCATTTGAATTGGCATAGAGAAAGAATTTAAATTTTAATCTTTTGGAATTGAGTAAGTCAATGATGCATGAGCTACAGGCTCATCAATATCCTCAGAATATATTAATACATCTCCTACACTTAGAGTTTTACCTAATTTTAAAATACGAGCTTCACTAATCAAGTTTTTTTCATTAGGTTTTCTTAAAAAATTAATTGAACAATTAGTCGTGACAGTTAGACTTTTTGGTCCTATTACACTGAGTGTTGCTAAGTAAAAAGTAACGTCGGCTAGTAGAAACATTGTTGGGCCTGAAACCGTGGCTCCTGGTCTAAGGTGTTCACTGGAAATATGCATAAGCATTGAAAATTTTTTATTGCTTACTTTTAAGATTTCAAAGTTTTTATTAACTTGAGGAAACTCTTTTTCTAGAAAATCATTAAGTTCCTCTTTTGTCATTAATTGGTTCATTATACACCCAATACTTTTATCTATTATTTAGAAGTCTACTTGCCATAGCTGGAGCTGCCCCAAGATAATTGGCTGGATCAACAATTTTTGATAAATCATCTCTATTAAAAATATTAGAAATTTTTTCGTCTTTTAAAAGTGAGTCAATAAATGGAATATTATTTTTTATAGAGTGACGACAGCAGTCATAGACTACATCATGAGCAATTTGTCTGCCAAGATGAGGGGCGAGTGCCATCATAACAGCTTCTGCAACAATTAATCCATTGGTTTTGTCAATATTTTCCTTCATTTTTTGTGGAGAAATTTCCAGTCCTTCTAAAAGAAATTTAGCGGCACTAAAAGATGAAGAAGCAATAATAAAAGCGTTAGGTAATGCGTACCATTCAACATGCCATTGACCAGTTGCTCTTTCATGGTCAAGAACCATAGCATCGAGCATAGACGAATGATGTTCTCGTAGTAGTTTTGAACAAGCCAACATTACCTCTGAAGAAATAGGATTTCTTTTCTGGGGCATTGTAGAAGAAGAACCTCTTCCATGAAGGAACGGTTCAGCAACTTCCTGTGTTTCAGTTTGCATCATTAACATTACATCATAGGCTATTTTACCTAGCGAACCTCCTACCAAAGCAAGCCAACCAGTTACTTCACAAAAGTTATCTCTAATTGAATGCCAACTTACATCAGGCACATTCAAATTTAATTCGTCTGCTAATACTGATTGAGTTTTTAATCCATCAATTTCACCCAATGAAGCAAGAGTTCCCGCAGCACCGAAGAATGAAAGATTAAACACACGAGCCTTAATTTCTTCTAGTCTTTTTATATGTCTATCAATACTAGACAACCAAGTTGATGCCTTATAGCCAAAAGATACTGGTAAGGCGTGTTGTAAGTGTGTTCTTCCTGCCATTGGGGTTTTTATATGCTCATTGATAATTTTAACTAATGCATTTGAAATAGAATCTAAATCTGAAGACAGTAGTTTAAATCCTTCCCTTATTTGAATTACATCAGCAGTATCCATAATGTCTTGGGTAGTAGCGCCCCAGTGACAGTATTGTCCATAACCATCACTTACATTATCACTTAATTGCTCTACTACAGGTAAAATAGGGTAGCCAACAATTGATGTCCTCTTTTGTAGTTTTTCCCAATCAATTATATCTATTTTGGCTGCGTCACTTATTTTTTGTCCAGCCTCACTCGGTATAATACCTAATTTAGACTGTGATCTTGCTAAAGCTGCTTCGACATCTAAATATAATTGAGTGGTTTTTTCATCTGAAAACAAATAATGCATTTCACTTGTTCCAAACATTTCACCCCATATTTTTGAATTAGTAACTAAGGCTGGCATTATTTATTTCCCTATCAATTATTTTGATACCAAGAGGCAATTCTCTTCTCAAGAAAACTATTTAATCCCTCAGTTGCTTCGATAGTCATTCTCTTTTGAGAATGCTCTAGTATTAATTCTTCAAATTTATCGTCTGATAATATTAAACCACTTTCAATTAATGCTCTCTTTTTTGTCATTTCCAGCGCAATAGGAGCACACATTAACAAACTTTCAATAATAGACTTCACAGCATCATTCAGCTCTCCTGTTTTACTAATCTGGTGGACCAGACCAATATTTTTAGCTTCATGAGCATTAAAACGTTCGCAAGTTAACGCGTATCTTCTGACGTTTCTGACACCTATACTAGCATTTAGATGAGGAATAATAATGCCTGCCATTACACCCCATCTTGCTTCGGCAATAGAAAAAATAGCATCTTCGCTAGCAACTACAATATCAGCTGCAGCTGCAATACCAGTACCTCCTCCAAAGCAGCCTCCATGGATCATAGCTATAGTAGGTTTTGGAAATTCTGTAAGTCCCTTTATTGCAGAAGCTGTTTTTCTAGATACCTCTATATTTTCTTCTTTATTTAATTTACCAATCTCTTTTAGCCACTCTAAATCTGCACCACCTTGAAAGTGCTTTCCATTACCTCTTATAAGGACTACTCTAACATCATCATTATTATATAAAGATGTAAAACTTTTAATTAGCTCGTCAATCATAGTTCCATTATAAGCATTGTTTCTCTCAGGACGATTTAAGATAACCTCAGCTATACCTCTGCTATCTATACTTGTTAAAACAACACCCTCACTCATTTTTTATCCTTCTAAATTAATTCAACAATTAATCTATTCTTTTAAGTCTAGAGCGGTTATGCAAGCTTCTTTTATAGAAAACGCCCTAAGTCTTACAAAAACATTAAATTCATTTTTTAAAATATCACCTATTTTTTTCAGACATTTTTCCCTACTATTTATAGTTCTACTTTTTTTCTCTCTAAATTTCATTTCGCCATAAAGTTTATAATTTGAAGTAAAGGTTTTACTTTCAACCCAAATAATTTGACAATTATCTTCTTCAGCATCGAGTTCATTTATAATTATGTCTGTCATTTGTTTTTCAATAACCTTAATTTCTGATTTTTTAAAATTAGAATCTAAGCTTTCATCGATATGTAAAATTAAAGAAGGCATATTGAAATTCCACTTATTTTGATATTTTATTAATTGATAATAATATATCTTTTATATTAAATAGTTTTTAATAATATTACTTTAAAAAAATTAGAGGTTCAGCAAATGAATAATGAAGAATTAGATATCAATCATTTAAATAAATGGCTTGGCAATATAGAAATGGTTACAGATTATCTTACACCAATTGTTGAACAAAGGTATAGGGCCACTCTAAACATTGATCCAGGTGATCCTGCAATTGGTGACGCTGCGACTACTGGATTACATTGGATGTTAGGTTGGAATTTAAAAAAAAATGATGAACTTGGTGTTGATTCTCATCCCGCACGTGGTGACTTTCTTCCGCCAGTCCCACTGCCAAGAAGAATGTGGGCAGGAAGCCAAATTAAAGTAAAAGCCCCTCTAAGAGTAGGTGATAAGGTAATAAAAAAATCTAAAGTAGCTGATATCAAATTAAAAGAAGGTCGAACAGGTAAGTTATGTTTTGTAACTGCAGAATATGAATATTTAGTTGATGACGATGTTCGTTTGCATGAACTCCATAATATTGTTTATCGTGATGTAACTAAGGCTGGTGGAGGGTCTGGAGTATCAGATGTTATACCAAAAGATGCAGATTTCACTGAAACAATTTTTATGCATCCTACTATTTTATTTCGTTATTCGGCAATTGGTTTTGTTGGGCACAGAATTCATTATGATTATCCATATTCTAAAAATGAAGAAAATTATCCTGATTTAATAGTGCATGGTCCACTACAAGCAACATTTTTACTTAGGGCTGCAGAAAAACTTAAGGGTAAACCTGTTACTTCTTTTAATCACAAAGTCATGGCTCCTGTTTTTGCTAATAGCGACTATATAATTGGCGCTAAAGAAAATACAGATGGAAGCGTTACTTGTTGGGGTGCAGTCGAAGGTTCGGGCATGACCATGCAAGCCGAAGCACATTTTGAATAAAAATTATAGGAGGAAAACATGGTATCGATAACAAAATTGTTTGGTAGTTATGGATCTAATTGTAAATTAGATAGCTTTAACGATGAAATGAGATTTTTTGCAAAAATGTCTATATTAGATTGGTGTGGTGTTGCGTATGCTGCAAAAAAAGAACCGGTTTCTAAAATCGTTTCTGAAATGGTTAAAGAAGAAAATGGTGTTAACCAAGCAAGGCTAATTTCTACTGGTCATACAGTTTCCTCCAGAGGAGCAGCCCTAGCTAATGGAGCAACAGGACATGCATTAGATTATGATGACACGCATTTTCTTTTTGTCGGCCATCCAACTTCCAGTGCATTACCAGCTGCTTTAGCATTAGGTGAAGAATTAGATTCTTCGATTGAAGATATATTACTTGCCTATATGGCAGGAGTTGAGGTTTCAACGAGAATAGGACATATTTTAGGATACTCTCATTATAATGCGGGCTTTCACCAAACCGCTACCAGTGGTTCGTTTGGTTCAACAATTGTTGCCTCAAAACTATTAGATTTGAATGAAGATCAAACAATAAATGCTCTTGGATTAGTATCCACCAGAGCTTCAGGAATCAAATCTCAATTTGGAACTATGGGTAAACCATTTCATGCCGGAATGGCTGCTTCAAATGGAATTGAAGCTGCTAAATTGTCAAAGCTTGGATTTGTATCAAAAGAAGATGGTATTGAATGTGAGCAGGGTTTTTTCTTAACACACGGTTGGGATAAAAAAATTCCTCCTAGAGCTATAGAAAATTTAGGCACAGATTTTTTGTTTCCTGAAATTAAATACAAGTTCCATGCATGTTGTCACGGTCTACACTCTTTCTTAGAGGCGCTGGATGAGATGAAGTTAGAAAATAATTTTAACCCTGAGACAATAGAGGAAATCGCAATTGAGACTAACCCTTCATGGTTGAAAGTTTGTAATATTGAAGAACCAAAAACAGGCTTGGAATCAAAATTTTCTTATAAATTAACTGCAGCCATGTCTATTTATGGCAAAGATACTTCTAATTTAGATACATATAGCGATGAAATTTGTTTTGATGATAATTTAAATAATATTAGAGATAAAGTAAGAGTGATACCCAATGATAATTTAAGCAACACTCAATCTTTAATTTCAATTAAGGATGGTTCTAGTAATGTCAAAAACAAACACGACTTGTCAGATAAAATTGAGAATAATATTCTAGAAACTAAAATTGTAAATAAGTCAGTTTCTTTACTTTCAGAGACCAAATCAAATCAAATTTCTAAAATATTAAACGCCCCTAATGAAAATAAAGTAGATGCTCTAGTTGATTGTTTGGTTAGCTAATGATTGCACAAAATTCATCTAAAGATTTAGAGGGTTTGTTGGTAGTAACAGTTGAACAAGCCGTTGCTGCTCCGTACACATCATGTAGACTAGCTGATGCAGGTGCTAGAGTAATTAAAATTGAAAGACCAGAGGGAGATTTTGCCAGGAATTATGATAGTAACGCACTTGGCAATAGTGCCTATTTTGTTTGGTTAAATAGGGGCAAAGAATCAATTGCCTTAGATCTTAAAAATAAAGAAGATATGGAGGTTTTTGAAAATATTATTTCTAAATCAGATATTTTAATTCAAAACTTAGCCCCAGGTGCATTTGAACGTCTTGGTTTAGATTTAAAAGAATTAAGATTAAAATATCCATCTTTAATTACATGTTCTATTTCTGGTTTTGGAGATGAAGGTCCTTATAAAAATCAAAAAGCCTATGACATGTTAATACAAGCTGAAACTGGAGTTATTGATATTACTGGTCTACCAGATAAAGAGGGATTTGATGGAAGAGCAAAAGTTGGTCCATCAGTTTGTGATATTTCTGCAGGTATGACCGCATACCAAGCAATTTTGCAAGCAATAATTAAAAGAAGTATAACTGGAAAAGGAAGACACATTTCAGTATCAATGTTTAATTCACTCGCTGATTGGATGAACCCTTTTTATTTAGGTTATGTTTATAATCAAAAAGTTCCCAAAAGAAATGGTATGACACACCCAATAATTGTCCCATATGGAGCGTACGCTTGTAAGGACAAGCTAACTTTATTGATAGCAATCCAAAATGACCGAGAATGGGCAAATTTGTGTAAAATAGTGTTAGTTGATGAATTTATGGCAAATGATAATCGTTTTAAAACTAATTCCGATCGAGTGGCTAACAGAGAGCTAACAGAAAAAATTATTCAAGATAAATTTATGAAATTTGAACGAGAAGAATTAATAAGAAAACTTGAAGAAGCTAGTGTTGCTTATGGAAGAATTTCTGATATGGAACAATTAAAAAACCATCCACAAAATAACTTTCTAGAAATTGATACAATAAATGGAAAGGTAAAAGTTTTAGGCCCTGGTGCTATACATGATAATTTTATACCAGATGTAAACAAAATGCCTGAATTAGATGAACATGGCAAAATGATTAGAACTGAATTTAGTTCTATATAAAATTATAAAAAATAGGAGTTTACTTTGAGAAGCATTTTATTTTTACCAACAGACAAAATTGAAAGATTACCTAAAGCTCTAGGATCTGGAGCGGACAAAGTAATTTTTGACTTAGAAGATGGTCTGGCTCACGATAAAAAAGCCCTTGGTAGATCTAATTTTGCTGATTTAGCAAATAGAAACTTTGATGGTCAACCAGACAAGTTTTTATTACGAATTAACGCCTTGGACACTGACGAATATCAAGATGATATAAAGATGTTAAAATCTCTATCAACTCTTCCTTACTCTATAGCCATCCCCAAAATAGAATCTGCCGATGAGTGTAGAACTTTTTTAAAAGACCTTGGAACTAATATTTTAATATTACCACAAATAGAAACCCCACGGGGTATCGCAACAGTTGAGAGTTGGAATTGTTCAAATATAGAATTTTCTGGGATTGGATTTGGTTCAGCAGATTATTGCGCATCTACAGGTGGAGACATGGGTAAAGCTAGTTTAGCTTACGGTAGAGGTAAAATTATTAACGCCGCTGCTCTATATAATGCCGATGCCCTTGACGGAGTATGGTTAGATTTTAGAGATCCTGATGGTTGTAGAGAAGAAACCCAATATGTCAAAACAATGGGATTTAAAGGGCGGTTTGCAATTCATCCAGATCAAATCAAACCGATCCATGATGCTTACAGACCGACAAGTCAAGAATTAGAATGGGCAAAGGGTGTTTTAGAAGAAGCTAAAACTGCAGGTACTGGAGCCTTCAAATATCAAGGCAAGATGGTTGACGCACCAGTATTAGCAGTAGCTAGACAGATTATATCAAGGGAGGATTAGATGGATGACAACACATACGGAATTAGAAAAATAGGGCCACAAAGGTATAGAGAAGATCCAGGCAGATATTTTGAAGATTTTCAAGTTGGTGATGTTTACGAACATTGGCCAGGTAGAACAGTAAGTGAAGCTGACAATATATGGTTTACCAACCTAACAATGAATACACACCCAATACATTTTGATGCAAATTATGCATCTAAGTCAGAATTTGGAAAATATTTAGTAAACTCTGCATTCACATTGGCTCTAGTAACTGGAATGTGTGTTAGCGGTACAAGTCAAAAAGCTATTGCTAATTTGGGATGGGAAGAAATTAAAATCCCAGCACCTGTATTTGTTGGAGATACTTTATATTCTGAAACAGAAGTCTTAGACAAAAGAGAATCAAAATCCAGACCAACTCAAGGTATTGTTAAGGTTAGACATATTGGGAAAAATCAGGATAAAGTTGTCGTTATGGATATGGTTAGGTCTTTCCTTGTGGCTAAACGAGGGCATAGTGTAGTTGACAAAATTATAGAAGAAACCGCTAATTAGAGAGCAATATTAATGAGTTTACCTTTATCTGGCGTTAAAGTAATTGCCTTTGAACAGTACGGTGCAGGTCCATTTGGAACACAATATTTAGCGGATATGGGTGCAGACGTTATTAAAGTTGAGCCAGCAGGAACTAGTGGAGATTATTTGAGAGATATTGGCCCTTATTTCATAGATGGGGACAATAAGAATTCTGCATCCAGTATCTTTTTTCAAGCACTTAACAGAAATAAAAGAAGCATAACCTTGGATATATTAACCAAGGAAGGTAAAATTATACTCCAGAAATTAGTGGAAAATGCTGATGCTGTTTGTAATAATTTAAGAGGTGATGTTCCAGAAAAACTTGGAATAACTTATGAACAACTTAAGCCATTTAATAAAGCTATTGTTGCTGCTCATTGTTCAGCATATGGAAGAGAAGGTCCTAGAAAAAATTGGCCTGGATATGATTACTTGATGCAGGCTGAAGCAGGCTATTTTTCATTAACAGGCGAGCCAAGTGGACCACCAGCAAGATTTGGACTTTCAATTGTAGATTATATGTCAGGACTTACAATGTCTTTTGGTTTAGTCAGTGCTGTTTTATCAGCAAGATCGCACGGTTTGGGAAGAGACGTAGATGTAAACTTGTTTGACACAGCTATGTTTAATCAAAGCTACATGGCTGCATGGACATTGAATACGGATTTTAAAAGTGAAAGATTGGATAGATCAGCTCATCCAATTTTAGTTCCGTGTCAATTATATAAAACAAAAGATGGCTGGATTTTTTTAATGTGTAATAAGGAGAGTTTTTGGCCAATATTGTGTAAAAAAATTGGTAGAGAAGATTTAAGTAAAGACCAAAGATTTGAAAACTTTGCTTGTAGACAAGAAAACCGTGATGAAATTACTAAAATTCTAGATAATGAATTAATGAAAAAAAACACATCAGATTGGTTGAAAAAATTTGGTGGAATAGTGCCAGCAGCGCCAATCTTAGATTTAAAAGAATCTCTTGAAAATCCATTTTTACAAGATAGAAAAAATATACAACATCTAAAAACTAAACGTGGCGATGATATAAGTTTATTGAAAACCCCAGTTCATGTGTCAGATAGCAATTTTCGTGATAAAACTGCTCCAGAACTTGGTGATGATACGCATGATGTACTTGAGGAAATTGGTTTTAATAAAGAACAAATATGTAATTTTAAAAATAAAGGCATAATATAATTAAAATTACATAACATATTAATCAATTTCTTCTATTTCATCGCAATTAGGGGTTTACCTCATTCATTTAAAGTTATAGTTTGTGATTCTAAATATTTGGAGGAAATTTTAATGAAATTTACTAAACTATCACTTTTGGGCGCAGTTAGTGCTGTGGCTCTTACGTTTGCAGCTGGGACTAACCTAGCTATTGCAGACGGACATGCGGTTAAACCTATTAAAATGCGTTGGGCTTCAGACCACTCTGGTCCTCCCCACCCAGCTGCGATTGCAGAGATGTTCTTTGCTGAGCAGGTTGAGAAAAAAATTCCTGGAAGTAAAGTTCAAATTTATTGGGCTAAGTCTCTATACAATGTTCCAAAAGGAACTCAAGCCTTAACAAAAGGTAACCTAGAGATGATGACAGGTCAGTTTGGAAAAACTTCTAGTGTAGAGCCATATGCTAACACAATTGTTGGTGCAGGAAAGTTAACAACACCTGGTGCAATAAATGGTTTGGACGGAACTAAAACTTTTGCTCAATTGAAAAAGGTTTTTAATGACAAGCATGGAATTACTATTTTCGGTTCAGGACACCTTAGTATGTATATGGGTGCTGGTGCTGTAAAAAGTAGAATGTTAGTTCCTGGTGATTTTTCTGGAAAGAAAGTAAGAAGTATGGGTCCGGCTGAAAATGCTTTGTTAGGCGCATTAGGTGCTAATCCAACCACAATGGCTTTTGGTGATGTTCCACCTGCTCTGCAGACAGGAGTTATTGATGGATTGCTAACTAGTTTAGGTGGGTTTAATGCCACTAAGGAGCAAGCCCCTTACTTTACAGTTGCAGGTATCAACGGAATTGTAGGTGACTACTACTGGATGGGTGCATCAAACAAATGGTGGTCCTCACTAGATAAAAAGCAACAAGCAGCTCTAACTGACATCATTATGAATGACTTCATACCATATCAAAAGGCAATTAACTTTTGTAATGATAAGAGACTGGTTGATAAGTTTAAGGTTACTGACAAAAGTGCCCCTGGTATTTATGTGATGAGTCCTGCAGAAGCTGGCGTATTACAGAAAAAAGAAGGTGGTGCAACTAACGAATGGATTAAAACTAAAGTTGATGCTACAGGTGATAAAATGGTTGACCAGTTTACAGCTGAAGCTAAAGCATTAGTTGCAGCCAATCCTATGGGCTCTAGTAATCTAGAAAAAACTGACTGTACAGCGTTTGCCTCAGATTTTGCTAAATTTGCAAAGGGAACTGCTCTATATAAGAAAAAGTCTAGAAAATAATATATCAAAGAAGGTCTGACTTTGTCAGGCCTTCTTGATTTGAATTTTTATTATGGACAGCTTTTATAACATTTCTCATAAAATACAAGATTTGATAACTTCTATTTTGGGAAGATGTTCTGCAATACTAATGATAGCTGTCACGCTTTTCGCACTAGCTGAAATTATTAGAAGATACATTTTTGGTGTTGTTTTTGAGTGGGGCCAGGATGCTGTGATTTATATGATGGTTTCTTCGGTTGCATTTTATATATGCGTTACTCAAATCAACAGGAGCCATTTAGTTATGACTGCTGTTCTACAATTATTAAATGCTAAAGGGTTCCATCGAACTGTAGGCTTTTGTAAGATTTTTATCTCCATGTTTGTCTCAGTTTTTACCGGATCTTTAACTTACACGGCTTATTCAACAATTGAGTACTCTATTCAAATTGGAGAAAGAACTGAGAGTTTGTTTTTTTATATGTGGCCATTTTACTTCATATTAGCTATTGGAATGGGCCTAATGTCTCTAGTTGCCTTTCTACAATTTATTGAAGATGTGCATAGTTACATCAAAGGTGATCATTTTACGGCTACAGTTGAAACTGCAACCGATGTATAATATATTTAAAGTAGGAAATTTATAATGTGGGCTCTTGGTGGATCTTTATTTACCCTTTTATTTGCAGGTGCTCCAATTGGAATTGCCCTTGCTGGCGCTACAGCACTTCTAGTTTTATTTGATGACTTTTTAACATACAGCACACTATTTGAAGCTTTTTTTAGTTTTCTTACAAAATATACATTAGTCGCAATACCATTTTTTATTTTTGCTGGGTTTTTAATGGAAAAAACAGGACTAGTAGCCGGTCTGTTTAGATTTGCTGATTCAGTTGTAGGATGGGTTCCTGGTGGATTTGCCTATGCTACTTTACTTGCAGCTGTTTTATTTGGAGCTATCTCAGGTTCGTCAACTGCTATGGCAGCTGCAATGAGTGTTATTGCATACCCTGAATTGATCAAAAGAGGCTATCCTAAATGGATGGCAGCAGGTGTAATAGCTTCGGCTGGTGGCATTGCTCTTCTAATACCTCCAAGTATTACTCTTATTTTATTTGGAGTAATTACGGAAATGTCTATAGTTGATTTGTTTTTTGCTGGTATTATTCCTGGTATAATGCTCGCTATTAGTGACGCAGTAATTATAGTAAGTGTCTCCCTGTTTATAAAATTACCAAGAGGTAAATTTGATTTATGTGAGGTATGGCGTTCATTTAAGGATGCTGTTCCTGCTCTACTAATGCCAGTAATTATTCTTGGAGGTTTATATGGCGGCTTGTTTACTCCTACAGAAGCGGGAGCAGCAGCGGCTAGTTATGCTCTTTTTTATGGATTAATTTTTAAACGCAAAACATTCGTTAAAGAGTTAATGCCCACAACTCTTAGAACAATGAACTTAACAGCAGTTGTTTTCTTTTTATTAGGTTGTGTTGGTATTTTCCAATTTTATCTTGCCAATATGGGTTGGCCGCAAATGATTGCAGAATGGGCTGGCGAACTAGGATTAACTCGTTTAGGCTTTTTATTTGCTTTGATGGGATCTTTGTTATTTTTATCAATGTTTTTAACGGGCGTAGCTATTTTGGTATTGACTGTTCCTATTTACTTTCCTGTAGCATTAGCACTTGGTGTAGACCCGATCCATCTCGGAATACTAACTGCTCTTTGTATAGAGATTGGTAGTGTAATTCCTCCAGTTGGTTTAAATTTGTTTGCTGTAAGTGGTGTCACTGGTTTACCAGTTACTACAGTTATAAAAGGCTCATTCCCCTTTTGTATTTCTGATACGTGCGTTTTAATTATTGTACTTTTATTTCCTGCATTAGCTTTAACTCTGCCAGAGCTTTTAGTGGTATCTCACTTTAAGTAGGTATTCATAATAGTATTAGCATAATCTAAAAGTTGGTTATCATTTCCAAATTTTGTGACTAGCTGGCAGCCAATTGGCAGTTCTTTATCTCCCTTAAATAAAGGTAAGGTAACACAAGGGTTACCATTCAGGGACCATGTAGTATTAAACATCGGCGAGCCTGTATACCCGAGACCTTCAAGAGCTTCACCAGGAGCACTTGGAGAGATAATCATATCAATATCGTTAAAAATTAAATCTGTCTCATGTTTTAAAATATTTAGTTTTTTAAGGGCAATTTTATAGTGTTCATTTGTTACTTGATATCCATCATTTAATCTTCCGTTTCTCAACTGATCACTTAATTCGTCATAATGATTAAATCTCTCAAAAGAGATAGATCTTTTAAACTCATAACCACTTATGTCTAAATGTAATTTGTCTGCTTCAGATATTAATGCATCAATATTAAGGTCAATAATATTTAATTTATCTGTCCTAAGGGTATCTACAAATGTCTCTAGGTTAGTCTGGGTAGATAAATCTGTTGTATTCCAGTGAGGAGTTTTTACAAAACCAATTTTCAATTTCTTCAAGTCTACATTTTTTGGTTTTACAATTTTTTCTTCTAATAAAATTGATCGAAAAAGAGATAAATCTTCTACTGATCTTGTCATTAGGCCTAATGTGTCAATTGAAGGAGAGTTTGGGAGAATTCCAGATTTATCAAAGTCCCCATATGTTGGTTTATAACCAATGACACCACAATAGGCTGCTGGTCTAATAACCGAACCAGTCGTCTGAGTTCCAAAACAAACTGGTGCCATCATGGAAGCAACAGCCGCTGCTGATCCAGAACTAGAGCCACCTGGAGTAAAGTCTTTATTATGTGGATTTGTCGTTAGGCCTGGAGCCCTATGTCCCAATTCTGTAGATACTGTTTTGCCCATAAACACACAACCGGATTGCTTTGCAACTGCAACAGATGCAGCATCTCTTGCGGGAATGTTGTTTTTGTAAAAAGGTGTACCAAAACCAGTAGGCACATTACTAGCATCTATAATGTCTTTTATTCCAAATGGTATACCAAGTGCGATATTGTTTTTTTGTTTATCTAATTGTTTTGATTTTTTTAAAGCATTTTCTTCATCTAAATATATCCATGCTTTCACAACATCTTCTTTTTCTTTGATTCTTTCAAAGCAACTCAATACCCATTCATGTATAGAAAGTTTCTTATTTCTTATAAGTTTAATTGCTTCACTTGCCGTTAATTCGAAAGGTTTTGTCATTTGTTTTCACTAAATAATTTTAAGGTTGTATATACTAATGATTATTTTTTGGTTTTGTAAAATTAAATTATAGTTTAATATTTAATATAAACTGAGGAGAAATAAATGGAAAATATGACTGAAAAATTTGCTGAATTTTGTGAACAGTTAAAATATGAAGATCTTTCTCCAGAAGTTATTAAAAGAACAAAATTACTTATCTTGGATACTGTAGGTATTATCATCAGGGCCAGACATGACGCAGAATCAACATCTAGCTTAGTTTCTGCAATTGATAAATTAGAAATGAGCAATGGTAGCTGCCAAGTATTTTCGGATAAAAAAACATATTCACCAAGCGCTGCAGCACTCTTAAATGGAACTTTAGCGCATTCTCTTGATTTTGACGACACACATGCTGAAGCCTCTCTTCATTCAAGTGCACCTATTTTATCAGCTGCGCTGGCAGCAGCGCAGATGAATAAATCATCTGGCCAAGAATTAATTACAGCATGTGTTGTTGGTTACGAAGTTCAAATAAGACTAGGTTTGGCTGGAGGATCTTCAGCGCATTATAAAAAAGGATTTCACCCTTCCGCAACATGCGGTATTTTTGGTGCGGCAGCCGCAGCAGGATACTTGATGGGATTAAATAAGGAGCAGTATATATCTGCCTTTGGTATTGCTTTAAGTCAATCTGCAGGGTCTATGCAATTTTTAACGGACGGTGCGTGGACTAAAAGATCTCACGTTGGGCAGGCTGCTCAAAATGGTTTAAGTTGTGCAATTATGGCTGGTGAAGGTTTCAAAGGTCCTTCACAAGCTTTCGAAGGACAATGGGGTTACTTACATTCCTATGCTTCAGGTGGCGACGTCAACAAAGCAACAACTGGTCTTGGAGAAGAGTTTGAAACTCTCAATCTTGGTGTCAAACCCTATCCGTCATGTAGATATAGTCATGCTGCAATAGATGGATTAATAGAGTTGAAAAAAGAATTAAAATTTTCATCTGATGATTTAGATGATATTGATATCGGCTTGTCAGAAACTGCTTTGAACATAATTGGTTATCCATTAACTGACAAGCAACACCCTAAAAGTGTTGTTGACGGTCAGTTTTCGATGCCATTTTGTGCTGCAGTTACAGTTAAAAGTGGTGGATTGCAATGGGATGATTATAAAAATCATCTAAATAATAAAGATACACTCTCATTATGTAATAAAATAAAGGTAAGCCCTGACGAGGATGCAGAAAAATGTTGTCCTGAATATATGAGTGCCAAAGTAAAAGTTGTGGTAAAAGGAGAAAAATACGAAAAATTCGTGAAAATTCCTAAAGGAGAACCAGAAAACTTTATGGAGGATGTAGAGTTTATATCAAAATTTAAGGGATTAACTGAGCCATATCTATCAAAACAAAGAGTTGATCAATTGACAGATTTAATGCTTAAAATTGATCAAGCTAACAATGTAAATTCAATTTTTGAATATAGTCAGATTGATATTTAGATTTATTAAGGAGTAAGTTTATGAATGATCAAAGAGTTCTAGAAGTCGAGCAAAAAAGTCCTGTTTCAGAAGAAGATAATCTTATTATAGACACAGTAAATAAGTTTCTTGAAAGAGATGTAAAGCCATTTGTTAAGGAGTTTGAATCAGAAGATAAGTACCCCCAATTAATTGCTGATAAAATGGCAGATTTAGGTCTTTTTGGAGCAACAATATCCCCACAATACGGAGGCTTGGGTTTATCGGCAGTTACTTATTCTAAAATTGTGGAAAATGTCTCTGCAGTGTGGATGTCTGTATCAGGTATTTTTAATTCTCATTTAATAATGTGTGCGGCTGTTGAGAGGTTTGGTTCCGAAGAGATGAAACAGTATTATCTTCCAAAGTTTGCATCCGGAGAAATAAGAGGAGGCATTGCATTAACTGAACCAGACTGTGGAACTGACCTCCAATCAATTAAAACAAAAGCAGAAAAAGTAGGTGATGACTATATCATAAATGGGACTAAAACTTGGATAACAAATTCAGTTCAGGGTTCAATTTTAGCAGTTTTAGTCAAGACTGACACAAATATTAAACCTGCTCACAAGGGAATGAGCTTAATACTTGTAGAAAAAAAGCACGGATTTGTAGCCAGAAAATTAAAAAAGCTTGGATATAGAGGCATAGATACAGGAGAAGTGCAACTTGAAAATGTAAAGGTGCCTAAGTCTAACCTTATTGGTGAAATAGAAGGTAAGGGTTTACAGCAAATTCTAGCTGGCCTTGAATTGGGTAGAATAAATGTTGCCGCAAGGGGTGTTGGAGTTGCTAGAGCATCTCTAGACGATTCTATAGAGTATGCTAAAACAAGGAAAACTTTTGGTAAGCCTATAAGTGAACATCAATCAATTCAAATTAAATTAGCAGAAATGGCAACTAAGCTTGAGGCGTCGAGGTTACTAACAGAGCAAGCTGCAAAAGCTTACGATTCAGGAAATAGGTCCGATTTGCAGGCAGGAATGGCTAAACTTTTTGCCACTGAAACAGCATTGTTTAATTCAACCGAAGCAATGAGAATTCATGGTGGATTTGGATATTCTCCAGAATATAATATTGAGAGGTATTATAGGGACGCACCTTTATTAGCAATAGGTGAGGGTACTAACGAATTACAAAAACTTATTATTGCCAAGCAATTAGTTTCAGATAATTAAAAATACTGATTATAAAAAATTGTTGTACTAAAAGCGCCTACTCCAACTAGTAATCCCATAATTGGTTTTTTGGGGAAGCATAAAAATACGATTACCCCAATCACGAATGGTATTAATCTTTCAAGCATATTAGTTTGAGCTAAGGCGCCAGTAGGGAAGAAAATAATTCTAACCATCAATCCTGTAGTCATCGCAAAGGCAACAGCATTTATCCATTTTGCAAAAAAGCCATCTTTATCGATTTTGCTAGATAATGTAACACCAAGAATTCTCCAAATAACAATACCTAGACCCGCGACTAATAACATAAACCAAGGCATCAACTCTGGGCTAATGAATGAAAGATCATGCATTAGATTTACCTTTTTTTAGAAGATAATTAATTAAAAGTCCCAACGTTCCGCCAACCAAACCGCCAATAATTATACTCCAATCACCTATATACGGATAGAGAATGGGTCCTATTATGCCTCCGCTTACAACAGCAACCCTATAATATAATTCTACAGCTCTTAACATTAAAATTGTTATATATAAGGGCATTATGAAAACAGGAATGGAGACAATGTCAGTTGGCAGAATATCGTATAATTTAAAACCAATAATTGTTGTGAATGTATTAATAGTTATTAGAGCTAAACTTAGACCTCTAAAAAAACTTAAAAGCTCTTTCTCTTGAAACTCATTTTTAATTTTTATTAACTCAGCCCAGCCAGTTGGACTTATGAGGTGTGCCCACAATAATTTTGAAATGAATGGTATTTTGTGACTATGAATATTCATTAAAGTCATACCAGATAAAACTAAAAAAAACTGTCTCATATTCGCTAGCAAGACTGTTGTGAAGAGCAAAAATATTGGTGTGCCTACAGTATACAATGATACAAATATAACCATTCCTGGCATACTCCAAAGTACAATCAATGAACCAACGGTCAGATAAAGATCAAGACCAGCTTCACCAGCGAAAACTCCAAAGCCAAACATAGCTGCACTCATTCCTATTCCAGGAAAACCAAAACCGGTTAAAATACCTTTTTTAAAGGGACTATAATTTTTCTTCATAAATTTATTTTTTCTAAATTATTGTTTTGCTATTAGATCTATTTCAACCGACGCACCAACAGCAAGTCCAGTCACACCAATACATGTTCTTGCAGGAAGTTTATTTTCATCAAAATAAGATTTATAGATTTTATTTACTTTATCAAAATCTTGAAAATTTACTAAATAAACCCTTACAAATGTTACCCTTTCCAAAGATGATCCTGACTGTTTTAAGACGTCCATAAGGTTCTTCATAACTTGATGAGTTTGTTCTTCTACGTCATTACTAACTAGTACGTCTGGATTATTTGGTAATGTTGGCATCTGTCCAGTAACAAAAATAAAGTCACCTGCCTTTACAGCATGGCTAAACGGCCCTACTCTTTTAGGACCATTTTCAAATACTAAATGTTCTATATCCAATCGACTGCTCCTAGTTAGATTATTTGTTGTCAAAAGCGTTATTTCAAATAAACTTATATTAACAGGGGGACTTTTCAATGAGATTTACAAATAAAACTGTATTTATTACAGGCGCTGCTGGGGGTATAGGTCGTCAAACTGGATTAAGTTTTGCCAAGGAAGGTGCCAATGTAGCTGTTTCAGATCTAGATTTTGAAATGGCTGAAAGAGTTGCAAATGAAATAAAATCAGCTGGCGGTATTGCAGAACCTTTCAAATTAGACGTAACTAATCAGAATGAAACAATTGAAACAATGAATAATGCCTACAAACATTTTGGAGGCTTAGACGTAGCATTTTGTAATGCTGGTATAAGAGAAATTGTTTCTCCTTTAGAGTTATCTATCGAGGAATGGAGAAAGGTTATCGATATAAATGTTACCGGTGTTTTTATCACTGCTCAAACATTTGCAAAACACTGCATAAAAGAAAAAATAAAAGGTAACATAGTTATTACATCATCAACTTTAAGTGTAACCGCAGCGCCTAATAGATGTGCTTATACTTCATCTAAACATGCTACAGCTGGAATGACTAAACAATTAGCGATCGACTTGGCTAAGTATGATATTAGGGTTAATGCAGTGGGGCCAGGTGTAATTCGGACACCTTTAACAGAAAGATATTTCCAAGATGAAGAAGCTTCTCAAAAAGTAAGAAACTTACACGCTATGAAACGTTGGGGAGAACCCAATGAGATTTCGAGTGCCGTTTTGTATTTAGCCAGTGAAGAAGCAAGCTTCTGTACAGGCACAAACTTAATTGTAGATGGTGGTTGGACAGCTGGGAAGGATTGGTAGTTAATTTATTTTTTCTAGAACTGGATGCAAGTATTTTAAAAACTCTTCTGGGTTTTCACTCATTGGAAAGTGACCAACATTCTTCATTTTAACCATCTCGATTCCAATGGTGTCAGCAAGAGACTTTGTTTCTTCTGGAGTTGCAGAATAATCATATTCACCTGTAAGTAAAAATATTGGACATTTTGAATTATTTATTTTTTTAATTTCTGTTCCAATATTTCCATCAAATTTATAAAAAAATAAATCTCCTTTAAAAATACCTGGTCCACCTTGCATATAATGCCACATAGTCTCAAACTTATCATTTTCAGGGCTAGTTGGAGCCATTAAACCATAGGCAATTCCGCCACAGACTTCACCTCCATGTACATCTTGCCTATGAAGCCAACTAATATCGTAATAAGGATCTAAATGTCCGGCACTTTGAAGTCCTATTAGGGCTTTAAACTTTTCAGGGAAATGTATAGCTAGATGTAGAATGATTCTACCGCCTATTGAACAGCCCATTACAACCGGCTTAACTAATTCTAAACCGTCTATAAAGCTCATTATTTGAGAAATATATGACTCAGTTGAAAGTTTATAATGCCCAACTTGTGAATTTTCGGGAGGTGACGATTTACCATGCCATGGCATATCAAAAACTATAACACGATACTTTTTTGATATTCTCTTATCATTTAGAAGAGCTCTGTATTGTCTTCCATCAGAGCCTGCAGTATGAAGACAAACTAAAGGAATACCCTCACCAGCTTCTTCCCAGTAAATTCTGTGTTTAACTCCGTCTATTTCAAATTTACCGTAATTACCGGTTATGGGTTCTTTCTCAATTTTCATTATTACTCTCCGTTGGTCTTAGGGAGGCAAGGAGCAATTTGAAGTATAGCAGGTGTGACATTAAGGGATGCAGATCTCCTTCAAATTTTAAAACCTTTCTTCTAAGCATTGCGATAATATCATGTGATCCTGGTTGAGGAGTTGATTGCAAAAATTTCAACCACTCATCCTTTGATGCTGTTAATTTAAAAATATAGCTTGGCATTACAAACGGTCCTTCTTCAACATTTGTTACATTGCCTTTTTCAATACTTACTAAATATTCATCATCAACGGTGCTTATCATGAAACATGTATTAAGGTACTGCGCCATAATAGTAAGAGAGTTTCTTACTTTATTCTTTTCCGCCAACTTTTTAAACATCAAACGATCTTATACAATTCTCAAAAATTTACTTATATAAATATTTTATTAAATCTAAATTAATAATTCTGTTACAAACAATAAACAAAAATGATAAATGAAATTATTTTTATTTAAATTATTTTTATGGGTAATGTTATTATTAGGAATAATTATTTTCATTACGCCTTTCCCCGGTGGAATAATAATTATTTCAATAACTATACTTTACTTAGCGAAAAGTTCGAATTTAGTGAGAAAATTAGTTGTAAAGTTAAATTTAAAAAAATTTTTTAGAAAACTGAAAAATGACTAATCATGACATTTTTTCAAAATTAGAATATATTTTATTTGTTAAACATATTTTGGAGATTTAAATGAATGGTGCGGAAAGTTTAGTTGGTACTCTATTAGAAGGAAATGTAGACGTTTGTTTTACTAATCCAGGAACATCTGAAATGCATTTTGTAGCAGCTTTAGATCAATACGATAAAATGAGAAGTATTTTATGTCTATTTGAGGGTTGTGCTACAGGAGCAGCTGATGGCTACTTCAGGATGAAAAGAACTCCGGCCTCTACTTTACTACATTTGGGTCCTGGTTTGGCTAATGGTCTTGCAAATCTTCATAATGCCAAAAAGGCAAGTTCAGGAATAGTAAATATTGTTGGGGAGCACGCCCTTGACCATATAAAACTCAATGCTCCATTGACTTCAGATATTGAAGGGATAGCAAGACCTGTTTCTCATTGGGTTAAAACCAGTAAATCATCAAAAGATATTGCAGTTGATGGAGCTGAGGCTATTGAAATGGCAAATGTTAATCCAGGGCAAATTTCTACTTTGATATTACCTGGTGACACTGCATGGAATGAAGGAAACGCAATTCAATCTATTAATTTAAAAAATAAATATAGTACCGTTTCCTCAAATTTAATTGATGAAGCTTTAACAGCTCTTCGTGAAGCTAAAAATCCTCTAATACTTGTAGGTGGTTCAGCGTTAGAAGAAAAAAATCTAATAAAGCTAGCAAAAGTAGCTGATAAAATAGGTTGTCCAATGAAAACAGATTGGTTTAATGCTCGATTAGATAAAGGTGCAGGAAGAGTAAACTCAGTTAGAATACCTTATGTGGTTGATAAAGCTGTCGAAGTTCTAAAAGATTTCGACAGTATTATAATTATAGGAGCAAGGCGACCTGTTGCTTTTTTTGCATATCCAAATAAGCCAGGTGTGCTAACACAAGAAACTACAAAGTTTATTGAATTAGCGTCACTTTCAGATGACATTACTAGTGTTATTAATGAGTTATCAGATAAAGTGGGAATTAGTGATAATAAACCAAGCACAGTCTCAGAATTCAAAATTCCTGATATTCCAAGTGGTCCCATAAATCCAACTTCCCTTGGTATGGTTTTGGGTGCTCTTATTCCAGAAAATGCAATAGTTGTAGATGAATCTGTGACTACTGGGAGAGAATTTTTTTATCAAACAGCTGGTTCTCATCCACATACATGGCTTAATAATTGTGGGGGATCAATTGGTTTCGGAATGCCAGTTGCCATAGGTGCGGCAGTTGCATGCCCTGACAAAAAAGTTATTTCCTTAGAAGGAGATGGTAGTGCGATGTATACTGTCCAGTCTTTGTGGACAATGGCGAGAGAAAATTTAGACATAGTCGTATTAATATTCGCAAATCAAAGTTACAAAATTCTACAAGGTGAGTTAACTAACGTTGGTGTTGATAATCCAGGCAAATCAGCTTTGGAAATGTTATCTTTAAAAGATCCATCTTTAGACTGGGTATCTGTATCTAAGGGTATGGGAGTTGATGCAGTTAGAGTAGACAATTTAGAAGACTTAGTAAAAAATTTTAAGCATGGATTAAAAGACAAAGGCCCATTCTTAATTGAGGTAATGATCTAAAGATTTACAGCGTAACAAAATTGTAATAATTTAAGTCTATAAATGCCTAGTTTTGAGAATTCATATAGTAATAATTGATGAATTTAAGGTAGATTATTACTGAATGAAACTCAAAACTCCAATTTTTGAGGCTAAATTGTCTTTAAACCTAACAACAAAAAAAATTATTAGTTATCAAAAAGATAGATATTTTGATAGAGAAATTAGTTGGTTGTCTTTTAATGAAAGGGTTTTGCTTAAAGCGTATGATAAAGCAATTCCATTTGGTGAAAGATTAAGATTTGTAACCATTTCATCAGAAAATTTAGATGAATTCTATATGGTTAGAATAGCTGGATTACTTCAGTTAATTAGTCAAGGCTCTAAAATAGTTCCAGAAACTGGAATGAGGGCAGATGAATTATTAAAATCTGTACTGAGTGCTTCCAAAGATTTAAAAAATAAACAACAAAAATGTTTGAAGTACTTATTAAATCAAGATGAAGATTGTAATGTTTCAATTTTATTTGAAAATCAATGGAATAAAAATGAATTAAAGTGGCTTGAGGAATATTATGAACAAAATATTTTGCCACTTCTCACTCCAACTACATTAGACCCCGCACATCCTTTTCCATTTATTCAAAATAAAGGTAAGTGTGTGTTAATGGAAATGAAGGATACCAGCGGTAATAATATTAACTGCGTTGTTTTACTTCCTGATAATATTGATAGATTTATAAGGTTACCAGGTGAGCTTCAAAAATACGCAATGTTGGAAACCCTAGTCACAAAGTTTGTTCATTTAATCTATCCAGAATATAAATTATTAAAATCAGGCATGTTCAGAGTATTAAGAGATGCAGAAATAGAAATAGATGACGAGGCAGACGATCTGATAGGACAATTTGAGTCTGCAATAAGAGCAAGAAAAAGGGGTGGAATCGTTTCTTTGATTTTTTCCCATGACTTATCCAAAACTGCACAGAAATTATTAACAAGAGAATTAAATATTCCTGATGAACATATATTTGTAGCAGAAGGATTTGTTGGCATAAGTGACTTTACAGAAATAATAAATAATTTGCCCAAACAAGATTTATTTAAACCTTATAAACCTAGAATGCCACAAAGAATTTTGGATTTTAAAGGTGATTGTTTTTTAGCCATAAAGAATAAAGAAATAATAGTTCATCATCCTTATGAAAGTTTTGATGTTGTCTTAAGTTTACTTCAACAGGCAGCTATTGATAAAAATGTTCTGACGATACGACAAACGTTATACAGGACTTCACCTGACTCTCCTATCGTGCAAGCATTGGTAGCAGCTGCTGAGGCAGGTAAATCTGTTGTCGCAGTAATTGAATTAAAAGCTAGATTTGATGAAGACAATAATGTGCAACTAGCTAGAATCTTAGAAAGAGCAGGTGCTCAAGTTGCTTATGGGTTAGTTGATTTAAAGGTACACGCAAAATTATCTTTAATAACAAGAAAAGAAGGAAAAAAACTAGTTTCTTATGCTCATTGTGGAACTGGTAATTACCATCCATATACTGCTAAAATTTACACAGATTTTTCATTATTTACTATGGATAAAAAAATATGTGAGGACGCAAGGTCAGTTTTCAATTTTCTTACAAGTCATGTTCAACCAAAACAATTAAATAAGATGATAATATCACCTAATTCCTCATTTGATTGGCTAATGGAGAAAATTGATAATGAGATAGATAATACTAAAAAGGGTTTTGAAAGTGGAATTTGGATTAAATGCAATGCTATTGTCGATCAAAAAATTATTGAGAAACTATACGAAGCATCTAATGCAGGTGTAAAAATTCATTTAATGGTTAGAGGCATTTGTTGTCTTCGCCCTAATGTTAAAGGGATGTCAGAAAATATTACAGTTTCAGCTATTATTGGAAGGTTCCTTGAACATGGAAGAATTTATGTTTTTGCGAATAAAGGAAAAATTCAATCTGAAAGTAATCTAGTTTATATATCTTCAGCGGACATAATGCCCAGGAATTTATACCATAGAGTTGAGGCTTTTATACCATTAGAAAACAAGACAGTCAGAAACCAAGTTCTTACACAAGTATTGCCTGCCTTAATAAACGATACAAAAAATACTTGGCAATTAAATGAATATGGAGAATACTCCAAGAATGAGAACGAGGATAAGTCATTTTGTGCGCACACGTATTTTATGAATAACCCAAGTTTATCGGGACAGGGAAGCTTAGCTAAAATACAAGAATGAATGAATTAGCATTAAGTTTTGATAAGAAATTAAGTAAAGGTAAATTAGCAATAATTGATATTGGATCTAATTCTATTAGATTAGTAGTCTATCCTCAAAACGGTAAGTATCCTTTTCCCTTATTTAATGAAAGACTAAACTGTAAACTTGGTGAAGGTTTATTTCGAACCAAAAAAATATCAAACCAATCAATTTCGAGAGCTTTATCTGCAATAAAACGCTTTGCATACATTGTGAAAACAATGTCAGTTAAACACCAGATACTTATTGCTACTGCAGCAGTCAGAAATGCTAAAAATGCAGGTGAATTT
>CACCSH010000002.1:0-248500 GCA_902548635.1 uncultured SAR116 cluster alpha proteobacterium
CTTGGGATGAGCATGAAATTGATGAAGTTATCAATTTAAGGAAGAAGGAGAACAGAGGTTTTCTAGGTCATAAACCTAAAAGTCAATGAAACTCAACAAAAGACAACTAATTGCAGCGGAATTGCTTGGAGTAGGTCATAGACCTAGTGATGTTGCAAAAAAATTATCTATTAGGCGAGAAACAATTTCTAGATGGCAAGTTAATCCAGAATTTATTTTTGCTAAGGAGAAAGCTTATTTAGAAGTTTTATACAACATAGTTAATCAATCTAATTTGCTTACCAACAAGGCACACCGTGCTTTGTTGGAGGCATTTGATGACCAAGAAATTAGTAAAGTTGCTAAAGCAACAATTGGGATAAGATACTTAAGCTTAGTTGGTGCTCAGTCAAATACATATGAAAAAACTAATAAAAAATATACAGAACTATCTAAGGTAACAGATAACAATGGGATTATTGTGAAGTGGTTAGTTGACCTATTGGAGGGAATAAAAAATTTAAAGCCATCTAGAGGAGAAATAACACATCAAGAGTTAATTGCTAGAGCAGATAGTTTATTAAATTTGTCCAAAAAAATGCCAAAGAATTAAAATTATATTGTTCTAATTTTTTTTAAAATATAGTTGTACTTTTCCTTCCATGAAAAATTTGAAACAGTATTGAAGAGTTTTTGGCAATATACTTCAACTTTTCTTATACCCCTTGATATACCAAAAAAATACCATGATAAATTATACACAAAATGTGTATCTGGTATGTGTTTATCTGTAATATTCTTTTTTGAAATTAATCCTATGTCTCTGCTGTCCCTACTATTTTCTCTGTTGTCCCCTAGGACAAAGTAAAAACCATTAGGAATTTTAATTTCCTCAAAATAATCTCCTTCATCTACCTTAGTGATATTTAGAATTTTAAATGACTTAAAATCGTTTATTTTTTCCTCATAAATATTCATCTCCAGTTCTTTATCAATAGTTTTAGGTACATCATTAACTATCAAAATTCCTTTTTTCATCTCAATTTTATCGCCTGGCAAGCCTACAACTCTTTTAATCAATGGAACTTCTTCATCTTTAACATTTAAAAAAATAATGTCGCCATAGTTGACTTCGTTTTTTTTGTAATAATCAACAAAAGAAAAAACAAACTGCTTATCATCTAAAGTGGGTCTCATAGAATTACCACTTAAGTGATAAACACCAAAAAAATTTAGAAATACAACATTAATTAAAAATAATAATATTAATAATTTATAAATCATTTCTAAAACTATTTATTTCACTTTATTTAGTTAACTATTTTTAATAGTAAAAAGACTAAATGTTTATGGTTTGCATTAATAATAAGTATTGAACTTTGTATTAATCTCCATAGTCTGGCTTTAATAATTTGTAACTATCTTCTGATAATTTTATATTTTTTCTAGTCTCTTCATATGATGCCCAATTATTAATTCCCATTGTTAACGCGTCATCAACTATATCATCAATGTCAAGTCTTTGTTTTAACATTTGAAATAGCCAATCATAAAATCCAAGTTTTGGTTTTTTATCCAAACCATCTTTCAAATAATTGTTATTATATAATTGCTTTGATTTTTCGTAATTTATTGTCCACATATCTTGACCTGCTGCAGTTAATAGGTCTATACAACCTATAATTTCAAAACTATTATCCTCATTTTGATTGATATTTAGATCAAAAAGCGCAAAAACATTATATCCATATTCATTATAATCATCACCAGAAATATAATGATCTGAAGTATCAAAATTTATTAAATTTGTATTCCTAAGTAAAAATTGATGTAATGATCCTACACGAGATTCAATATTATTATGAAGATCGTTTTTAGTGATTTTCTCATTATCACCTACAGATAGACAATAGGGATTACCTGTTTCAAGATATATTAATCTTTTTTTTTGAGCTTTTATTTCTGTCATAATAAAACCCTATTTTTTGTTTTAAAAAATTTAAAACTAATTATCTTTGCAAGCATAATGCATCCAAGTTTGACCAGAGTCTTCGCTAAAGCATACAAAATGATCATAAATTCCACATTTTATGCATGGCCCTTTATCCAGAATATGTGAATCATTCGTGTTGTTGTTGAGTAAAGCTATATCTTTAAACCAATTATTATTGGACCACATTCCTGGTGCATTATGGGGATCCCAACAAGTAACTGTAACGTTTTGACCAATTAACTTTTTTGCATCTACAAATACTTGTTCCATATTGTTTCCCTCAAAGACTTCTAAATTTTTATATTTAGAATTGCTTTTTTGAAAATTTAACTTAATACACTCAACATTGTCATAGGTAGCTTTTTCCACAGATATTAAAATATCGTTATTTATTACTGTTACAATAGCCATTTTAAACCTCTTTTAAAAATTATTAAGAGAATTCCCCTAGAGCGTCTTCTATCCCTCTTACTTGTTGTTTTGCTGCTTTTCTTCTATCTAGGCCACCAACTCCTGTTCCTAAGCCAGTCATTCCTAAAAATTTAACCTTTTTATCAATTGCAACTTTAACAGAATTGTAAGCACAGGCGTAAGTTACACTTGTATGTCCAGAAAGTCCTTCGCCACTTACGCTGACAGTAGGGCTTACTATTAACCAATCAACTTTGTAGTGCCCTGTTTTTACAGCAATAGCTTGACCTACATCAATCTTAAATTTTTCAAGATATTGCTGAACCATATATTCTATTCCTATACCAAAATATCTTCTTAGGACTGCGTCATATCCTCCATTCATAATACCTTTTGTATTGGCAGGACTTACAACTGCATCTATGTCAAAAGCTAATGGATCACCTAATTCAACCTCAAACGAAGGATCAAGCTCTTCAATTGAAGCAATAGTACTTTTGTTATGATCAGCAATTAAAACTTTCATTAGGAGTTAGTATCCTCATCTTCATTAATTGAAATATTGTTAAACCAATTATATTCAGAACTTTTGCCAGTAACATCATTATAAATTCTTAATCCTTTTAACTTCGTAGCTACTTGAAAAACTTTATTTAAGTCCCCATAATTTTTCCCTCGTCTTGTCCCATCTCCCATAATTAACTCAACACAATCTTTAAGGCCTTCTCGTGATGGTCTTTTTGTTAAAATAACATCAATTAGTACTGCAGTGTTTCTTTTGTATTTTTCTTCAACGTTTAAATATGAATTAATTGAAATAAGGTCGTCTTTATAACTAGAAAGTAAATGTTTATTGTTTTTGTTAATGTTAGATGCATTATCTTGATTTTCACTAAGATTTGAGTGAATTGATTTAGATACTATATGATCAGGTAATTGTTTTATTAATTCTTTAACGTAATTAGTATCTTGAAAAACATACTTATTAATATTTAGATGTATAAATTTTGCTCTTGTTTGACCAACATAAATTAATCTTGGGTCATCTCTATACATAAATTGATCTGCATAAGAACCTCCTTCTAATATAAGACCAGTACAATCTGCTTCATCACCTTTTGCGCCCCAAATAGTTTTTATGCGAATAGTTGGAAGAATTTTGTTGTTTCTATTACCTTTAAATTCGTTAGATAAGTAATGATCAATATTATTTGATAAAAGTATATTAGAAAGTTTCTTTAATGTATTCCCAGTGGCGCCCATTAAAAGCCATTGTTTTCGGGGGTATTTTATTAAAAGATCGGTTAAATTATCCCAGCTAATATTTTCTATTATTCCAGATGAAAGATTATTTTTAGCTTCTTTTGCTATCCAGTCTTTATCTTTTCTAAGAAATTTTTTATCTAATTTTTCAATAATACCATTAAGAGAAAATATTTTTTTATGAATATTTTTTGGTACTCTATATGATTGAGACAAAATGTATTCGGATTTAGCTTTATAATTCAAAAAAGTTTCTGGAGATGCTCCCATTCCTTCACAAATTGCTTGGTCATCGTCTCCAGCAAAGTAAACTGCTTCTGATTTGGCAATTAATTTTTCTAAAACAGCAAATTGTAACTTATTAAGGTCTTGTGCTTCGTCAATAACTAAGACTTTATAAAAAGGAATACTGTGCTCTTGTTCTACGGCTAATTCTAACATTGATGTAAAGTCAATGACGTTAATTTCCCTTTTATAATTTTCCCATTCATTATTATAGCCTACAATTTTACCTATATCTTCTTCATATATTGGCCGCTCTTGATTGTTATAAGGATAGCGAAGCCACTTATTTAATCTTTTAGCGTCAGATATACTTAAATTTCTCAGATATTCTTCAAATGGAATTAATTTACTTCTGCCAATACTAGCTGCATCAATAACATCATGGTAAGCTCTCTCCTGTTTTGAAGCTTCATCATCTTCGTTAATCATTACATATTTGAACTGAATATTTGGGTCAAAAGCCAGAGCTTGCTCTCTGTTAACTAGTTCCAAATTTGCAGATAAAGTTTGGTATGCCATTGCGTGGACAGTTTTAAAACCATTAAAATCTTCTTTTTTGAAATTAGGAAAGGTTTCTAATATTCTCTCTATTGCAATATTTTTTGCTGAATTTGTGTATGTAAAAAATCCAATCTCACTCGGTAAAACACCATTTTTAATATATTCTTTAATAATTTCTATCAACTTGGTTGTTTTGCCGGTACCTGGAGGACCAAAAATTTTTGTAATTTTATCGGAAAATGGACCATCTAAACCATTTAATTTAGGAAACTTCTTTAACCCATCAATATATAAGTTATTGGAGTAAAAGTCATAATCTTTGTCAATTTCTAGGTTTGTATTAGAAGTTTTTTTAATTGAAGGTTCAGACTGTCTGTCTTTTTCAATTTTAATACTATCTTTTTGGATTTTTTGGGTTAATTCTGATATTTTGTTTTCTAGTGTCTCAATCTCAATATTTTTTTTATCTAAAGTATTTTTAAGGTGTCCAATTTCAACTTTTTTTTCCTCTCTAATTTCTGTTCTCACTTTTCTTATCTCATTAATTTTATTCTGTTCTGTGATTTTTTTTATCGTGGCTATTAGACCTGCAACGCTATTTGCTTCACCACTTAAATAATAAGGGTGAATTGTTACCAAATAATCTTGATTGATATCTCCTTGCATCCTTAATTCTTTTAGATGTTCTGATAAAAGGTACTCTGTTTTTGTATTATAAGACCAAACTGTGCCCACCTTTGGGTGTGGCATTTTTTTATCATAAAGAACAAAATGACCTTCCTTTTCATTACCTTCTAAATCTAGAAAATTTGCATCTACTGTAAATTGTTCATTTTCTTGCCCTTTATATTTTTGATGCCAGTTAGTACAATTATAAAGATCAAGAAGAATGTTATCTTCATAATAATATCCATATCTCAAAGGAAAAGAGTCTAAGTTGGCATGTTCTTTATGGTGTATGTAGACTTTTATTTTTTCTTTAAACATAATTTAAATTTGCTATTTAATCATAAAAGTTCAAAATTGTTTATAAGTTAGTAAGTTTTAAAAGTAAAATTGCTTAATCAAATAGTGGCAAGAGAAAAACATAAAATATTTTGATTAATTATGATCTAGTTTCGTCAGTTAAATTATCTATTTTGATATTATCATCATAATGTATTTTATCTTCATTTACACCACCAGAATACCAACCCCTTGGATTAAATGGCATATCATCTAAATATACATTCATTATATCATGTCCAAATTGATTTGCTTGTTGCTGACATTTACTCATTTGATTATATGCATCCATTTGATCTTCCACTTTAACAATAAACTTCCATGTTTCTCCAGGACCAATAGGGTAATCTTGTTCTGTATTATTCACTATTACATAGCTTAATGTATTTGCTGGAGAATTTTCTGACATTCTAGGTTCCTTATTAATATTTAAATACATTACTATTATGGTGTAATTTTCATTAATTAAGCAACTTCTTTAATATTTTGATTTTTATGTTTCATATGAGTTAGGAGTTATATACAGAAACAACATTTTTAAGAACTGGAAAGGGAAAGTTAGAAAATGAAGTATTTGCAAAACATAAATCAGAGCTATTTAAGTTGCTTTCTGTGAATTTGTAGTAATTTAATTAAAAAACAAAATTATATTTCTGTCTATACAGAAAATAAAAAAACATATTGCGTAAAACCAAAGCTCTTTTTTATTCATCTGTAAAATTTAATTTTAATTATAATAATTAATAAAATCTAAAAAATCATCTAAATCATCTTTGTTTGAATAATTGAAAACCCCATCTTCAGTTTTCTGACGCACATATTCATTTGCAATTTTAACTATTTCAAAAATCTCAGTTGATTTAAGTTTTCTTTTTATTTTAATTATATGCTGATTGCTGCCCGGTATTACCTCATTTTCCCAGACATCAGCAAATCTATAATTTACCATTTTTTTGTAGCTTAATATGGCGATATTATACCACTTAAATGCCTCTTTTAAATCTTGATTTACACCTGTGCCAAGTCTAAAAAAACTTGCGACATTAATCATTCCAAAAGCCATACCTTGCTCAGCCGAAATCTTAAACCATTTAAAAGCTTCCTTTTTATTTATGATTGGAAAAAAATCACTTTTATTAGTGTCATTTATTTTATGTCCAGTGTTATAAATGTTGCCTAACATAAAAGAGGCTTCACGACATCCATTTCTAGAAGCAAGTTGGAGCCATTTTAGTTCTTCTAAATAATCTATGTTGTCTAATTGTGAGCCATCAGCAAGAATTCTACCTAATTTAGAGATCGCTTCCTTATTGCTATTTTCTGCCTGTTCTTTAAATATATTGATTGCACTTAGGCGAAGTTTTTCTGATTCTTGTTCATTTTCAATGACACCCAATCCATTAAAATAAAGGTAACCCATATAAAACTTAGCACTAGCATTCCCATCTTGTGCCATAGGTAATAAAATTTCAAAGGCTCTTTTAAAATCATTCTTAATAATTTCCTTCACTGCTTTTTTAAGTTCTGTCATTTTACAAAATTAATAAAATATTTCTAAATAATTAACGTATCATAAAAAATTATTTATTATGAGTTAAGTTAAAACAAGCAAGAAAAAAATACTTTTAAATTATGCACGTGTTTAAAAGAAAAGTGACAGAAATAATATTGTTTTGTCTATTATTTAAACTGATATAAGTATGGAAAAGATGAAATATTTAATTATTATTTTTGGTTTATTTATTTTCATTGTTGTTTATTTCTACATGAATTATTGATGTAATAACTTAACATCTGATCAAATTTGTTGGCTAGATTGTAGACTGATCAATTATTTTAATTTAATATTGAATAAAATTAGATAGTTACAAGAAATAGGTGAGGAGGTTCTCTCCGCCAATAAATAAATTCTTTAGTACTTAAAATGAAAAAAAATATAAAAAAAGAATTATTAAATTTATTAAAAGAACTTGTAAAAATAGATACTTGTTATCCTCCAGGAAGTAGTAAAGATTTTGGTAATTTTGTAAATTCATATCTTAAAGATAGTGGGTTAAAGGTTAAATCTTTTGGTGTTGATGAAGAGAAAATAAATATTGTAGCTTCAAATTATAAAGGTTTAAAAAAATCAATTGTTTTTAACTCACATATAGACACTGTTAGGCCTATTTTGAGCGAGTGGAAAAGTGACCCATATAGTCTTAAAATTGGAAAAGATTATTCATATGGTCTTGGTGCGGTTAATTGTAAAGGAAGTGCAGCAGTACATCTATATTTAGCTAAAAATTTTAAAAGATTGTTTCCTAATATTAGAGAAAATATAGATTTTACTTTTGTAACAGATGAAGAGAATTTAGGACCAGATGGTACAGAATATCTAAGAAGATCAAAAAAAATAAAACCACATACGCTAATTCTAGGTGCTCCAACTAATAATAATTTTGTTATAGAAGAAAGGGGTGTGTTTTGGGTAGAGGTTAATATTTTAGGTAAAACTTCTCACGCAGGTGAGCCTCATAAAGGGAAAAATGCAATTGAAAAATCTGCAAAAATAATAAGTGAACTTAGTTCCAAATTTAAAAAAGAACTAAAAAAACATAACGTTGGAACACATAAATCTACAATTAATATAGGGATTGTATCTGGCGGAGAAAACGTAAATGTTGTGCCTGCTAGAACTGATATAATTATTGATAGAAGAATTACACATAAAGAAGATGTAAAAAAAGCTTTTACTGAAATTAAAAACTTTATTTTAAAAATTGATAAATCTGCAAAAATTAAATTCCTTACTGGCACAAATCCATTTAAGTCAAATAAATCTAATATTTATCTAAAAGAATTGTCTAATTCTAAACAAATTATTACTGGTAAAAAACCAAAATTTTTATCTTCTATTGGTGTAAGTGATGGTAGATATTTTGCAGATGATTATATTAATATTATTAATATTGGACCTGGAACAGGATCTGAAGGCCATAAATCCAATGAAAAATTGATTAATAAAGATCTTCTTGATTATTTTTTCATTTTGGAACACTTTTTACTTAAGATTTAAGCTGATATTGTCTGGTTACGTAAATGTATGTAAGAATTGTGAAACTATCTTTTATGAATGACTTCTCAAAAGAAGCAGCCTCAAATCTTTTAGTACAAATAGGAAAGACAAAGGGGTTTGCAGAAGGAATGCTCCTAAGGATGTCTGTGGATGTTTCTGATACACAAAGATATTCTATGACAGTTTGGCCAAGCAAAAAAATTGAAGAAAAAACATGGAAATTATTTGGTGAAGAGGTTTTGAAAAAATTAAGAGAAACTGGAGCTAGAGTTGAAATTTCAAAAGGAGAAGTCAATGAGATTAATCTTTCTAAAGACTTGGACTTAAGTGGTTTTTTAATTGACTGATTTTTCAGTTTTGTTGAATGGCTTTGTTGCAACAATATATATACCAGACACTATGAAAAATAGGGCTAAAACATCTAACCAAGAGAATTTAACATCTACAAAAATATAATCTACTAGTATAGCTAAAATGGGAACTGCCATGACTGATATAGATGTTACGTTAACTGAAAATTTTTGTAAAATTGTAAAATAAGCCCAATATGTATATGCGCTAGATAAAAATATACCGTATAAAATAATAAAAAAATGTATATAATTTAAAGACCCAAAATTGTTTAAATCAAAATATAAAGCAAATGGTATGATAGGGATTATTCCAATAATTTGCTGCCAACCTGCCACAATTAATCCGTCAGATTTAATACCACCATACTTTACTATCATAGTCCCAACTGCCCAGCTTAAGCCAGCAGATAAGGTGATGAGAAAACCAAAAATATTTTCAAAAACATTTATTTCAATCGAAAGGAAAAAAATACCCATCATTCCTAAAACTAAAGAAAATATAATAGAAATATTAATTCTTTCATAACCAAAAATAGCTGCAAAAATTGTTGCCCATACAGGCATTGTATATGTTAAAACGGCGGCTCTTCCTCCACCAAGCATACTTATTCCATACAACATTAATACTTGCCATAAGGTGACATTAAAAAAACTTATCAATATTAAAGGTTTCCAATCACCTTTAGGAACATTAATTGTTTTAACTTTTTTAAAACCAAGAATTAACAATAAAATAAAAGCTGGTATTCCAATAATAACCCTAAAACTTAGAGGGGGAATGACTTCTATTGCAATTTTAAATAAAGACCATACTGAAGTCCAAACCAGAATTAAAATTATTAAAAGGATAATAGGTAAAGTTTTTTTGGAAGAAAGTAATTCCATTGATTGACCAAGATTAAGAAATACTCATTTATATTTTAGATTTTTAACATATTAATTGGATGTGGGTAATGTTTATTTAGAACAAAATCCATCATCTAGACTTTTCTAAGTATATGCATTATTTTAATTAAAGTAATAACGGAGAAAAAAATGTTAGTAGTCGTTTCCCCAGCGAAAAAACTTAATATGAACCCTATTAATAAGGTTAAAGAAACCAAACCGCTTTTTGCTGAAAACGTAAATGAGTTGATTACTGAAGTCAGAAAATTAAGCTCAGATAATTTAAAAGATCTAATGGGAATCAGCACTCAATTAGCAGAACTAAATAAGAAAAGATTTATGGATTTTGGTAAGCAAGATAGAAAAGCTGCAGCTTTTGCCTTTGCAGGAGATACTTATAAAGGTTTAGATATAGAAAAGATGGATCAACATGACCTTGAATGGGCTCAAAAACATCTTAGAATTTTGTCTGGTTTGTATGGTTTATTGCGCCCACTTGATTCAATTGAACCCTACCGTTTAGAAATGGGGAGTAAATTAAAAGGATCTCACGGTAATTCATTATATGAATATTGGGACTATAAAATTTCTAATAATCTAAAACAACACGCAAAAAAATTTGGAATAGATACTTTAGTAAATTGTGCTTCAAATGAATATTTTAATGCGATAAATCTTAAAAATCTTTCTTTAAACATCATTACTCCTGTCTTCATGGAACGTAAAAATGGTAAAGAAAAAATTATAAGTTTCTATGCTAAAAATGCTCGGGGAGCTATGGCTCGGTTCATAATTCAAAATCGTTTGGTAAATGAAGAAGATTTGAAAAAATTCAACTTAGACGGATATTCGTATAATGTTGAAAAATCAAAAGAAGGCAAATTTGTTTTTCTTAGGTAATTTCTTTTAATCTAAAATTTAGTGAATCTTAAATTCATTTATTTAATAGTTAAATCAATCATATTTATTTAAAAAATATTGGATGTTAAAAAATGTCAAAAAATACAATGCCTCTACATAAGGAAGCATGGATTGAAGAATTAGCTATAAAAATTTTTAACGAAATTGAGGCATTAACTAAAGATAAAGTTGGCGTTTCTAGAGAATCTTATGGGAAAGGAGAAACCATAAGCATTAATTATATGATAAATTTAGCAAAAGAATTTGGTTTCTATATTGAAAAAGATGCTGCTGCAAATGTTTATTTATCATTAGAACAATCTATAAAAAATAATCATATACTAATTGGATCACACATAGACTCTGTTCCTCAGGGAGGTAATTTTGATGGACTTGCAGGGGTAATCGCTGGTTTCTTAATTCTAGTTTACTTAAAAGAAAAAAAAGTTAAAACTTCCTTGCCTATAAAATTGTTAGTATTAAGAGGTGAAGAAAGTGCTTGGTATGGAAAAAACTGTATTGGTTCTAAAGCATTGTTTGGTTTAATATCTCAAGAAGATTTAAATTCCACTCATAGAAGCAACGGAAAAAAATTATCAAAAGCTATGACAGAATCTGGTGTAAAATTAGATCAGATTAGAAAATGTAAAACTTTGATAAATAAAAATCAGATTGAAGCTTTTATAGAAATACATATTGAACAAGGCCCTATTTTAGTGGATAAAAATTGGCCAATTGCTGTTGTAACTGGGATTCGAGGTAATTATCGTCATCACAAAATAAGATGTAAGGGTACAGCTGGACATTCCGGTACTATTCCGAGATATTTAAGAAAAGATGCTGTTTTTGCTGGTGCCGATTTGATAACTCGTATGGACGATCATTGGAATACAATAGAACAACATGGTGGTGACCTTGTTCTAACTTCTGGTATTTTTCATACAGATGTTGACAATCAGGCTATGTCTAGAATACCTGGAGAAATTTTATTTAGTTTTGAATCAAGGAGCCAAGATATTTCAACTCTGGACGCATTAGAAGGATTATTAAGATCGGAATGTAAAACAATAGAAAGAGAAAAAGGGGTCTATTTTGAGTTTGACAATGTAATTAAATCAGATCCAGCTGAATGTAATCAAGAAATTGTAAAAAAACTTTTAGATGCAAGTGAGTCTTTAGGTTTCCCAAGGGTTTCTGTAGCAAGTGGCGCAACTCATGATGCCGCTATATTTTCAAATCAGGGTATAAAAACAGGAATGATTTTTATAAGAAATGACAAAGGATCTCATAATCCAGATGAAAGAATGGAGATAAAAGATTTTATGAAAAGTGTTTCAACATTAAATAAATTTTTAAATGATTATGAATAATATACTTAAGTGATTTATGACTCTATTTTTAAATATTCATTTAATCATTTATCTGAATACTTTATATTTAGAAATTGTTAGGTAAGAAAATGTTTCAAATGTACTAAGATTAAATACTTAATAAACATGTTTAGATAAGGAAAAATTAAAAATGTTTTCAACTAGTTTCCCCGAGAAAAGTGTTATATCAAGGATAACTGCTAAAATGCTAATAGAAGTTGAAGCAGTTAGATTTAGTGCTAAAGACCCGTTCAAATTTACTTCAGGTTGGGCAAGTCCGGTTTATATAGATTGCCGGAAACTAATTTCTTATCCTCGAGTAAGACATACATTAATGGATTTTGCAGCTTCTGAAATTACACGTAATATTGGGTTTGAAAGTATTGACTCAATCGCTGGAGGAGAAACGGCAGGTATTCCCTTTGCTGCATGGATCGCTGACAGGATGATGCTACCTATGCAATATGTTAGAAAAAAAGCAAAAGGATTTGGAAGAAATGCTCAAATTGAGGGTGATTTTGAAAATAACTCACATATACTTTTAGTTGAAGATTTAACTACAGATGGAAATAGTAAAATAAAGTTTTGTCAAGCACTTCGCCAAGCTGGCGCCAAAGTTGATCACACCTTCGTAGTTTTTTATTATGATATATTTCCACAAACAAGGAAAACATTAGAAGATATTGGCCTGCAAATGCATTCACTAGCCACTTGGTGGGATGTTTTGAAAGTAGCTAAGGAGTTTAATTACTTTGAAAATAATGAGATTGCAGAGGTAGAAAGTTTCTTGAATGATCCAATGACATGGTCCGCTGATCATGGTGGCGCCTCATCATTATCTGGATAGATCTTTTGTAATTTATTTTAATTTCGCTTCTCGCCATGCAATGTATGATGTTGATCCAATTATTAAAAATCCACCTATCCATAATGTAATCTCAGGTTCCTCTGCAAATAATGCATAACCAATAAGAACTGACCATATGAGTCTTAAAAAATCAAAAGGTAGAAGCAAAGCTAACTCCCCTTTTTCAAATGCAAAATTCATTATTGTTTGAGCTAAAGTTCCGGTTATGGCTATGAATATTAAGATTATGAATTGTCTTAAATCAATCATTTCAAAAATAGGAAACGCCATAACAAAAGTAGCTGGGATCATTCCTATTCCAAAATAAAGAGAAATGGTAATTGCACTATCAGTTTCTGTAAGTTTTTTTATGTAAATCAGACAAACAGACCATAAAAAAGAAGAAAAAATAATTAAAACGGCACCTAATTCAATTGAAATATCTGGTCGCATAACAATTAAAGTTCCAATAAAACCAATGATTAAAGCGCTTGTTCTTCGCAACCTAATTTTTTCTTTCATAAAAACAACAGCCAATATGGTTGTAAATATTGGTACAGTAAAACCTAATGTAGTTAATTGAGCTAGTGGAGTAGAAGAAATCCCGTAAAAAAAACACAACATAGCCACGGAATTAGTTGTAATTCGTAGAAACTGAATTTTAGGTTGTCCGGTAATAAAGACACTTTTACCTTGTTGTAAAATTATTGGTGCCAGTACAAAAATTACCAAAGCACAACGGAAAAATGCAATCTCAAAAATATGTACTTCTTTCGACAAATACTTAACAGCACTATGCATAAAGACAAAAAATAAACCTGATATAACCATTAGGCTTATTGAAATTAATGGTTTTGGGAATTTACTTACAAATTTATTTAATATACCAGCAAGATACACTTAATATCCTTTATTTTGAAACTAAGATGTATTTATACATTTTTTTAAAAATAAGTTTCAAATAATAGTATAAATAAAATTTAAAGATAAAAAACTTGTTGTGGAGCTGGTAAAGTCATTTTATTAATTATAAAGAAGGAAAAATTCAAAATGATAAAATTATTTTTTTTGATTTTAATTATTTTTAGCTCAACTACTTTTGCAAATGACAGACTAAAAGGGTACCAGGCATTAGAGGATCAAGACTATAAGAAAGCTTTGTATTATTTGAGTTATGAAGCAAATTTAGGAGATGATAAAGCTCAATATAACTTAGGAATTATGTACAAAAAAGGGTTGGGTGTCCCAGTCAATAATAATGAAGCATTTAGTTGGTTTTTCTTGTCTGCTAATCAAGGTAACATTTTAGCTAATTACGCTTTAGGTCATGCTTACTTAAAAGGTTCAGGAATAAAAAAAAATTATAAGTCAGCTCTGAAAGCCTTCAAATATGCAGCGCTTCGAGAACACCCATCTTCAAGGCTTATTATCGGAAATATGTATTATCAAGGTCAAGGTGTAATTGTCAGTTATCCTAGAGCTTTTCTGTGGTGGAGTTTAGCTCAAGATTTAAATATAGGCGGAGCAAGCCAAAACATTGACATGATTAAAAAAAAGATGAGCAAAGATCAATATACTAAAGCTAAAGAAATGTACCTAATGTGTATGCAAAATACATTATATAATTGTACCAAAAAATTAGATTTATTTTAAAAAGGTCGATTTTGAAGAAAAGAGAACAAATAGAGTCAGAATTACGAACTATAATCAAAAGTTCAAAAAAAAATGTTTTTGTTAAACTTTCTTTATCAGAGCTAATAAAAACTTCTAGAAGAATGTATGTAATCTTTGAAAACTATAAGTCTGGTGAAAAATTTAAAATTAATAACAATGATGAAAATATTCTTTTACTTAATAAAATCGAATCAGATTTTCAAAAACTTAATTCAAAACTAACAAAGATACCAACACCTATGAAAGATTTACTAGATAGGAAATGGGAGCAAGAACCAAACTCTAAAGAGAGTGCCGATGGCTCTACTGAACTTATTTTAAAAAAGCTTTCTTATTTACAAAAGGATTTTAAAAAATTAGTAAATGCATTAGTGGCAGATACTAAAAATGGAACTATTAATAATATAGATCCTATTCCGATAGCAATTGTACATAGTGCTATGACCATTTGGATAGAAGTTTTAAAGAACAAATATAATTTAAAGAATAAAAAAATATTGAGTAAAAATCTTTTAATTTACTTAGAAAATGTTTTAGAGGCATTTGGTTATGATGCTGATATAAAAAAAAGTTATTATAATTGGCACGAATTAAAAAATATGTCTTAGTATTATAAACAAAATGTAACTTGGAGATTAAATTAAATGGGATCATTTCTAAGTGAATCTGAAACTTCTGACTTTCATAAAAATGGTTATGTTATAGTTAAAAATTTTTTTAATGAAAAAGAAACAGAGCTTTTACAGAATGCCTCAAGACAGGATCCAGCCATAAGGGATCATTTATATGATAGAAAAGATTCTGAAGGTTTAACAACAAAAATGATGGCATGGAACCATCCTGACGATAGTATTTATGGCGTCACGGCAAGATCAGAAAAAATTGTTGATACAATGGAAAGTTTACTCGGAGGTGAAGTTTATCACTATCACTCCAAAATCACGGCTAAAGAACCTTATGAAGGAGGTGCTTGGGAGTGGCATCAAGATTATGGTTACTGGTATAATAATGGATGTTTATTTCCACTCATGGCAACTGTAATGATTGCATTGGACAAATGTACTAGAAAAAATGGATGTTTACAGGTTTTATCAGGTTCAAACAACTTAGGTAGAATTGATCATGCGTTGCTTGAGAGCGGACAAGTAGGAGTGGATCTCAAAAGAGTTGAAGAGGCAAAAAAACATTTAGAGTTGGTTTATTGTGAAATGGACCCAGGCGATGTTTTGTTCTTTCATTGTAATACTCTCCATAGATCAGATAAAAATAATTCTCCTGATAGACGTTGGACGCTTTTATGTTGTTATAATGCAGCAAGAAATAATCCTTTTGTAGAGCATCATCATCCAAAATACACTCCTCTAAAAAAATTAACTAATGATGAAATTGTAAAAGCAGGAGATAAGTTTTTGGATGTTAACGATGTTGACACGTTCTTAAAGAGGCCAACAGCACCACCTGAACTCTCAAAAAAAGGTGGAAAGTTATTTAATGCTTAAAGCGATTTATTCAACTCTTTTTGAAGGTATAAGGATAAATCTCTATCATTCAAATTAGGTAAGGATTGATTTTTTAAATATTTCAAAACTTTGAATTGCATTGGTTTATCTAAACTTTTCTTAATTTCATATAAATATAAACTTTGCTTTATAGTTTGATGAACGCGAGACGCTAACTGAAATGCCTTGGAGTTTTGACCGTCAAATTTAGTCATTATGAGATCGCAATTTGAATCATTGATTAGTCTTCCAAGCATAGGTTTCCAATCATCCTCTTGAATAGGCAACCCTTTTTTTCTTGACCAAGCCACTCCTCCAGCAGGGAAAATAGCTACAACACCACCATTTTTTAAGATTTTAATAGCTGTTTGTCTTGTCACAACATTATTTCTCATTGCATTTTTACTATTACTAAAATCAATAGGAAGAATATTGTCTGCAAGTATAGGTTCTTGTCTGAGAACTCCATGAGCAATAACTTTAAAATTTTCATCTAATGTTGATGCAAACCAAGATAAAAAAACTCCATCCGCAACTCCAAAAGGGTGATTTGCTACTATAATTAATCCTCTTGATTTTGCTCTTTTAGGGATAGGATCTAGTTTAGGTGTCTGAATACCCATAGAGTTTAATGCGTGTTTCCAAAGATCTGTTCCTCTTTTGTCTTGGCATAATGAAATAAAATTCTTATATCTTTTTTCAAGAGAAATCCTAGCTGATAAAAGTTCTACGGTATGAATTAAAAATCTGTGATGTAATGGTAACCATGATTCGGCATATGTTATTTTTACATTTGATTTAAACATATTTTTGCACTTCATAATTAATAATAATGATTCTATAATATTATAAAATTAATTTTCAATATTTATTTTCAAACCAAAATCATAAAAAATTTTTAACTATGAATTTGGCAATATAGGCTTAATTTCAGGAAAAAACTTTTCTAACTCATATCCTACATTTAACAAAATATCTTCCCTATATTTTCTTGTAATAAATTGAACTCCTAGTGGGATATTGGAAGTAGTTTTATTTGTTGAAAATGTTAAACCTGGAAGTCCTAAATATGGAGGTGCAATTTGAGGAAGCATTGAATCAAAAACTAAATCAAAAGATTCAGCTGATTCTAGGTCTTTTAGGTCTGGGAAAGGTAAGTCTCCAGTTACAGGACACAAAATCAAAGGGTAATTATCAAAGAAACTGTTCCAGTTTCTACTTATTCTTGCTCTATTTTGAAGGGCATCCATAAAGTTTTCTAAGCTAGTGTCCGGACATCTTCTGGACATTTGATCATAAATAAAATTTGCGTCAGGATCATTTTCTTTTTTTATTGCTTCTCCCCCGGTTCTTCTAAATTCCCCAAGCCATAAAGCAGCTTGAAATTTAGCTGCTTCTTGAAAATCTGGAGCATCGGGTTCTTCAATTATCCAACCAATATCTTCTAGATGTTTTGCAACGTTTTTTAATTCATCTTTTATTATTGGATCAATTTTTAACCCTTTAATTTCTGTTATTAAGGCTAATTTTTTTTGTGGTTTTTCAAATGTAAATGGTATAGGAACCCACCATGGATCATCATAATCCTCAATACTCATAGCTTTTAAACCGAGTTCAAGATCTTTGATTGATCTAGCAAGCGGACCAGATACAGCCATTATTTGTCCACCAATATGTCTGTCTGGGGTAGTATAATTTATCATTGGGACACGACCTAAACTTGGTCTCAAACCATGTATACCACAAGCATAAGCAGGGTAACGAATAGAGCCAGCAATATCAGTGCCGTGACCAATGGCTCCCATTCCTGAAGCTGTGGCAGCTGCGGCTCCACCCGAAGAACCACCTGGTGTTATATTTTTGTTATGTGGGTTAAGGGTATGTCCGTGTAAACTATTTCTGGTAAACCAGTGTATACTAAAAGCAGGTGTATTTGTTTTACCTACAATAAGAGCGTCGGATTTTTTTAGATTATTAACAACAGGACTATCTTTTTTTGCTATGAGATCTTTTTGTATCCTTAAACCATTTGTGCTTGCGTAACCTATTTGATCTGTATTTACTTTAACAGTAACAGGTACGCCTGCAAGTTCTCCCAAATTTTCTTTGTTATTTAATTTTTTATCTAATGAAAGAGCGGTATTTTTGGCCTCAGTAAAAGTATCTATTACTATTGCATTTATTTTGGGGTTTGTATTTTCAATATGATTTATTGTTTCATTACAAATCTCAACTGCTGAAATTTCTTTTTTTTGGAATAGTTCAGAAATTTCAAATCCAGTCAGTTTCCAAATATCTCTCATTAATTATTCTCCCAAATAATCACAACCTTATTTTAAAATTTAAAAAATAAGAAACAATTTTTAAATAAAGAAGAAAATTTCTAGGCTATCTTATCCATTAAATGTAGTTTATCATTTTAACAGGGGGATATAGATTAGTATGGAATTACCAAAATGGCATGAGAGACCTGAGAGCTCTGATAAAAAAATCAAAGATCAAACTATACTTGACGGCAAAAACTTTTTAAAATTAGCAGATCATTTTATTACTTTCGCTAATACAAAAAACAAAACTATCAAGTCGACTGATTTGAAATATATCATGTTATATGCAGCTGCCCGTTACAGTGCCCATGTTGGGAAAAACGTCATAAAAATCGAAAATCATGAAGAATATGTAAAGCATTTGTCTGCACAGTTTGTAGATATGCTTCGAGAGCATTTAGCAGACCCAAATTTATAATATTTACTAAAATCTAAGAATTAAAAATTGGAGATATAGAATGAGAGATAAAAAAGAAATGTCTGACATGACAGATTCTGAGATAAGTTATAGAAAATTTCTTAAGAATTTAGGAGTTACTACTCACAAAGAGCTCGAAGATCTTATAAATAAAAAAATAGAAAATGGTGAATTGAAAAATAATTCAAAGTTAAATATTACTGCTCACATTAAAATAGATGAATTAGGTCTTAATCATACGATTAGTTCCACTATATTACTGCCTTAAAAATGACTGATATAACTGAAGATTTTATTTTACAGATATTAAAAGAAGTTGAGGATCCTTCTCAATCCAAAGATATAGTGTCTCTTGGGTTGATTAGTAACATAACTGTTAAAGATACAAATGTGGCTGTTACTATGGAGGTTCCTGTCCATAGAGGCGCCTCTATGGAACCTATAAGAAAATTAGCACAAGAAAAATTATTGAAAATTGATAATGTAACTAGTGCTACTGTTGTTGTTACAGCCCACGAAAATAAACAAACGAAATCATCAGTTCAAACAAATGATGAAAAAATAGAAAAAGTTTTAGAAAGTAATGTAAAAAGATTTATTGCCGTTGGATCAGGAAAGGGTGGAGTTGGAAAATCAACGACTTCTGTAAACTTGGCCATAGCTCTTAAACTAGAGGGATATAACGTTGGATTGTTAGATGCAGATGTTTATGGCCCATCTCAGCCAAGGATGTTAGGAGTAAGCGGAAGACCTGCTTCAGTAGGTGGTGATATGGTCGCTCCACTTCAAAATTTTGGAATAAGTTTAATGTCAATGGGACTTCTTGTCCCTGACGATACAGCAATGATTTGGAGAGGACCAATGGTTCAATCTGCACTCACACAGATGTTAAACTCAGTTGCCTGGGGTAACTTAGATGTAATTGTTATTGATCTTCCTCCTGGTACAGGAGATATTCAGATTTCACTTGCACAACAAGTTAATTTAGCCGGCGCAGTAATTGTTTCAACTCCTCAAGATATAGCCTTGCTGGATGTTGTAAAAGCTTTAACAATGTTTCAAAAAGCAAATGTTCCTGTTCTAGGTATGATAGAAAATATGTCCTACTGGTCATGCCCTGATTGTGGGAGAGTTGAACATATATTTGGTGAAGGTGGAGTAAAGGCTGAAGCAAAAAAAAGAGATATTGAATTATTAGGAGAAATTCCTATTTCGGCTGAGGTTAGAAAAAGCTCAGATTCTGGGATACCAATCATAATTTCTGAGCCACAATCAATTCAATCTAAAAATTATAGAAATATTGCAAAAAATCTTATCAAATCTATAAAATTAGATGAGGAGGAGTTAGTATGAGTTTGTATTATGAACCTGACCCGGCAAATGATGACGATCCACCATTATTACCTCCCATTTTAACGCCTGTTGTGGTTCCAAATAATATTGATGTTTTTACAAAAGCAATTGCATCTGCGTCAAACAGCGAAGCTGGAACAGTTTATTATTCTGAGAACCCAGAATATTTGGAAGTTGCTGTTGTTTTGTTACCCGAAGTGTCAAAAATAAAGTGTAACCAAATGCTATATGTTATGATGGTTGCAGCAGGTGATGCTATTGGCGCTTTAGCTCCACCAGAGGTTGCTGTAACTTTTTCTTATCCTGGACTGATTTTCTTAAATAGAGGTGAAGCCGGTTTAGTTAAGATTGAAGTCTCTACGTCAAATGAAGATGAAAATATTCCAGATTGGTTAGTAGTTGGAATAAAACTTAGGTTAAATAATAATCTACAAATTGATGAAAGTAATATCAAACCTGACATAACCTCACTCGCAGATGAGGGAGCAGGATACATCTCTAGAACGAGAGCTATTGAATCTTTATCCAGACATTTTTTGGCTTGGGTTAGTCAATGGGAAGATGAGGGTTTCAAACCAGTTGTTGATGTTTGGAACGGTCGAAGAGAAGAAACAAAAGTAATAAATTTAAAAGGAAATGAAGATGTTTCATGGGTAGGTTTGGACGAAAATGGCTTAGCTATTGTTAAATTAAAAGAAAAAGAACTTTTTTTATCACCACTTGAAATTAAAAAAGAGATTGGAGAAGTAAATTTACAATGAAATTTGCCCGCACAATTCGTTTTGATAAATCAGATTTAAATATCTTTCCTCGCGCTTCAGAAGAAGGTGAACTTGCGGTAGTAGGAACTTTTAGTTTTTATAATATAAAGGCGGAAGATTTGAAGGGTAAGGTTAAACAAGCCTTTTCCAATGGATTTATGGGGTGCTCTACTTTTGGCTATTCTACACTTGTAAGTTTGGTTAATATAAGTGAAGAGGAAATAAAAAAATTACAAAATAAACTTGGTCAATATCTGGTTGATAATTATGGAGCTCCATCAATAGATGTTGCTGAAAAAGCCGCATTGGAGGAAATAAATTTTATGTTAGATTTATGTAAAGACCATGAATTAGGAAGTCTTTTAAGCTTATCAAGAGACTGGTCTGAAGAGGGTATCAAAGAAAAATTTAGAAATTTACCAAAGGCAGATTCGTGTGCCGAACAAAAAATATGGACGGTAGTAGAAGAAGATTAAATTAAAGGAAAAATCAGAAAAATGATAAAAAATGATTTTTGGTTAACGTCTGGTTGGCATCTTTTAGATAAAGATGATGAAGGCAGACTTTTGCCTACAGAAGACTTTATGAGGGCATATTTCTATAGACCTGAAGTTGTCCCTATTGAAGAATCATGTGAAGCTGAGATAGATATTCATAAAAGATTAGTCGATACTCCTTTTCTTAACATTGAAAAAAAAGAATTAGATAAAATAAAAGATAAAGATGTAATTTTCAATTACGAAGTGATTTTAAGATTTAGGGACTTTTTATCTCATTATCCTACCTTAGATGCAGCTTATTTAGCAATTGCTAGGGGAAAGGCTGTTAATTTTCCGCCACTCTTTGTTGATCAAATGGTACAAATAATTTTGAGAAATATTCTTCATGATTGTTCTTATGCTCTTCAGGTGAGAGCTTCCGAGCTTTTTTTCCGAACTCAGGTTGTTACTATTGCTGAGGATGAAATCATGGTAGCTGATGAAGCAACAGTTGAATTGCAGGTAGAGCAAAAAAACCCTAACAGGAGTGATCCTAAACAACTAGAAGTCGAAATAGATATATTAAGAGAAAGTACAGCAGATAATTATTGGGAGAGGTCTGATAAATTCGACACCTCTATAGATCTAGCATATACTAAACCGGGTTTAGACGCATTAGCTAGAGTTATAGAAAAATGGATATTTCACTTTTTATCCATAGAAGCCTCTGTAAAGCCAATGCAAAAAATTGAGGATGAAAAATGGTCTTGGCATTTAGGTCTAGAAACTGATTCTAATTCCATATTAAACGATCTTTATCATGGATCGGATGTATCTGAAGAGAGATTAAAACAAATTTTATGTTTGTTTCAACTTGAAGTCAAAGACGGTTTTAAGGAAACTATGGTTAGTAAACCTGTTTACTTAGGTTTAGCTATGAATGAGAAATCAAAAATAAAATTTAAACCTCAAAATCTTCTCACAAATCTTCCATTGGCAAATTTAAGTTAACTTTATTCTAAATAATCATCTGTTGTTCTTGGTTTTGGTCGCTCCTTAGTATCAAGCAATTTATCATTTTGAGTAAACATTACTCCAACCCTGCAATCTTCGCACATTCTGAGCATTTCGGTTCTTCCATCCTGTTCAAACATTGAGTGAGAAGATAGTTTTTCAATAATTCGCTCAATTGATTTCGTTGATCCAAAAGTTTTACCACATTCAATACAATCAAACGGTTGATCTTCTATAATAACTGTCGCCGACATTGCGTCATCATTCAAGTTGAATTGAGGAACAAGTGAAATAGCTTTTTCCGGGCATGTGGCTACACAAATACCACATTGTAAGCAAGCATCTTCTCTAAATAACAATTGGGGTGAATCAGGATTATCCTGTAAGGCACCAGCTGGACAAGCACTTACACATGAAAGGCATATCGTACAACTTTCAAGATTAACATCTACTTTCCCATATGGTGAACCTTCAGGCAATTTGATAAGAGAATTTTTATTATTATTACTTTTGGATAAACCTTGGATACCTGCTCTCAAAATACCTCTAGGCGCTCCAAGTGCAATAAATGGAGCAGATTTAATTTTTGTATACCCTTCAGTCTCATATATTAGTAGCTCAACTTTTTCGGGATCATTATCATCTATTATGAAAATTGAATTGCTATTATTTTTTGCTACTCCAGAAAGTAAAGTATTGGCCAGCTCAACTTGTTTGGGTAAAAAACTATATTCCTCAGAATTTTTAGGATTTAGCAGAATAAATATTTTTTTAAATCCAAGAGCAATTGCAGATACAAGTAAATCATGGCCAACTCTTCCAACGGAATGCATTTCATATGGTATTACATTGGCGGGTAGACCATTACCATGTCTAGAAATTAGATCAATCATTTCATTTCCATAATTCCCATCAGATAATATTAATACTGGATTTTTACCTCCAGCTTTCAAAAAATCAGCACTGATTTCTGATAGTGAATTTAAAATAATATCTAAGCTTGGATAATCTGTTTGGATAGCTCCAGATGGGCACACAGACCCACAAAAGCCACATCCACCACATATTCCTGGATCTACAGATACAATATCTCCTAATGACTGAATAGCTCCAGCAGGGCAAACGTCCAAACACTTAGTACAACCGATTTTATTATTTTTAGAGTGCGCACATAAATTTTCATCAAAATTTACATATATAGGTTTTTCAAACTGTCCTATCATATCAATTACTTTAGTAAAAATATTGAATAAATCTGTTGGACTATTACTGCTAGTTCTAAAATATCCATCTCGTTTATGATCTCCAGTAAACATAGGAGTATTCTCACTAAGGTCTATTATTAAATCACATTCAGTGTCGACTTCTTTGAAAAAATCTCCAAAGCCTAAATTAGATTTGCTACTTGGCAAAGCTTCTGAGAAATCATTAATTTCAAGTTTGAATTGGGTAAAGTAACCCTGAGCTTTTTTAATAGAGCCTTTTGTTATTTTATAATTTTTAGCATCTAAAAAAATATCATCATCGCAGTTAGATATCATTAATGTAACGCCTAAATGGGCTGATAACTTTAGACAAAAGTCAGCAGCAATTTCTAAAGAGTTATTTCCTTTTTTATAATCTACATAAACAAAACATCTGCCTGATGATTCTAAGGTTAAGCTTGGTGTAAGCTTTATTTTTTTGGTAGCTGAGTTAATTAATGCAGCAATTTTAGGTGTTGATTTTTTACTTTCTTTTGACCATCCAGCATATTCCCTAATATTAAAAGTTTTTGGAGCATCAAAATTATTATCTTCAGCAAGCTTTTCAAAGGTTTGTTGTTCTTGAGTGCATGCTACGAACAAATTTTTATTATTCTTTTTAGAGTTCTCTAATTCCTCCAAAACAACATTCAGTTCTGATCCACATAGATTAGTATTTACATTACACTTAGTTTTGGATTGGCAGCCTTTAGTTATACTGTCACCATCAATTTCCATAGTATTTTCACAATTACAAATGAGTATTTTGTTATTATCAATATCCAATTTTGATCTCCCAAGAATTAAGCATCAAAGAATTAAAATGTTACAATTGTCAATCTATTTTCTTATCGGTTTAATCATTTTTAATTTGTTTTTTGATTTTTTATATTGCTACATTGTCGAATCAATTATTTTATTTATGTAATTTTACTGAGACTTTTATGGAAAAATTAGAAAGCAAGAAACATCTCTTATACGCCGTAAGAATCATCTTTGAAAAAAAAGAAATAAATAATATTTGGGAAAGTCACAAATGGGTTGTTAATGATTTAATTCCTCTAAATGTAATAAGTGGTGAGGGTTACCCGCCGATAAATGATGTAAAAATTACTCCTCTTATTAATGACATTAAAATTCAGGATGGAGATAACAAGAATTTATATGCTGCGGATGCTTCTATTGATCTTCATCACGCAGAAGCAGAGGGATACGCAGAAAATCTTCAATCTTCAGATCCATCAGTTTACATTGTTTTAAGGGATGGTGATTTATCAGACAAATTAGATGAAGAAGATGCAATCTCTTCAGAAAATAAAGTAGATGTTCATTTAGCAGAGGTGTCATTGTCTCCGTATCATATTCAAGACTACGAGGATTGCGGAGAGGATAAAGTTGAAAAAATACCTTTATACGGTCCCATAGCGGAACTTTTAGAGAGATTTGTGGAGTATCATTTTCATCCAGAAGAGTTTAAAAAAAGAAAAAGAGATAAAAAAAATATTGATGAAAATGTGAGAAGAGGTGGAGATTTTCGTCTTAGTAAAAAGAATATTTATAATTAGTTGAGATAACTTATGGAAGAAGATGAGAATAAATTAAACGAAAGTTTTATATCTAGATGGTCAAAGCGGAAATCAGGAATCGCGTCTGACGAAGATAATTTAGAATTAAATAAAAACCTTAGAATAGATGAAGACAAAAAAAATAAAAAATCCTCTGAAAAAGAAATAGATGAGAGTAATTATGATGAGCTAAATGATGAAGAATTATTAGAAAAGTTCAAATTACCCAATCCTAATAAAATCAAAAAAGAAAAAGGCTTAGATGTTTTTTTTAAAGATGGCGTCCCAGATAGGCTTCGTCAGATTGCATTACGAAGAGTTTGGAAATTAAATCCTATAATACGATTTGCTGATGCAGAAATAAATGACTATCACGAAGATTTTACCGATGCGGCAACCGTAATAGAAGGAATGCAAACAGCCTATCAAGTCGGTAAGGGATATCTCACAGAAATGCTTGAAAATAAAGATGACGAAACCTTAGCTGAGACACGTGATATTGAAAAAGTGTCTTCTAATCCAAACACTAAGAAAAAAACAAAATTAACTTCTGCTCAGAACCAAAAAAAGAAAAAAATAAAAAAACTTGAACAAGATAGTGTTAAAATTACAGAGAACAAGTTCGACGAAAGTAATAATAAAAGTGATATTTCAAAAAAAGATATGAATGAATCAGTGTCTGATAAGTCTGAAGACACACCTATTGAAGTGGCACTTGAAAAACCTAAGCCAAAAATGATGGTTTTTAAACCTAAAAATAATGAGAAGAAGACATAACTAAAGATAAAAAAAATAATTTTTTACTTTTACATTGTCAAAATATGATCATCAGAGTTAAAAAATATTTATATTTTTATATGTAAACTTGATTTACATTCCACATTTGCCTAATGAAATAATTTCTCATTCCAAGCAAATAAGAACGGTTCTCGATTGATAATGATTATCACAAAAAAAACAATGGTTTATATATATAATTCATTTAACAAATTAATTAAAAAAAGCTTTATCTTTACGATAATTTGTTGGATAGTCTTCCTGGGAGATATAATTTGAGTTCAAATACTGCAAAATCAATAGACATTATTGACGCTGAAGACCAGCTTAGAGCTGACATGTATTCATTTCTGGCAAGTTTGCTTAGAACTGAGCCAAATGCAGAATTAGTAAATCAATTGACTAATTTAGAGTCAGATGATTCTCCCATAGGTAAATCAATAAAAACTTTATCAAAATTAGCATCATCTATGGATCTCCCAACCATTAGAGATGAATATGTGAGAATTTTTGTTGGTGTTGGAAGAGGTGAAATACTCCCCTTTGCTTCTTATTATTTAACTGGTTTCTTAAAAGATAAGCCATTGGCAAAGCTTCGTAACGATATGAAAGAAATTGGTATTGAATTAGTGGAAAATGTTAAAGAACCTGAAGATCATATTGCCAGTTTATTTGACATGATGTCAGGATTAATTCTTGGGAAATTTAATAAAAAGTTTTCTATTAGCGAACAAAAAGATTTCTTCAATAAGCATTTAGGTCCTTGGGTTGATTTGCTTATGAGGGATATTGAAAGTTCTAAAATAGCTGTGTTTTATTCACCTATTGGGACAATAGGAAGAGAATTTATAGAAATTGAACGTTCGTCGTTCTCAATGGATGTTACGGGGTAGCGGAAGGCCCCTGTTTCATTAGTTCATATTATTGAGCTAAATTTTAAGGAGTGTAAAATGAAGAGTGATAAATCAAAAAATGGCAGAAGGGACTTTTTAAAAGGCGCAGCCATTACAGCAGCAGCGGCAACTGTAGCGGCTACTGTGTCAAAAACAGCTTCAGCTGGTGAAACGATTAATACAACTGGTTCAGGCTACCAGAAAACAAAGCATGTGAAGACTTATTACGAAACTGCAAGATTTTAATTTAATTTTTTTTAGGAGGAATAATATGCTTAGAAAGAAGACGCAAGGGGTGGCGATAGGCTCCCAAACTTCATCTTTCATCGGTAAGGCAACTGAAAAAGTTGTTGATCGACGAGCTTTTTTGAAAGGCTCAGGATTAGCTGTTGGAGGTTTAGCTACAGCAGCAGCATTAGTTGGTTCTAATGTTAAATCCGTGCAGGCTTCTGTATCAAGTGCTGCAGTGTCAATGAAGAAGACAGTTTGTACACACTGTTCAGTAGGATGTACTGTTATGGCTGAAGTTCAAAATGGTGTTTGGACTGGGCAAGAGCCAGGATGGGATAGCCCAATTAACCTTGGTGCACATTGTGCTAAAGGTTCTTCAGTTCGTGAAACTGCAAGTGGAGAAAGAAGACTTAAGTATCCTATGAAGCTTGTTGGTGGTAAATGGACACGTATGTCATGGGATGACGCGATAAATGAAATTGGAGACAAGATGGAATCCATTAGGAAAACATCTGGTCCAGATTCAGTTTATTGGTTAGGTTCAGCTAAATTTAATAATGAGCAATCATATTTATTTAGAAAATTTTATGCATATTGGGGATCCAACAACGGAGACCACCAAGCTAGAATTTGTCACTCAACCACTGTTGCTGGTGTTGCTAACACTTGGGGTTACGGTGCAATGACTAATTCATATAATGACATTCATAATTCAAAAGCAATGTTTGTTATAGGTGGAAATCCCGCAGAGGCACACCCTGTTTCATTATTGCATTTAATGAAAGCCAAAGAGCAAAACAATGCACCTTTAATTGTTTGCGATCCAAGGTTTACAAGGACAGCAGCGCACGCTGATGAATATGTGAGGTTCCGTCCTGGTTCAGATGTTGCATTAATTTGGGGAATTATGTGGCATATTTTTGAAAACAAATGGGAAGACAAAGAATTTATTAGGCAACGTGTCTATGGAATGGACGACGTAAGAGCTGAAGTAAAGAAATGGGGTCCTGAAGAAACTGAAAGAGTTACAGGTGTTCCTGGTTCTCAATTGAAGAGAGTAGCTAAAATTATGGCTAACAACCGACCTGGCACATTTATTTGGTGTATGGGTGGAACGCAGCACACAAATGGAAATAACAATACTAGAGCGTATTGTGCATTTCAACTTGCCTTAGGTAATATGGGTACCGCAGGAGGTGGTGCTAATATTTTCCGTGGACATGATAATGTTCAAGGTGCAACTGACTTTTGTATACTTTCTCATTCTCTACCAGGATACTATGGTTTATCAGCTGGTGCATGGAAGCACTGGTCAAGAGTTTGGGGAGAAGACTACAATTGGTTAAAAGCCAGATTTGCTTCATTAAAAGGTAAAGATGGTAAAACAAAGAGCCTTATGAACCAAAAAGGTATCCCTGTTTCCAGATGGATTGATGGTGTGCTTGAAAATAAAGATAATATTGAGCAGCCAGATAATCTTAAAGCTATGGTTTTCTGGGGACATGCACCTAACTCGCAGACAAGAATGAAAGAAATGAAAGTAGCTATGGAAAAATTAGACCTAATGGTGGTTATTGATCCGTATCCTACAGTTTCAGCAGTTTTATCTGATAAGACTGATGGTGTATATTTACTTCCATCAACAACACAGTTTGAAACATATGGTTCTGTAACAGCTTCAAACAGATCTCTTCAGTGGAGAGAAAAAGTCATTGAGCCATCATTTGATTCACTGCCAGATCATACAATCATCTATAAGTTTGCGAAAAAATTTGGTTTTGCAGACCGTATGTTCAGGCAAATCAAAGTTACTAATGACGAACCTTATATTGAAGACGTGACACGTGAGTTTAATTCTGGAATGTGGACTATTGGTTACACTGGTCAGTCACCAGAGAGACTAAAAGCTCATATGAAGAATCAACACGTTTTTGATAGAACTACTCTTCAAGCCGTAGGTAGTGAAATAGACGGTGATTATTATGGTCTTCCTTGGCCTTGTTGGGGAAATCCAGAAATGAAACATCCTGGTACTCCATTACTTTATGATACATCAAAGCCAGTTGCTGAAGGTGGTCTATGTTTTAGAGCTAGATTTGGAGTTGAACATGATGGTAATAATTTATTAGCTGAAGGTTCATACCCTGTTGGTTCTGAAATAAAAGATGGTTATCCTCAGTTCACTATGGCTATGCTTAAAAAACTTGGTTGGGACAAAGACCTAACAGCCAAGGAAAAGGCAGCTATAGATAAAGTAGCAGGTGATAAAACAAACTGGAAAGTCGACTTATCTGGAGGTATCCAGAGAGTGGCAATCAAACATGGTTGTGCACCATTTGGAAACGCTAAGGCAAGGGTTAAGGTTTGGACATTCCCAGATCCAATTCCGTTGCACAGAGAGCCATTATATACATCTAGAAGAGACTTAGTAGCAGATTATCCTACTTACTCTGATAGAATGGCATACAGACTTCCAACATTGTATAAGTCAATACAAGACGTTGATCATTCAGCTAAATATCCAATTATTCTTACATCAGGTAGATTAGTTGAATATGAGGGTGGTGGAGATGAAACCAGATCAAATCCATGGCTAGCAGAATTGCAACAAGACATGTTTGTTGAAATCAATCCATTTGACGCTAACTCTAAAAATATTAGAAATGGTGCAATGGTTTGGGTTGCAACACCAGAGGGAGCTAGAATTAAGGTTATGGCACAGGTAACAGAGCGTGTTGCTAAAGGCGTAGCTTTCTTACCGTTCCATTTTGGTGGTCACATGGAAGGAAAAGACCTTAGATCCAAATATCCAGAAGGTGCAGATCCTTATGTATTAGGTGAAGCAGCAAATACTGCAATGACTTATGGATATGACTCAGTAACACAGATGCAAGAGACTAAGTGCTCATTGTGTCAAATTGAACTAGCTTAAGGAGGGCTTAAAAATGGCACGAATGAAATTCTTATGCGATGCAGAAAGATGTATTGAGTGTAACGCTTGTGTAACAGCATGTAAAAATGAACATGAAGTTCCATGGGGAATAAACAGAAGAAGGGTTGTAACCATACAAGATGGTAAGCCAGGTGAAAGGTCAATATCAGTTGCGTGCATGCATTGTTCTGATGCTCCTTGTATGGCTGTATGTCCGGTTGACTGTTTTTACCAGACAGATCAAGGAGTAGTTTTACACTCTAAAGATCTTTGCATTGGTTGTGGTTACTGCTTTTACGCTTGTCCTTTTGGTGCACCACAATTTCCACAAGCCGGTAATTATGGATCTAGAGGAAAAATGGACAAATGTACTTTTTGTGCAGGTGGACCTGAAGCTGACATGGGTGAGTTAGAATTTCAGAAGTATGGTCGTAACAGACTTGCTGAAGGAAAACTACCTTCTTGCGCAGAAATGTGTTCTACAAAAGCTTTATTAGCTGGTGATGGTGACGAAGTGGCAGATATTTTCAGAGAGAGAGTAGTTGCACGTGGCTTTGGCTCAGGAGCTTGGGGCTGGGGTACAGCTTACCAATTAAAAGGCTAACATCTATATAAATAAAAGGCGGATTTTTTCCGCCTTTTTTGATTCTTAAAAAAAATAGAATTTGGGGGAACATTGTGATTAATAGAAACAAGATTTATTTAATTATTTCAATATTCTCAGGTTGTTTGCTGCTAAGCTCTTGTCAGGAAAGTGAACAAGGTAGAATCTTAAATTATGAGAAAGGTGTATATCTTGGTAAAAAAGATGATAGTCTTACCAAAGAACAAGAATACAACCTTAAGATGCATGCATCTAGACAAAGAAATTTTTAAAAGAGATTAAAAGGGGAAATTGTATGTTTAGAAAATTACTTACTACATGTTTGATGTTATTTGTAATCAATTTGGCTTTTTTAAGTAATTCAAATACTTCAGTAGCACAAGTTAAAGGTGAAGTACCTGGTAAGTCATTAGGTTTAAAATCTGATGCAGATTTGTGGAGATATGTAAGAACAGGCAATGCAGGATCTACGCAAATGAAAGATCAGTTGTCAGCAGTTATGATACAGTCAGAGGGAGATAATTGGAGAGCAATTAGAAATGGTCCAGTATCCCTATATGGTGGTATTGGGCTACTCGCAATAATTGGCGCCCTTTTTGCTTTTTATATGTATCGAGGTAAAATTAGAGTAGATTCTGGATTATCTGGAAAAACAATATTAAGATTTGCTGCTATCGATAGGTTTGCTCACTGGTTGATGGCTGGATCATTTGTTTTATTAGCATTAACTGGCTTAAATTTACTTTATGGAAAATATACTTTGCTGCCAATTTTTGGTCCTGAAATTTTTACCGCAATTACAATTGGTGGAAAGTATATTCATAATTATTTAGCTTTTGCTTTTATGTTGGGGTTAGCTCTAGCATTTGTATTGTGGGTAAGGCACAACATTCCAAATAAAATTGATTGGGAGTGGTTGAAAATGGGTGGTGGTATCTTTAAAGCAGGTTTGCATCCACCAGCTAAAAAATTCAATGCAGGTCAAAAAATGATATTCTGGATTACCATGATAGGTGGATTATCTGTAAGTATGTCAGGTATTGCACTAATGTTTCCTTTTCAGACAACAATGTTTGCTGATACATTTGCAATGTTGAACGTACTTGGTTTGGGTTTGCCTACAGATTTAACACCACTTCAAGAGCAGCAATATAATCAAGTTTGGCATGGTGTTGTTTCACTTGGACTAATGATTATGATAATTGCTCATATATATATTGGTTCTGTTGGAATGGAAGGCGCCTTAGACGCTATGAATAGCGGAGAGGTTGATAAGAATTGGGCTAAAGAACACCACAATCTCTGGGCAAAAGAAATGGATCAAGAGAAAAGTAATAAACCTGAGCCTGCTGAGTAAAAAAATCAACTAAATGAAATGCGTCTAAGTAAAATTTTACAAAATAAAATCAAGATTATATCTATAGTCTTGATTTCTTTTTTTTTATTAAATCAAAATGTAAGTGCGATAGAACAATACACTGCCCATGGAGGTCCGGTGAAGGGTTTAGCAGTTTCATCTGACAACAAATTAATGGCAAGTGCTAGTTTTGATTACTCAGTAGTGGTATGGGATTTAAACCCTATAAAAGAAAAATTAACATTGATAGGACATGATGCAGCTGTAAATACAGTTAAGTTTTCCCCAGATAATAGTCGTTTAGTATCAGGTGGTGATGATAATCAAGTGTTATTATGGCCATTAGATAAAATAAGTAAAAATAATGAAGAAATAGAACCAATAAGGTTGGGTAACCATAGAGGAAAGGTTGCAGACTTAGATTTTTCAAAAGATGGTAAATTTTTAATAACCGCTAGTTGGGATGGTACGGTTGGTGTATGGGATCTCTCACAAAGAAAAAAAATAATGTCACTTAGGGGACATAAAGGTCCAGTTTATTCTGCAAAATACTCTGAAGATAATGAACATATATATAGCTCAGGATCAGATGGTGAAATTAAGCTATGGAAGGCGGAAAGCGGAGAATATGTAAGGCCACTGATCAAAAATGGGTGGGGGATATCTAAATTTGAAATAGATGAGAAAGAAAATTTTATTGCCTATGGTGCTACTGACGGTCAAATTCAAATAAGTGAATTTACAAAAGATAAATTAATATTAAAAATAAAAGAAGATCGAGTGCCAATTTTGTCAATGTATTATTTAAAAAAAGAAAATATGATAAGTTTTGGAAATGCAAAAGGTCGTATGATAATTTTAGATACAAAAAATTGGTCATTAGTAAGAGATTTTAATGCTGTAAATGGGCCAATATGGGACAATATACTTTTTCCAAAAGATTCTTCATTAATAGTTGCTGGATTAGATGATTTTCTAACGAGATGGGAAATCTTTGATTTTCCACCAAAATTTTTAGAAAGACCAGGCCCAGCTAGACGATTTAATCCTGCCATAGAAGTTAGTAACGGTGAAAAACAATTTGCTAGAAAATGTAGTGTTTGCCATACTCTTGTGAAAAATGGGAAAAAGAGAGCAGGACCTACGTTATATAAAGTATTTGGAAGAGAAGCGGGCACATTAAAGGGTTATAAATATTCCAACGCTTTGATAAAGTCTGATATAATATGGAATGAAGAAACAATAAATAGATTATTTGATGAGGGACCTGATAAAGTTACCCCTGGTACAAAGATGCCAATTCAAAGAATGAAAAAAATTCAAGATAGAAACGATCTTGTGATGTTTTTAAAAGAAGCTACAAAATAAACAAAAAGGAGATGCAAATGAAAATGGTATTAATGAGCAGTGTATTTGCTATTGCCGTTGGCGTTGGAGCGTATTACATCCTAATGAGCACTGGAATGGATACCGCTAATGTTATGTCTAGCATTAATGTAAGGTTATCAAATTAATTTGTGACAAACTTAGATGAAAAAAAATATATATTTCATAAGTAGTTTAATATTTATATATTTAATTTCATTTGGTTCTATTGCACATGATGCATCAGAAGCATGGAAAAATGCATATAAATCAACAGTAATTGTGCTGCCAACATGGCCAGGTTATAATAAACCTGGATATGGAGCTCCACAAGGAACAGCACCTGCTGGGACAGGTTTCTATCTTTCAATAGGTAATGATCAACTTGAATCAAAATTCATTATGACAGCTGCTCATGTAATTAAAAATTCAAAAATTGTTGAAATTAAAAATTATAAAAATCAATATGACGAGGTAGAAGTTGTTTTAGTTGATTATAAAACTGACATAGCTATCTTAAAATCAAAGGATAAAGGAAAATCTATTACTCTATCAAAGAAAAAAATTGAAGTTGGAAATCAAGTTTGTGTAATTGGAAATAGTTTTGGATTAGGACAAAGTTTATCATGTGGAATTGTATCTGGTAAAAATAGAAGAGGCTTAGGATTTAATCAAATCGAAAATTTTATTCAGACGGATGCAGCTGTAAATCCTGGAGCTTCAGGGGCACCACTAGTTAACGAGCATGGACAATTAGTAGGTATGGTAGATGCAATTTATACTAAAGAAGCAGATATCGATGCAGGTGTAAATTTTGCTATAGATAAAAAATTAATACAAAAATTTCTTAAGACTAGATCTGGCCAAATTAATTAGAAAAATTATGTTTATAAAACCAACAAAGTTAGAACATGCTAGGGTTGAATTATTAAAATCAATTAAGTTAAAAAAAAATGTTATAGAGGTTCCGTTGCAAAAGGCAACGGAACGCATAAGCTATAAACAAATAAATAGTAAATTAAATTTACCATCAACTACAAATTCTGCAGTTGATGGATACGGCATTGCATCTGCAACATATTTTGCTAATCCTAAAACAGAATTTAGTGTTATTGGTGTTGCAAAAGCTGGTCATCCATTTAAGAAAAAAATTTTATCCAGTCAAGCTATTGAAATTTATACTGGAGCAATAATGCCACTGGGTGTTGATGCTATCGTTATGCATGAAAAATGTGAAAGAATAGATAATAAGGTAAAAATAAAAGAATATATAAAAAAAAATCAAAATATGAGACCTGTAGGGGAAAATCTTAAAAAAGGGGAAGTAGTTGTAAATAAAGGAAAGGTGCTTAATTCTGCTGATATTGGTCAATTAGCTGCTTCGGGTAATAGCAAGGTTAATGTTTATGAAAAAGTTAGAGTTTCAGTAATTTCCACAGGAGATGAATTAGTGAGTGCAAACTCTAAAAATAGGTTAGAAGGACAAATTTATGATTCAAACAAGCCTATGCTGCTTTCCTTATTGAGCCAAAACTATTTAAATTTATCAGACATGGGAATAGTTAAAGATAATAGATCTAAATTAGCAGCTAAATATGCTGAAGCTCTGTCTAAAAGTGATGTTGTTATTTCTTCTGGTGGTGCATCTGATGGCATAGAAGACCATACGCAGAATGCACTTAAAGACGTTGGTGCTAAATGTTTAGTATGGCAATTAGCTATGAAGCCTGGAAAACCAATGGCTGTTGGAAATCTTAAAAATAAATTAATCTTTTGTTTGCCTGGCAATCCTGTTGCAGCATTTGTATGTACTAAATTATTAATTAAACCATTATTGATTAAGATGTCTGGGGGGGTTGATTTAGAACCTCTTCAAATTAAATTACGATCAGGTTTTGAACACACTAAGCGTGTTGGTAGAGCTGAGTATCTTAGGGCTAAAATCGTAAATGATGGAAAAGATACTATAATTAAATTACATGGAAGAAAAGGTGCAGGAGTTATTTCATCACTAACTGGGGCTGATGGTATAGTAGAGATACCAATGGAATGTAAAAGTGTTAATAAAGGGGATTTATTAACTTTTTTCCCTTTTGATCATAGAGGTTTATAGGGTGAATTAATTTGGTATTAAATTATTATCCCATTTAACAATTACATTAAAGGAAATTGATATTCTTGGAAAATCAGACATATTTGGATGTACTAAATGATGGATAAATGCAGGCCATAATAATAAATCACCAGATTTAGGTAAAACCCTATATTCAGGATCTACTTGTTTGTCTCCTTTAATTGAATTCATATTAGCTTGAGGCCGAGGATCAAAAAAACTTATTGATGCCGGATTTAAATCTGATCTATAAATTTCAGCATCAGATTGGTCTGGTACATTTATATAATAGGTTCCTGATAACCATGAATGTGGATGATTATGAAGATTGTGATAGTCACCCTTCATATTGACATTTCCCCAGCCTTGTATTGACCATTTTAACTCATAATTTATTCCAGATTGGCTAGCATAATCATAAATTGCTCTATCCAGACATTGTTTTAGCCAGTACATAGCAGGATGATCCATATTTAAAATATTCTGAGCAACGTAATTTTCTGTCATATTTTCTTGAGATGAATTATTAGATAAAACTATGTCAGCGATAACAGAGTTGGCTGTTTCATGACCTGGCAGGGACATCTCCATAAATTGCGTTGGCCAAAGATCTAAAAATTTAGGTTTAACGGTGTTTTTATTTTGATTTTTTGCCATTTATTTCTCCAAATAAAGTTCAAGAAATTTTATATTTTTCAATTAAGAAATCAGTGATTGTATTAATATTGTTTAAATCAAATGAAGGGATAGTTGTTTTTAAATGACCTTCTGAGGCTATAGCAAATATATTATTATCATCGTTAAAAAGAAGTGGTTTGCCAATAATGGGTCTATGGACTTCAAGCTTTGGGATATTCTCGTTTTTGTAACCTTCTACAATAATAATATCACATTTATTGATAGGCTGTTTAGAAAACATTTCTAACATTTCAAATAAGCTTTTCTCTTCGTTTTGATCATTTTCTTGAATTAGAGCAAACCTCTCTTTAGATGAAATAATCATGGGTCTTGCTCCAGCTTTTCTTAGGTTGTAAGAATCTTTTCCTGGTTTATCTATATCAAACTTGTGATGAGCATGTTTTAGAGTACCCACATTAATACCAATTTTAGTAAAATGTTTAATTAATTTTGTGGATAAAGTTGTTTTGCCTGATCCAGACCAGCCCGCCAGCCCAAACAAAGGTGGTAATTTGCCAAGGATTTGTTGTGCAAGGATAAGATCTTGAGGTGAATTTAAATTAGTAAAAGGATCAAAGTCGGAATTTTGTATTTTATCAAAGTCAACATAAGCAATGTTTAGTTGAGCTGTGAAAATATCTATTTTTCTAACACCTTCATTTAAAGCACTTTGTAATTTTTGATTAATATCTGATTTCCATAAAGCAATTACTGGATGATTAAACCCTCTTGATTTTGCAACCACCAAATCAACTTCTGGAGTTTTATTCTTTGCTTCGACCATAGATTGAATTAGATTCTTAGGAAGAAATGGAGTATCGCACGGTAAAGTCGCAACCCAATCTTGATTTATTTCCTTTGCCCAATTTAATGATGCTAAAATTCCAGCTAGGGGCCCCAAGTGACCTTTGATAGGATCCTTAATTATCTTGTAACCAAACTTTTGAAAGCTATCAAAATTTGTATTTATATTTAATGCAATAGGTGCAACTTTGCCTGATACTTTTTCTAAAACATAAGATAAAAGTGGTCTATCCAAAAGATGGATTAAAGCTTTTTCTTTACCACCCATTCTTCTACCTTTGCCTCCTGCTAAAATGACACACGGTATTATTTCGTTTAATGTTTCCAAATTATTTAACCTTTAGTTGATTAAAGACCTTTGTGCAGACACTACGTCTTCATTCGCAACTGCCTTGATGTCAGTATCAAAATTCACCCTATCTACACCATTTGCAATTATCATCCTCTTACCTTTAGCTCTTCCAATTAATGTAAGACCGGCTTCTCTAGCAAGTTTAACTCCTGATGCGGTAAAACCTGACCTTGATATTAATATTGGGATTCCCATTTGAACTGTTTTTATGACCATTTCTGATGTAAGTCTTCCAGTGGTATAAAAAATTTTATCATTTGCATTTTCTTTATTTAAAAACATCCAACCAGCAATCTTATCTACTGCATTATGTCTACCGACGTCTTCAACATAAATTAGAGGTGAATCTTTTTGGCACAACACGCAACCATGAAGTGCTCCTGCTTTTAAATACAAGCTGGGTCTTGTATTAACTTTTTTTGAAATCGTATAAATCCAAGAAGTTTTTATTTTTGTTTTTTTATCAAGATTAACTGATGAAAAATCATCCATTATATCTCCATAAACTGTGCCCACCGCACAGCCACTTGTTCTAATTTTCTTTTCCATTTTTTGTTCATAGTTTGTTTTTCGTTCAGTTCTTACGATCACAACTTGGAGGTCATCGTCATAATCAATTCCTGAAATGACATCATCTCTCTTCAGCATATTTTGGTTAAGCAGATAGCCAACTGCTAACAAGTCAGGCATATCACCTAATGTCATGGCGGTGACAATTTCTTGTTTGTTAAGATAGATTGTTAATGGAATTTCTTTAACGACAGGTAGTTTTATATTTTCACCAGATTCATTTAGACACTCGATTGACTCAGTTAGATTATCATTTTCTAAGTTAGGTGAAATATAAAACTCTTTATTGTTTTCCATAATCTTACCTTTTATCTAAGAGTTTGTTTTGATGCTGCCCAATTAATGAATTCTTGAGATTCTTTTGACAAGTGGTCACATAAATTCAAATATTTTTTTAAAAGTTCTTTTCCAAAAGAGGTAATATGTGTACCTTTATTTCCCAATTTTTTTTCTAAAATAGGTGTTGGGAATGCTTCTTCTATAGTCTTAAGAAGCAAAGTAGCCCTTCTTGTGCTCATACCCATTTCTTTTGCTGCAGATCTAATAGAACCTTTATTAGCAACTAAGTTAAATAGCTCCATTTTCCCAGCGCCAATCATATGACCTTTAATATAAACTTTGATCCTTACACCATTTTCATTTTCATTTACTAGTCTAGGTGGTAAAGAAGAATTTTTTAAATTTGTAGATCTGTTTTTCATTAACTAATTATATAGTATAATGTAAAAATACACTAAATATTTATTATGGAAATGAGCTTATGTCTGAATACTTTACAACTGATGAATTAGCAGAGTTTCTAAGAATTAAACCAAGAAAAGTTTACGATTTAGTTTCTACAGACAAAGTTCCTTATTCAAGAGTAATGGGTAAATTATTGTTTTCTAAATCTGAAATATCAAATTGGATTTCTGGTGGACAAAACAATATATCTAATCAAAAAAATCCACCAAATATACTATTAGGAAGTCATGATCCTCTTCTAGAATTAGCAGTCAAACAGTCAAAATCTGGGATTGCAATGTCATTTGATGGAAGTACTGAAGGATTACACAGATTTAAACTTAATCAGGGTATAGCGTCAGGGCTTCATATTTATGACAGTGATTTGGAATCTTGGAATGTTCCAATAGTAAAAAAATGTCTAGAAAAACAAGATTTTGTTTTAATGGAATGGGCCAAAAGAGATAGAGGTTTAATCTATAAACCAAAAGAAAAAAGTGAAAAGAAATCTATAAATGAATTCTTAGGCCAGAGACTTGTTACTAGACAAAGTGGATCTGGATCAGACAATTATTTCAGATATATATGTAAAAGAGAAAATATTAATTCCTCTGATTTTATTGGCACTGAAGTCACTTACTCCGAAAACGACGCTGTTTCACTTATTTTATCAAACAATGCAGATGTAACTCTTGGTCTTGCATCTGAGGCTAAAAAGCATCAGTTGGGATTTGTTCATATTGCTACTGAAAGATTTGATATTGTTGTAAATAGAATTTCTTGGTTTGAAAAACCTTTTCAAAGACTTTTGAGTTTTTCTAGATCTGACGATTTTTTAAATACTGCTTCAAATTTTTTTGGTTATAATATTAATGATTTAGGAACAGTACATTTCAATAATAAATAGGCAAAAAAATGTTTAAAGAAATTGGTAAGGGGTTGTTAGGAGTTGCAATAATACTCATTCTATTTTTTTTCTTTTTAGGTGCCAAAACATTTATTTTCACTTCTTTAGTTTAAGTTGTTAAACGACTGATGAAAATTTTAAAAGTAATTAGCCTACAAAATAAGAAAATCAAATTAGATGTTTTACCTGAAATTGGTGGAAGAATAAGTAGTTTAATTTGTGACGATTTTCATGTTTTACGTCCAATACCTCTCTATGATCTAAAGTCTATTCATTTGTTTAAAGGTGGCAGTTTCCCATTAGCTCCATTTTCTAATAGAATTAAAAATGCAAAATTTAAATTTAATGGATTGGAATACAATTTAAATCAAAATGCTTTTCCTCATGCAATTCATGGTCATGGATACTTAAGTGAATGGAGCATTATAGAACAATCAAATTCTTCTGTTACTTTAATTTATCGACATGAAGCAGATAAATTCGGTTGGCCTTGGTCATATGAAATAACTCAATCAATTTATTTGACTGCATTCTCATGCAAAATTGAACTAAAACTTGTGAATAATTCAAAAAACATCATGCCTTTTGGATTTGGAATACACCCATTTTTCAATTTTAATGATGCGGTTAAATTAAGATTGAATGCTTCAAGAGAATGGGAAGGACAACCTGAAGATTTTCCAACTAAAACTAAGCCTATAGAAAATAACTTTAATTTTAGAAATGGAAAAGCATTGTGGAATAATGAAAAGACAGTGTGTTATGAAAATTTCAGTGGAAAGGTTCAAATTATTTGGCCTAATAAAAAGAAAAAAATCACAATGAAAGTGGACAAAATTTTCAATCATTTAATTGTGCATGTTCCAAAAAGAGAGGAATATTTTTGTATTGAGCCAGTAAGCCATCCAACTGACGGCTTTAACTTAGTACAAGGAAAAAAAGAAAATATAGATTGTAAGTATCTGGAACCAAATGAATACATAAGTGGTTTGATAGAGTTAGAAATAGAACAATAGTTTTTATCCAAAAAAGGGAAATTGAATTCCTTTAACTCCAGGAACTTTTAAAGCAAATATTCCACCTGCTAAAGGTTGTTTTTCTTCTGTTCCTATAGTTATGTCTTTCCCAATAGATGTGACATACATAATGTCTAGATCTTTTCCACCAAAGGCAATTTTAGTAGGTTTTTCTACTGGCATTTTTATAATCATATCAACTTTTCCTTTTGGAGTAATTCTTACTATCTCCCAACCAGAAACTCCAGCCATCCAATAACAGCCATCAGTGTCAATACACCCTCCATCTGGCCTTCCCGCTATATCATTGGTATCAAAGAAAACGCGTTTGTTAGACCAAACACCCTCATCCAAATCATAATCATATGCCCATATAGTTCTTACCCAATCAGCACTATCGGAAACGTATGCTATTTTACTATCGGGTGAAAAAGCCAATCCATTAATTACGTTGAAACCACTCATTATTTTCTTAACATTTCTATCTGGATTAAGACAATAGAGGTTTCCTTTTGCCCCAATATTCTTGTTTGGACCATTAATTGGCATTGTTCCTGCGTAAAATCTTCCTTTCATATCAACTGTCCCGTCATTAAATCTATTTTCTAAGACGTGACTTTCAGGATTATTTATAAAAGACATACTTTTATCATTTTGCTTTAATTCAAAAAAACCATCAGTAAGAGCTAAAATAATATTAAGGTTTTTTTTTATTGCAAAACATCCAATTGGTTTACCAACATCGATAGTTTTATTTTTTCCATTTATGGGATTGTACTTGTTAAGTTGGCAATTATTGATATCAACCCAGTAGAGATTTTGGTCGACTATTGACCAAATAGGACCTTCTCCTAAATTTGCTTTTATATCTAACACGCAATCTACGTAAATATTATTCAATTTATTTTCTCCAACATTAAAAAATTAAATAAAATAACTATTTTATCACCTTAGGTAAAGTTAAGGATATAGCAGGTATAAAATTAGAATGTTAATTGTACCTTCATACTATTTTCTTTTTCATCCATTGCAATTTTGAAGCCTTGTTCAGCATTTTGAAAAGGAATACTGTGAGTAATAAGAGGTTTAACATCAATTAGTTTCTTTTTCATCATTTTGACAGCTAACTCAAACTCCGAATGAAATCTAAATGATCCTTTAATATTCAATTCTTTAGTTGTCACGGAAACTAATGGCATAAGGATATCCCCTCCCAATCCTAGTTGTATAAGAGTACCTTTTGGTTTTAAACACTTAATAGCATCATTTATACCTGAGGCAGAGCCAGAACATTCAATTGCAAGATCAAAATAACCCTTACCAACCTGAAATTTTTCAATTTGAGGATAGTTTTTTGAAGTATTTATAACTTTGTCTGCTCCTACTAAATTTGAAAATTCCAGAGCCTTATCTGAAATATCTGTAACTAATATTTCCTCTGCTCCTGCACGTCTAGCTGATAAAACACCAAGTGTCCCAATAGGACCAGATCCAATTATTAATACTTTCTTTCCAAAAATATCTCCTGCTTGTTTTATGGCATGAAGACAAACTGCAAGCGGTTCTGCCATTGCCGCTTCTTCTGGTGATAGATCGTCTGCTGCTACACATTGATAATCCTCCGCAATTAGTCTTTCCCTAAAAGCACCTTGAATATGAGGGAAGGGCATTGCAGAGCCATAAAATTTCATATTTATGCAATGGTTCTGGTTGCCTTCTAAACAGAACATACATTTATTACACGGCCTAGATGGCGATACTGAAACAAGTTGTCCAATAGATAAGTTAGTTACTTTTGGTCCTAATTTAGTAACATGGCCAGATACTTCATGTCCTAACACCATAGGTTCCTTTAGTTTAATGTGGCCAAACCCACCATGTTTATAATAGTGGAGATCAGTTCCACAAATACCGCCGGTTGCAATAGAAATTTCAACTTGATTAGAAGATATTTTTTCCAATGGATAATCGTCTATTCTTAAGTCCATAGCTCCGTGAATCTTTATTGATTTCATATCTATTTTCCCGCATTTGAAATTAAGATTTTAAAGTTAAATTTTTGAAAGATGATTAGCAATATTTTTATTATTTATATATATTTTACTTTTATTCAATTTGGAGATAGTGAATGAGTTCTGGAACAGAATTATTTAACCTAAAAGGTAAAAGAGCTCTTATAACAGGTTCATCTCAAGGAATAGGTTTCGCTTTAGCTAAAGGACTTAATGAAGCTGGCGCAGAAATTATTTTAAATGGAAGGAATAAAGAAAAATTAGATAAAGCAGCAAAAGCTCTTACCCCACAAAATAATTTGCATCAATTATCTTTCGACGTTACTGACAAAAATGAAATTGATAATGTTGTTAATAAATTTGAAAACGAAATAGGTTCAATTGAAATATTAGTAAATAATGCAGGAATGCAACATCGAACACCGCTTGAAGATTTTCCACCTGATATGTTTGAACAATTATTAAAAACAAATATTTCATCCGTTTTTAATGTAAGCCAAGTAGTAGCAAGGCATATGATCAAAAGGGGCTCAGGAAAAATTATTAATATTGCGAGTGTTCAAACTTTATTAGCAAGACCTGGTATTGCTCCTTACACTGCAACTAAGGGTGCTGTTGGAAATCTTACTAAAGGAATGGCAACAGATTGGGCAAAGTATGGACTTCAATGTAATGCTATTGCTCCAGGTTATTTTGATACACCTTTGAATGCCGCACTAGTGTCTGACAAAGATTTTACTTCTTGGTTAGAAAATAGAACACCTGCAGGTAGGTGGGGCAAAGTTGAAGAGTTGGTAGGCGCCAGTATTTTTTTAAGTTCTGATGCATCTAACTTTGTTAATGGGCACACGCTTTATGTTGATGGGGGCATTACAGCCTCTTTATAGATCAAATTAAAAAATTATTCTGTTAAATTAAAAATTAAATAATAAATTTTCTTTTTATTTTAGTAATAAATGCTATATTGAAGATAATTTTTTCCAAAGATTTTGATGTGATTGATGATATTGATAAGAAAATTTTAACTATAATTCAGAAGAATTCTGGTTTACCTCTGTCAGAAATTTCTAAACGGGTGGGAATTTCTTCTACACCTTGTTGGAACAGGATAAAAAAAATGGAAGAGGGTGGGGTAATTTCAGCTAGAACTATTGTTCTTAACAGAAAAGCAATAAATTTAGCTGTAGTAGTTTTTTTATCTATTAGAGTTAGTCACCAATCAAGGGACTGGATTTCAAGTTTCCAGAAAGTTATTGATAAGCATGAAGAAATTATCGAAACACATAGGTTAACTGGTTCAGACTCAGATTATTTATTAAAAATTGTTGCCTCTAGCATTGAGGATTATGATAATTTTCAACAGAAGTTGATAGGAGAACTTGAATTTACAAAAATGTCTTCGAGTATATCACTTCAAGAAATGAAAAATTCTCATAACTTACCCTTAAAACAGCTTGAAAACTTTTAACTTGCGTTAGGAAAAAAAAGTTGTTTTCCTTTCAATTTAAAGTTTTCAATAACTTTTTGTCCTCTTTTTGATAGGAGCCAACTAATAAATTTATTAGCGTTTTTAAATTTTACATTTGGACAACTTGATGGGTTAACCATCGTAATCCCATATTGATTAAATAACGTTTTATTTTTTTCAGCTATAATACGTAGGTTATTTTTATTGTTAAAATTAATCCATGATGCTCTGTCACTTAATGTATAAGCACCCATACCACTTGCTAAATTAAGAGTTGTTCCCATCCCAGAACCTGTTTCTCTGTACCATTTTCCAGAGAATTTAATTGGCTTTAATTTAGCTTTGTCCCATATACTTATTTCTTTAAAATGCGTACCAGAGTCATCGCCTCTTGATATAAAAATTGAGGATGTGGTAAAAATTTTTGTAAAAGATGTAATAGGGTCATCAGTTAAATTTATTTTAGCAGGATTTTCTTTTGGTCCAACTATGATGAAATCATTATACATTAAATTGTATCTCTTAAGGCCAAATCCATTTTTAACAAATTTTAACTCTCTTTTTTTTGCATGTACTATTAGTACGTCTCCGTCACAATTAGCTGCATTTTTCAGTGCAGCGCCAGTGCCAACTGATACAACATGAGCAACTACATTTATCTCTGATTTAATAATTGGGAGTATGTACTCATAGAAACCAGAGTTATAGGTTGAAGTTGTTGATTGAACTATTAATGAATTGTCACCTGAGCAGATCCTTGGAAATAATAAAAACAAGAGAATAAATAGATTTATTCTAAACATATTTTACCTAACTAATATAACGTAAAAATTGTAATTATTGTAATTTTCACATATTATAGCAACTTAAAACATAATAAATCAATTATAATATGAATATTTTACTAGAAGCATTTGCGAAATCATTTGAGTTAGTTTTTACTCTTAATGAGGATTTATTTGAAATATTACTACTTTCTTTAAAAGTGAGTGGTATCTCATTACTTCTTTCTTGTTTAATTGGTTTGCCATTAGGAACTTTTTTAGCCATTAAAAGTTTTTGGGGTAAGGATGCATTTTTAGTTCTATTCAATACTATGATGGGGTTACCACCAGTTGTCGTTGGACTAATTGTTTATTTACTAGTTTCAAGGTCTGGGCCATTTGGCTGGCTGGGTATTTTATATACCCCAACTGCAATGATAATCGCTCAGATGATATTAATAACTCCAATTATAGTTTCGTTAACCTCTCAAATAATAGAAGAAATTAGTCAAGAATATAAGTCTCTTTTTGCTTCTCTGGTAGTACCATCTCATAAAGCGATCATAGCGTATCTTTTTGATGCTAGATATTCGATACTTACAGTAGTTTTAGCTGGATTTGGTAGAGCTATATCAGAAGTTGGAGCTGTTATAATAGTAGGTGGAAATATTGATCACTTAACAAGGGTTATGACGACAACAATAGCATTAGAAACTTCTAAAGGTAATTTGTCTCTAGCATTAGCTTTGGGAATAATTCTTCTATCAATTGCATTAACTACAAACTTTATTTTAATTCGTCTAAAGATTAGGGCGAAAAGAAGAATGTATGTATAAATCTAACAAAAAAAACTTAATGAAATTAACCCCCATTGAAGTTATTGATCTATCAGTTTCATTAGGAAAAGATCTAATATTAGACAAGGTTAGTTGTAGCATTAAAAATAATTCTATTACTGCAGTAATTGGACCAAACGGTGCAGGCAAAAGTATATTTTTACAAACCATTAATGGATTAACAAATATAGATAATGGGAAAATAACGTTTAACAAAATGTACAACAATGATGAAATTAGAAATAAGCAAGCAATGGTTTTTCAAACTCCAACTTTGTTAAGAAGAAATGTAAAATCCAATATGGATTTTGTTTCTAATGTTAAAAATAAAAATGGTAAATTAATTATTAAAAATATTTTAAAAAGAGTTGGATTAGAGGGATATGATAATAAACCTGCACGCTTACTTTCTGGAGGAGAAAAACAAAGACTTTCTCTAGCAAGAGCTTTATTAATTGAGCCATCAGTTCTTCTACTTGACGAGCCCACTGCAAATTTAGACCCATTTTCATTGAAATTAATAGAAGAAATTATTCTAGAGGAGAGTAAAAAAGGGGCTACAATTATACTTACTACACATGACATGGCTCAAGCTAAGAGACTAGCATCTGATATAATTTTTTTTAATAAGGGTAAAATATTAGAGCAAACAGATGTAAATATATTTTTTAGAAACCCTTTAACTAAAGAGGCAAAAAAATATATTAATGGAGAAATTCTTTTATAATTATTATTCCACAAGAATTGTTTCAGCTAAGTTTGCCCAGTATTCAGCACCAATTGGTAATAGTGCATCATTGAAATCATAATATGCACTATGAAGCTTTTCTGCATCCTCGCCTGCTCCTAGCCAGATATAGGCTCCTGGTTTCTCTTCAAGCATATATGAAAAATCTTCAGAACCCATAGTTGGAGTTTCTTTAACATTGATTGAAGCTTCACCAAAAGTATTTTTAAAAATTTCTGATGCTAATTTTGCACTTTTTTTGTCGTTTATTGTTGATGGATATCCCGGCCTAATTTCAATGTTAACTTTGCAGTTAGAAATTGCGCATGCGTTTAATGCAACTTTCTTAATCTTTTTTAGCATGTCATCTCTAATGATTGTATTAGTTGACCTCAGGGTTCCTCCAATTGTTACTGTATCGGGTATTACATTAAAAGCTGAACCACCTTCAATTTTAGTAAGTGATAAAACAGCATTTTTAAATGGATCTAATTGCCTTGAAATTAAACTTTGAAGAGCTGTAATAGTTAAACCGGCAGCTACCATTGGATCATTAGAATATTGAGGCTGGGCTGCATGTCCTCCTTTTCCTTCAATTGTAAAAATAATTATATCTCCCCCAGCCATTGCAAAACCCTCATGAATTACAGCTTGGCCTAGAGGTATTCCTGGCCAATTATGTATTCCCCAGACAGTGTCAATCTTAAATTTTTTAAAAAGACCATCATTAATCATTGCCTTTGCACCTGCGTTGCCACCTTCTTCTGCTGGCTGAAAAATGCAATAAACTGTTCCATGAAAATTTCGTGTTTCTGCAAGGTATTTTGCTGCACCCAATAACATTGTTGAATGACCATCATGACCGCACGCATGCATAGATCCTTCATTTTTGGATGTATAGGGTAAATTAGTCTTTTCTGTCATAGGGAGAGCATCCATATCAGCTCTTATTCCTATTGTCTTTTTTGAATTACTATTTTTACCTTTAATAATTCCAACAATACCAGTCTTACCAATACCCTGATGCACTTCTATACCAAATTCATTTAGCTTCTTTGAAATAAAATCAGAAGTATCTTTTTCTTGGTACGCTTCTTCAGGTTTCTCATGGATACTATGTCGCCATTCAATCATTGCGGGAGTTATTTGTTCAATTTTTTGCTTGATATTCATTTTTTATACACTCAATAATTAGGTATTATTTTAAAATTTGGAGCTTCAAATGTCTGATAAGATCCTAAACGTTGAAGGAGATGAAGGTCAATCTATTCCTTTAATAATTGATTCTCCTCATAGTGGCACTGAATATCCATTAGATTTCAATCATCAAGCAGAACCTTCAAAACTAAGACAAGCTGAAGATACTCATGTTAATGAGCTATATGAATATGTTTCATCTATTGGTGGGGTTTTTATAGAAGCTAAATTTCCAAGGTCATATATTGATCCTAATAGATCAGAAACCGATTTCATATTTGAAGATTTAAATGAAAAAAATAAGAGTATTAGCGAAATAAAATTTAATCCTACTATTAAAAGTGAACTTGGCATTGGTTTAGTTTGGACAAAAATTCCTCCAAATGGTGAGCCAATGTATAAAGATCAAATTACACTAAAACAATTAATGGATAGAGTTAATATATATCATAGACCATATCATAAAATACTTAAACACACACTAAACGAAACTTATAAAAATTATGGAAAGTTTTACCACGTAAATGCTCACTCCATGCAAAATCAAGCTACAGCAATGTCAGATCAATCACAGGGCACAATAAGACCAGACTTTGTAATAGGAGATAGAGAAGGGACATCTTGTCATAGAAAGTTTACAGACCTAATTGTAGATTTTTTGAGGGGTTTAAACTACTCTGTAGATATAAATTATCCATATAAAGGTATGGAACTTGTAAAAGCATATAGTGATCCTTTGCAAAATAAGAATTCAGTCCAAATTGAGGTAAATAGAAAATTATATATGAATGAAGAAACAAGAAAAAAAACAGACAACTTCAAAATTTTAAAAAAAGATTTAGAAAAACTAATTAATAAAATAAAAAAAGAAATTGATGAGGGTTACTTATGAATGAGTCAGTTTTACAAAGTAAAAAAAATAACTCCTTACCTGTAATAGAAGTAAAAGATCTTAGAGTTCATTTTAATTTAAAAGATCAAGTGGTTAAAGCTGTTGATGGAGTATCATTCGATATCAAAAAAGGAGAAACAATTGCTATTGTTGGCGAATCTGGTTCAGGTAAATCTGTCACTGCATTATCACTAATGAGACTTGTTGATTTTTCAGGTGGAAACATAATTTCAGGAGAAATTAATCTAGAAACTAAAAATAAAATAAATCTAGATTTAGCTCAACAGAGCCAAGATATAATGAAAGATATTAGAGGTAACGATGTTTCTATGATTTTTCAAGAACCCATGACATCGTTAAATCCAGTATTCACAATACGAATGCAAATGACAGAAACAATTTTAAAGCATCAGGGAAAAACTAGGGTGGAAGCTCTCGAAATAGCATTGGAAATGTTAAAATTAGTTAGAATACCTGAGCCTGAAAAAAGATTAAACCAATATCCGCATGAGCTCTCAGGGGGTATGAGACAAAGAGTCATGATAGCTATGGCATTAAGCTGTAAACCTTCTTTACTAATTGCTGACGAACCCACAACTGCGCTTGATGTTACAATACAGGCTCAAATACTAGATTTAATAAAATTGTTACAACGTGATATAGGAATGTCGGTAATTTTTATTACTCATGATATGGGAGTGGTTGCAGAAATTGCTGACAGGGTTGTTGTAATGTTTGCTGGAAAAAAAGTTGAAGAAGGATCTGCTTTAGAAATTTTCAATAATCCACAACACCCTTATACTAAATCATTGCTTGCAGCCGTTCCAAAATTAGGAAGTATGAAAGGTAAATTACTACCCGCAAAATTTATGAATGTAGATATAAATTCATCAGACAATCAGCAATTAAAAACAACAACTCAAAATAAAATAATTGAAATAAAAGATACTGTAAATCGAGTTTCCAATCCGTTACTTCAGGTTAGAGGATTAACAACAAGGTTTTCTATAAAACAGGATTTTAGAACAAAAAAAGGTAATATTCATGCTGTTGAAAATATTGATCTTAGTTTGCAACCTGGAGAAACTTTTGGGCTGGTTGGTGAAAGTGGATGTGGAAAATCTACAACTGGAAGAAGTATTATAGGTTTAACATCACCAACAAGAGGGAGTGTTGTTTTTGAGGGGGTAGAATTAACCAACTTAAATAATAAAGAGATGATTCAATACAGAAAACAAATGCAAATGATATTTCAAGATCCTTTTGCATCTTTAAATCCTCGTATGACAGTTGGACAGATAATAGCTGAACCTATTTTAGTACATGGATTAGATAAAAAATTAGGAGCAACTGAAAAAGTTATGCAATTGTTAAATCGTGTAGGATTGAACGAACAATATGCCTTGAGATTTCCACACGAACTTTCAGGGGGACAGAGGCAGAGAATTGGGATTGCAAGAGCACTTGCTTTAGAACCAAAATTAATTATTGCTGATGAAGCTGTTTCCGCCCTAGATGTCTCCATTCAAGCACAAGTAGTTAACTTAATGATGGAACTTCAAGAAGAATTTGGCCTGTCTTACCTCTTTATAAGTCATGATATGGCAGTAGTTGAAAGAGTTAGTCATAGAATAGGTGTAATGTATCTTGGTGAGATAGTTGAAATTGGGCTAAGAAGTGAAATTTTTGAAAATCCGCGACACCCATATACAAAAAAGTTAATGGCTGCAGTGCCAATAGCAGATCCCAGTAAAAGAAAAACAAAGTTAAATTTGATGAGCGACGAAATTCCTAGTCTTTTAAAACCACATGGTTATGAGCCTGAAAAAATAGAAATGGTAAAATTGAGTGAAGAGCATTTTGTTAAACCGTTTGAAGGAATGATTAATTAACAATGTAATTTAGAGAGAAGAATTATGAATGACCCAAGACTAGATTATTCTAATGAGTTCCCGGTAGAATTAACTGCTCCTGACATATCAAGTTATAAAAAAACTAATACAGGAGTCGATTATATATTATCACTTGATAGTGGTATGAGTGGTCCTCATGTTTTTATATCTTCAATAGTACATGGGAATGAGCCTTGTGGAGCTATTGCTTTAGATTGGTTTTTAAAAAATAATTTTAGACCTAAATCAGGTAAATTAACTCTAGGTTTCATGAATGTTGAGGCTTATTTTGCTTTTGATCCCAAAAATCCAAATAGAACTAGATGGGTTGATGAAGATTTTAACAGATTATGGGCAGATGGTGTATTGGAAGACACTACCAGAAAAAAGACTAGTGAATTTTTTAGAGCTAATGAAGTCAAGAGCTTAGTATCACAAGCTGATTATTTATTAGATATTCACTCAATGCAAAAACCATGTGTTCCACTTATGATGGCGGGTACATTAGAAAAAGGTATTAACTTTGCTAAATCTGTTGGAATGAGCATGCCTATTATTTCTGACACAGGCCATAAAGAGGGCATGAGAATGAGAGATTATTTGGACTTCTCAAGAAAAGAGAGTAATAAAAATGCACTCCTAGTTGAATCTGGTCAACATTGGGAAACACTGTCTGAAAGAATAGCAATTGAAACTCTAATAAGATTTCTTAGAAGCACAAGCACTATGGATAAAAAATTTGGTGAAGAGTTTCTAAATGAAATAAAGCCTAAAAAATTTCAAAAAGAGGTTTATCGGGTAGGAGAAATTATCACTATAAAGACAGATAAATTTAAATTTTCTAGTGACTGGCAAGGCTTTGAAGTTCTTAAAAAAGGTACTGTTATTGGTAAAGATGACCAGGAATTTGTTTATGCTCCATATGATGAAACAATTTTAATAATGCCTACTAAAAGGTTATTCAAAGGTAAAACTGCTGTTAGGCTAGCATACAGAATTGAAGATTAAACAATTATTTATTTTTAATGATGTCGAGGATTAAACATATCTCTTAAATGGTCTCCAACTAAGTTTATGGAAGCAACGGTAATGAGTAGCGCCACACCGGGAAAGATGCTAATCCAATAATCACCGCTATACATATATTCAAATCCATTGCCAATAAGAAGACCTAAAGAAGGCTCTGTAATAGGTAATCCGAGCCCAAGAAAACTTAGCGTTGCTTCCAATGAAATAGCATGAGCTGTTTGAAGAGTACCAACAACAATTAGCGGTGCCATACAATTTGGTAGAATATGTTTAAACATGATCCTGGTATTACTAAAAGCCAAACATCTCGCTGCATCAACATATTCTTTATTTAACTCTACTAAAGCACTCGAACGAGCAGTTCTTGCATAATAGGCCCATTGGACTAAAATTAATGCAATAATAGTTTTTTCAACCCCTTTTCCAAAAGCAGCTAGAATTATCAGAGCAACTAAAATTGAGGGAAAACTTAGTTGAATATCAACTATCCTCATAACTACAGATTCGTATTTTCCTCCAAAAAAAGCTGCTGAAATTCCAAAAAAAGATCCAATAATAAGAGCAAAAATGCCTGAAAGCACACCAACGCCTAGACTAACACGTAAACCATAAAATATAGCAGAAACCATATCTCTTCCAGCTCCGTCGGTGCCAAGTAAAAAATAATTCCCAGAAAAGTCTTCTGAAAAAGGGGCTAGCCTACTGTTCATTATACTTACAGTATTTAGATCATATGGGTCAGTTGGTGATACTAAAGGTGCAAAAACAGCAACAAATAAAATTAACATAAAAACTATTAAAGATACTACAGCAACTTTATTGGATGAAAAATCTTTCCAAAACTCTCTGATTTTTTTTATTTTGGGGTTCATTGACTGTCACCTTTAATTCTCACTCTAGGGTCTAAAAATGTATAAAGAATATCGACAATAAGGTTTAAAAAAACAAAAAATGTTACAATGATCATCAGATAAGCGACAATAACTGGTCTATCTAGATTATAAATTGAGTCAATGATTAGTTTACCCATTCCTGGCCACGCAAATACTGTTTCAGTAACAGTTGAAAATGCGATTAGTGAACCAAATTCAAGTCCTACGACTGTTACAATGGGAATTAAAATATTCTTTAGTATATGTACTAAAACTATTCTTTTTTCAGACAAACCTTTTGATCGAGCAAAAGTAATATAATCTTGAAGAATTATTTCTCTTGTTCCAGCTCTAGTTAAGCGGATCACCGATGAAATTTTAAATAATGCTAAATTTAAAGCAGGTAGAAAAACGTGTGACAACCCATTTAAGGTAAATAAAGAGCTGTTAATCCCTAAAAAAGTACCAATTTCACCTCTTCCAGTTGATGGTAACCATCCAAGATGGACTGCAAAAATCATAATAAAGATAATGCCTACCCAAAATGTTGGCATTGAAAAACCTAAAATTGAACCACCCATTATTATTTTACTAGTTTTACTCTCTGGCTTATAGCCTGCATAGATACCAAGAGGTATTGCTATGACAAGTGAAATAAAAAGAGAAAATAATGCTAATTCTAGTGTAGCGGGCATTCTTTGAATAATCAGTTTCAATGCTGGTTCACCAAAAATAAATGAATCACCAAGATCCCCTTTAAAAGCATTTACTAAGAAATACCAATATTGTTCTGTAACAGGTCTATCTAATCCTAACTCTCTTATAACTCTTTCTACTTCGGCTTGGTCAGCTTCGGGGTTAATCAGCATTTCAACTGGATCCCCAACTAGATTAACCCCCCCAAATACCAAGAGTGACATTATAAATAATACGAGCACACTCTGGGCTAATCTTGTAAATATAAAAGGGGTCATGTTTTCATCATTAAAATAAAAAAAAACCAGAGCAGTTATGCTCTGGTTTAAATTGTTCTAATTACTTACAGTTTACGTAAGTTGCAATAGTTCTCTCATCTGTTCGAGGTGTGTAGCTACAGCCGGATTTAGATGCCCAAGTATTCATTTGATAATGTATTGGAATAACACCATAATTTTTACCTACTGCCACTTCTGTTGCTTCTGCAAGAAGTTTTCCTCTTGCATCAGAATCAACGGTTCCAAGAGCTTCTTGAACTAGTTTGTCGACAACAGGATCAGAATGTCTTCCTCTATTGGCTCTTCCCATTCCTATAGACTTATCATAAGTATGCAAAAGTGCTCTCAAAGGAGATGAAGCTTCTCCGGAACCAGCCCCCCAACCAAGAACCATAAAACTGAATTCTGGACTTTTATTAGGACCACCACGGGATGCTCTTTTGAAATAGACAGCTTTTGGCATTGTTTCAACTTTTGCTTTAATACCAATTCTAGAGAACATTTGAGCTAAAGCTTCTGCAATTTTAGCATCATTAATATATCTATCATTTGGTCCGTGAATTGTCATTTCAAAACCATTGCCATAACCAGCTTCCTTCAAAAGCATTTTTGCTGTATCTGGATCATAAGGATCAGGTTTCATTTTTGTTGAAACTCCATGAAACCCTGCAGGTAATAATTGGCCTGCTTTAACAGCTATACCTTCCATTACCTTTGCAACCATTGCGTCACGATTAATTGCTAATGATAGAGCTTTCCTAACTCTAACATCCATTAAGGGGTTTTTAATTTTTCCGCCACCAATGGCAGTGATGTGAGGTGAATCTTCTCTGAATTGGTCCATATGTAAATAAATAACACGGTTAGATGGACCACTATTTAATTTAATTGTAGGATTTTTTTTCATTTTTCCAACATTCAAAGGAGGAACGTTGTCAATAAAATCAACATCCTTTGCTAATAGTGCAGCTATTCTGGCTGGACCAGATTTAATAGGCTTAAAAAGTACATTTTCAAACTGTGCCATTCCAGTGCCGGCTCCATGATAATCTTTATTAGCTTTTAGGACAATCTTATCACCAGGCACCCATTCAACAAATTTGTAAGGCCCAGTTCCTATGGCAGCTTTTCCACTATTGTAGTCACCTGTAGTAGCACCTTCACCATTTTTCTTTGAAATAATTTTAACAGTCATTATGTCATTAGGCATTAGAGGATAGGGCTTTTTTGTTTTAATATGTATAGTATGACTATCTATTTTAATAAACTCTTTCCCTTTTAAATAAGTACCAAATCCTGATGGAGATTTTGGAACATTTTGTGCTCTCTCAGCAGTAAATATAACATCGTCAGCTGTAAAATCACTGCCATCATGAAATTTTACCCCTTTTCTAAGTTTAAATTCCCATGTTGTATCATTTATAGGCTTCCATGACGTAGCTAAGTCAGGATAGTGTTGTTGGTTTTCGTCTGATCCAACTAAAGTTCCGTAAATATGTGTTGCGAAAGCGTTATTAGGACCAAGATTATGGTAATGTGGATCAATTGAGCTAGGCTCAGATTTCAATCCAACAGTAAGATCTTTTGCCAAAGCCACAGTAGACAAAAGACAACTTATCATCACTATAAAAAGTCTGTTGATTAATTTCATTTTTTCCTCCTGAAATTCTATATTAAAAAAAACTTTGTAGTAAAAATGGAATAGAGTCAAAACAAAAGATATAAGTATATCTTAATAATACCTTGAACTTTTTTTAAACTCATTCATAGAGTAATTTTATTTTTAATTTTTGGAGTTAGCCATTTGCATTTTACAGAAATAATAAATCAATTGCCGCAATTAAAAATATTTAAGGACAACACATATAATATACAAATTTCTTACAGATACCAAAAATTTAATGAAGAAATTCCAATATTATTTCTACATGGATTTAATGGAAATAGTAAAAGTTGGGCATATCAATTTCATTATTTTAAAGGTAGAAGGTCAGTTATAGCTATTGATGCGCCAGGTTTTGGTCAGTCTGATTCTTCAGATTTAGATATGTTGTCTATATCAAATGTTGTTTATAACTTATTAAAAAGTATAGATGTTACAAAGTGTGATCTAGTTGGCCATTCAATGGGCGGCATGCTTGCTCAAATAGTTGCATCAAAACATAGCAAATTAATTAATAAGGTAATTCTATCTTGTACTCATAAAGGTTATGCAATGCCCGTAGGAAGTTCTCTGAGAGATCCATACAAATTAAGGCTAGAAGAGCGAAAACAAATGTCAAATAAAGAATTTGGTCAATTAAGAATCCAAAAAATGTTACCTGAATTAAAAAATCCAGAGATCTTCAATTTTTTATCTTTAATAAGTGAAGAAATTACGGAAGGTTCTATCAAATCTGGTGGAATGGCCATGCAGACCTTAGATACAACAGATTATTTATCAAATCTTAAACAAGATTGTCTTATATTAAAGGGTTCAAAAGACATTGTTGTATCTAAAGAACGTTCTTATCAGTTAGAAAATTTGTTGAGGCACGCAAAAATTAAAGAAATACCTAATGTTGGACATGCACCTTATTGTGAAGATACAAAAACTTTCAACGCCGAAGTGGAAAATTTTTTCAAATAATGACTGCCTTATCAAACAAGCCTTTTACCTTATATTTTCTCAGTAATACAATTGCTCTATTAGGCCTTTGGATACAAAAAATTGGAGTTGGTTGGCTTACATGGGAAATTACCGAGTCAACTTTTTGGACAAGTTTTGTTACTTTAGCTTTGATGGCGCCAGCAGGAGTTATAGGTCCTCTATTTGCTGTTTTTGCCGAAAATTGGAATATGAGAACAGCAAGTATTATATTGAAAGTGCTAATGTTTATGACTGGAGGTATAATCTGGTTTTTGCAGTATTTAGATATGCACTCGCTTTTTACTCTAGCTTCTTTATCAATTTTACAAGGTTTATTAAGCGCATGTTATCATCCAGTAAGACTGGTTTTTGTGTCTATAGTTGTTCCTAGAAATTTGTTATCCAGTGCAGTAGGGCTTAATTCAGCCTCTTTTAATGGATCCAGAGTTGTAGGGCCAGCTTTCGCTGGTGTCACAATAGCTTTGTTTAACCTCGAAACAACTTTTTTTATTGCCATGCTTACTTATATTCCACTCATTCCAGTTTTAATTTATATGCCGCTTAGAGATCGAGTTAAATCCTCAAGTACACACGATAATTTTCTCAAACGTTTGTTAGAGGGTGGAAAAGTAGCATTGAAAACTCCAATTATAGCCAGGGGTTTATTTGTAGTTTTTATCAGTGCATTCTTTGTACGTGGAATGCTTGAGATACAACCTACTATTGCAGGAGAAATTTTAGATAAAGGTAGTATTGGATTGTCTTTAATCACAGCAACTGCTGGATTTGGGGCTTTACTTGCTTCTATCTGGATAGGTTTGCGAACTAATACTGAAGTAAAAATTGAAACTAAATTGGTCCCAATGTTAACTCTAGGACTAGTAGTAAGTTTCATACTTGGTTTTATCTCAGAAATGTACTTAATGGCATTTGCTTTTACAATTGTTGGCTTTACTACGACAGTTGTAGGTATTGGCACTCAAACAGTTATACAATTAAAGGTTGATGAAATTTATCGAGCCAGGGTTTTAACTTGGTGGTCCAGTGTTTCTTTTGGTTCTCTTACAATTGGGGGAATATTGTTGGGTCTTGCAGGGGAATTTATCCCTCTGAATGTTGGTATGATGATAATGCCAATTCTAGGATACCTAATATTTAAATTAGTAGTGTATTCTCATTTTAAAAACAAATTTATGTAGCTTTTTTTATTTTAGCTTCCCTTTTAAAAATATATAAACCTGAAATAGTTATTATAATTCCACCTAATATTGTAGAGAACATTGGATATGTATTCCAAATCAAAAAATCAAAAATTATTGCCCAAATAATTCCTGTATAATTAAATGGACTGACTATTGACGCAGGAGCTTTTTGAAGAGCGTAAGTCATTAATAGTTGTGTTAAAAAGGCAGAAACGCCTAAACCAATAAACAATAACATGACTTCTATAGATGGCTGTTTCCAAAAAAATGGTTGAAAAAATGAAGCTACGATTACGCTGACTAACATAAAAAAGAATACTGTTTTAACTGGATGTTCAGTAGTACCAAGCAATCTTAAAAAAATAATGGTTGTAGACCACATAAGAGTTCCAATTAACGCATAAATAGAGGCTATGCCAATTTGTCCGGTTGGATTTATAGCTATGATGACACCTAAAAAGCCAATAAAAATTGCCGTCCATCTACGCCAACCTATAGTTTCTTTTAGAAAAAAAATTGCAAAAATACATGCAAAAATAGGGACTGCTTGAGAGATAACAGTTACATCTGCTACTGGAAGTCTTTGAAAAGCTAGGAAGAACATTATATTGCCAATAAGACCTGCAATTCCTCTAAAAAAATGTGTCTTAGGTTTTTTGGTTTTAAGAAAATTAATTCCACCTAATTTGTAGATAATAGGTGACAATAGAATTAAAACTACGATCGCTCTTGCAAAAGCAATTTGAACTGGGTGGTATTCTATACCAATTAACTTTGCTTGGACACTCATAATAGTGACACATAAAACAGCTAAAATCATAGCTGCAATAGCTTTAAAATTGTCGTTCATATTTTTATAAATATTAAATATTCGCAATTTACTTTTGGTTTCGCATGTCTGTAAGTTTTTGCGATTCTCTTAAAAAGAAAAAACATAAAAAAGCTGATAAGAAAGGGTATAGTGCTGACAATCTAATAGTAAATAATAAGTCATATCCTAAGTCCATTGCTAAAGCAAATGGCATGGCTCCAATAGATGCACCTACGACTAGAACCATTTGACCTGTTCCTTGGATACTTCCGACATGAAGTCGACCAAAATATCTTGGCCATATATATCCAAATAATGCTAAATTAAAAGCGTTATTAATTCCAAAAATTACTGAATATATTATTGCAAAAGTGATGTTTGATGAAAAAGTAATAAAAATTAAAGATGCAGTTGTTACTAGAAGAGATGTTCCAATTACATTATGTGTTTTAAATCTGTCTAAAAGTTTGCCAGCTAATGGGATAAATATAATCATAGTAATCATGGTAGGTATAAACAACGCAGCAGCTTCACTACTTGGAAGACTAAAATACTGATTTAATATTGTAACTTGGAAAAAATGGAGGGCAGTAACTAGAGAAGATATAGAAAAAAAAGAAAATGATAAAATATAAAAACTTTTTTCTTTAAGTGCCTCATTTAAATTTAAACCAAAAATTTTAGTGTTTTTATTGATTACCTTTTGTTTAATACCGTCAGGTTTTTCATTTACATCTTCCGGTTTATCAATAGCTAAAAATATCAATGGTGGGAGCATTAAAATCCATGTAGACAAACCTATAATTACCCATGCATTTCTCCAACCATAATTAGTAATTAAAAAGTCAGAAATAAGTGGATGTAATCCCATTGAAAAAGCAAAACCTAATCCCATCAAGCCAAGCGCGATACCACGTTTTTTATCAAACCACTGGGTAATAATATTTGCTGAACCTAACATTAAAGTTCCTTGACCAAAAAATCTTAAAAAACCAAATGCGACGGCTAACATTAAAAAGTTTGATGCCGCACCAAATGCTAAACAGCCAATACCAAGAAATATTGTTGTATAAATTAGGATTATCCTAGGTCCATACCTGTCAACTAATTTTCCTATTTGTGGAAGTAAAAAAGCGGCAAATAAAGTAGCAATCATGTAGGCAGTTGTAATAGATGTACTAGAAATTTGTAAATCTTTAGATATTACTGGAATAAAAGGGCTGAATGTATGTGATTGACCGGCACCACTAGTGAAAATACCAAGGCTACCAATCCCAACAATTGTCCAACCATAAAAAAATTTTTTATTAACTTTATTGAAGATCAGTTTGTTTACATAAAACATTTCAGGATAATATAATAAATTAATATGTTAATCATTATAATATTTACTTATTTATGATTTAAAGCCTCTACATACATGTCAAGTGCCTCTCTAAGCGAACGGTTTTGATTAACAGTTTCTCGTGTTTCGTTTGCAATTGGAGTTTTGTTTGCCAAAGACATAATATCTGCAGATCCTTGATGGAATTTTGGTGTAACTCCAGCATCAGAAAATGTATTAGCAATTTCATGCATTTCACCTTCCCATCTTGCTGCATCTAAGGGAATTCTTGGGATCATTCTTTCCATGGCAGATAAAATGTCAGGTTTACTATATTTTAATTCATCAAAATACTCAGAAGATAAACCTAGCTTATGAGCGGTTGTTAAGACAGCAGCGTGAAGTGCAAAAGTACCCTTTGTTGCACTAGCATAAACCATTTTCATAGCTGAGGCTTTTCCTACTTTCTTTCCTAAATCCTTTATTACAAAACCCTTATTGTGAAGAATTTTTACTGGTTCAGTATTAAGTCCTGAAACATATAATCTTGTTTGACCCTTTTCTACAACCGGGTTAAAGCCAATAATGCCAGCATCAATAAAGTTGCAATATTTACTAGAAATTGTGTTGTTTATCTTTTCTGCGGTTTTTGGAGAAACAGCATTACAATCAACGTAAGTAATATGTTTTTTTTTCTCTAAAATTATTCTGTTAACAATACTTGCCTGTTTAAGTGCGACTTCGGGAGGTAAAATAGAAAGGATGACGTCAGAAAAGTTCACTACATTTTCAATTGTTTTAACATCTTCTATCCCGGCATTATTAGATAAATTTTTTGTTCTATCACTTCTACCATTGAGAGATGTAATGACCCTGAAGTTATTTTCTACAAATACTTTGCCACACCCATGGCCCATGTCGCCAGGCATTAAAATACCAATTGTCTTGTTGGACATTATTTCACCATAATAGAATTGAAAAAACTACTTCTTCATAGGGCCACCATTTTTTTCCCATTCAGGTATTCCTCCTACATTCAAAACATTCTTATAGCCCATTTCTAAAAGAGTTTTTCCAGTCAATGCTGCTTGACCACCTACTCCGCACACTAATATAATTTCGGAATCTTTCTTAAGAGTTTTATTATAAAGTGGCGTGGCTTCGTCTGCTACGAACTCAATTAATCCTCTAGGTATTTCTAATCCATTTAGGATCGTTCCAGTTTTTTTTATATCTGAACTGTCTCGGACATCTATAAAAATGGAAGACCCAGACTTATGTCTTTCAATGGCCTCATTAACATCAATTTTTGGTACCACTTCGTTTGCTTCCTTTAGATAATCTTTAGCTGTTTTCATAATTTCCTCTTTGTTAAAGTTTAATTTAATAGCCCTATGAATTGGGGTTGGGTTACAGAAGTAGTCATCCAACAATTTTCGCAATTTTGATCAAGCGCAGCTTTTTCTAAAACCCAAGTTAAGTTGTAACGTTTATTATCATATGCGTCTATATCTACTGAATATTTGGCAATTTTTTTATTTTTTGAAATCAAATTAGTTTTAAATTTGAGAGAATTTAATAAAACTTTATATGAAGTGTCAGCAATCATTCTTTTAAAATTTGAAAAAGGACCAGTATATTTTTTATTTTCTGGATGAGCAAAAAGCCAGCATTGATAAATGCCTGCGTTATTTACTTTCGAGTTTGTTTGCAAGGCGTTCATTTGTAATTCAATAACCTCAACAGAAGAAAAGATGTCATTGGGCAAAACGTTACTTAAAGCTTTATCATTTTTAAGAAAAAACAAAGATATTGTAATTAGAAGTATATATTTCATGAGTTACCTAGTATAAATATTTCTGTTCCATATATATACATCATAATACTTTTTGTAAATGGAGTTAAAATTGTTAAAAAAAATAAAACCATATTTAATCATCAATAAAATTAATACTTTTGTAATTTTTTTCTTATTTAGTTTTTCAGCCCTTTCAGCAGGCGGAGGTGATGATGATAAAAAAGACACATCTGTTAAATCAGCCTACTATTATAAGGCAGTTAAATTAATAAAGAAAAAGTCTTTTAATCTTGCAATTGAAAACCTCTTGAAAGCTGAACAAAATAATAAAACTGATCCAGATATATACAATTACCTCGGTTTTTCGTTTAGGAAAACTGGAGACTTGGAAAAAGCGGGAATGTATTATAATAAGGCATTAACTATATCTCCTAAGCATAAAGGTGCACTTGAATATCAAGGAGAAATGTTTTTAACATTAGGACAATTACAAAAAGCAGAGTTGAATTTGAAAAAATTAGAAAAAATTTGTTTTCTTGGTTGTGAAGAAGAAAAAATGTTAAAAGCATCTATTTCAAAATACAAAAAAGGGAAAAAGAGTAATTATTAGTTAACATCACAAATTAGAATGGAATTTAAAAATGAAGTCATTTGACAAATTATCCTTGAAAGAAATTGTTGATGAAGTTCAAGATGGATTTATATTAGGAATACCTGCTGATTATTCAGGTGTTCCTATGAAATTTACAAAGGAACTAATAAAAAAAGGTGTCAAAAATTTAAAATTGTACTGTCTTCCATTGACTACAATTCAAGGTGACATGTTAATTGGAAGTGGTTGTGTATCTGAAATTGAAGCTGCAGCTGTAACGTTAGGCGAATTTGGAATGGCTCCTAGATTTTCCGAAGCTGTTGAAAATGGTAAAATTTTAATTAAAGACTCAACCTGTCCTGCATTACATGCTCAACTTCAAGCAACTGAAAAATCTGTTCCATTCATGCCTTTGAGGGGAATAATTGGATCTGATATTCAAAAACATAGAAAAGATTGGCATGTTATCGAAAACCCCATGAGATCATCAGGAGTTAGGGAAGAGCCTGTATTATTACTTCCTGCTGTTCAGTTAGATATTTTAGTTTTTCATGCTCCCTGTTCTGATAGAAACGGAAATATACAAATTGGACGAAGAAGAGAATTGGCTACTTTAGCACATGCTTCAAAAAAAGTATTTGTAACTGTAGAAAAAGTTCTAGACGTAGATTTTTTTGAAGATGAATTATCTGCAGCTACTTGTCTTCCTGCTCTATATGTAAATGGTATTTCAATTGTTAAAAATGGTGCTTGGCCATGCGCGCTTCCTGGCGTATATAGCTCAGATAATGAAGAAATAAAAAAATATTCTTTAGCAGCTAAGACTAAAGAAGGTTTTGGAGAATATATGAAATATTGTCTGTGAAAAAAGTTTCAAGGTAATAATAGTGAACTTAGACATTCAAAGGGAAGAACTTTTAATAAGTCAATTAACTGATTTATTAAAAAACGATAAACACGTAGCCGTTGGTGCTGCTTCTCCTATACCAGGCGCTGCGGCTTTACTTGCTAAAGAAGAAGCAAAGTTTTTGAATAAAAGGTTAAGAGTAACTATTCTTCATTCAAATAAATATAACAATTTTACAGATGGGGCGAGAGAACTTTTTGATTGTGCCGCTCAGGGACGAATAGACACTTTTTTCTTAGGAGGTGTTCAAATTGATGGTCAAGCAAACATTAATTTAGTAGGAACTGGGGAGTATCCAAAAATAAAAAAAAGATTTCCTGGTTCATTTGGTTCAGCACTGATGTACTTTGTAGTTCCACAAATAATTTTATTTAGAGAAGAACATTCTCCACGGACTTTAGTAAAAAAAGTTGATTTTATATCTGCCCCTGGGGTCTCTGAAAGAGGAGTCTATAGGCCAGGAGGACCAAAATATTTACTAACGAACAGAGCTTTATTTAAGTTTAATAAAAAATTAAAAAAGTTTTCTTTATGTAAAATTAATGAAAAAGAAACTGTTAAAAATTTAATTAAAGTGACAGGTTTTGATTTTGATCTAGATAATAAAATTTCTCAAATGCCTAATCCCGATACTAATAGAATAAATATTTTGAGAGATAAGATTGCACCCATGGTTTCAGAATTTTATCCAGAGTTCGCAAACAGGATCTGGGGTATTTAACTCATAATGAAAAAGCTAATTTTTCTTATATTTATTTTAATTTTAGTTTTCTCAATCTCATATTTTTATCTTCAAGAAATTTTGAATTTAGATAGTTTAAAACAAAATATTAAGTGGCTGATAATATGGGCTAACGAAGAGTTTTTATTATCTAGATTAGTTTTTTTCATTTCTTATATTATTTTTGCAGGCTTATCCTTTCCATTATTACCTAGTGTATTAACTATTGCTGCTGGGGCTTTATTTGGTGTTTTGGAAGGTGTGATAATAGTATCCTTTGCTTCAACAATTGGAGCTTGTTTGTGTTTCTTAATATCTAGATATTTCTTGTCTGATTTCGTTAATGACAAATTTTTAAAAAAAAAATCTGTAATAATAAAAAAATTTAATGAAGACGGTTCTTTGTATTTATTAAGTTTAAGGTTAATTCCAACTATTTCATTTATATTAATTAACTTAGTAATGGGTATCTTGCCCATTAGCCTTAAAAAATTTTATTATATAAGCCAATTAGGTATGTTGCCAGCCACAATAGTTTATGTGAATGCAGGTTCAGAAATATCAAAGGTAAATAATATCAATGATATTATGTCTTTCTCACTCTTACTGAGCTTTACTGTAATAGCTGTATTTCCTTTTTTTACAAAATGGTTAATGAGTTATTTTAATACGAGAAAAAAATAAAATATTAAATATTCTTTCTGTTTACCACTAAGTTTTCTACAACTAATGGGTCAGCTAAAGTAGATACATCTCCAAGTTCGTCATGCTCGTTTGCCGCAATTTTTCTCAATATACGCCTCATTATTTTACCAGACCTTGTTTTAGGAAGCCCTGGTGCAAATTGAATTAAGTCAGGAGTAGCAATAGGTCCTATCTCCTTTCTAACCCACTTTTTAAGTTCTAATAACAATTCCTCTGAGCTTTCAACATTAATGTTTACTGTAACATATGCGTAGATACCTTGACCTTTAATATCGTGCGGGTAGCCAACAACTGCAGCTTCAGCAACATCAGAATGAGCAACAAGTGCAGATTCAACTTCTGCTGTTCCCATTCTATGGCCAGACACATTAATTACGTCATCAACTCTTCCAGTAATCCAAAAATATCCATCTTTGTCTCTTCTACAACCATCTCCAGAGAAGTATCTTCCAGGAAAAGTTGAAAAATATGTGTCAATAAAACGTTGATGGTCACCGTATACTGTTCTCATTTGTCCTGGCCAAGACATATTTATACATAAATTTCCTTCAGCAGCTCCTTCTAACTCATTATTTTCAGCATCGACAAGAACTGGCAAAATACCAAAAAAAGGTTTAGTAGCAGAGCCAGGCTTTGTTGGAGTTGCACCAGGTAAAGGTGTTATCAATATTCCGCCAGTTTCAGTTTGCCACCAAGTATCAACTATCGGGCATTTATTATTTCCAACCACATTATTGTACCAATTCCATGCCTCTGGATTAATTGGTTCACCAACACTACCCAATATCCTTAAGCTGTTTCGTTTTGTTTTCTTAACTGGATCATCTCCTTCAGCCATCAATGCTCTTATTGCTGTTGGCGCAGTATAAAAAATATTTACTTGGTGTTTATCAACAATTTCCCAAAATCGACTTACAGTCGGGTAATTAGGAACACCTTCAAACATAAGAGTTGTGGCACCATTAGAAAGTGGTCCGTAGACTATATAAGAATGACCTGTAACCCAGCCAACATCTGCAGTACACCAATAAATTTCGTTTTCCTGATAATCAAAAACATAATGATGTGTCATAGAAGCATAAACCATATAACCACCAGTAGAATGAAGAACTCCTTTTGGTTTACCAGTAGATCCAGAGGTATATAAAATGAACATTGGGTCTTCAGCACTCATTTCAGTTGGAGGACAATCAGGAGAGGCCTTTTCCATTTCTTTGTGATACCAAATATCTTGTCCTTCAATCCAATTAATTTCTGATCCTGTTCTTTTAACAACAATTGTAGTTTTACACATTTTTGCCTTAGATATAGCCTCATCAGTATTGGACTTGAGAGGTATTACTTTGCCACCCCGTATACCTTCGTCAGCGGTTATAATAATTGAAGAATTACAATCTTCTATTCTTCCAGCAAGTGCATCTGGAGAAAATCCACCAAAAACTACAGAGTGAATTGCTCCAATTCTAGTACAAGCTAACATTGCAATTGTTGCTTCAGGAATCATAGGCATATAAATAGTTATACGATCGCCTTTTTTGGCGCCAGCATCCTTTAAGACATTAGAAAATTTACAAACATCTATGTAGAGGTCATTGTAACTTATATGTTTAGATTCGTTTGGATTATCACCCTCCCAAATAATTGCAGTATTTTTACCTTTTGTTTTCAGGTGTCTATCTAAGCAGTTAAAACTTGCATTTAGAGACCCATCTTCATACCAACTAATATGAAGATTTTCTTTTTTATATGATACATCCTTTACTTTTGTATACGGCTTTATCCAATCAATCCGCTGACCATGTTCTTTCCAAAACTCTTCTGGAGAGTTAATAGATTCACTATACATTTTTTCATAAGTATTTTCATTGGCATGGGAGTTTTTAACAATGTCTAATGCTGGTTTATATAAATCTTTGTCTGTCATCTTCTACTCCACTTTTTATATATTATCTTCTAATATTAAATCTGCATTTTCAATATCTTTTATATTTATTACTTTTCGAATTACTTCTAACGTAAATCCTTTTCTTGAGAGAGCCCCAAACCATTTTTCTCTCAGAGTGTACTCATTAGTTTCATCATTTATTTTTTCATTTTTATAATAAATACCTATATTTTTTTTCTTAATAAATTTTAAAGCAGCAATCATTTCTGCGTCTTCATCCCCTTCATCTACTATGTCAATAGCAGATTGTATTAGATCATTTGATAGACCTTTTTCTTTTAATTTGGCGTAAATTAATCTTTGTGAATTTCCTTGTCGTCTCATTGAACGAACTTTAATTTCAGCAAAACGTTTATCATCAATAAATTTAGCAGAGATCATTTCATTTTTAATTAAATCAATAAATTTAATTGATTCTGTTTCACTTAAATCATGTTGAAAATTAGATAATTTTCTCTTCATAGTACTTTCAAATTGATGTATTGAAACTTCATAACGTGCTAAATATGACATAGCTGAATTTCTTAATCTTTTAATAATTTTCTCTTCGTTACTCATTAAGTGAATCATTTATGTTTATTAAAGCTGACTAGTTATAACTATATATATATTATAAAAATTATAAATATTTAAGTTGTAGGAGCAAAAGTTTGACAAAGACAAATTTTGACCTAGGAGTAAAACGTGAAATTGGAACAGTTAACTGGACTGGTTTGTTTACTCTTTATTTGAAAGAGGTAAAAAGGTTCTCAAATGTTTTTTTACAAACTATTACTGCTCCAATGGTAACCACTTTGCTTTTCGTAATTGTTTTTTCTATTGCCATTGACAGAAGTGCGGGATTTAAAGAAATTTCTTTTATTACATTCTTAGTTCCTGGTTTGATAATGATGAGTGTCTTACAAAATTCATTTGCAAATGTTTCTTCAGCATTTATGACTGCAAAAGTTCAAGGCTCAATAGTAGATCTGTTAATGTCCCCATTGGGACCAATAGAAATATTAATTGCACATGCTATGGCTGGTGTGACAAGAGGTTTATGTGTTTTTATTGCGTCTTTCATTCTGCTCTGGGGATTGGGCATTTTAAATTTTCCTAATCATTTTATCTGGATGATATTATTTTTATTACAAGGAGCATTTTTTTTAGCAATAATAGGAATGTTAGCAGGTATCTGGGCACAAAAATTTGATCAGCTGGCTATTATTTCAAACTTTGTTATTCAACCATTAGCGTTTCTATCTGGGACTTTCTATTCTATTGAAAGACTTCCAGATTCTCTTAAAGTAGTAGCTTATTGTAATCCAATTTTCTATGCGATTGATGGATTAAGATATAGTTTTTTAGGATTGAGTGACGCTTCTCCTGTTACAGGAAGTATAATTTTACTTTTTTGTAATTTAGGACTAAGTTGTTTTGCTTGGTATATACTAAAAACAGGCTACAGACTTCGTGCGTAGAATAATAATAATTTTTTCATGGAAATTTTCAAAATGAACAAAGTTCAAAAAATACCTGGTATTTTATCAAGTCAAGAACTTACAGAATTAATTAATAAAAATATTATTATTAGTGATCACGAGATTGAAAAAGACATAATTCAACCAGCTTCTATTGATTTAAGGCTGGGAATAAAAGCATGGCGCGTTCCTGCATCCTTCCTTCCAGGTAAAGGTAACAAAGTTTCAAGTAGATTAAAAGATCTTGCCATGCACGAGTTTAGTCTTATAGATGGTGCAGTTTTAGAATGTGGATGCGTTTACATTGTAAAGCTTTTAGAAAGAGTTTCTTTAGCAGATGATCTAACAGGTACTGCAAACCCAAAAAGTTCAACTGGTAGAATAGATGTTTTTACAAGATTAATAGTTGATGGCGCACTAGAATTTGAAGATGTTCCGGCTGGCTATGAAGGCCCACTATATGTAGAAATATCTCCTCGAACATTTTCTGTTTTAGTCAGAACTGGGTCTAGATTAAATCAACTGAGAATCAGAAGAGGACAATCTTTTACATCAGACAAAGAAATGGAGATCTTACAAGAGCATGTAGGATTAGTCAGAAGCCAAGACAAAGTGGACCTATCTGATAAAATTAAAGATGGCGTTCCTTTATCAGTAGATTTAATTGGAGAAAATGGGTTGATTGGATATAAGGCTAGAAAACATTCTAACCTTATAGATATTGATAAACCAAATTTTTATAAACGAGAGCTTTTTTGGGAAAAAATAACTACTGAAGATTTAGTCTATCAATCCAACAACAATGAAAGTGACAATAATTCTGGTAGCTTAATTCTTAGTCCAGACGCTTTTTATATATTAGCTAGTAAAGAATATGTTTCTGTTCCACCAAATTACGCAGCTGAAATGAGAGCATACGATACAAGGGTTGGAGAATTTAGAGCTCACTATGCTGGATTTTTTGATCCAGGCTTTGGTTTAACTGATTTGGGAGCCTCTAAAACTAGAGCTGTATTAGAGGTCAGATCTCATGACGTCCCTTTTCTAATTGAACAAGGTCAAACAGTTTGCAGATTAGTATACGAACCAATGGCAAACATTCCTGCATTTTTATATGGAGAGGCAGGTGGTACTAATAATTACCAAGCTCAAGGATTAAAGTTAGCCAAACATTTTATTTAGACTTTCTTATTTATTCCTTTTTATTTATTATCGTTTGTATATTCTATTCAAAATTTTTTAAAAGAGTTTAAACATGACTATTAGTCCATCAATAATGACAACGTATGGTAGAATTGATATTGCATTTACTCATGGTGAAGGAAGCTTTTTAGTTGCCGAAGATGGAAAAAAATATTTAGACTATGCTAGTGGTATAGCTGTAAATGCCTTTGGGCATTGTCATCCTAAATTAGTTGAAGCTCTTCAAGATCAAGCCTCTAAGTTGTGGCATACTTCTAATCTTTATAGAATACTAGAGCAGGAAACAGTTGCAGAAAAACTTGTGGCTAATTCATGTGCAGATAGAGTTTTCTTTTGCAACTCTGGTGCAGAAGCAACTGAGGGTGCAGTAAAAGTCGCAAGAAGATATGCCTGGGCTAATGGTGAAAAAGAGAGAACAGAAATTATATGTGCAACAGGTGCTTTTCATGGTCGTACATTAGCTATGTTAGCAGCAAATGACAGACCATTATTTAGAGAAGGTTTTGGACCATCTGCTCAAGGTTTCACTCACGTAGAATGGGGTGATATAGAAAGTTTAAAAAAAGTTATAGGAAAACATGTCGCAGCTATTTTGGTAGAACCTGTTCAGGGAGAAGGTGGTGCCAGGAAAGCTCCTGAAGGATATTTAAAATTACTTAATGATATAGCTAAGGAAAATGGATCTTTGTTGATTTCAGATGAAGTACAAATAGGTATGGGCAGATCAGGTACTTTATTTGCCTATCAAAGCGAAGACATAGAGCCTGACATAATTGCATTGGCCAAGGGCCTTGGAGGTGGATTTCCTGTTGGAGCAGTAATGGCAAAAGCAGAAGTAGGTGATGCGATGGTACCTGGAACCCATGGTAGTACTTTTGGAGGTAATCCATTAGCAATGCGTTCAGCAAATGCTGTTTTAGAACTTCTGCTAGAAAATGATTTTTTGAGTAATTTAAGAAAAATGATTGTTTATTTTGACAAGAAAATGGATGAACTGATAAAAAATGATATGCAAAATAATCCTATAATTTTTGCAAAAAAAGGCTCTGGAATGTTAAGAGGATTTCAATTGAATGAAGTTGTAACTGCTGGAGATTTTAGCAATATTGCTAGAGAAAAAAGCTTATTATTAGTAGGTGCCGCAGAAAATACAATTAGATTGCTTCCTCCATTAAACACATCGAAAGAAGAGGTGGATAATGCTTTTGATATACTTAATGATATAGTTTTAGAATTAAAGAAAACATAGAAAAACATGTCTAACTTCATTGATTTAAAGGATCTTTCAAGAGACCAACTTTTAGATTTAATTTCATTATCCCTTAAATGGAAAAAAGAAGCTCATCCAAAGTTTATGGTAGATAAACAGGTAGTTTTAATTTTCGAAAAACCCTCATTAAGAACCCGTGTGTCATTTGAAGTAGGGATAAATCAATTAGGTGGACAAAGTTACCTTTTAAATGAAAAAGAGATGCAATTGGGCGAAAGAGAAACAGTTGAAGACACGGCTAATGTTTTAGAAAGATACGCTGATATGGTAATTATAAGGTGCTTTGGACATAGCCAATTAATCAAATATGCTAGGGCCTCAAGTGTTCCTGTAATAAATGCATTAACTGATTTTAGTCATCCTTGCCAAGTATTAGCAGACTTAGTTACTTTTATAGAGCATGCGCATAACTTTGATAATAAGAAAATTGCTTGGTTCGGAGACTGTAATAATGTTTTGCAAAGTTGGATTGAAGCAGCGGCTTTATTAAATTTTGAATTAAATATTGCATGTCCTGAGGGCATAAAGCCAAACGCTAAGACTATGTCATGGGCAACTGAAAGAAATAAAAATATTTCTATCACTCATAATCCAATTCAAGCCGCTGATGGAGCAAATTGTATCATCACAGACACGTGGCGTTCGATGGGGGATACAAATCCAAATCCGGAAGATATTTTTGTTCCCTTTCAAGTTAATAATAAAATTATGAAAGTAGCAGATAAAAAAGCAATTTTTATGCATTGTTTACCCGCTTATCGTGGCAAAGAAGTAAGTTCAGGAGTGCTTGAAGGAGACTGTTCCGTTGTATTTGACGAAGCAGAAAACAGACTTCATGCACAAAAAGCAATTATGCACTTTTGTATAAATTGAAAATTTTAATGGAATTCAAATTTTTTAAATGACATATATCAACCATATTATTCCCTTTCAATTAGGTAAAAATCAAGTCAGGGGTTCTATAGTTAGACTTGAAACAACTGTATCTGAAATAATCAAACGACATAATTATCCTAGTAATATTGAAAGTTTACTTGCAGACACATTAACTATCACAGCTTGCTTGGGATCAAGGATGAAACATGAAGGTATTTTTACAATTCAAGCTAAAGGTTCTAGTGAAGTCCATACTTTATTTTCTGATATAACAAATAATGGTTCTTTAAGAGGTTATATTGGTTTAAAAGACGGTTTCTCAAAAAAAGATCTTAATTTAAATGCATTAATGGGCTCTGGTCACATTTCTTTTACACTAGATCAGGGAAAATATTCAAAACGATACCAGGGAATTGTAGCGCTTGAAGAAAAATCTATTTCTAAATCTGCAGAATTATATTTTAATAATTCAGAGCAATTAGAAACTAGATTTTCAAATTTTAATTATTACTCAATTCATAAAAACAACCGAGAAAATTTAATGTCATCGGGTCTCATTATGCTTCAAAAAATGCCCATTAAAGAAGATATTGAAACTGAGGAAAATGAACAGATTTGGGAAAATTCACTTAATTTTTTATCAACTTTACAAAAAGAAGAATTTTTGTCAGTTAATCTTAGTTCTCAAGACATTTTATTTAGATTATTTAATGAAGTAGATGTAACCACATATGACGAAATTATAATTAAAGATCAGTGTAGATGTTCACAAGCAAAGGTGGAGTTTGCAATAAAAAATTTAAGTAAAAAGGAATTAATAGATCTTTCAGATGAAAAAGGAAATATTAAAGTCGTATGTGAATTCTGTAAAACTGAGAGAATTTTTTCCAGTTTTAATTAGGTTCTATTTAATTTTTCCAAAACAATGGAGAAAACATAACTAAAATAGCAAAAATTTCTAATCTACCTAAAATCATACCAGCACATAAAAATAATTTACCAAGTTCAGGTATTGACTGATAAGTTCCAGATGGTCCAATTATGTCTCCTAAGCCAGGACCGACGTTTCCAATTGCTGATGCGGCTCCTGAAATTGCAGTTATTAAATCTAATCCTAATCCCCCTAAAAGGCAGGCTATTACTGCAAAGGAGATTATATATAAAAAAAAGAAGCCCATGACAGACTCAGCAACATTTTCTGGTATTGGTTTTTGATTATAATATGAAACAACTACAGCGTGAGGTCTAATAAGTTTAGAAATTTGAGCTTTTGCGTTTGCAACTAAAACTTGTATTCTAGCCATTCTTAAACCACAAGTAGTTGACCCAGCACATCCTCCTATAAACATAAGAATAAGAAGAATTGTTGTAGGAAACCCACCCCAATTGTTAAAGTCAGATGTACCAAAACCAGTTCCAGTAATGATTGATATAACATTAAATGAAGCCAATCTTAGGGCTTCAAGAAATGGTATATCATTTAAGTTTAAATATATTGAAACAATTAAAACAACAAAAACTATTAAGGTTAAAAATAATTTTACTTGGTCGTCTTTAAATAAGTTTTTTAATCCTTTTTTTGTTATAGCTAAATAATGAACAAAAGGTAACGAGCCAACTATCATTCCAAAAATTACAATTATTTCAATAGAAGATGAATTAAATGCTGCTAAAGAAGCAGATCTGGTTGAATATCCTCCTGTTGCAAGAGTGGTCATTGCATGAGCTATTGAGTCAAATAGAGGCATTCCAGCAACCCATAACATTAATGCCCATACAACTGTTAACGTAATATATACAATACTGATACCAGCTGCAAAACTTGCCGCTTTAGGAACAACTTTGTCAGGAGTTTCGTAAGATTCAGTCTTGAAAAGTTGCATACCTCCTATAGATAGCATGGGTAAAACAGCTAGAGCCATTACAATAATACCAACACCTCCTAGCCATTGAAGTAGTGCTCTCCATATCAAAATTCCATGGGAAGTTGCTTCTAAATTATTGATAACGGTAGCGCCTGTGGTTGTTATTCCAGAAGTTGACTCAAAAATAGCGTCAGTAAAGTTCATATCAATTTCAGATAATAAAAAAGGTAAAGATCCAAATAAAGCGATTGATATCCATGCACTATTTGTTAATAAAAATGCTTGTCTTAATTCTAAATGTTCAGTTGTACTATCTCTATTAGAAAGATAAAGAATACCACCTACAAACAGAGTTAAAAATGATGCACCAACAAATGCAGGCCAATCATTATTTCCATACAACCAATCTACAAAAGCAGGTATCATCATAAAAAGAGAAAGAATGCATAATAACATCCCTATCAGATAAATTATTGGTGAAAATTTCATGATTATTTTTCTATAAATTTTATCTTAAAAACTAATATATTCAAATATAATTAAGTAACCATTTTCAAAAATCTATCTTGCAAATTTACATCTTCTAAAAAACAGCCACTGAATTGATTAGTGGTCATAGTCACATCATTTTTTAAAACACCTCTTGTACTCATGCAGTGATGTTCAGCATCTATGAAAACAGCTGTACCTTTAGGTAATAGAGCTTTATCTATACAATTTAAAATTTGTGCAGTCATAGTTTCTTGTGTTTGCAGTCTTTTAGCAAATACGTCTAAAACTCTGGCTAATTTAGATATTCCAACAACTCTTTTGTTTGGATAATAGCCAATTGAAGCTTTTCCAATTATTGGAACCATATGATGCTCACAATGGCTTTCAAAATTAATATTTTTAAGGAGTACTATATCGTCATAACCTTCAATGTCTTCAAATGTTTTTGACAATAATGTTTCAGGATCTTGACTATAACCTGCATAGAACTCATTGAATGATTTTATTACTCTTTTAGGTGTTTCTATTAATCCTTCTCTTTCAGGATCTTCACCTATGTATTGAATCAATGTTTTGACAGCTTGTTCAGCTTCTTCGTGGGAAACAATCTTATTATCTTGATTATCCAATACTAATTTTGAAGCATTTATAGACGAACCCATTATACACCTTTTAATTATTTAATAAATGTCTAACAAATTATATTATTTAAGAAAAGGATTATTAATTTTAATAAAAAAACAGTAAATTTTTAATTTTGAAAAATATTTAAGTTTAGTGGCTTATTGTCACTTACCATTTTATCATTTTTATCATGGGTCACTAATAAACATGGGATTTTATTATTTCTAACATTATTAACTACAAATTCTCGAAAGCTGTTTCTTTGATCTGGGTCTAGTGATGAAAATGGTTCGTCCAATAACAAAGCTTCAGGCTCTGATAAAATTGCTCTAAGACAAGCAACTCTTGCTTTTTGTCCTCCGGACAAAGTGTGAGGATATCTATCTTCAAAACTTGCCATATCTGATTTTTTAAGATTTTTAGCAATTAATAAAGATTTTTTCTTGTAAGATAGTTTTTTATCCATCCCAAATAATATATTTTGTTCTACAGTCAGATGAGGAAATAATGTTCCTTCTTGTAGTAAAAGACCAATTTTTCGTTTTTCAGTTGGAACTTGATTTAATTTTTTTCCATTTAATATTATGTCTCCTTCAAATAGTAAGTCATTTTCGTATACACCAGCTATGATATTTATTAATGAAGATTTACCTACACCACTTGCTCCAAAAACACATAAAATTTCGCCATTTTTAATTTTAAGATTGAGGTCTTTTATAAATATTTTTCCTTTTGGAGAATTCCATTTCAATGTTATGTTTTTTAATTCAAGCAAGTCTGTTCATCCAGATTTAAAAATTTATGGTCCCTAGTATTTTTATAAATATTAAATATGATAAAATATTTTTCTAAAATAAAAACATTATTTAATTTAAAGAGAAGTTATTCACTTCCTAGAAAAAAACAACAAAAAGATCTAGGTTTCTTTAAAGATTTTTTAAATTTAGCAAGATCAGAAATGGATAAATTTGGTCTTCGTGATTGGAAATTAGAACTTGATTACGCTAAGGTTAGAGCTGGTGCATGTCATTTTACGGAGAAAAAAATTTCTTTCTCAAGAAATTTTGTTAAACATGCAAATGAATTAGATATTAATGACACCATACTTCATGAAATTGCACATGCTTTAGTGGGTCCTAGGCATGGTCACGACAAGGTTTGGAAAAACATGGCCAAAAAACTTGGATGCTCGGCCAAACGTTGTCATAATTTGGAGTTTTCAGAATATAAGTGGGTTAGGTTTTGTGCAAATCATTGCTGGGAACAAAAAATCCATAGGAGAAAGCATAACTTAGTTTGTAAAAAATGTGGAGCATCTGTGATTTATAAAAAAAATATATAATTTTATTTAACTTCTTCTAATTCAATAAGTGTTCCTGAAAAACCTTTTGGATCTAAAAATATTACTGGATTTCCATGCGCTCCAATTTTAGGCAGTCCATCCCCCAAAATTTTGGCACCAACTGCCTCAAGTCTTTTGGAAGCTGATTTAATATTATCAACTTCATAACAAATATGATGCATTCCACCATTAGGATTTTTTTGAAGAAATTTACTTATTGGACTATTTTCATTTAAAGGTTCAAGTAGCTCAACTTTTGTGTTGGGTGCTTCAACAAAGACTACCTTTACGCCGTGATCATGTAATGTTTGAGGTGTACTTACATTAGCTCCCAATGCCTTTTTCCACATATCTGATGCTATTTGGATATTAGGAACTGCAATAGCGATATGATTTAGTTTTCCTACACTAGAAATTATTTCCTTCATTAGGTTCTCCAAGAAAATATTCTTATTATTTATCTTTATAAATTATAATTAATTACATTAATTAATATTTCAATTAACATATATTCATTATTTCTAGTTAAATTTACTAAATTTTGTTAAATAATATGTGTTATAGAGTTCTCTAGGGGGGAAATATTATTAAAAAATCAAGTAGAGAAATAATCTCAGAGTTGCAATCTAGAAGAGAAAAAGCTCGTCTCGGGGGTGGTAAGAAAAGAATTGAAAAACAGCACTCACTTGGAAAACTAACTGCAAGAGAAAGAATTAATACTCTTTTAGACGAAGGTTCTTTCGAAGAAACAGATATGTTTGTAATCCATCGTATTAGAGATTTTGGAATGAATGGAAAAACCATACCGGGTGATGGTGTTATAACTGGTTCTGGTAAAGTAAATGGAAAATTAATTTATGTTTATGCCCAAGATTTCACGGTTTTTGGAGGCTCATTATCTTCAGATCATGCAAAAAAAATAGTTAAGATCATGAAGTTAGCTGTTCAAAATAAAGCACCTATTATTGGTTTGAATGACAGTGGTGGGGCTAGAATTCAAGAAGGAGTAGAATCATTGGGAGGTTATGCAGATGTATTTCTTCAAAATGCTCTTGCCTCTGGGGTAGTTCCACAAATATCAATGATTATGGGACCTTGTGCCGGAGGAGCAGTTTATTCACCAGCTATGACAGATTTTACATTTATGGTTAAAGGAACAAGTTATATGTTCGTTACTGGACCAGATGTGGTAAAAACTGTAACATCAGAGGAGGTAACCGCAGAAGAGTTGGGTGGAGCTGAAACACATACAACAATTTCATCTGTTGCAGATGGTTCATATAATAATGATATTGAGGCTCTAACGGGTTTAAGAAGGTTTCTAAGTTTTTTACCTTCAAATAATTCAGAAAAATCAAAAACGAGAAAGACTGAAGACTCAAAAAAAAGATTATCTCTTTCTTTAGATACTTTAATACCTGAAAACCCTAACTTACCATATGATATGAAAGAACTTATTACATCTGTTTCAGATCAGTTTGATTTTTTTGAACTACAAGAAAATTTTGCAAAAAATATTTTGATTGGCTTTATAAGATTAGACGGGGAAACCATAGGTGTTGTAGCTAACCAGCCAATGGTTCTAGCAGGTTGTTTAGACATAGATTCCAGCAGAAAAGCTGCAAGATTTGTAAGGTTTTGTGATGCTTTCAACATTCCTATATTAACATTAGTTGACGTCCCAGGTTTTATGCCGGGTACTACTCAAGAGTACGGTGGCATTATTAAGCATGGTGCAAAACTTTTATTTGCGTACGCAGAAGCTACTACTCCCAAAGTTACTCTAATTACAAGAAAAGCTTATGGTGGAGCATATGACGTTATGAGTTCAAAGCATTTAAGAGGTGATGCAAACTATGCATGGCCAACTGCAGAAATTGCAGTTATGGGCGCTAAAGGTGCAGTTGAAATTTTATTCAGAGATGAACTTGACGACCCAACAAAAATTAAAAAAAGAACTTTGGATTATGAAGAAACATTTGCCAATCCTTTTATAGCTGCCGAAAGAGGTTTCCTTGACGATGTTATTATACCTAGTAATTCTAGATACAGGCTTATACAAGCTTTTTCAAAATTAAAAAATAAAACACAAACTAATCCAGATAAAAAATTTGGAAATATTCCCCTTTAATAATTATAGAAGTTAAAAATGTTTAAAAAAATATTAATTGCAAATCGTGGGGAAATAGCTTGTAGAGTAATCAAAACAGCAAGGAAAATGAATATTAAAACTGTTGCTGTTTTTTCAGATGCGGATAGATATTCTGAACATGTTCGTCTAGCTGATGAAGCCTTTCACTTGGGAGCCTCTTCTGCGTCAGAAAGTTATTTAAGATCAGATTTAATTATTAAAGCGTGTAAGGAGACAAATTGTGACGCCTTGCATCCTGGATATGGGTTTTTATCAGAAAATGCCAATTTTGTTGGAGATTTGAATAAAGCTGGAATTATTTTTGTTGGTCCTTCAAAGTCAGCTATAGCTTCAATGGGTGATAAAATCGAGTCAAAAAAAATTGCACAATCTGCCAATGTAAATACTGTTCCAGGTCATATAGGTATAATTAAAGATAAGACTGAAGCGATTAAAATTGCTGACGAAATAGGCTATCCGGTTATGATAAAAGCAAGTGCAGGCGGTGGCGGCAAAGGTATGAGAATTGCTTTTTCAAGAGATGAGGTGTCAGACAGTTTTGAAAGAGCAGAAAGTGAGGCTTTAAATAGTTTTGGAGATAAACGTATTTTCATTGAAAAGTTTATAACTGAACCAAGACATATTGAAATTCAAATTTTAGCTGATAATTATGGTAATATAGTATATTTGGGTGAAAGAGAATGCTCTATTCAAAGAAGAAATCAAAAAGTTATTGAAGAAGCGCCATCACCTTTTCTAGACGAACAAACTAGAAAGAAAATGGGTGATCAAGCTGTACAATTATCTAGAAAAGTTTGTTATTCAAGTGCTGGGACTGTCGAATTTATAGTAGATAAAGAAAAAAATTTCTATTTTTTAGAAATGAATACGCGTCTGCAAGTTGAGCATCCTGTCACTGAATTAATTACTGAAATCGACCTTGTAGAACAGATGATTAATATTGCATTTGGTAAAAAATTAGATATCACACAAAAAGATGTCAAGTTAAACGGTTCAGCTATAGAAACTAGAATCTACGCTGAAAATCCATATAAAAATTTCTTACCTTCTATAGGGAGATTAACCAAATATAATCCACCTAAAGAAAAAAAATATCCTGACGGATCAATCATAAGAAATGACACTGGAGTTAGAGAAGGCGACGAAGTATCTATGTTTTATGATCCAATGATTGCCAAATTGTGCTCATGGGGTGAAACAAGAGATATTTCCATAAAAAGGATGGAATCTGCCCTAGATAATTTTTTGCTTGAGGGTATTGACCATAATATACCTTTTTTGTCGGCAATTTTAGGAAGTAAAAGATTTAAGTCTGCAGACTTAAGTACGTCATTCATTCAAGAGGAATATGAAGAGGGCTTTCAAGGGATTATTCCAAACAATCAAGAAGAATGGACACTAGGCACTATAATTTTAGCTTACCATATAACTGAGATATTAAAAGATTTTGAAAGTCTAGAAGGTTTTTCTGAGGAATGGCAAGTCCACATTAACTATAAATCGTTACTATCAGATATCTCTAAACTAAATTTTAAAATAAAAAAACAAGTTGGAGATGAAATACGATTACTAATTCAACCTATAGCATCAAAAAAGATCTTAGGAATCGCAAATGAATATTTAATTTTTGATATACAAAAAGATTTCATTACAAAGTTAGTTTCAGCATCCATCAAACTTTTCAGTGATAATAATAATGAAATATCTTTACCTGAAAAAATTCAGTGTAGAATAAACTATCAGAACCCAAGTTTAGATCTTCTTTATAGAGGGATTTCAATCTCAGCAACTGTTCTTCCTAAACATATTGCTGAACTTCATAAGTATATGAAACCAATTAAAATTGTTGATAAATCAAATTTTTTATTATGTCCAATGCCAGGAAAATTAATTAGAGTTTTAGTTAAAGAAAATGATATTGTAGATGAAGGGCAGCCATTATGTGTTGTGGAAGCAATGAAAATGGAAAATACTTTAATAGCCTCTAAAAAATGTATGGTTAATAAAATTAATCATGAAGAAGGTGCTACTTTATCTGTTGATCAAATTATAATGGAATTTATATTTAAATAAAGAATTAAGGCTCTACGAGAAAAATATATGACAAAAAATAATAGTTTACAAAGTTGGAAAGAAAACGCTCTTAAAGAGCTGAAAAAACAAGATATTGAGGCAATTGTAGTCGAAACGCCAGAAGGCATTAATATTAAACCTCTTTATACCGAATTGGATAATAAAGAGATAAAACATCTTGGTTCTTATCCAGGTGAAGCTCCTTATGTCAGGGGCCCAAAAGCAACAATGTATACAGGAAGACCTTGGACAATAAGGCAATATGCAGGTTTTTCTACTGCTTCTGAATCAAACGAATTTTATAAAAAAAACTTAGCTTCGGGGCAAAAAGGTCTTTCTGTAGCTTTCGATCTAGCTACACATAGAGGTTATGATTCAGATCACGAAAGAGTTTATGGAGATGTTGGTAAGGCTGGTGTCGCAATCGATAGTGTTGAGGATATGAAAATTCTTTTTGATGGTATTCCTCTTGATAAAATGTCTGTCTCCATGACTATGAATGGGGCAGTTCTTCCTGTATTAGCTGGGTATATAGTTGCCGCCGAAGAGCAGGGAGTTAGTCTTGAAAAATTAAGTGGAACTATTCAGAATGATATTTTGAAAGAATTTATGGTTAGGAACACTTATATCTATCCACCAGAGCCCTCTATGAGAATTGTTTCAGATATAATTCATTTTACCTCAAAGCAAATGCCAAAATTTAACTCTATATCCATTTCTGGTTATCACATGCAAGAAGCAGGTGCTTCTCTAGTCCAAGAGTTAGCTTTTACAATAGCAGACGGCTTGGAATATATTAGAGCTGCTTCTAAAAGGGGCTTGTTAGTTGATGATTTTGCACCAAGGCTATCTTTTTTCTTTGCAGTTGGAATGAATTTCTTTATGGAAGCTGCTAAATTAAGAGCGGCCAGGTATTTATGGTCCGAATGGACAAAAAAGTTATTTAATTGTCAAAACCCAAAATCTCAAATGCTAAGAACTCATTGTCAAACTTCTGGTGCAAGTTTGCAGGAGCAAGATCCATACAACAATATTATAAGAACTACTATTGAGGCATTAGCTGCCACTTTAGGTGGTACACAATCATTACATACAAACTCATTTGATGAGGCTATAGGATTGCCAACGGAATTTTCAGCAAAAATAGCAAGAAATACTCAATTAATTCTTCAACATGAATGTGGTATTACTGACACTGTTGATCCACTTGCTGGCAGTTATTTTGTTGAAAATATGACTAAGGAGTTAATAGATAAGGCAAATGCACTTATTGAAAAAATTGAGCGTATGGGGGGTATGACTGTAGCTGTAATGGAGGGTTTTCCGAAATCTGAAATAGAAATATCTGCTACTAAACGTCAGGCAAAAATTGACTCAGGTGAACAGGTAATTGTTGGTGTAAATAAATTTAAATCTGATCAACAAGACACTATTGAAATTTTAGACATCGATAATAATGCAGTTCGTGAAGAACAAATAAATAAAATTATTGCGATAAAAAAGTCAAGAAATCCTAGTAATGTCAAAATCGCTTTGGAAAATTTAAAAAAGGCAGCAAAAGAAAATACAGGTAACCTTTTAGATTTAACTATTATTGCTATCAAAGCAAGAGCAACAGTTGGTGAAGTTTCTCATGCACTAGAAGATGTTTATGGTCGTTATGGTGTTAAACAAGATGTAATAAAAAATGTTTATAAAAATGCATACATTAATAAAGAAGATTTCAATGATGTTGATGAAGCTCTATTAAATTTTAAAAATATAGCAGGCGAGACCCCTAAAATTTTCATGGCTAAACTAGGCCAAGATGGACATGACAGAGGAGCTAAGGTAATTGCGTCTGCGTTCACTGATATTGGTTTTACTGTTGAAATTGGTACTTTGTTTCAGACACCAAAAGAGGCAGTTGAGCTTGCAATTAAATCTGGGGTTCATGTGATAGGTATTTCTTCTCTAGCTGCAGGCCACAAAACTTTGATACCGGAACTAATAGAAGAACTTAAAAGAAAACAGGCAGACGACATTCTAGTTATTTGTGGTGGAGTTATTCCGGCACAAGATTATCAATTTTTATATGATGTAGGCGTTGCCGCCATTTTTGGTCCTGGAACCTCAATACCCCACGCAGCATCAACAACAATTAACAAGGCGTCTGAAAAGCTAATGAGAATGCATAATTATAGAAATGCTAGAATGAATAATTAGATATTAATTATATGTGGAGAAATTATTGGGGTATTACAGAGATATTTACAAAAGTTGGAGAATTGATCACCTCAAATTTTGGGATAAACAAGCTAAAGCTATTGCATGGGTGAAAAAACCAAAAAAAATTTTAGATGATTCGAATAGCCCTTTTTATAAATGGTTTCCTGATGGAACCCTAAATACATGTTATAATACGATAGACAGGCATGTTCTATCAGGTAGAGGAGAACAAGATGCTATTATTTATGATAGTCCTGTTACCGATACTAAAAAGAGAATAACCTATTCACAATTACAATATCAAGTTTCCCAATTTGCTGGAGCACTAACAAAATTAGGGGTCATTAAAGGGGACCGGGTAATTATTTATATGCCTATGATACCCGAAGCATTGGTGGCAATGTTAGCTTGTGCTCGAATTGGAGCAGTTCATTCTGTAGTTTTTGGAGGATTTGCCTCTAATGAATTAGCTGTAAGAATTGATGATTGTAAACCTAAGGTAATAGTTTCAGCATCTTGTGGTCATGAGCCTAATAGGATCATTGAATATAAACCGTTACTTGATAAAGCAATAGAGATTGCAAAGCATCAAGTAAAAAAATGTATAATTTTTCAAAGAGACTCACTTAAAGCTCAACTCAAACCAAGCCAAGATTTAGATTGGAGTGAGTTAATTAAAGATGCTTTCTTGGCTAAGCCGATTGAAGTTAATGCAAATGATCCTTTATATATTTTATATACTTCAGGAACTACTGGAAAGCCTAAAGGAGTAGTTAGAGATAATGGAGGACATGCAGTATCCCTAAAATGGTCTATGAATAATATATATGACGTACATCCGGGAGACGTATATTGGGCGGCCTCCGACATTGGCTGGGTCGTGGGGCATTCTTATATAGTATATGCCCCGTTATTTCACGGTTGTACTACTATTTTATTTGAGGGTAAACCAATTGGAACTCCTAATGCTGGAACTTTTTGGAGAATTATCTCTGAGTATAAAGTTAAAGTTTTATTTACGGCGCCAACTGCTCTAAGGGCTGTTAAGAGAGATGATCCAAAGGGTGATTTTATAAAAAATTTTGATATAACAAGCTTGCAATCTCTATTTCTTGCTGGGGAAAGAGCTGATCCTGATACAGTTTTATGGTTAGAAGATAAATTAAAAGTTCCTATTATTGATCATTGGTGGCAGACAGAAACAGGCTGGCCTGTCGCAGCCAACCCACTAGGGATAGAGGCCCTTCCTATAAAAACAGGTTCACCAACTTTAGCAATGCCAGGATATGATGTACAGGTTTTGTCTGAAGCAGGAATTGAGGTGCCACGAGGTACGTTGGGAGCAATTTCTATAAAGCTTCCTCTACCACCCGGTTCACTACCTACATTATGGAGTGCAGATGATAGATATATAGAATCGTATTTATCTACATTTAAAAATTACTACGAGACAGGTGACGCAGGATATCAAGATGAAGATGATTATTTGTACATCATGTCTAGAACTGATGACGTCATAAATGTTGCAGGGCATAGACTTTCAACTGGTGCTATGGAAGAAGCATTGTCTAATCATATTGATGTTGCAGAATGCGCTGTTGTTGGAGTTCACGATAATCTTAAAGGACAAGTTCCACTCGGACTAATTTGCTTAAACAATGGATGCAACAAAACTCATGAAGTAGTATGTAAAGAAGTTGTTGACTTAGTTCGTAATGAAATAGGGCCAGTAGCAGCTTTTAAATTAGTTGCAGTTGTATCTTCTCTTCCTAAAACCAGATCAGGAAAAATTTTAAGAGCTACAATTAGAAAAATAGCGGATAAAGTTGATTGGGAAATGCCAGCAACTGTTGATAATCCATTAGTTTTTGAAGAAATTAAAGAAGCTTTAAAACCCCTTGGCTATTAATTATTTTCATACTTTCATAATAAATTTTCCAACATGATCTCCTTTTTCAAGAGCTTTATGTGCTTCAACTGCATCCATTAAGTCAAATTCCTTTTCAATAATGGGTTTCACCCTACCTGATTCAAGATATTTCCAAGCATTTTTAACAAGACTAGCAACGTACTCAGATTTCTTGTTAGATGATTGCGGTCTTAAGGTAGATCCAGTAATTGTTTGTCTCTTAATCATAACGCTTGCAAAATTTACTTCGTCTTTAATGCCACCTTGAACTGCAATTATTAATAATCTGCCATCAAAGTTTAAACATTTTAAATTCTTTGTTATATAATTGCCAGCAACCATGTCTAAAATAACATCTACACCTTTATTATTTGTAAGTTCATTTATTTCATTTTCAAATTCGCTATTTTTATAGTTGATACACTTATTTGCTCCTAGTTTTTCTGCTGCAAAACATTTCTTATCACTCCCTGCCGTTGCATAGACAGTAGTTCCAAATTCTTTTGCCAATTGGATTGCTGTGGTGCCAATACCGCTTGCCCCACCATGAATTAGGACTTTTTCATTTTTTGATAATTTTCCACGAATAAATAAATTACTCCAAACAGTTATGAATGTTTCAGGTATGCATGCAGCTTCTTGCATTGAGTAATTTCTCGGTACAGGCATACAATGACCTACGTCTACTGACACATATTCTGCATATCCACCTCCATGACAAAGTGCACAAACCTTATCACCAATATTAAATGTTAAATTTGAACCTTTTATATCAACTACAATACCTGAAACTTCCAACCCAGGTAAATCTGACGCACTATCTGGAACCTTGTAATTACCTTGTCTTTGCAATAAATCTGGCCTATTAACTCCTGCAAATGATACTTTGATTAAAACTTGGTTATTTAAAAGTTTTGGTACTGGTCGCGAACAAGGACTTAAATTTTCAGGGGGACCAAACGCTTTTATCTCTATTGCTTGCATTTTTTCTGGTATTTCAAATACTTTTTTATCCATATTATATTCCTTAAAAATTAAAATTGCCCAAATTCAGTCTAAATTTGTCAAATTATAGCCACTTAATAATGAAATATATATAATTATAAGGAGATAATTATGATATTTTTTTTAACTATTTATTCAATATTAGCCCTTCAGGAGCCGCATGTTAAAGAATTTTTAAATGAAGCATCTAAATCTGGTCCCATAAAATATAGTTTTGTCGAACCTGTAGACTGTTCATCTGGTAAATTAAAAAATTCTTATGCATTAGCTCAAAATGGAAAAGTTGTTTTAAAACAGGTTTCTAAAGATGGTTCAGTCGGACCAGTTTGTATTAAGTAGCCAGACTTAAGAAGCGCTTTCAATTATTTTTTTAACTCTCAATCTAAGTGCGTTTAATTTTATAAATCCTTCAGCATCGGAATGATTATAATCTGTTGTACCTTCTTCAAAAGTTACTAAGCTCTCACTATATAGAGAAAAAGGTGATTTTCTTCCTGTTATGATGACGTTCCCTTTATATAATTTAGCTCTTACTGTTCCTGAAACATTTTTTTGACTCACGTCTATTGAGGCTTGTAACATTTCTCTTTCAGGAGAAAACCAAAATCCATTGTAAATCAACTCTGCATATTTAGGCATTAATTCATCCTTTAAATGTGCTGCACCTCTATCTAAGGTAATTGACTCAATAGCTCTTCTCATATGAAATAGAATAGTACCACCAGGAGTTTCATATACGCCCCTAGATTTCATTCCCACAAATCTGTTTTCAACTAAATCAATTCTTCCAATTCCATTTCTTCCACCAAAAATATTTAATTGATGAAGCATTTTAGCTGGAGACAAGCTTTTACCATTTAATTCGACTGGATCACCATTCAAGAATTCTAATATTATTTCTGTTGGTTTGTCTGGAGCTTCCAATGGGGATACAGTTCTAGAATATATAAATTCTTCTGGTTCTACCCACGGATCTTCTAAAATTTTTCCTTCTGCCGAAATATGTAATAAATTTGCATCAATACTAAATGGCGCTTCTCCTCTTTTGTCTTTAGGGACTTGTATTTGATTTTTTTCTGCATAATTTATTAAATTAGTTCTGCTTGAAAGGTTCCATTCACGCCATGGTGAAATAACTTTTATATCTGGTCGCAAACTGTAGTAACCAATTTCAAATCTTACTTGATCATTACCCTTTCCAGTTGCGCCGTGTGACACAGCATCAGAACCAGTTAATTCTGCAATCTCAATCTGTCTCTTGGCAATTAGCGGTCTAGCAATAGAGGTGCCAAGTAAATACACCCCTTCATATAAGGCATTTGCTCTAAACATAGGAAAAACGAAATCTTTTACAAATTCTTCTTTTAAATCATCAATAAAAATCTCTTTGACTCCTAATGATTTTGCTTTATTTCTCGCAGGCTGAACTTCTTCACCTTGGCCAATATCTGCAGTAAAAGTTACAACATCACATTGATAATTATCTTGGAGCCATTTCAAAATAACTGATGTATCTAAGCCTCCAGAGTAAGCTAAAACTATTTTTTTTATGTTAGATTTTTCTTTAAGCATTTTCTTCCTTAAGTTACAAGAATTGTAAATCACAAAATTTTTTAAATAACAAATAAATATATAGCCTAAAATTAATCATATATAATTACGTTAAATATTGTTTTTTGTAAAAATAATTATGCAATTTCACCTTCTACATTTAAAGGTTGTAAGTGTTGCCAAATGTTGTTATTTTCAATTATTACTTCTATTATTTTTTTAAATTTATTATTTTTTCTCATTTAGATGAATTTATAATGTATTGGCTAAGAAATTGCATCAGAAGAAATAAAATTGAATGAGATATTTAATGATACGTTATACAAGATTTACTTTTTTAATATGTTTTTTTTGGACTGCCCTTTTTTCGAATTTAGTTTTTGGAGAGACTAAATTGTTAGGAACTGAAAAAAAATGGAATGCATACACAACCAAAATTAATAAAAATAAGACATGCTTTATCACCTCAGAGCCTGTAAAAACAAAGGGTAAGTTCAATCAAAAAAATCGAGGTAAACCCTACGTTTTTGTTACAAACACTAAGGGTGGAAGTAACCACGAGGTTTCAATTAAAGCCGGGTTTAATTTTAAAAAAAATAAAGACGTAATTTTTGATGTCGATGGGAAAAAAACAAAACTGTTTCCTGTTGATGATAGGGCATGGTCTGAAAGCTCTAAAATAGATAGGTTTTTAGTTCAATCAATGAGAAGAGGTAAGACATTAACAATTACAGGGACATCAACCCCGGGTAACAAAATTGTTGACACTTACTCGTTATCAGGTTTTACGAAAGCTTTAAGGTTAATAGACAAGAGTTGTTCTTAATTAAAACAATTGTGAAAGAATGAAGATATGTCAAAACAAAATCTGCTAAATTTTAGTTTTGATGAGTTAAAAACCTTTTGTTTAAATAATGACCTTCCAAGATTTAGAGCTACTCAAATTTGGAGATGGATTTATTGTTTCGGTCTACAATCATTTATGGAAATGAATAATATTTCAAAATCAACTAGGTTTTTTTTAGATGAATTATCTTTAATTTCCAGACCACAAATTTCAGAAATTAAAGAAAGTAAAGATGGAACTATCAAATGGTTAGCAAAGCTTAAAGATGAATCTGAAGTTGAAACAGTTTACATACCTCAAGAAGATCGAGGAACAGTTTGCTTGTCAAGTCAAGTAGGTTGTACTCTTAATTGTTCGTTTTGTCACACAGGCACACAATCTTTAGTTAGAAATCTTACTTCAGGAGAAATTATTGGTCAATTAATGCTTGTTATGGATCATTTAAATGATTGGCCATCAGGAAAAAATCATAGAAAAGTTACAAATGTAGTTATGATGGGTATGGGAGAACCATTACTAAATTATGATGAGGTAAGTAAAGCGATAAAAATTATGATGTCAGATGATGGTATTTCATTATCTAGGCGTAGAATAACACTTTCAACCTCAGGTATAATACCCAATATTGATAAGACCGGTGCTGAGTTGGGAGTTAACTTAGCAATTTCACTTCACGCTGTTAACGATAAACTTAGAGATATACTAGTTCCAATTAATAAAAAATATAATCTAAAAGATTTGATAAACTCTTGTCGCAAATATCCTAACTTATCTAATTCTCGAAGAATTACTTGGGAATACGTTATGCTAAAAGATATTAATGATTCTGAAGAAGATGCAAATAACTTAATTAAACTTATTAAAGGAATTCCATCTAAAATTAATTTAATTCCTTTTAACCCATGGCCAGGCTCTTTTTTTGAGACCTCTTCTCAAAATAAAATAGATAATTTTTCAAAAATAATAATGGATGCTGGTTTTGCATCTCCAATAAGAAAACCAAGGGGACAAGATATTTACGCGGCTTGTGGTCAATTGAAATCTGATACTGAGAAAATAAGAAAGTCACAAATAAATAAGCTTGTTCCTATTCATTCGCTATAAATATTAAATTTTTGTGAAACTATTGCTTTAGGACTTAATAAGTATTACATTATTACCAATATTAAATAATTCAAAAGGATAATGAATAAATGAACAGTAATCGTTTTATGTCAAGTTCCAATGCTCAAGCTACCCAGATAGATTTGGGTCTTAGGTCATATATGCTTGGTGTTTATAATCATATGACAACTGCACTAGCATTGACTGGATTAATGGCTTTAGGATTAAACTTTCTTGCTATTTCAAATGGTGCTTTAACCCCAATTGGTGAGTTGTTTTTTCTAAGCCCATTAAAATGGGTTATAATGCTTGCCCCTTTAGGAATGGTTTTTTATATTTCAGCAAGAATAAATAGTATCTCATCAGGTAAAGCCAGGAACTTATTTTATATATATGCTGGTCTAATGGGATTATCTTTATCTTCACTGTTGCTTGTTTATACTGGTGCTTCAGTTGTAAGGGCCTTTTTTGTTACTGCAGCAGCTTTTGCTGCTTTATCTATATATGGATATACTACAAAAAAATCCCTTTCAGGCTTAGGATCTTTTTTAATGATGGGTGTGTTTGGTCTTATTATTGCTCAAATAGTAAATATTTTCATGGCATCTACGCAATTAGACTTTATGATTTCAATAATCGGTGTTTTAATATTTGCTGGTCTAACAGCCTATGATACTCAAAAAATTAAGAATATGTATTTGGCTGGAGATAATAATGAGGCAGCAGGTAAAAAGTCTGTTTTAGGCGCTTTGACACTATATTTAGATTTTATATTAATGTTTCAATTTCTGTTAATGTTTCTCGGTAACAGAGAATAAAATATAATTAATTTCTATATTTATAAAAGCCATCTTATGATGGCTTTTTATTTTTCGTTAATTAACTTTTTAACTTCTGTTTTAATTTTTTCTGACATAGGATTTGTTGTACTTGAATACCATGATACTAATTCGCCTTTACGATTAACTAAATATTTATAGAAATTCCATTTTGGGAAAGCTAGAAAACCAGCCTCCTTTTTTACCCATTTAAAGAAAGGATGCCCATTTTGCCCTTTTATTTTAGTTATTTCGGTTAATAAAAAACTAATGTCAAAATTTGTTGTACAAAATTCCTTAACTTTAGCGTTTGAAGATAATTCCTGATTGCCAAAATCATTAGAAGGTATACCCAACACTATCAAGTCAACTTCTTTATACTCGTCATGAAGTGATTCAATATCTTTATATTGATTGGTAAAACCACAAAGTGAGGCTGTATTGACTATCAGAATTGGTTTTCCCTTAAAATCTTTCAAATTTATAACCTTACCATCAATTGATGTGAAACTATACTTATATGCATTAGCACTAACTTTGTTAATCATTGAAATTCCAATTATTATTAAAAAAAATATTAATGTCTTATTCATAATTTTCATTTTTCCATATAGGATTGAGTACGTAGTCAAGAAAATCGATATTATCTGATTTGATACATAAGTTTCTTAAATTTCCAACTAATTTTTGAGCATTAAATACTTTACCGATCATTGAAGATTTATCAGCAATAATACTTTTTTTAAGATATCTATCTTTAATAAAAGAATTTACAATCTCTTTAAAATCACTATTTTCAGTTAATTTTTTTCTTATAAAATCTGCATCTTCTAATATTTGATTACCTGCTTGGGCTAAGTGTGGAGGTATAGTGAATGCGGCATCACCAAATAAGAAAACACCATTTCTATAAATAGAAGTTTGCTCGCCACTCTTATATGAACTTATTGTGGTAATCCAATCTAAATCATTAGGTATTAAATAATTTACAATTTTATTATCAATCATTGGTGGACTAAAAGTATTATTAGTAGGTACAAAAATAAAATTAGTAGCTTTTTTCTTATTAATTATAGTTGGGTAAATAACAAAATAACCTGTATCGTGAAATAAAACTTGAAGAATTTTTTTTGTCAGTTGGTAGGGATTATTTTGAAAAGAAACAGCCCTATAAATTTTTTTTGAGTTTATATTATTATTATTTGATCCTACAACAAATCTTCTGGATATACCATTTATACCATCAGCACCTATTATATGCTTTGCATCAAAAACTCTTCCGTTATCATCAATAATTTTATTAGTTTCATTTTCAGAAATTATATGTTGTATCTGTGAATTATAAACCTTAACAGATTTATTTTTAAGAGTTTGGTTTTTGAATATCTTAATTATACTTTCTCTTTCAATAGAACCAAAATTATTTGTTTTATTTAATAAATTGAACTGGGTTAAAAATTCCAAGTTTTGATTGGTATTTAACTTTTTAAAATAGATATCATGAAAGGGTTCAAAATATGGTTCTATTTTCTCTAGGCTTATTAGATTAGATAGTGCAACCCAACCATTGGGAGATATTTGTTGAGATCCAAAGTTTTTGCCTTTACTCTTAAACAGATTGATATTATAACCTTGTTCGGCAAAAACACTTGCTAGCACCCAAGAGGCAAAACCTCCACCTATAATAGTTAAATTTTTATCCATAATTTTTCTTCATTTAATTTATTCAAAAGATTATTGAATTTAATTTAAAAAATTTAAATTAAACAGATCCCCAAAAACATATTAGAAAATATAATATTTTACATCATTAATTTTAATTTTTTATATACCATTTTTTTAATATAATTAACTTGAAGTTTCTTTTAAAATAATAAAGATTAGTTTTACGCCTTAAAATAGATTTTGGATGATTTAATGATTAATAAAGTACAAAAGCAATTAACTGACATTGGAATAAAAGATATTACTGAAATTATCTATAATCCGTCTTTTGAACATCTTTATACTGAAGAAAATTCTTTAAAGTTAGAGGGTTTTGAAAAAGTTCAAAATACTGAATTCGGCGCTGTTAATGTGATGACGGGTATTTATACAGGAAGATCTCCTAAAGATAAATATATCTTAAAAGATGAGACTACTAAAAATAATTTATGGTGGACTTCAGAATTTTCCAAAAATGACAATAAACCAATTGATAAAGAAATATGGGATAGTCTGTATGGTATTGTTAGTAATCAACTTTCAAATAAAAAACTTTATGTGATAGACGCATTTTGTGGAGCCAACAAAGATACTTGTCTAAGCGTCAGGTTTGTGATGGAAGTTGCATGGCAAGCTCACTTTGTTAAAAATATGTTCATAAGACCAACAGATGAAGAACTTAAAAACTTTGTACCTGATTTTCATGTTTTGAATGGATCTAAGTCAATAAACAAAAACTTTGAAAAGCAAGGACTAAATTCCGAGACATTTATAGCTTTTAACTTAACAGATAATATTCAAATAATTGGAGGCAGTTGGTATGGCGGTGAGATGAAAAAAGGAATGTTTTCTGTAATGAATTACTTATTACCACAAAAGAATATAGCTTCAATGCACTGTTCAGCCAATCAGGGTAATGACGGTTCAGTTGCATTGTTTTTTGGTCTATCAGGAACTGGAAAAACAACTCTTTCTACTGATCCAAAAAGACAATTAATTGGTGATGATGAGCATGGTTGGGACCAAGAAGGTGTTTTTAATTTTGAAGGTGGATGTTATGCTAAAACTGTTGACTTAGATAAAGATAAAGAACCAGACATATACAAAGCAATTAGAAGAGATGCGCTTTTAGAAAACGTAAGTGTAAACAAAAATGGTATAGTAGATTACTCTGATACCTCAGTTACAGAAAATACGAGAGTTTCCTATCCTATCAATCATATAGAAAATATTGTTAAACCAGTTTCCAAAGGACAACATGCTTCCAAAATTATTTTTTTAGCTGCTGATGCATTTGGAGTACTTCCTCCTGTGTCAATACTTTCTTATGAACAAGCTGAATATCACTTTTTATCAGGTTTTACCGCAAAAACAGCTGGAACAGAAAGAGGGATAACCGAGCCCCAGCCAACTTTTTCAGCATGTTATGGAGCTGCTTTTTTGATGCTACATCCTACGAAATATTCAAATGTTCTTTCCAAAAAAATGAAATCAGCAAATGCAAAAGTATTTTTAGTCAATACTGGGTGGAATGGAAAGGGTGAAAGAATTTCATTAAAAAATACTAGAGCAATTATAGATGCTATTTTGAACAACGAACTGAATAAAGTAGAAACACACAAAATCCCATTTTTCAATCTCGCAATTCCTAAAAGTGTAAATGATATTCCATCAAATTTGTTAGACCCAAGGTCAACTTGGGACTCCGAAGATAACTGGAATAAAAAAGCAAAGGATCTTGCAAAATTATTTATTAATAACTTCAAAAAATTCTGTGATGATGATCATGGAAAAAAACTCGTGGATTCTGGCCCACAAATTTAATATCATATAGATATTTTAAACACTTAAAAATTTGGAAAAAATATGAAAATTTTAATATCTATTATTGTTTTCTTAAGTGTTTTTGTATCCCACCCATTGTATGCTCAATCTGCTTTTAAAAATAAAGGTAAGAGAGCTTCTTTAGTGGAAGTAAAAAAAGTTAAATTTTTTAACATTGCTGAAAAAACTAATACTATTGGAAGGTTAGTTGCGATTAATCCAACTATTATATCTTCAAAAATTAATCAAGAAATCCTAAAAATTCATTTTAAAATTGGTGATAATATAAAAAAAAATGACTTGCTTTTCACACTTAATTCAAAAGATATAGTTAGAGATATTAAACAAATAACTGCTGAAATAAAATATGAAGCGCAAACTTTAAAATTTTTAAACAAGCAGTTATCTCTGAGGATATCAAAATTATCTAACGCAAAAAATCTTCGTAAACAAAATATTATTACTCAAGATAATTTGGATAATGTAAATATAACACTACTTCAAAATCAACAGCAAATTGCTGAAAGAACTTATAACATAAAAAGATTAAAAATTTTATTAGAAAAAAACAAAGAAGATCTAAGTTTATCAAAAATAAAATCCCCAGTTAATGGAAATATTATAAGTATTGATGCGAAAACTGGAGCCATGACTACTAGAGGTCAAATTTTAGCATCTATAATTGGTAATGGATCAAACGAAATAGAAACAGATTTAAGATCAGATTTAGCATCCATAGTAAAAATTGATTCGGATGTAGAAATTATTCATAATAATTCAAGCTATTTTGGAAAAGTGAGAGGCATAGTTAATTTAGAAAATATGAGAACTGGCACACGCAAGCTAAGAATAAGTGTAAATGAAATTTTGCCAAAAAATTTAAATACTTCTGGAACGAGGTTTTCATTATATATCCCAGTTGGTGAAAGTAAGCGCAGACTACTAATACCAAAAGATGCATTGATACCAAGAGGAAAACAAAAAATTGTATATATTTTTGATAAAGGAATGGCTAAACAAAGTTTTATCAAAACGGGAGTTTCAGTAGGAAATAAAATAGAAATATTAAAAGGTTTAAATGAGGGACAGTTAGTTGTTGTTAAAGGTAACGAAAATTTAAGGCCAAATCAAACAATCAAAATAAAAAGAAATAGAAAGAAATAAAAGTGAGAATATTAGGAATAATATTAAATTATGGATAGTATAATTAAACTTGCAATCAAGCAGCCTATTGCAGTTGCTGCTTTTGTTTTTTTAATTATAGCTTTTGGTGTAGTAGCACTCCAAAAAATACCTATTCAAATGACACCTGATATTGACAAGCCAGTTTTACAAGTAAGGGTATCTTGGCCTGGAGCTTCTCCAGAAGATGTAGAAAGAGAGGTGGTTACTAGGCTTGAGCTAGCAGTTACGTCTCTATCAGGAGTGGAAAATGTAGAGTCTGATAGTAGATTTGGTTCTGCTAGGGTTACGTTAACATATTCTGTTGGTCAAGACATGGATATTGCACTTATACAACTCTTGAGTAAAGTATCCGCAATTGATGGTTTGCCTTTCGAGTCAAAACGTCCAACTGTTAGAACATCAAATTCAGATGATAGCCCAATTTCAAGACTAGCTATGGTCAAACTACCCAACTCTAAAATTGATGATTTAGGAACTTTAGGGGATTTTGTTGAGTTTGAAATAATAGAAAAATTATCCCGTATTGAAGGGATTTCAGAAATAACATTTCGCGGTGGACAAAAAAGAGAACTAAAAGTTGCTTTGGACACTCAAAAATTAGCTGAGTATTCAATTTCTATACCAAGTGTTTTAGAGGCCTTAAAAGCAAGTTCTGCTCAAGTTACTGCAGGTGAAATAGTTGAAGGAAAAAGAACTTATTCTCTAAGAGCTGAAGCCATTTCATATACATCTTCTACAGCTAGAAATATTATTTTACGGTCTGAAACAGGTTTAGATGGTAGGTCTATAAATGTAAAACTTAAAGATGTTGCAAAGATTTATATGTCTTACAAAAAGCCAACTAGTTTTAGAAGAATGAATGGACAAGATGCTATAACTTTTGCCGTTATTAGAGAGCCAAGTTCAAACGTAGTTGAAATTATTGAAAATTTGAAAGTAGAAATTGAAAAACTTAATAATGGACCTCTTGCTGAAAAAGGACTCGTTTTAAATAATGTTTATGACGAAACTGTTTATATAAATGCTGCTATTAAATTAGTTCAGCAAAATATTATTATTGGCGGGATTTTAGCAATTTGTATACTTATGCTCTTTTTAAGAAGTTTTCGTCCTACATTCATAATTATGTTAGCCATTCCAGTTTCTGTTATAGGTACGTTTGTAGTTATTTCTTGGTTGGGTCTATCTGTAAATGTCATTTCATTAGCAGGTTTAGCTTTTGCAGTTGGAATGGTGGTTGATGCATCTATTGTTAGTCAGGAGAATATATTTAGATTGAAACAATCAGGTATAGCTCCTATTACGGCTGCATATGATGGATCACGTCAAGTTTGGGCTCCAATACTTGGTTCGGCACTTACTACTGTTGTAGTATTTATTCCAATTTTACTCCTAGATTTACCCATTGGGCAATTATTCAGAGATATAGGTATTGCAATTTCTGTATCGGTATTAATATCAGTCATTATTTCTGTTACATTAATACCGACAATTGCAGCTAAAATATTGAAAAATTCTGAATCAAAAGAAACTAAAAACTTTTCAATTATTTTTTTAGATGCCTTTGCCTCTAAATTTTCTAAATTAATGGAAAAATATGCTTCTTACTCTGCAAGCTCTCTTAAATTTGGCCTTACAGTTGTTTTTGGTCTAGTTTTAACTGCAGGTGTTATTATTTCATCTTTTCTTCCTCCACTTGATTATTTACCTGATGGGAACAGAAATTTTGTTTTTGCACGCATAATGGTACCGTCTGGTTATAATAAAGAAGCAACTTTAGAAATATCACGGGCCATGGAAAGAGCTGCTCAACCCCTTTGGGAGGCGGAAAATGATGGTCCATACGGGAAACCTAAAATCGCACGTTTTTTCTTTGTTGCTTATTCTGGAGGCGCATTCGCAGGGGCAGCTACTGATGATCCAGAAAGAGTTAAAGAAATTTTACCTGTGCTTACGAAGCCTATTAGATTACAACCAGGAGCAAGAGCTTTTGCTCAACAAGCATCATTATTTGGAAGGTCTGTTGGAGGTTCAAGAGTAATAAAGGTGGAAATTACAGGATCTTCTCTAGAATTAATACAACCAACTGCTCAAAAAATTATTAGGTTAATTAGAAATCAATTTTCCCCTAAGGATGGTCATCAAGTTCGTTCAGTTCCTCAAATGGGAAGTGGGTCTCCTCAAGTAATAATTAAACCTATTCCAGAACAACTTGCCAATATCGGCATGACTGCCAAAGAATTTGCTCAGTCATTAGATGTTTATAATGATGGAATTAGGGTTATTGAAATACCATTTGAAGGTAGACTTATAGAACTTATATTAACCTCTGATAAGGCTAATAATAATAAGATTGATGATATAAAAAATTTACCTTTAATTTTAAAAACAGGCGAAATAGTAAGATTATCTCAGGTTGCTGATATAAACTTGATCGGGGTTCCAAAGCAGATAAAAAGATTGTCTGGTAGGAGAGTAATAACTTTACAGTTACGTCCTCACGAAAGTATCTCTTTAGAAAATGCTGTTTTGAAACTTCAAAATTCAGTTATAAACCCTACTATTAAAAATATTCCTGAAGGTGTATCTATAAATCTTTCTGGTGCGGCAAGTGAGTTAGAGCGAACTTGGATAGCAATGAAAAATAATGTGATAATTGCACTATTTGTAATATTTTTATTGCTTACAGTTCTTATGAAATCTTTTGTTCTTCCACTTGTAATAATGATTACTGTTCCAGTTGCAGGCGCAGGAGGAGTTCTAGGTTTAGTTTTTTTAAATCAATTTTCAGCTCAACCTCTGGATATGTTGACAATGTTAGGATTTATAATTTTGGCAGGAATTGTTGTAAATAATTCTATTCTAATGGTAGAGCAAACCTTATGGCATATAAGACATGAAAGTATGATAATTTCAGAAGCTATAACTGAGGCAACTAGAAACAGAATTAGGCCAATATTTATGTCTACCTTGACAAGTCTTTTTGGGTTGATCCCATTAGTTATCTTTCCTGGTTCAGGTTCCGAATTATATCGTGGGATTGGCACAGTTGTCTTTGGTGGTTTGGCGACATCTGCTATTTTAACTTTGTTAATGGTTCCACCATTACTTGCTTTAGCTCTAAAAACTGAAAAATTGAAGCCTAATTCGGAAGTCAAAGAAGATTTATTTATATAATATAAAACAAATTATTTAGATTGATTTTATTTAGATTGATTTTATTTAGTGACAATAGGTCTGATAAAGAGCTATATAATCACACTTGATAAATTAACTTCAAAAAATGAGACAAAATGAGTAATAAATTATCTGCTGAAGAAAAAATAAAATTAATTCGAAATATAGCAATAGTTGCCCATGTTGATCATGGCAAAACTACTTTAGTTGATACTTTACTGCAGCAATCAGGAACATTTGCCGCACATGCTGAAACAATTGAAAGAGTTATGGATTCCAATGATCTTGAAAAAGAACGAGGAATTACAATATTATCTAAGAATACTGGTTTAAGATGGAAAGAATACAGAATTAACATTGTAGACACTCCTGGTCATGCAGATTTTGGCGGAGAAGTTGAACGAGTTCTTTCTATGGTAGATTCTGTGTTATTGCTAGTTGATGCAGTTGATGGACCCATGCCACAAACTGGATTTGTTACTAAAAAAGCTCTTCAGGCAGGACTTAGACCTATCGTAGTTATAAATAAAGTTGACAGAGACGGCGCTAGACCTGATTGGGTTCTTGATCAAACATTTGATCTTTTTGATAGGTTGGGAGCTGACGAACATCAATTAGATTTCCCTGTAGTATACGCTTCTGCAATTCAAGGCTGGGCTACTGATGATTTGTCTAATAAAACAGATAATATGGATACTATATTTGAAACTATCATAAAAAATGTTGCCTATCCTAAGGTTGATCCTAATGGAGATCTTCAAATACAAGTCTCTGCATTAAGTTATTCAAGTTATGTTGGACTGATAGGTACAGGCAGAATAAGGAGAGGTAACTTAAAAAAAGGACAACAGGTATCGGTTGGTAGTGTCAATGGTGAAATTCGTCAAGCCAAGGTATTACAAATTATGAATTTCCATGGCCTTGAAAAGCAAGAAGTTGATGAGGCCAATGCTGGTGATATTGTAGCAATTAGTGGTTTAGGTGAATTAAAAATATCAGATACTATATGTGAATTTGGAAAATTTGTGGGTATAGAAAAACTTTCAGTTGATGAACCTACTTTAAGTATGATCATACAAGTTAATGATAGCCCTTTTGCAGGACAAGAAGGTAAATTAGTTACAAGCAGATCTATTAGAGACCGTTTACATCAAGAATTAAAAACAAATGTTGCGCTCAGGGTTGAAGACACAGACAATCCAGACAAATTCAGAATTTCTGGTCGGGGCGAATTACATCTATCTATTTTAATTGAAAATATGAGAAGAGAAGGATTCGAAATGGGCGTATCCTCTCCAGAGGTAATTACTAAAAAAATTGAGAATGAGAAAAAAGAACCATATGAAAACGTAACCATAGATGTTGAAGAGGTTCATCAGGGTAAAGTAATGGAAAAAATGGGAGAAAGGAAAGCCCAATTATCAGACATGGTTCCTGATGGTAAAGGAAGAGTCCGCTTAGATTATAATATGACAAGCAGAGGGTTGATAGGTTTTAGATCAGAATTCTTAACTCTAACTTCTGGATCTGGTTTATTATATCATACTTTTGATAAATATGGACCAATAATTCAAGGGCTTCATACAGGAAGAAGAAACGGTGCCCTTATTTCCATTGGTCAAGGTAAAGCCTTACCATATGCATTATTTAATCTTCAAGAAAGAGGTAAAATGATTATTGAAAATGGTATTGAGGTTTATGAGGGTATGATAGTCGGAATACATAGTAGAAATAACGATCTGGTTGTTAACCCTTTAAAAGGTAAACAACTTACGAATGTTAGAGCATCAGGAAATGACGAAGCAGTTACTCTAACTACACCTGTACAAGTCACACTTGAATTTGCATTAGAATTTATCAATGATGATGAGTTGGTTGAAGTTACGCCTAAAAGCCTTAGGATTAGAAAGAAATTTTTGAAAGAGCACGAGAGAAAGAAGGCAGCTAGAGCAGCTTCTTAAACTTTTACCAATATATTGGCTTTTGCTAATGCTTTAGATGTATCTATATCAAAAACAGTACCAATGTCACAATCTACTTCTACTATGTCACTTTGTTTGATTTGAGACTTAGCTCCGAAGTCTTCTTTGAGATTTTTTAATGTGGCGAAATAACTTTTGGGCAGTATAACCGGATTTCCAAATGTATATTTATATTTTGGCAAAACTACTTTTTTACAGTTATGTGCTATAAATTCTTTTTCTAATCTCATTAAGTCCTCAGCTGATATAAGAGGCATGTCTGCAGGAATTATCATCACACCTAGGATATTGATGTCTAAATGTTGGATACTTAACGATATGGATGTTCCAATACCATTCTTATATTTTTTATTATTAATTATTCTTATATCTTTATTATTAATTAAATCCTTAATTACCTTTGCATCATATCCTAATACTATTAGTAATTCACAAGGATCAAAAACTTTTAACAAAGTGTCTCTTATGTGTTGTATTAAATATTTACCTTTAAATTTTTCTGTGAGTTTGTTTTTGTCCCCATAACGTTTGCTACTACCTGCTGCCAATAATATTTTTTTTATAAATATATTATTGTGTTTTTTCATTTTTAGACCGTCTAAAATTTATTATTTCAGCCATTATAGAGATAGCTATTTCTGCTGGAGTTTTGGCTTTTATGTTAAGGCCAATAGGCCCATGAATTTTTGATAAATCACTTTGACAAAAGCCTATATCAATTAATCTCTCGCATCTTTTATTATGAGTTTTTTTACTACCTAAAGATCCAATGTAACCAATACCTTTTTTAAGAGTATAAATTAATGCAGGATCGTCGATTTTAGGATCATGAGTTAAAGTAACTAAATGTGTGGACTTATCAAGAATAAAATTTGATAAAGCAGTATCTGGCCATTCATTTATAATTTTACAATTAGGAAATCTATCTTTCGTTGCGAAATGGTCTCTCGGGTCAATTAAAATTATTTCAAAATCAGCTGTTTTAGCCAATGAAATAAGAGCTTGAGCAATATGAACAGCGCCAACAATAAATAATCTTGGTTTAGGATCTATGACATGAATAAATTCTTCCTTAATTTTATCATAGGAACTTATCTGATTAATTATAGAGTTATCTATATGTCTTGATCCTGTTAAACAATTTATTATAAGTTTTGTTGGTTCTCTATTTTTTATATTTTCAACTATGGAATAAACTATTTTATCTTCAAGATTAAGAGGCTGTATAAGAATTTTTAACTCTCCTCCACAAGCTAGACCAACTTCCCAAGCCATATCATTTGAAATTCCGTAATCTTTAATTCTCAATTTACCATCATTTATTGAATTTATACCTTCATTTATTACAGCGCCTTCTATGCACCCACCTGAAACTGATCCTATTATTTCGCCATTACTGTCAATTGCCATTTGCCCACCTACAGGTCTAGGGGCGCTTCCCCATGTTGAAATTACTGTAGCAAGAGCAACTTTTCTTTTTTCTTTTAACCAAACACTCATAGGAGTTAATATGTCATCTACTTCAGTCATTGTTGACACTCTTCAAAATATAATTTTATAAAGAACTAATTTATGTTATAAATCTGAGATATTATATTAATAATTTAAATTAATTTAATCAAAGGAATTTATTTATGATTGAGGATAAAATATCAAGAAGCACATGGATTGAGAGTCTTATTTTAAAAGATAAAAGTATTGAAAAATTCTCTATTGTCACAACTTTATTTACAATTTTAACTTGTAGTTTTTTGTTAATTTTATCTGCAAAAACTAAAGTTGATCTGTACCCAGTTCCAATGACCTTGCAGCCATTAGCCGTTTTAATGATTGCAATGTTATGCGGCAGAAATATTGCTGTGGCTTCAGTAAGCCTTTATCTATTTCAGGGAATTATTGGATTACCAGTTTTTGCATATGGTGGTGGTTTAATGTACTTAATGGGACCAACTGGAGGTTTTTTATTTGGTTTTCTAATCGCTTCTATAATTGTCGGCGAACTTGCTGATAGAGGATGGGGAAAATTTTTATTTAAATCTATTTTTGCAATGTTAATAGGTATGTTCATGATTTATTTTTTTGGAATAGCACAATTAAGTGCCATAAAAGGTTTTGACTTTGCTATAATAAATGGATTAAAGCCATTTATAATTGGTGATTTTTATAAGCTTTTACTTGCAGCATTATTGTTGCCACAGATATGGAAGTTAGTAAAAAAAAGTTAGTTTATTAATTAAGCGAATATCATGATAAAACAATTTTATATAAAAAAATCAAGCGTCGTTTGAGGCTTCATTCTGTGCATCTTTTGTTGTTAATCCTATGCTTTCATTATCTAAAGCATCTTCAAAAGCTAGAACATCTATATTTTCAATACTATCAAGTTGGTTGGCAAAAAATTCTTCTGGTGTAGTATTACTTGGATGATCTATTTTAATCGCTATTATTGCTGCTATTGTAGATGTTACTTCGTCTGGCTTTTTATCTTTATATTTTTTAAAAGAAATTATATTTGAAGCTGAATTATTAATATCAGACGTTTCCTTCATTAACTATGCTCCGTTAAGAATTTTATTAAATTTATAATAGTGTGATTTAGTAATTAAAATATTATTGCCCAACTCGTCTAATTACAATTCTACCAGATGGTTTGTTATTTACGTTTTCAACTGTTCTAGTTGCTTGGCTGTATAGGTTAGTTTCAATACCAAAATTATCTACTACAGCAACTCTTGCTCTAACTTGGGAACCAACTAAAGATTGACCTAAAGATAATACTGGACCACTTAAACTATTTACACCAATCCAATTTCTTCCATCTTTTGAAGTTTCCCAACTAATAGAAATGGATGCAATACCATCTTCGTCCGATAAAGAATTTGAGAGGGCCCGAAGAGTAACGCCTTCCTTTGGTTCCCCAATAATAGTTACCTCGCCTTGAACTGGATCGTCTAAATTATCAATTGTTTCAGAGGGGCTTGTGTATAGCACCTCTCTTGTTCCATGAGAGTCAATATATGAGACAACTGCTCTATAAGAATAACCGACTTGGCTTTGAGTTAATCTAAGCACTTCATTTTGACCTGTTGGATAAGCTTCCCATGAAGATTTTGAAGAAGACCTTTGCCATGTAATATCAAATCCACCAATACCATCTTCATCTGCTATACTTGATGTATCAACTACTAAGGCACTGTCTTCAACAGAGGATCCAATAAGACGAGCTGAACCTGTCGGTTTGTCATTTACATTTCTGACAGGAGTCGAAGGAGGACTGATAAGTGGTTCTAAATTTCCTTGTCCATCAACATAGGATATAGCAACACGTAGTCTACTACCAACATGAATTTCTCTGGGTGTAAATGATTGGTTAGTGGCTCCACTAATATTTGTCCATTTATTATTATCAGGCGAAATTTGCCATTGAACACTCACTGAACCCATGCCGTCTGAGTCTGTAACTGAAGACAAATCAATAATTAATGGTACATCTTCAATGGCTGCAAAACCAGCCGTCTCAACATTCTCATTTTTATTAGTGCCATTAGAGGATTTTTGTGAAATTTTTCCGTCATTTTTAGTATCTTTAGAGGAAAGTTTCTTTTGATCTTTTAGATAGGTTTTTTTGTGATCGTGTTGAGTAATATTACTCTTTTTTTTAGCAACTTTACTATCTTTAATCGATGGATCACCACCAGCTAAAACTATTTTGGAATCAAGCGCTGTTACACTTGCAATTAAACAAATCGTTAAAAGCAAGAGATTAACTTTTAAAAAACGCATTTAAACCTCCACTAACTTAATAACTAGCAATCAATATATAACACACAACTAAAAAAGATACAGTTTTTTTAAATTAAAAATCTATTTTGAACAATTTGCTGGTTATTTAAAATTCAAAAATTAAAATAAAAATTAGCATTCATTTTATTTTTAATAAAACTTCTTTAAGTACTATTTCCTGCTTGGTCAACATTGACTTTAATGTCAATAATTCATTCTTTATTTCAGTTAAGTCATCTGTAGTTTTAACTTTTTGTTTACCATTTACAATATTTGTTAAAGTAAGAGTGTCATTAGAATTAATATTAATTTCTTTGTCAGTATTAATATCAACGTTTTCATCTTTTTTATTTGAAGTAACAAAATTAGTTATTTCTAAAATTTCAGACTTAATTTCGTTTAACTTTTTTTCTTTAGCTGTACTCAATTTTTACTCAATTATTAATTTCTATTTTATTACATAATAGCATTTTTTATCATAGATGCTATATATAAGTTAAGTAATTACTTATAAGTAATTTTTATAGGAAAAAAATGAATATTCTAGATTCTATCAAAGCCTCAATTTTTACTCCAATTCATCCTGCAGGTATCCCATTTATAGCGATTTTTTTTATATTGACAGTGATTATAGGTTGGTTGTGGGCCCCACTTTATTTTGTTGGTATAATTTTGACAGTCTGGTGTATATATTTTTTTAGAAATCCCTCGAGAGTTACTCCTGTTTTGTCAGGATCAAATAAGAATAATCTTATTATTTCACCAGCAGATGGTAGAGTTATAGAAATTTCTAAAATAAATCCAACTGAAGAAATTGGGTTACCTGAAGGAAACTGGACTAGGGTCTGTGTTTTTATGAATGTCTTTGATGTTCACGTAAATAGATCACCAATGTTTGGTCAAATTACATATAAAAATTATATTCCAGGCTCTTTTTTTAATGCTAGTTTAGATAAAGCTTCTTCTGAAAATGAAAGACTGATACTTGGAATGGATACAGAAAATGGAAAAAAAATAGCTTTTGTCCAAATTGCAGGATTAGTTGCAAGAAGAATTATTTGCGATGTTGACATAGGTTCGTCTTTAAAGGCAGGAGAAATATTCGGTCTTATCAGATTTGGAAGTAGAGTTGATATTTATTTTCCATCTGATGTTGCTGTAATGGTTTTACAAGGACAAAAAATGATTGCAGGTGAAACTATTATTGGAGATTTTACTAAATCTAGTAAACCAGTTAAGGAAAATCTAGATGAAAAGTAAGGGTATTAAATTTGCCAAAAAAGCTTTCCAATCTAGACCTAGGCGTTTTTCAGTAGTTTGGATGCTTCCGAACTTTCTTACGATATGTGCTTTAATTTTTGGTTTGCAAGCAATGTATCAAGCTCTTTTTAATAATTGGGATAATATGATTATAATGATTATTATTGCTTCAGTTTTTGACATGTTGGATGGAAGGGTTGCTCGATTATTAAAATCTACTAGTGAATTTGGTATGCATCTTGATTCTTTATCAGATTTTGTAGTTTTTGGGGCCGTTCCTGCATTTGCTGTATATCTCTGGATGGACAAACCACAGGGTAATTTATTTTGGATAATAATAGTTCTGTATGTGATTTGTTCTGCACTCAGACTTGCAAGATTTAATTCAGAATTATCTGAAAGACCTAGCTATGCTAAAAATTATTTTAATGGTGTTCCTACTCCAGCTGCAGCATTTTTAATGCTATTTCCGATTGCCATAGATGGATATTTAGAAGCACAAAATTTAAAATCTTTTGAAAATATTGGAGTTTGGATTGGTTTCATTTCAATAGCTATGGTAAGTAACTTACCTACTTTTTCGGGCAAGGTATTTCAAATTCCAAAATCATATGTCATACCTATGCTGATAATTCTAGCTCTTCTCAGTAATGCGATTATTAGTAATCCCATAAAAGGATTTATAATATTGGTTTTAGTTTATATTTTTAGCTTACCTTTTGCATCTTTGTTTTATTGGCGTTTGAAGAAGAAAGCAGAAGCTTTAAACCTCAAAAGTTAGATATATCTAATCTATTTTAGGAGAATAAACTTTTCCATCCTGGCTTTGAGTTGCCTAAGGAAGTTGCTTCGTAAACTGCTCTATTGCATGCTCTTGCAACACAATCACTTGCCCTAGAACCGAGAGCTAGGATGTCTACATTCTCTAAAATTTGTTTTTTATCACTCTGATTGGTCGAAATAGAAAAAATCGTGTCTCCATCCATGGGTGTGTGAGCAGGGCTTAAGGATTTTGCTATACCGTCATGAGCCATAATAGCTATTCTTTTTAAGTTTGCACGAGTTAAGGGTGCATCTGTAGCAACAACACCGATGACTGTATTACTTGAAATATCATTTAAAGTGTCTGTTATCCCAAGTGATGGAGGTATTCTTTTTGCTCTTAATATATTATCGTATCTTTTATAAGATGGCCCATATCCTCCAAACTCTTTATCCAACTCCAAGTGACCTGATAAAAAATAAGGTCCATCATTAAGTAATGGGTTTCCAACCGCATTATTTATTACAATAGCTCCAACTGTATATGCCTTTCCATTAGAAAATGCTTGTGTCCATGAGGAGGATCCTTGTCCTCCTTTTAATGTTGCTGTAGTTGCACCACAACCTGCACCATAAGAACCTAATAATAAATCGCTGTTAATTGACTTGTATGCTTTATTTGCTAAAATTCTCCATGGAGATCTTTTACCTAATTCATTTACATGAGGGTTATCATAAATATTAAGGTCAAAAATTACAGCTCCCGGTACTAGCGGTATAATTGATTTACCTAATTTATATCCTTTTTGGTCTTCTCTCAATAAATCTTGAATTTCTGAACACGCATCAAGTCCGTATGCTGATCCACCAGAAAGTACTATAGCATCAGCGCGACCTATTGAATTTTCCAAATTTAGCATGTCAGTTTCTCTTGTTCCTGGGCCACCACCCCTCACATCTACGGATGCAGAGAATGGACTATTTCCCGAAACAATAGTAACTCCTGTACCAATTTTTTTATCTTGCGCGTGACCTACTTGAACTCCAATAACATCTGTTATAAGGTTCTTTGGACCGGGGCCAGAATACGTATTCAAATCTATCTCCATAATTTAAAAGAATGATTGTGTAATGACGTTAATATTATCTCTGTGTAAAGACAACAAGTAGTTGGAACTGGAAAAGAGAAATACTTTAATACTATCAATCGCTCAGGGTCTATCTGTTACAACTACAAATATTAACATGATAAACACTGGATTAGTTGGTACTATTCTAGCTACTCATTCATCTTACGCAACTATCCCGTTATCTCTTCAATTTTTAACAATAGCATTAACGTTAATTCCTGTTTCTTTATTGATGGGTAAATTTGGAAGAAGGCCTATGTTTCTTATAGGTGCTATGTCAGCTTTTTTTGGATGCTTAGTCATAGCTTGTGCAATCTATTACAAACTTTTTTCTTTATTTATTCTTGGTTCAATATTGCTGGGTTTTTCACAAGCAAACCAACAATTTTATCGTTATGCTGCTGCTGACAATGTTTCAATTAGTTTAAAAAGTAAAGCTATCTCATTAGTTTTGGCTGGTGGACTCATTGCTGCGATTTTGGGCCCTGAAGTTTCTAGATACTCTTTTGATTTTTTCCCTGATTATATCTATTTAGCCACATACTTATTTGCAGCAATAATACAAATTATAAATTTTCTAATTTTAATTTTCATAAACATAAAAAAACCAATTCCATCCAAAAAAATAAATAGGCCTTTAGGTGATGTTTTACTTCAGAAAAATCTTATAATAGCTATTTTAGCAGCTGCTGTTGGTTATTCCCTTATGAGTTTTATTATGACAGCAACTCCATTACAAATTGTAAATGTATGTAAATTGGGTGATAGCGCTAGTGCAACTGTGATTCAATGGCATGTTATTGCTATGTTTGCACCCTCTTTTTTCACTGGTACAATTATTAACTCACTCGGTAACCGTAAAGTAATGATGATAGGATTATTTCTTTATGCTTTTTCTATCTCTTTTACAATTATTGGTCAGACAATCGAACATTTTTGGATAGCTTTATTCTTATGTGGTTTAGGTTGGAATTTTCTTTATGTTGGAGGTAGTGATATCATTGCAAAATCTGCACTTCCAGAAGAAAGGGCGAAGGTTCAAGGCGTAACTGATTTTATTATTTTTGTTTTTGTCGCTACAGGATCATTTTTAGCAGGTGCACTTCACAGCACTCTTGGCTGGGAAATAATGATGTTTTATACATCAATACCAATTTTTATCTTGTTTATGAGCATAATTATAATTAATCCTGATGGGGGGGGGATTAAAGCGAGACACTAATCAGCCCCCTGTAAGAGACATGTGTCGGTTTACAGATACGTTTGGAGATTGACGTGAAATCTCAAAGTCATGTCCTTTTGGTTTTCTTCCTATTGCCATTCTTATAGCTTCTTCTAGAGCAGTAGATCCTTCTTCTCTAAGGACAGTTTTTAAATCGGCATTATCATCCTGTCCTAAGCACATATATAAGACCCCAGTGCAAGTAAGTCTTACCCTATTACAACTTTCACAAAAATTATGCGTTAATGGTGTTATAAAACCAAGCTTGTTACTTGTTTCTTTAACTGAAACATATCTTGCTGGGCCGCTTGTTCTTTCTGGAAGGTCTTTTAGAGTAAATTCTTTTTCTAGTTCGGTTCTGACTTGTGATAACGGTAAGTATTGTCCATATCTTGTATCTCCTCCGATGTCGCCCATTGGCATAACTTCAATTATAGTCATGTCAAAATTTTCTTTACCACACCATTTAAGTATTTCGGAAAGGTGATATTCATTGAAGTTGCTGATTGCTACTGTGTTTATCTTTATTTTTAGACCAACTTCACGAGCTTTTTTTAATCCTCTCTTAACTTTCTCAAGATCTCCCCATCTTGTTATTTCTTTAAATTTTATTGGGTCTAAATGATCTAAAGATACATTAATACGTCTAATACCAGCTTTGTATAATTCTTCAGCTTTTGATTCTAGCTGACTGCCGTTTGTTGTAATTGTTAATTCATCGAGTAAGGTGCCAACCTCTTTACCTAAATTATTAATTACTTGCATAATACCTTTTCTGACTAAAGGTTCTCCTCCAGTTAATCTAATTTTCCTTGTTCCAAGTTTCATAAAAGTTCTACAAACTTCTTCAATTTCCTCAAGACTTAAAATATCTTTTTTTGGAAGAAATTGCATATCTTCAGCCATGCAGTATGTACATCTAAAGTCACACCTATCAGTAACTGACACTCGCAAATAATTTACATCTCTACCAAAAGGATCAATTAACTTATTTTGATTTTCAAATTTGTCGTTCATAAAGCAAAATTCAGTTTTAAAATTACAAGAGGAATAATATAACACATTATTTTGGAAATTTAGTAACAATTTTTTCATAAGAACATATAATATAAATTTATAGATAATCAATTTGTGGAATTTATTATGAGTGATCCTGGTAAAATATATAGACATAAACCTGCAGCAGGAGGCCTTTCTAGTCATTTAGTCGTTTTTCTTCATGGATATGGGGCTGATGGGAAAGATTTAATTGATTTAGCAAATCCATTTTCTATGGCTTTACCAAACGCTACTTTTATTTCGCCTGATGCACCTGATCCTTGTGCTATGTCTCCTCAAGGAAGACAATGGTTTCCAATTGAAGAAATCCCTAATGGTGCAATAAGAGCTTCCGAAAGTTTAATTAAATTAATTAACAAAGAAGCTGAAGATCTTAATCTTACTTTTAAAGATGTAGTTTTAATAGGGTTTTCACAAGGAGCAATGATGAGCATGCAATGCTTATTATTAAATAAGTCCCAACTTGGGGCTATTATAGGATACTCTGGTGCTTTAAGAGACGAAAATGTTGAAGCGGCAAGCTTTCAGTTAACTAATGGTAAACATAAATTTTCAGACACCCCTATATTGTTGGTTCATGGCGAACAAGATGAGGTCGTACCATTCCATTCATTACAAAAATCAAAATCACTTTTAGACAAAATTGGTTTTAATGTTGAAACACTCTCAAGACCTAAACTTGGCCATGGAATAGATCCTGAAGGTATAAGTAGAGGAATGGAGATATTAAAACAAATAAATTAATTAAAATTCTAATTTTTTTATTTAATAAATTTTTAATATTGATAGTCTAATATTCATCCAAATAATTTAATTAGAGTTCAATGACTGCCTATTCCTATTCACCTACATTAGTTCTCAATGCTGATTATCAACCGTTGAGTTATTTCCCATTATCACTTTGGTCATGGCAAGACACAATAAAAGCCGTGTTTCTTGACAGAGTAAATATTGTCTCTGAATATGACGAAGTTGTAAGGTCCCCTGGATTTTCAATGAAAGTACCTAGTGTTATTTCTTTGAAAGAATACATTAAAAATAAGAAATCTCCTGTTTTTACGAGATTTAATGTTTTCTTAAGAGATAGATTTTCCTGTCAATATTGTGGAGCAGTTAAACAATCACACGATTTAACTTTTGATCACGTAATACCAAGGTCTCTAGGTGGAAGAACTAATTGGAATAATGTTGTAGCTGCTTGTCGCCCCTGTAATTTTAAAAAAGGTAGCAAGCGGTCCAAGGAAATTAATATGTTTCCTATTATTAAACCTGAAGCTCCATCAACAAATTTACTAAAAAAAAATGGTAGGTATTTCCCACCAAACTATTTACACGAATCTTGGCGTGATTTTTTATATTGGGATACAGAATTAGAAAGTCATAATTGAATAAATTATAATCTTTATATTTTCTCTGAAATTTTTATGGCAGTTCTACAACCTAGCTGAACTATAGCTTTCATTACATCAAATCCAGGCGCATTTTCACCATCATGCTCAACTCCAGTTTCAAGATGGTCAAGTTCATCATCCCTGAACTTCATTAATGTTGATTTAAGTTTTTTATGTTTTTCGTCTAAACTTTCTGCCTGCTTTGCATAATGTTCTCCAATGACTTCTTCAACCGCTATTGTGCAAGCCATAGCAGCTTTTTCTCCCATTATAGCACTGGCAACACCAAGTCCATAACCCATAACATTCCAAAGAGGAAGAAGAGCAGTCGGTCTAGTATCATTTTCCACAAGAAGATCATTAAATGTATCTAGGTGTTCTTGTTCTTGATCCTTCATATGTTGAATAGTGGGGCCAACAGGGGTATTTTTTAAAATAGCCAACTGTCCGTCGTATATTTTAGCTGCCGCTGTCTCTCCAGCATGATCAACTCTCAAAATAGAATCAATTTGAAGTTTACTAATATTTTTTTTCATACTTTTATAAACCCTTTATTCGTTAAAAAAACACTTACTATCATAAACATAATGAATGACATTAGTGCATTCCAACCAGCTAATGACAACCCAAATATACTGAACATTACTTCATCACATTTAATAGGAGACTTGTTTAGTAAATATTTAAGTGTATCTTTTGAAAAATCAATACTTGAAGAACATCCATCTGGTCCGGTCCAGAAATTCATCTCGATACCAAAATGATATAATCCAGCAATTGAACTCGCAATCCAAGTTAGAGATAGACCTATTAAAACTAATTCATCTGGTATAAGATTTTTTTCTAAAGTTAAAATTGCAATTAAACTGTAAGAAATAATTAGGGCGTGAAACCACCTTTGCGTTATGCATAAGTCGCATGGATATGCGTTATGAAAATATTCCAAATAAAAAGCGGATAAAAGCATTAAAGAAGATATTAAAAAAGATATTTTAAAAATATTGTTCATTAACATTTATATAATATAAATCGTAAAAATTATAAATGCCACCCCTAAAATGCTAGATGAAATTAGAAGGTGTTTTTGCAAAAATAATAGTGCTGATTTACCAAAAAATTTAACCAAATAAGCAACTATGAAAAAACGAGTGCCTCTTCCTAAAATGGACATTAAAATAAATGCAAATATGTTTACTTCTGCTATTCCACTTGTAATGGTTATAATTTTATAGGGGAGGGGTGTAAAAGCTCCCAAGAAAATAATTAGCATTCCGTTTTCTTTGTAAGCAAATTTGACAGCATTAAATTTTTCTTCGGTAAACCAAGGAAAATATAAAAATAAATTTTCAATAGACGGCCCAATCAAATAGCCTAATAACCATCCAATAACACCACCTATTACTGATCCAATAGTACAAATAATTGCAAATCTAAAAGTTTTTTTAGGAGCAGCTAAAGTCAATCCCGCCAAAAATGGATCAACTGGAAGAGGGAAAATGATTGATTCAATCATTGAAATAAAGCCTAAAACTTTGTCAGCCAATGGCTTAACAGCATTCGTTTTAGCTTTTTCAATTAAGTTATTTATTATAATTTTATAGTTGTTAAAAATCATAGTTAATACATCTGATTTATATCTTTTAATTTTCTAACATTGATATATATAATACTTACTCAAGTATACTTATATTTAAAAATATTGGGGATATGGTGAAATAGGTAAACACGCTGGTCTCAAAAACCAGTGCCGCAAGGCTTCCCGGTTCGATTCCGGGTATCCCTACCAATGTTTAATAACCAGATCGTTATTAATAAAAAAACCTTTGTCAAAGAAATTTAACAAAGGATTTTTACTCATTAAACTTTTCAGTATTTAAGTTCACTTTGATAGAATAGAAGTAAGCTCGTTTACATTATATTTAAACATATTTATATAAGTGTTTGCAGGTTCTGAAGCTTCAGATAATGCGTCTGAATAGAGTGTCCCGCCAATTTCAGCATTTACTTCCCTTGCTAATTGCTTGATAAGTCTGGGGTCTGTTATATTTTCTGCAAATAAAGCTTTAATACCATCTTTACGCATTTCAGTAATAAGCGCAGCAAGTTCACCAGCAGATGGTTCGCTTTCAGTTGTAACACCCACAGGAGAACGAAAATCAATATCATAAGCGCGTCCAAAATATAAAAATGCATCGTGAGAAGTTATTACTTTTCGGTTCTTTTTGGAAATATCTGCAAACCTATCTTTAGTTGATTTGTCCATTGATTCTAAAATTTCATCGTATGCTATGAATTTTTTTTTGTAATAGTCAGAATTTTTAGGATTTACATCTGTGAGAGCATTTTTAATGTTTTTTATATATATACGGCCGTTTGAAAGATCTTGCCAAGCATGCGGATCAAGCTCACCTTCAAATTTTAAATCTTTAATTCCTTTTGTTGCAATTATAATTTTACCTTTATATCCAGAAGCTTTTACTAAACGGTCAATCCAACCCTCAAATCCAAGGCCGTTTACAAACACTAAATTAGCATTTGCGATAGATTTTGCATCAGCAGGTGTGGGCTCGTAAACATGACCATCTCCATTTGGTCCCACTAATGTGGTAAGTTCGATTTTATCACCTCCTATATTTTTAACCATATCTCCTAATATTGAAAAGGTAGACACTACTTTAATTTTGGCAGATGCTGTTGAAATAGAAGTAATAAGAATTAGTAACAAAATTGTAATATTTGAAGTTAGTTTTTGTACGAATGATTTCATAATTTTCCTTAATGTTGATAATTGTTTTAAAGTATCAAACTGATACTTAATATTTAAATTTTGTTAATTCTTTTAAAAAGATATCAATGATTTTTTTTAAATTGTTCAATTTGAACACAAAAAATTGGTTATGCTATAAATTTATGCAATGTTATAACATTACATTATTAAATATTAATTTTTAAAATGTGGTCTAGATAAATATTTAGTCATCAAACTATCTTTAGAACCAAAAAAAACTGAAACAATATATATAAAACCTGCGACTAATATTATAGTAGGTCCAGATGGTAGGTTAAAATGATATGAAATTAGCAGTCCGAAGTATCCTGATATAAAAGCAAAAATAATACTATAAAAAGCAAGCTTAATTATTGTAGAAGCCCAAAATCTTGCAGCTACAGCTGGGAGCATCATAAGTCCAACAGCCATTAGTGTGCCCAATGCATGAAATCCTGCAACGAGATTTAAAACAACTAAGATTAAAAAAATTAAATGTAAACTTGTACCTGACCCACCAACAGCTTTTAAAAATCCTGGATCAAAAGATTCAACTACTAAACCACGCCCAACAATAGCAAAAGTTAACAGAGTTAATGAGGTTATAGATACCACAAGAAAAAGGGATTCATTATCTATAGCTAAAATTGTCCCAAAAAGTACGTGCATAATATCTACATTACTTCCGTGAATAGAAATAATCAAAACTCCAATTGCAAGTGAAATAAGATAAAAGGCTGCAAAACTTGCATCCTCTCTTTGTTTTGTCAATCTAGTTACGAATCCTGAAAGAAGTGCAACAAATATACCTGCAATAAACCCACCAATACTCATTGAAACTAGTGAGAGACCAGCAACCATAAAACCAATTGCAGCTCCGGGCAAAACTGCATGACTTAGAGCATCTCCAATTAAACTCATTCTTCTTAAAACTAGTAATGTTCCAACTGGGCCACATCCAAGGCTTAGAGCTAAGCAAGCTACTAAGGATCTTCTCATGAATTCAAAGCTTAAAAATGGATCTATAAAGAATTCGTAAAAATTCATTAAGCTACATTTCGATCACAAAGTTCCTCACGTTCGTCCCACGATTCAGCCATTAGTCTTGCTTTTGTAATATTTTTATTTATTAAAACTTCATTTGTAGGTCCCCAAGCAATTGGTTCACGTGAAATCAAAAGTGTTTCGGGGAAGTTGTTTCTTACTTGATCCATGTCGTGTAATACAGCTATCACTGTACGTTTTTCAGTATGCCACCTAAAAACTACATTTAAAAGATCAGCTGTTGTTTTAGCGTCAATTGCTGTAAATGGTTCATCTAAGAGTATAATTGGTGCGTCTTGTAACAACATTCGAGCAAATAGAACACGTTGAAATTGGCCAGATGATAGCGATGAAATTACTCTTTTTTCAAACCCGGTCATACCAACTGCTTTTATTGCATTCTCAGCTTCATTTATCATTTTATCGGTGACAGATCGAAATAATCCAATTCTTTTCCAGTGACCGAGTAAGACTGTCTCCATAACTGAAATTGGGAAGCTTCTATCTATATCAGCTTGTTGAGGAAGATAAGCTATTTCTTTATATAATGCTTTATTTTGGTTTATATGACCATCTAGAGGATCAATTAATCCCATTAAACCTTTTAAGAGAGTGCTTTTCCCAGCGCCATTAGGACCTACTATTGCTGTTAACGACCCTGGTAAAAAATTCCCTGTAATATGATGCACAGCAGGATGACGTTCATATCCAAGTGTTAAATCATTAAGTGAAAAAACTGCTCTCATTATATTAAATCAATTGACCAAAAAGCAGACAGAAATAAAATGATAGAAATTACTAATGCAATTAGAATGCGAAAAGTAAAGCCAGAAATTATTACAGAGGCAGGTTGCTTTTTAAAAGAATTATTAAGAATCGTCAAAATTTTTATCCATGGAATATTTAAGTATCTAAAATAAATCTTTAACCATATTTTTTTGAGGTAGTATTATTATTATTTTATTGTAAGTATCAAATTGATTGTTAATGATTAAAATTTGAACAAATTTAAAAAAATTTATTTTTTAACCAAAGAACGATTAATTAAACATTGTATGCACTCTAGTAATTTTGTAAATAAAACAAATATAGTTTTTAATGGTGAAAATTATGGTCTGATGTCGGATAAACAATAAAACTACAATCTTTAATCAAAGTATTTGTTCTAATTAATTATCCAAACTAGAGAAAGAGCATCAGAATGATATCAAGAGCTGAATTAACTGAAAAAATAGTACATACAAAAACATTAAGTGGAGTTAAGTGGGCTGACATTGCTAAAGCCGTTGGCCAATCAAAAGAGTGGACCACTGCTGCTTTAATGGGACAAATTTCATTAACAAAAGAACAGGCATTAGCCGCGGGCAATGCCTTGGGCCTTAACTTTGACCCGGAAGAATTAGCAATATTAACAACTGTTCCCTATCGTGGATCAATTCCAACAGCTGTCCCAACAGATCCATTGATTTATCGACTTTATGAAGTTGTTAATGTCTATGGGTCAACAATGAAAGCCCTTATCGAAGAGGAGTTTGGGGATGGAATAATGTCGGCAATTGATTTTACAATGGATATAACACGTGAAGAAAACCCTGCCGGCGATAGAGTAAAGGTTGAAATGACTGGAAAATTTCTTCCTTACAAAACTTTTTAGATAGGTTAATTTATTTTGATTAGTACTGATATTATGTTTAAAAAAAAATCATCAAAAATGTTTATGGATGTTAAAAATCCTTTCTTATACAATACTATTTTCATAGATAGAAATTTAGCTAGATCTTCCATAGTAGGTGATTTACTAGGCCATAAAGGTATGAATGTTTCATTATCTTCATTACCTGTAGATTATAAATCATTAAACAAAGTAAAATTAGATTTGGTAGTTTATTACGCTGATATAAATAAAATTTCATTACAAGATGTTGAAATTATTTCAAATGAATTTGAAGAACTGCCTCTTATGGTATTAATAGATAATCCTACAGACGAGATAATTGAATTATTAATAGATAGAGGTGCACACTCTGTTGTTCCTATGGGAATTTCGATTGATCGAATTTTAGCAGGTTCTATCTGCGCCATTAACATATCTTCAAAAATGCATAGTTTAAAATTAGAAAAAGATAAAACAAAAATAGAACTAGACAATATAAAGTTAATTGGACATGCAAAAAGCATTTTAATGAAACGTTTTAATGAGAATGAGCCTTCAGCTCATTCTCGACTTCAAAAAATGTCAATGAATAAGAACAAATCAGTTCATATTATGGCAAAACAAATTATCGAAGCTGAGGGGTTACTTAGCTAGATAAAAATGGTGCCTTAACACCAATGAGGGTGATAATTAAGGTTTTATTTACATTTATTTTTCATTAAAGACGATGATTAATAAAAGCCAAGGTTGGTATTTATTAACAGGAGAAAGCTCATGGGAGCTCTTAGCAATCTATACGATGCAGACGAAATTTTATGGACAGGTTGTCCATGTGGCATGCACGCAACTATGTATGAACACCAAGCTGCATTGGCATCTAATAATCCAAATTCTAAGTTTTATTGTGCCGAAACAACACCTAAAACTGATCAAACTAAAGAAATTGCACCAAGTTTCTCACCTAAATTAGGTGGATTAACTAATGCAGCTGATAAAACAGAAAAACTTGATTGGTCAGACAACCAAAAAGTAATGGCTAACGTTATAGAATCATCTATCTTAAAAGGTATATTTGGTACGGACGTTAATCGTAGAAACTTCCTCAAAGCTGTTGGGGCGTCTACAGCCAGTGCTGCAATTGCATCTGTTTTTCCAATTCAACAAGCAATAGCTGCCATTGTTGATGCAAAAGGTCCACTAGAAAAAACCAAACTAAATGTTGGTTTTGTCCCTATAACTTGCGCAACACCTATTATAATGGGACAACCTATGGGTTTTTATCAAAAATATGGACTAGACGTAGATGTAATCAAAACAGCAGGTTGGGCAGTTAGTAGAGATAAATCCCTATCTGGAGAATACGATGCTGCTCATATGTTAACACCAATGCCATTAGCGATTACAGTTGGAGCAGGTTCCTCAGCTACGCCTTGGACTATGCCTGCAGTTGAAAACATCAATGGTCAAGCAATTGTACTCGCCATGAAGCATAAAGATAAAATGGATCCAAAAAAATGGAAAGGCTTTACATTTGGTGTTCCTTTTGAATACTCAATGCATAATTTATTATTAAGGTATTATGTAGCTGAAGCGGGACTAGATCCAGATCAGGATATAAAAATTAGAGTGGTACCACCACCAGAAATGGTTGCTAACTTAAAAGCAGAAAATCTTGACGGGTATTTGTCACCAGATCCTTTTAACCAAAGAGCTGTTTATGATGGAATTGGATTTATTTATAAATTAACAAAAGAAATCTGGGCAGGTCATCCTTGCTGTGCATTTGGAGCAAGTCAAAAGTTTATCAATGAGGCTCCTAATACTTTTCTTGCGTTGTTTAAATCAATTTTAGATGCAACAACTTATGCATCTGCTCCTACTAACAGGGCTGAAATTGCTAAAGCAATTTCCCCGAAAAATTACTTGAATCAACCTGAAACAGTTGTTGCTCAGGTTCTTACGGGTAAGTTTGCAGATGGTTTAGGAAAAGTAAGAAATGTTCCAGATAGAATAGATTTTGATCCTTTTCCATATCACTCTTTCGCAGTATGGATTCTAAGTCAAATGAAGCGCTGGGGTTACATTGAAGGTGACGTTAATTATAAGTCTGTTTCTGAACAAGTCTATTTAGCAACAGATGCTCAGGCCGTCATGAAAGATATGGGACTAACTGTGCCATCCAAAACTTATGAAACATATGAGATAATGGGTAAAACATTTGATCCAGCAAAACCTGAAGAATATGTTCAGAGTTTTGCAATCAAAAGAGGTTAGTCAAAAAAATGAGTAAATACCAGGAAGAAAGTAATTAATATGATGATTTTAAAAAATGAGAGATTAAAAACTCTTAGTCTATCTATTACAATCTTCCTGGTATTTATTTTTGCATGGGAAATGTATGCAAACTCACTTGCTGGCCCAGCAATTGAAATGGATCCTGAGTATGCAGCTTTGATGGGAGGTCAAGCAAAAGGTGAGAGCGCTTTACCGGGCCCACTTGACGTTGGAAAAGAGTTATGGGCTCACTTTTCTGATCCATTCTATGATGCTGGTCCCAATGACAAAGGCGTAGGTATACAACTTGCCTATTCAATTGTAAGGGTAATGCTTGGTTTTATATTAGCAATGATTATAGCTATACCTCTTGGGTTTTTAGTGGGAATGTCTAAAACAGCCCAGGGAGCCTTAAATCCTTACATTCAGATAATGAAGCCAGTTTCTCCTCTAGCGTGGATGCCGTTGGCCTTATACACTATTAAAGATAGCAACACTTCTTCTGTATTTGTTATATTCATATGTGCAATTTGGCCAATGCTTATAAACACAACTTTTGGCGTTGCTAGTGTCAGAAAAGAGTGGCTTAACGTAGCAAAAACATTGGAAGTAAGTTCTTTACGAATGGCCTTTACTGTTATTTTACCAGCGGCAGCGCCCACTATCTTAACTGGAATGAGAATATCAATTGGTATTGCCTGGCTCGTTATTGTCGCCGCAGAAATGTTAGTTGGTGGAACCGGTATAGGTTATTTTGTTTGGAATGAATGGAATAATCTTTCTATTACCGGCGTTATTTCTGCCATCTTTTTTATAGGATTGGTTGGTATGTGTCTTGATGCTTGTTTGGGTTACATTGCAAAATTAGTTTCTTACGAAGAATAAAGGTAAATATAATGACAAATGAAAAACCAATAATTTCTGTAGATATGTTATCAAAATCTTTTGACGCGCCGGACAGTGACAAAAAAACTGAAATATTTGGTAAAGTTTGCTTTGATATATATCCAGGTGAGTTTGTTACTCTAATTGGACATTCAGGTTGTGGTAAAACAACCCTATTAAATATTCTGGCAGGGTTAAGCACTCCATCTGCAGGAGGTGTTTTGGTTAACAATCAAGAAATAAACGGTACCTCGCTAGATCGAGCAGTTATTTTTCAAAGTCACGCATTACTACCATGGATGACTGTAATGCAAAATATTGATTTCGCAGTGAAATCTAGATGGCCTGAAATGACATCTGAAAAAAGAAAAAGTCACTGTAATGAATTTATAAAACTAGTTTCATTAGAAGGTTCTGAAAACAAACAACCTAGTCAGTTATCAGGTGGTATGAAACAGCGAGTTGGTATCGCAAGGGCATTAGCAATTGAGCCAAAAATAATGTTGATGGACGAACCTTTCTCGGCATTGGACGCACTTACTCGTGGTTCATTACAACAAGAGTTATTAACAATTTGTGCAAAAAGTAAACAAACTAGTTTTATGATTACTCATGATATTGATGAAGCTATATTACTTTCAGATAGAATTATCTTAATGACCAACGGTCCGAATGCTCGTATTTGTGAGATTGTCAACAATACTCTCCCAAAAGGTCGTACGCGATCTAATCTGCATACATTTGATAATTATTATCCGATGCGCAATCATTTATTAGAATTTTTGATCAATCGTTCAAAAAATTTTAAAGCTGAGTTAAACAGTGCAAATTATAACCCAAGGGTCCCCCCAATAGTTCATCCTAAAGCAGCATAATAAATTTTCAAACTCGAACTTATAAAAATACGAATTTAAGATTTTGTACTAGAAATAAAATATTAAAAATTGGAGATATTAATGAATAACAACTCAATTCCTGTGACACTTCTTACAGGTTATTTAGGCGCTGGTAAGACAACACTTCTAAATAAAATTTTGTCAGAAAAACATGGTAAAAAATATGCAGTTGTAGTTAACGAATTTGGTGAAGTTGGTATTGACAATGAATTAATTATTTCGTCAGAAGAAGAAGTTTTTGAAATGAATAATGGCTGTATTTGTTGTACTGTTCGTGGAGATTTAATTCGAATATTATCTGGTTTGTTAGAAAGAGATGAAAATTTTGAAGGTATTATAATTGAGACAACAGGTCTAGCAGATCCTGGTCCTGTTATACAAACTTTTTTTGTAGATGATGACCTTAGAGATAAAGTACATTTGGATCAAGTTGTAACAGTTGTCGATAGTGCACATTTTTTATCTAGAGTTGAAGATAGCCATGAAGCAGAAGAGCAAGTCGCATTTGCTGATTTGATTATAGTTAATAAAAAAGATCTTGTTAATGAAGATTATTTGTCCAATGTGAGTAAGAAAATTAGAGTATTAAATAACCAAGCCGATCTAATAGAAACCGTCAATTGTGAAGTTGATTTAGATAAGCTTTTAGACAGAAAATCATTTTCGCTCGATCGATTATTAAAAATAGAACCTGGCTTTATGGAAGAAGATCCTGCCGATCATGTTCATGATGATACAATATCGTCAATATGTTTAACATGTGAAGAACCGCTTAATCCAAAAAAATTCTCATCTTGGATGCAAAATCTTATTCGTGAGTTTGGGACAAATATATTCCGTTCTAAAGGTATTTTGTATTTTGAAAATAGTAACAAACAGTATGTCTTCCAGGGGGTTCACATGGTTATGGACAGTAAATGGGGTCCTGAATGGGAAGATGAGAGCGATAAGGTTAGTAAAATTGTATTTATTGGACGTGGCCTTGACACGATGAATTTAAAGGAAGGTTTTGATAAATGCGTAGGAGAAGTTTCAAATGAACAGATTAGAAAAGAAAATGCAGTATGATCATGGATTTAGTTCAGTAAATCAAAACATAAAATTGAACGAAAAAACAATTGGCTCGAATATAACTTCCCTAGTTTATAATGGTAATTATGCAACCGTAGGTCTGGGTGATGGTCGTATTATTAAAATTAAGGAAGACGAAAATCCAGTTACATTATTTTCACACAAGGGTGCGGTAACCTCAGTAATTTTTTCAAATGGGAATTCGACAATATCTGCTGCACAAGACGGTAAAGTTATAAAACATAATCAAGATAATACAACACAAACTATTTTTGATTCTGGAGAATTTTGGATAAATTCTATGAGTTTTTCTAAAAAAACAAATCGATTAGCTGTCGCATATGATAAGAAAATATTGATATATGAAAATCAAAAAAAAATCATAGATTTTACAAGTCCAACTAGCACACTTTTAAATGTATCATTTTCCCCTAATGGACACGAACTAGCCACAGCGTGTTACAATGGTGTAAGCATATTTGATTGTCAAAATCCCTCATCAAAAGAGATACTTTCTTGGAAAGGATCATTAATAGAAGCATCTTGGTCACCTGATGGAAGATTTGTTGCAGCAGCTACACAAGATCGTGAAATACATATTTGGGATTTTATAGATAATAAAGATTTTAGATTGGGAGGATTTATTGGAAAAGCTAGAAATATTTGTTGGACTGCGAATTCTGCCTATTTATTATCTTTAGGTTCTGACGTTATTGCTGCTTGGCCACTAGCTGGGGGACCAGGTAATTTTCCTCCAGTTGAAATAGGTTATGCAAAAGATGCTTCTTTGTCTTCAGTTGCAGCTGGTGGCGAGATCGATAAAATAGCTGGTGGTTTTACAAATGGATCAATACTAATTGGTAACATAAGAAATTCTGAGGCCATTATTGCAAGAGCCCCTGATGAAAATCCAATAACTAAAATAGCTTGGAGTCCAGACTATGATAAACTTGTTTATGGAACTCGAACAGGCAAGATTGGGTTCATTTCGTTTAAAAATTAAACTTCAATAATACTTTGATTACTATTCTTCAAATTACTTCAATAAAGTGTACGAGAAAGTGTACGAAAATTAATAAAACTGGCTTTATTCTGTTTACAATGTTTAAAGAGCATTAATTACTGACCTAGGGAAGGTATTAATTTAACCGACTATGTTGACTATACATAAGTGTAATCAAGTAACTCAAAAACCAGTGCCGCAAGGCTTCCCGGTTCGATTCCGGGTATCCCTGCCAATGTTTCATAACCAGATCGTTATTAATAATAAAAAAACTTTTGTCAAAGAAATTTAAAAAAGCTTTTTTTCATTTTGAAAATTTTCTTAATTTAAAATTACTCATGATAAAACAAAGACAAGCTCGTTTACATTATTATTGGAAATTAGCTACGTATTTAATCCAGCAAAAAAACTTGATTTATTAGCTATTTGTTTACAGAAATTAGATAAGAAAAAATCTGATTTTGGATGGGCACATAATAAAATACCAACTGGCATATTCTTTTTATCGATACCTGTCGAACAACTAACTATTGGTCCAGATAAAGCAGTCCAAGGCGCAATATATTTGGGTTGACCAGTACTTTCTAAGCCAATTGGAGCTGAGTCAGGAACGGCTGGAAAAATAAAAATACTATTCTTATTAAAATTTGAGAAAAAATTATATGTTTGCTTGATTAATTCTGATCTGAGACTAATGTAATCTTCTTTCTTTATTTTCAATCCTTGATTGATTATTTCTAATAATCTTTTACCAATAAGTTCTTTCGGATGAGCTAATAAAAACTCCAAATTCTTTCCAGTTTCATAAATCATTATATCCCAATGAAGTTTTATTAAATCATTTAAAGGAACTGGTGATTTAATATTTTCTACTTTATAGCCAAGATCCTGAAATGCATTTTTGGTATTTTTAATTTGGTCTGAAACGCATGAGGTCATGTCATTTGTTAAATCGTCATTAATAATAATTATGTTCACATCAGAAAAATCAGTATTTTCCTTGGTAGAAAAATTTACAGACACTGAATCATAAGCATGGGATGCGTCTGTGATTGACCAACCATAAAAACCTGGTGTGTCAAATGTGGGTGCTAAAGGAGATATTCCATAAGTTGATAAACTTCCATTTGTTGGTTTAAATGCAGCAATTCCACAATAAATTGCAGGTCTATTTACAGAAGCCATGGTTTGAGTTCCTATTGACAAAGGCACTGTTCCACTGGCAACTGAAGACCCCGATCCACTGCTGGACCCACCTGGTGTATATTCCCTGTTATAAGGATTTCTAGCAGGTGAAGGATCGTAAAAAGCAAACTCAGTTGTATGAGTTTTACCCAATATAATTGCACCCGCGGATTTTAGTGCTAATACAATTTCAGAGTCATATTTTGATGATTCAACTTCTTTAAAGGCTTTACTATTAAACTCAGTTTTAAAACCTTCAACATGAATTATGTCTTTAATGCCAACAGGTATACCATGTAGCGGACCAAGAATATTACTATTTATCGCTTGTTTTTCACGAATTTTAGCTAATTCTAGGGCTTGATTGAAATCATAGCTTTTCCATTGCTGGATATGTGACTGAGTGTAATCTATCTGTTCAATATATGCATTCATCAAATCTACTGGAGATAAAACTTTATTTTTAATATCATTGAAAAGCTTTTGTGTTCCTCCTGGATTTTTTACAAATTTAGAAATTATATTTCTCCTTATTAAGTGCTAACACCTAGAAATTTTATTGTTAATTTTTTGTTTTTCGATAACTGCTCTGATTTACCTTCAAAAACGACTTGACCTTGATCTAGAATATAAACTCTATCTGCAACATCTAAAGCTGTCTGAAGATTTTGTTCTACCAATATAATACTCATTCCTTCGTTTTTAAGTTTTAAAAGCATATCTTTTACGTCTTCAACAATCATAGGTGCTAAACCTTGTGAAGGTTCATCTAACATTATTACGGAGGGGTTTATTACCAGAGATCTTCCAATAGCCAACATTTGTTGTTCGCCTCCTGATAAAGATTTACCATTACGAAACTTTAGTTTTGCTAGTTTAGGAAAAAGATTAAAAACGCTTTCAACATTCCACTTAGAATTTTTCATATGAAATATATTTATATTCTCATAAGCAGTTAAAGTAGAAAATATCCCCCTGCTAGCAGGCACATAAGAAATTCCCTTTTTAGCTATTTCATGTGGTTCTAAGTAACTTATGTCGCTTCCTTTTAAAATTATATTACCTTCGGAAGGGGGTGCTAGACCCATTATGCTTTTAATTGTTGTTGTCTTACCAGCTCCGTTTCGACCTAATATACTTATTATCTCGCCTTTGTTTACCGATAAGTTAACACCTTTTAACATATGAACTAATCCATAGTAAGTGTGAAGATTTTTTATTTCTAATTGCATTAACCTTTACCTAGATATGCATCTTGCACTTTTTTACTTTCTTTAACTTCTGATGGAGTCCCTTCATCTATCACTTCACCAAAGTTTAAAACTGTTATTACTTTTGAAATCTCCATAACAATATGCATTTTGTGTTCAATTAACAAAATTGTGTATTTTTTAGATAGTTTTTGAATTAATTTTGTCATTTCTAATGTAGCTTCTGGTGCTAATCCTTGAGTAGGCTCGTCTAGTAATAATAACTCGGGTTTAGCTCCAAGTGTAATTGCCATTTCTAACATCCTTTGTTGCCCATGGGATAGTTCTTCAGCTTTATCGTTTATTTTGTGAGAAAGACCTACATCAGATATAATTTTTTCTGTTTCTTCAGCGACATATTTAAAGTTTGATAGGGGTTTAAAAAAATCAAACTTACTCTTTTGGGCGCAAGAAAAAACAGAAGACCAGACATTCTCGCGAACACTCAGTTTAGGAAAAACATTCGTAATTTGAAAACATTTGGCAATGCCCATATGTGGCAGCTTATAACTTTCAAATCCTGTAATATCATTATTTTTGTAATATACCTTTCCGCTAGATGGAGGCAAAACCCCTGAAATCATGTTAAAAAAAGTTGATTTTCCTGCTCCATTTGGTCCTATAACAGAATGTATTGAACCTACCTCAACTTCTAAATTTACATTGTTTACAGCTGATACATTTCCAAAATTTTTAGATAAATTATTAATTTTTAATATATTTTTCATCTTTATTCTTTTTAAAGTAAAATTGACATTTTTTTACAAGATTTTCTAACAGCTCAGAAACACCGCCTCTGAAATATAATACGATTATTGCAAATATAACGCCCATGATTAATGGCCATCTAGCCCAAATAATTGAAAATGTATCTGATAACCAAATATAACCAACAACCCCAATAAGTGGACCTAAGAAATTTCCTACACCACCAAACAAAGTCATAAAAATAATATCTCCTGATTTAAGCCAATGAATTTGATCAATAGGTACCATACTGTGGATGAGAACATATAGAGACCCAGCTAAACCTGTGAAAGTGCTTGCAATCGAAAAAGAGACTAACTTAAAAAAACGGACGTTATAACCGATGGCCTCTGCTCTGCTTGGGTTTTCCCTAATCAACTTGAAAATCAGTCCCAAAGGAGATGTTATAATTTTATACATAAGATATAAGGATGTGAGAAATAAAATAGAAATGAATACGTAGAATGAAAATTGTGTATCTATGAATTCAGGTCTTGTAATACCAACTAATCCATCTTCGCCACCCGTAACTTCAGTCCAAACATATGCTATAAAGTAGAACATTTGATTAAATGCAAAAGTAAGGCAAATGAAATATAATCCTTCCCTTTTTACACAAAAGTAACCAACGAAGAGTGAAATTAAAAATGATCCTAAAGTAGCAATAGGTATAGCTAAAAAAATTGGAAAACCTGCAAGTAAAATGAGACCCGAGATATAAGCTGAAGTCCCAAAAAATAAAGCTTGTCCAAAAGATAACATTCCTGTGTACCCAAGCATGATATTTGTCGATATTGCAACAATACCAAAAATCAACATCTCTGTAATAGTTGCGTTTGGGAAAAGGAATGGACCCAACAAAATAAATATAATTAGACAAGTAATGGTGTATTTATTCATAATTACCTAACCCCAAAAAGACCTTGAGGTCTAAATATTATTGTTAAACCCATCATAAGATAAATAACTACGTTAGTTGCTTCTGGGAACCAAATTGTTGCCGCGCCTTGTGACAATCCTATTAAAATCCCAGCAACGATTGCTCCCGGTATACTTCCTAAACCAGCAATTACTACAACAACAAAACAAATTGGTAAAATATCTAATCCCATTGAAGGAGTAAGGCCCATTATGGGTGCTGACAACGCCCCAGCCAATCCAGCCAAATAAGCTCCTAGACCAAATGTGTAAAGAAAAACAATGTTTACGTTAATACCAAGAACTTTTACCATATCCCTGTTTTCAATGCCTGCACGAAGTATAGCGCCAAGGTTTGTTTTGGTTAAAAAAAGGTATAGACAAATTATCATAAAAAAAGCAAAGCATATCAGGACAAGTCTATATTTAGGATATATTAAAATACCTAAATCAAGTGCACCACTTAGGCTTGGTGGAGGGAGCAAAGAAAAACCAATTGGTCCCCATATTATTATAATTATTTCTTGAATTATTAAAGCACAGGCAAATAGAAATAGGAGTTGGTAGTCATGATGAGCTTGGTAAAGTCTTCTTACTCCCTGACTTTCAAGCAAGAAGCCAACAAGCACTACTAATAAAGGAGATAGAAAAATAGCAAAATAGAAAGACCCTGTTACTTTGGCTATAGAATATGCAAAATAAGCACCTAGAGCATATAAAACTCCATGTGCAAAATTAGGAATATTAAGAACACCAAGGATTAATGTTAATCCAACTCCAACTAGAGCATATAACATACCTAAGCCAAGGCCATTTAAAATTTGAGATAATATTAAAAAAGTCAAAATTGCACCTTAAATAAATTAGGCGACAAAACAATGTCGCCTAATTTAAACAAATTAAAATTTTCCAATATCAGAACACATATTTATGTTTTTTGGTTGTTCTGTAGAACTTACATCTACTACCTCAGCCATGTCATATTGATCTTTCATATCTTTTTGCTTCTTAGTCTGAAGTACAAAAAATGGTCTAACAGTCTGATGGTTTCTACCCCTAATTTCGTACTCACCAACAAAGTTTTTACCTTTGTGTTCTTCAAGAGCTGTTATAACTTTTTGTGGTTCCACACTTTTGGATTTTTGCATTCCAAGTAAAGTCATCTTCATTAGACCATAACCTGCAGCTGGTGCATATCCTGGAGGTACTCCATTATGCCTTTTTTTGTAAGCTTCAACGAACTTTTTATTATCTGGATTATCGATTGTATAATAATAATTAGAACCAACAATTAAGTTTTCCCTTGCTGCAGGATCTAATTGTATAAGTTCTTCAAAACCCGAGGACCATGACATTACAACTGGCTTTTTTGGAGTAAAACCAAAATTATTTAATTGTCTAACTGCTGAAATAGCATCAAGACCAAAGTTAATCATATATACTGCATCAGGATTTTTTGACATAGCTTTTGTTATAAAAGTTGAATACTCTCTGTGACCTAATGGATGTCTATCAACACCTACTACCTCAAGACCATATTTAGGTGCTAAACTTTCAACATATTTTTGCAGTGTCCATCCAAAAGCATAATCAACTACAAATAAGTATATTTTTTTTGCATCTGGATTTGCTTTTTTAAATATTTTAAGGTCTGCATCCATCGCTGTCCACGCATTTGCAGCCCACATGAAAGCGTATTTATGACATTTTTTTCCTGAAATATCTTCAGTTCCTCCAGAGAAATAATACATAACTTTATTTTTTTTTGCCACTTCAGTTACAGCTAACGCAACGCCAGAAGACCATGGACCGACTATAAAATTAACTCCTTCAGTATCAATTGCTTCTTGAGCTCTTCTTGCAGCTGGTCCGGCTTTAGTTTCACTGTCTCTCGTAATGTATTTGATTTTCTTTCCATTTATTTCATAACCCACCTCCTCAAGTGCTATTTGGGCACCTTCGTCTAATAATTTCCCAGAATCAGCATATGGGCCACTGAATGGAAATAAACCAAGAATATTTACAGTGTCTGCCCAAACTAAATTTGGCATCAACATAATAAATATGGAAGATATGAAACAAATAAATTTATTTTTTGATTTTGATAAAATTATTTTAAACATTGTTAACCTTTCTTTTTAATTTATAAAAATATATTGGTATCAAATTGATACTTATTAAAACTAAAAATTTATTTATCTAATTTAATTTTCAAAATGATACAATTTTAATCTTTTTTATATTGACCTATGATTAAGTTTTTAATTTAGGAAGAAAGGCAATTAATTTTCTGATTTTTTCCAAAAATTCTTAATCGATTTAGGTATCTCTAGATTGTTAATATGTGAAATAGTTTTTGTTGGTAATTTAAAAAAAGATTATATATATATATGTATTAGTTTAGAATCATTTTAATTTAGATTTATTAGGAGGGGTCTATATGATACCTAGTGCATTCACTTTTTATAAACCAGATAATATAGATAAAGCTGTATCTCTTATGTCAGACTTTGGGGATGAGGCAAGGGTAATTGCTGGAGGTCATAGTTTGATACCAGTAATGAAACAAAGACTTACAGATATTAAACATTTAATAGATTTGTCTGGGATTAATGAAATTAGAGGTATTGAAGTTACAGGCAACCAAATATCAATTGGTGCAATGACTACTCAAGTTGAATTGATAAATAATGAAGAATTATTCAAAAAAGCCCCTATTATAAAAGAAGCTTCATTGCAAATTGCTGACCCCCAAGTCAGGAACCTTGGTACAATCGGGGGAAATGTGGCCAATGGTGATCCAGCTAATGATATGCCTGGCTTAATGCAATTACTTGACGCTACTTACAAATTAAGTGGTTCTAATGGTGTTCGCGATGTTAAAGCAAGAGAATTTTACGAAGGAGCTTATTTTACTGTTAGAGAAGATGATGAAATTCTTATTTCAATTTCCTTTGACGCTCCATCAGGTGGTTATGCCTATGAAAAACAAAAAAGAAAAATTGGTGATTATGCAACTGCAGCAGCTGGTGTAATATTAAAAGTTGAAAATAATATGTGTTCAAGTGCTTCTATAGCATTAACTAATTTATCAGACACTCCAGTATATTGTGATAAAGCTGTAGATATAATCCTTGGAAAAGAAATTGATAACAACATATTAAATCAAGTCACAGAAGCTTGTGTAGAGCAAAGTGATCCTGTAGCTGATCAAAGAGGACCAGTTGAATTTAAGAAATACGTCGCTGGTATTGTAATTAAAAAGGCTCTTACAAGAGCTATTGAACGAACCTAGTTAAGGGGAAAGATATGGAAAAAATTAATGTCACTATGACAGTTAATGGTAAAGAAGAGACATTGTCAGTTGAGCCAAGAACACTTTTAGTCCACGCTCTTAGAGAGCACTTAGATTATACTGGTGCACATATAGGATGTTCTTCATCCCATTGTGGTGCTTGCACCATAGATATGAACGGAAAATCAGTAAAGTCTTGCACAGTATTTGCCCCTCAAGCAGAAGGCGCTGAAATTTTGACTGTTGAAGGTATAGGTTCTCCCGACAAACTTCATGCTATACAAGAAATGTTTAAAGAGCATCATGGTTTACAATGTGGATATTGCACACCTGGAATGATTATGAGGTCATATAGGTTTTTACAAGAGAACCCTAATCCTACAGAAGAAGAGGTTAGATTTGGTATTTCAGGAAACTTATGCAGATGTACTGGATACCAAAATATTGTTAAATCAATAATGGCAGCCGCAGATAAAATAAGAGATGAAGTTAACGTTGAGAAAAAGGAAATAGCATAATGGATGACGTAAAAACCCCATCACGAGAAGAAAGAAAAAGCGCATTAAGCGGTCTTGGTACTTCTAGAAAAAGAGTTGAAGATGCTAGATTTACGCAAGGTAAAGGTAATTATGTAGACGATATAAAGCTAAAAGGAATGCTTTTTGGTGACTTTGTAAGATCACCAGTTGCACATGCACGAGTAAAGAACATTGATACAAGCGCAGCTCTAGCCTTACCTGGTGTTCATGCAGTACTCACTGCAGCTGATTTAGAACCATTAGGTCTACATTGGATGCCAACGCTTGCAGGTGACAAACAAATGGTTCTTGCAGATGGCAAAGTTCTATTTCAAGGGCAAGAAGTTGCGTTTGTTGTTGGAGACGACAGATATGCTGTAGCTGACGGTGTTTCTTTGGTCGAAGTTGAATATGAGGAGTTGGCAGTAGTAACAGATCCTTTTAAAGCTGAATTAAAAGATGCACCTATCTTAAGAGAAGACATTGCAGATCAAAAAGAAGGTGCTCATGGAGCTAGAAGACATCCAAATCACATTTTTACATGGGAAGCAGGTGAAAAAGAAGAAACTAATAAAGTATTAGAAGAAGCTGAAGTTGTTGCTGATGAAATGGTTTATTATCATAGAACACATCCATGTCCTCTTGAGACTTGCGGATGTGTTGCTTCTATGGATAAAGTTAATGGTAAACTTACAGTTTGGGGTACGTTTCAAGCCCCACATGCTGTAAGAACGGTAGCGTCATTAATTTCAAGTATTCCAGAGCATAACATTAGAATTATTTCTCCAGATATTGGTGGAGGATTTGGAAATAAAGTTGGTGTTTATCCAGGCTATGTTTGTTCAATTGTTGCATCAATTGTAACTGGTGTTCCAATAAAATGGGTTGAAGACAGAATGGATAACTTAATGGCCACTGCTTTTGCAAGAGATTATTGGATGCATGGTAAGATATCAGCAACAAAAGAAGGAAAAATTACTGGTTTGTGGTGTCATACTACAGCTGATCACGGAGCATTTGATGCATGTGCTGATCCCACAAAGTTTCCAGCTGGATTTATGAACATTTGTACTGGTTCATATGATATTCCAGTAGCTTATTTAGCTGTTGATGGTGTTTATACAAACAAGGCGCCTGGTGGCGTAGCATACAGGTGCTCTTTTAGAGTGACTGAAGCTTCTTATTTTATAGAAAGAATGATTGAAGTGCTTGCACAGAAACTTGGAATGGATTCTGCTGAACTCAGATCTAAGAATTTTATAAAAAAAGAGCAATTTCCTTATACATCAGCTCTTGGTTGGGAATATGATTCAGGCGATTATCATCAAGCATGGGAAAAAGCTATGAAATCTGTAAACTATAAACAATTAAGAGAAGATCAAGCAAAACAATTACAATTATTTAAAGATGGTAAATCAAGAAAGTTGATGGGTATTGGTCTTAGTCACTTTACTGAGATAGTAGGGGCTGGTCCCGTTAAAAATTGTGATATCCTTGGTTTAGGAATGTTTGATGCTTGTGAAATAAGAATTCATCCAACAGGTTCAGCAATTGCAAGATTAGGAACCATATCACAAGGTCAAGGTCATGCCACTACATTTGCTCAAATATTAGCATCTGAAATTGGTATTCCAGCCTCTGACATTACATTAGAAGAAGGTGATACAGATACCGCTCCATATGGACTAGGGACTTATGGATCTCGTTCCACACCAGTTGCTGGAGCAGCAACTGCCATGGCTGGTAGAAAAATAAGAGCAAAGGCACAAATGATTGCAGCTTATTTGCTAGAAGTTCACGACGACGATTTAGAATGGGATGTTGATAGATTTTCAGTCAAAGGTGCACCTGAAAAATTTAAAACTATGAAAGAGATTGCATTTGCTTCTTATAATCAGGCTATACCTGGTGTAGAACCCGGTTTGGAAGCAGTTAGTTATTATGATCCACCGAATATGACTTATCCAAACGGAGCCTATGTAGTCGTTATGGAAATTGATATAGATACTGGGGTTAGTGACATAAAACAGGTTTACGCTCTCGACGATTGTGGTACTCGAATAAATCCAATGATTATCGAAGGTCAGGTTCACGGTGGATTAACAGAAGCTCTAGCCATATCTATGGGACAAGAAATTGCTTATGATGAGCAAGGTAATGTCATGACAGGTACTTTGATGGACTTTTTTATCCCAACTGCTTGGGAAACACCAAACTACGAAACTGATTATACAGAAACACCAAGTCCGCATCATCCTATAGGTGCAAAGGGTGTAGGTGAAAGTCCTAATGTAGGTGGAGTGTCTGCTTTTTCAAATGCTGTACATGACGCCTTTAAACCATTTGGACTAACTCAGGCACATATGCCTCATGATCATTGGAGAGTTTGGAAGATTGCTAAAGATCTTGGACTTCATAGTTAGTCTAGCTGATAAACAAAAATGCAATGGCAAGATATTAAGAAGTATCTATATGATCTAGATTATATAGCATCAGATGAACTAGCTATGAGTATTCATATTGCTTCTAGTCTTGGCAGACCTCTATTATTGGAAGGTGAGGCAGGTATTGGAAAAACTGCCCTCGCCATTGCTTTATCTAAATTGCATGAAACTAGTCTTATAAGATTACAATGTTACGAAGGTCTTGATTCTACCTCAACAATTTATGAATGGAATTATCAAAAACAATTACTTGCAATTCGTTCTAACGAAACCAAAAGTAACAATGAAATAGATATTGATAACCACATATTTTCTAGAGATTTTCTTTTGGAAAGACCTTTATTAAAGGCAATAACTCAAAAGAAATCACCTGTCCTTCTTATTGATGAAATCGACAGAGCTGACGAAGAGTTTGAAGCGTATCTTTTAGAAATTTTGTCGGAGTTTCAGGTGTCTATTCCTGAATTTGGTACAATAAAAGCTGTTTCAAAGCCAATTGTAATTATAACTTCTAATAGTACTAGAGATTTGTCTGATGCCTTAAGAAGAAGGTGCATTTATAATTATGTATACTACCCAAAAAAAGAACTTGAGCTGCAAATATTGCAAAAAAAAATGCCTAACATTGAGTTAGAATTATCAAGACAAATAGTAAGCTTTGTTCAAAACTTAAGAATGGAAGATTTAGAAAAAAAACCTGGTATAGCAGAAACTCTAGACTGGGCTGCAGCTATATCAGGATTGGGATTAAAGGATTTATCTGAAAATCACGAAATTTTACATTCAACTTTGGTCTGTTTGTTAAAAACAGAAGCTGACAAGGCAATTATTTCTTCAGAAACAAGTCAGAAATTAGCTAAAGTATAATATGCTTAAACCTACAAAATTTCTATTAAGGTCGTCTAAAACTTCTAGATTGCTAGAGTTTAGTCATCACATGTTTGCTAACGGTTTTAACACTTCCTTTGATCAGGTAACTCAGTCTCTTAATGGTTTGAAAAATATTGATTTGTCTAAAATACAAGAATGGAAAAATGCTCTTAAATCAATTTATTGTTACAACTTTGATACATATGAAAAATTTGATGAATTATTCGATTCCTTCTGGACAAATGAAGGAAGAAAAAAAACAAATATCCAAAGACAAAATAATAATAAAAATAACGATACAATTAATACCCGAAGTATTTTTGCCCCTCCCGAGCAAGGTACACTTGACAATGAATCAACAAATAAATCCATGACTAATAACGAAAACGAAATGGAAGCCTCTAGCAATGCAGTGTCTAAAATAACTGCCAGTTTTATAGAAAACAAAAAAAAAACAGATTTAAAAGAACTAATTGATTCTGATTTACAAAAAAGAATACATTTAGCTGTTTTGAAAATAGCTAAGTCAATTAAACATAAAAGATCAAGACGATTAATAGCAGACAGAAAAGGTGTTAAATTAGACTTAAGGAAAATTGTTAGTAAATCATTACCCTATGAGGGTTATCCTATTAAACTGTATAAAAAAAGTAAGCCTAAAAAGCCGATGAGAATAGTTAGCATATTAGATATATCAGGATCTATGAAGGTATATAGTCAAATTTTTTTAACTTTTGTTAAAGGTTTGGTAGGGGTTGATCAATCTGCAGATGTATATTTGTTTCATACTAGATTGATGAGAGTTACAGAATATCTAAAAGAAAATGACACTTTAAAGGCGGTTAATAGGATTTCTTTACTTACTGAGGGATTTTCGGGTGGTACTAAAATTGGAAAGTCATTAAAAGAATTTAATAATGTTTATTCAAAAAACCAAGTTAATGGTAGAACAGTTGTTATCATTATTTCTGATGGTTACGACACGGGAAGTCCAAAAATTGTTTCGCAAGAACTTGAAAAATTAAAAAAGAGAAATTGTAAAATAATCTGGCTAAATCCTCTTCTTGGATGGGAAAATTATGAACCAGTTGCTGCTAGCATGAAAGAAGCATCTTTGTATTTAGATTTATTTGCGCCTTGTAGTACTATCGAAGATTTAGAAAATTTAGAAAAAGAATTATGTATGATATGACAAATAAAGATAAAAAATTAAATTTTGAGAATGTTTTGAAAACTCTTGAAAATAAGGGATCTTCTTTTGTAATTGCTACTGTCATTAGAACTATGTCGTCAACTGCTGCAAAACCTGGCATGAAAGCGATAATATCAAACAAAGGCGAAATATTATCAGGTTGGCTTGGAGGTGGATGTGTTACTAACGCTGTATGTAATACAGCTGTAGAAACATTAAATTTAAAAAAACCCAAATTAGTTGTGTTAAGTCCAGACGATATTAAAGAAGATTTGGACGAATTAAAAAGCGATCAAACTTTTCATAAAAAAAATTATTGTCCTAGTGAAGGTTCAATGGATATTTTTGTTGAGCCTTTTTATCCTAAATCAGAATTAATAATTTATGGTAATACACCAATTGCAAATGAATTAGTCAAATTTGGTGAGAAATATAGCTTTAATATAGTTCATGTTAGAAACTTTCAAGACGGTAATGATAATAATTTAAATGAATTTTCGGAGAAATTTATTGTTATAGCTACTCAGGGTAACTCAGACCTAATAGCAATAACAGAATCGCTAAAAATAAAAGCAACTTATATCGGCCTTGTTGCAAGCAAAAAAAAATATCAAGTTTTAAAAAAGAAAATAACAGATGACGGTGTGTCGCAAGAAAAATTAAAAGATATAATTTGTCCTGCAGGAATTTTTATAAACGCAATTATGCCCGAGGAAGTAGCCTTATCAATTTTTGCAGAAATAATTGAATTAAAAAGATCTGGTAAAATTGGAAGTAAAAAATTTTAAATAGTAAATTTAAGTAAATCGGAGAAAATCATGGAACTTAACGATGAAATTACAATACCAGCAAAATTGGAATTAGTTTATAAGTCATTAAATGATCTTGAGGTATTAAAATCATGTATCCCTGGTTGTGAAGAACTTATTGAAGAAGAAGATGGCAAATTATCTGCAAAGGTTGTTTTGAAAATTGGCCCTATAAAAGCTAAGTTCAAGGGAAAAGTTACTTTAGATTTATCAAATGGTCCTACAAAATATTCACTGACTGGAGAAGGAGATGGTGGTGTTGCTGGATTTGCTAAAGGCGGGGCTGATGTTGAGTTGACCGAAGATGGTGATCAAACCATATTAACGTATGTTGCTAAAAGCGAAGTCAAAGGAAAAATTGCTCAACTTGGGAGCCGTTTAATTTTAAGTACAGCTAAAAAATTATCTAAAACTTTTTTCGAAAATTTTAAAGTTTATATGGAAGGCGACAAAAAAGAGGTTCTTTCTTAGTCAATTTTCTTTTTTTGAATTAAAATTTTAGAGGCTAATTAGATTATATACATCTAAATTATACTAGTATATCTATCAATGGGTTAGGTATTGTGATCAGGTTCACATAGCGAAATATAATAAAAACTTAAAGCAAAGTTTCAGAGATTTTCAATGCAAATTAACAATTCTAATTTGGAAAAAGAGTTACCCTTAACATCTAACAATTTAATTAAAATATTAGATGATTGGAAAATCATTTATAAAAGCTATTCTCATGAACCAGTTATGACTGTTAAAGAAGCTAAATTCGTTCAAGAAGAAATTTTTGGTTTAGACAATAGTAATGGGCATATTAAAAACCTTTATTTAAGAGATAAAAGAAAAAACAATATATTATTAGTTGCTCATCAAGATGCCTTAATAGATTTAAAACTATTAGCAAAAATTATAAAAATGGAGCGTTTAAGTTTTGGTTCCCCCGATAGATTATTTGAACACTTGGGAGTTTTACCAGGAGCTGTGTCTCCATTTGCAATGATAAACGGTGCAAAAACAGGTGTATATTTATTTTTAGACAATAATTTGAAGTCATTTAGTAAAATTTACGCACATCCATTAGAAAACGACAAAACTTTAGAAATATCAATTAAACAGTTAGAAAAATTTTTTCAAAAAATATCAATAATTCCGAATTGGATTGACCTTGACTCTATTGATAATTGAAAAACTTATTATCAATAATTATTGACATATCCTCTTTCATAAAACAAATTCTTTAAATGAAATCTATACATCTTTCAAAAAAATATATTTATACTCCTATTATTGTTTTCTTTATCTTTATAACATCAATATTTCAATCCGTTAACGCTAAAGACACTTCTTTAATGATAATGATAACAGACAAAAATTGCTTATATTGCATTGTGTGGGAAAAACAGATTGGTAAAATATATCCAAAGACTGAAATAGCAAAAAAATTTCCATTACATAGAATAGAAGTTAAAAATTTTGTTAATTATACTAAATATGATTTAAAAAAAACAAATCTGGACTTCATAACCTCCCCCAGGTTTAAAAGTAGATAAAATTTACCATTTACCCATTGTTAAACTATCTTCATTATCAACAATTATTTATTATTTTATTTATTTATCAAGGAATAATTTTCCTACGGAAAATTTTCATTGTTATATGTCTATTTTCAATTTAAATTATAACTTATTATCTTTAAAAAATTGTAAGGTTAGTTATGAGTTTATATACGAATTATATATCTGAAATTGAAAACAGAAAAAAAGAAGGTTTAAAGCCAAAGCCAATAGAGGATGGCACTTTATTAAAAGAAATAATTTTACAAATAAAAGACGAAAATAATATTCATAGAACCGATTCACTCAACTTTCTCATTTATAATACTATCCCAGGCACAACTACTGCAGCAGTAGTAAAATCAAAGTTTTTAAAAGAAATTATAACAAAACAAATTGTTGTAAAAGAAATTGAACCAAAGTTCGCATTTGAACTTTTATCTCATATGAAAGGCGGCCCATCGATTGAAGTACTTCTTGATTTAGCTTTGGGTGAAAATAAATCTGTAGCTCTAGAAGCAGCAGAAGTTCTTAAAACCCAAGTTTTTCTTTATGAGATTGATACTTCTAGATTAGAGAATGCTTACAGTAAAGGTAATAAAATTGCGGAAGATATCATTAAAAGTTATTCAGAAGCAGAATTTTTTACTAAGCTTCCAGAAATTGAGGAAGAAATTAAAGTTGTAACATATGTTGCAGCTGAAGGAGATATTTCAACCGATTTATTATCACCTGGGAATCAGGCTCATTCAAGATCTGACCGTGAGCTTCATGGTAAGTGTATGATATCAGAAGCAGCACAATTAGAGATCAGAAGATTGCAAAAGGAAAATCCTGACAAACGTGTGATGATAGTTTCTGAAAAAGGAACAATGGGTGTTGGTTCGTCAAGGATGTCAGGAGTTAACAATGTTGCTTTGTGGACAGGTATTCAAGCTAGTCCATATGTTCCATTTGTAAATATTGCTCCAATAGTGGCTGGAACGAATGGTATATCACCAATTTTTTTAACAACAGTGGGTGTTACTGGGGGAATAGGAGTTGATCTAAAAAATTGGACTAAAAAGCTTGATACAGATGGAAATCCGATAATTAATAATGACGATAATCCAGTACTTGAGCAAAGATACAGTGTTGATACTGGGACAGTATTAACCATCAATACTAAAAAACAAAAACTATATGATGAAACAGGTGACAAAGAGCTTGTTGATATGTCTTCCTCTTTTTCACCACAAAAACTTGAGTTCATGAAAGCTGGTGGTTCATATGCTATTGTATTTGGAAAAAAACTTCAGAGCTTTGCCTGTAAAGCTCTAAATATAGAATTAAAATCTGCATTTGCACCTTCAAAACAAGTTTATAATTCTGGCCAAGGTTTCACTGCTGTAGAAAAAATATTTAATGCAAATGCGGTAGGTGTTGAAGATGGTGTCAAGTTACATGCAGGATCTGATGTACGCGTAAAAGTCAATATTGTTGGGTCTCAGGACACTACAGGTTTAATGACTTCACAAGAGTTAGAAGCTATGGCTGCGACTATAATTTCTCCAAATGTTGATGGAGCTTATCAATCAGGATGTCATACTGCTTCTGTATGGGATTTTAAAGCTCAAGAAAACACGCCCCGACTTATGAAATTTATGCATAAATTTGGTCTTATTACAGCACGTGATCCAAAAGATTCTTATCATTCAATGACCGATGTTATTCACAAAGTTTTAAATGACATAACTGTTGATGATTGGTCAATTATTATTGGTGGTGACTCCCACACCAGAATGTCAAAAGGTGTTGCATTTGGTGCTGACTCCGGAACAGTTGCGCTTGCCTTGGCAACTGGTGAAGCAACTATGCCTATACCAGAATCAGTAAAGGTTACCTTTAAAGGTAAAATGAGTGATCATATGGATTTTCGTGATGTAGTGCATGCAACTCAAGCACAGATGCTTAAACAATTTGGTGATAATGTATTTCAAGGAAAAATTATAGAAGTACATCTTGGGACTCTTCTAGCGGATCAAGCTTTTACTTTTACAGATTGGACAGCTGAAATGAAGGCCAAAGCATCCATCTGTATTTCTGAGGATAATACACTTGTTAAATCATTAGAAATTGCAAGAGATAGAATACAGGTAATGGTTGATAAGGGTATGGAGAATAAAGACAAAATGCTTCATAAGTTAATAGGTATTGCAGAAAAAAGAATATCTGAAATTAAATCGGGGGAAAAACCCGCATTAAGACCTGATGCAAATGCAAAATATTCATCTGAAGTTGTTGTAGATCTTAACTTAATTGATGAGCCGATGATTGCTGATCCAGACGTTAATAATCATGATGTCTCTAAGAGGTATACTCATGACACTATAAGACCAATTTCATATTATAACGCAGAAAAAAAGATTGATCTTGGCTTTGTAGGCTCGTGTATGGTTCATAAAGGGGATGTAAAAATTGTTGCACAAATGTTACGTAATCTTGAAAGATCGTCAGGTAAAGTGAATTTTAAGGCTCCTCTAGTTGTAGCGGCACCAACTTATAATATAATAGATGAACTTAAAGAAGAAGGTGACTGGAGTATCTTGCAAAAATACTCTGGCTTTGAGTTTGATGATAAAAATCCAAAAAATTCAGCACGTCTAGAATATAATAATATTCTTTATCTTGAAAGACCTGGGTGTAACCTTTGTATGGGAAACCAAGAAAAAGCTACAAAAGGGGATACGGTTTTGGCAACCTCAACAAGATTGTTCCAAGGTAGGGTAGTAGAAGACACTGAAGAAAAAAAAGGTGAATCATTACTTGCTTCTACCCCAGTTGTAGTTCTTTCTGCAATATTAGGAAGAACACCAACAATAGAAGAGTATAAAATTGCTGTAGAAGGAATTGACCTAACTAAATTTGCTCCACCGGTGGAAAAAAATCAGAATACTTTATCAGCACATTTTTAATTTAATAAAAAAAATTAGAGCAAACTCATAAGTTACATTACAAAATAACTTGATTGGTCAGTAGGTGAAAATCAAAAATAAAATTTATACCTTATTAAATTTATTAGGCTTTTTATTTTTTAGTTTTGAAAATGTTTTCGCAAATGTAGACAATAAAAATAATATAACTTTTATTCTTAATACAGACGATTTTGAAACCATACCCTCAAAACATTTAGAATTTGTTGAAGGCTTTGATCAAAACACTCCCTTTGAAAAATTATTTAAATTAGACTGGAAAAAAAAATTACAGAATGATCAATCATTCGTTGATGGTTATTGGGTTCGATTTAGTGTTCAAAATAATACGAATAAGAAAAATATTGGGGTTACTTTCAATTATAATAACGAAAAGAAAGTTTTTAGTCTAAATAATAAGACAGTTATAGAGTATCCATATTGGAATGAAAAACATGACAGATGGATTGATGATGGAAGAGTTAGAGCAAGTTATAAAGTCATAATGAATCCTAATGAAACTACCCAAGTTTATAGTTTTTTTAGAAAAAAACCATTTGACCGCTATATGGGTAGAGATAGTCTTCACCGAATGACTATTAGCTCATGGGAAAATATTAGTACTCATCAATTTGTAAAAATTGCCGCAAACTTAGCAACTTTTGCAATAGCTATAACTTTTGCTATTTATTATTTATTCATTTTTTTAGTCTCGAAAGGTAACTATTTGTGGTTGTCATTAAGCCTTTTTCAAATCTCTTTTCTGTCCATTACAAATTTAGTTATTGGCAGAATTATTGGGATAAATTCCTGGTTTTATGCAAGTGAATTTTCATTGGCTTCAATATCCCTATTATTTTTACTATTACTTCAATTTTTTAGACAATCGCTTAATTTAAAAGTAAATTATCCAGTTTTTAATAAAATTTTTGTTTCAACTATAATTTTTTATATTGCTATGATTTTTTTAAATTTATATACATCTTTATCTTGGCCGAGCATAATGTATTTGGATTTAATTTTATATCCACCTGACATGAATGGACCAGGCTTAGTTAAAGTAAAATATTTATTTGCCCCTTTTACATTTTTATTGCTAACTTCTGCTGTTATATCATTCTTACTTTGGAAAAAAGGAAGCTCCTACGCCAAATATTTATGTATATCCTTCGCGTTACCTTTTTTATCGGCACCAATTTCGGGTTTGGCATATTTATTTTATGATTTTAATTGGATTACTTGGTTAATCATAAATTCTGCAGTGGGAATTTTATTCCTTGGTATGTTTATTACTTTTGGATTTGCTGTTGCTCAGCAATTAAATGATATGAAGTTGTTAGCTCTTCAACAACAAGTAAAATTAACAGAAGCTTACCAAAGATTTGTACCACAGCAATTACTCAAAAACCTTGGTAAAGATAGTATATTAGATGTCTCGTTAGGAGACCAAGTGATTGTTGAAATGAGTATATTATTTTCTGATATAAGATCTTTTACTTCGATATCAGAAAAAATGACTCCAAAAGAAAATTTTTCATTTTTGAACTCATATTTAAATCAAATGAGTCCAATAATTAGAGAAAATAAAGGTTACATAGATAAATTTATGGGTGACGGTGTTATGGCATTGTTTAAAAGTTCAGCAAATGACTCTATTAAGGCAGCCATAGGAATGCAGAGATACTTGAAGCAATATAATTCTAACTCTTTTAAAAATAAAACACACAAAATTAATATTGGTATTGGGATCAATACTGGAGAAATGATGTTAGGAACATTAGGTGATGTGAATAGAATGGAGGGATCAGTAATTAGTGATGCTGTAAATTTAGCGTCTAGACTTGAGGGGTTAACCAAAATTTACAAAGTAGGTATTATTATCTCTGAAGAAACTTACAACAATATTAATAAAGATTTATTTAACACAAGATTTATAGATGTTGTGGCCGTTAAAGGAAAAGACAAACCTGTTAAAATATTTGAAATTTTTGATTCAGATTTAGACAAATTAAAACATTTAAAAATTGATACTTTAGAGGATTTCAAAGAGGCAGTTAGTGATTACTTTCAAAAAAACTTTAAAAAAGCATTAAAATTATTTTTAAAAATTAATAAAATTAATCCACATGATAAGGTGACAGAAATTTATATCAATCGATGTCAAAAAATAATTAAAGGGGGGATGCCTCTCGACCTATGGGACGGAATCAACCGTTTAGATCAAAAATAATTAGTTGGAAAAATCTTGAAGAAATTAATTAATTTTAAAAATAAATTCATATTAATTTTATACGTAATACTAATAAGTTTTCAACTTTCTAGTTGTGATCAGTTTGGATCAATTCCAAAAGATAATGATTATTTAAGAATGAAAAAATCTCCTAACTACAATATTCCAAAAGATAAGTTCTTAAACCAGAATTCTGAAATTATTGAAGAAATGAAAAAAAATAGTGGGTTTTGGGCAAACCCAAGAAAAAATATGGCTAATAATTTTTTCTTTAATTCTAATATTACAAAGCCAGAGACACTTTTGCCAGAAGATAAAAATTCTTTAAATGAAAATTTTATAAAAAGTAAGAATAATATCAAATTCTCCTGGTTAGGTCATTCAAGTATCTTAATGTCTATAAATAATAAAATTATTTTAATTGATCCTGTGTTTTCGTCATCAGCTTCCCCATTCAGTTGGCTAATAAAAAGATATCAGCCACCTGTTTTTAAAATGAAGGATTTACCAAAAATTGATTTCATATTAATTTCACACGATCATTATGATCACTTAGATATGAATACGATAAAGTTCTTTAATAAAAATAAAGATGTCTCATTTGTTGTGCCTTTAGGTGTTGGGTCACATTTAAAAAAATGGGGTGTTTCAAGTTCTAGGATTACAGAAATGGATTGGTGGGAAAATAAAGTAATTAAAAATATAAATTTCATTTGTACTCCTGCACAACACTTTTCTGGAAGAAAAGGTTTTGTAGAAACACAAAAATCTCTTTGGGCATCTTGGGTTGTTAAGTCAGGAAAAAGAAGTTTTTATTTTAGTGGTGATTCAGGATATTCCAAACATTATAAAGAGATTGGCAAAAAATATGGTCCTATGGAGCTAGTTTTCATGGATAGTGGACAATATAATACTCGTTGGAGGTCGGTCCATAATATGCCAGATGAAGTTATAAAGGGCTTTATAGATGTTAAGGGAGAAAATCTTATACCCATTCATTGGGGAATGTTTACTCTTGCGATGCATAATTGGTTTGATCCTCCAGTTGAAATTGAAAAAAGAGCTAAAGAACAAAACATATCTTTAATAACCCCAATCATAGGTCAAGTAATAGATATGGAAAATTTGATTGTTTCTGAAAGTTGGTGGGAAAAACTAATAGATTTAGTGAAATAGCAATTTAGAAAATTGAAATAAAGCGAGTTAAAATGAAAATACAAAATTTAGAGGAATTAGATACACCATGCTTGATTTTAGATAAATCTCTTCTAGAAAAAAATTGCTTTAACGCAAAAAAGAAATGTCTTGAATTAAATACTATTTTAAGACCTCATTTAAAAACACCAAAAAGCATTGAAATTGCCAAAATAGCACTTGATAATCAGGAAGGACCTATAACAGTTTCAACTCTTAACGAAGCGGAATATTTTGCTAGTGCGGGTTTTAAAGATATTTTATATGCTGTTTGTATCATTCCTAAAAAACTAAAAAGATTAAATTTCATTCAACAAAAATATAGTTGCATTATTCGCATAGTTATAGACTCAACTTATGTTGCCCAAGAAATTCAAAATTACAGCAAATTGCACAATGCTAATTTTGAAATTCTTATAGAAATTGACTGCGGAGAGGGAAGAAGTGGTCTAAATTATCAAGACCAAATGATTGGTGAAATATCTAAAGTTTTTGAACCAAATCACCAAACAAAGTTGTTAGGTGTTTTAACTCACGCCGGACATAGTTATTCTACCAAAGACAAAAATGAAATTATTTCAATCAGTAACATTGAACGCGAAGAGGCTGTGGCTTCTTTAAAAAATTTTTTAAATTTTGAGGATAAGTCTCAAATAATTAGTATAGGGTCTACACCAACAATGCTTTTGGCTTCAAACCTTGATGGTATTTCTGAAGTTAGGGCAGGTATTTATATGTTCTGGGATTTAGCACAAGCTTCAAGGGGAATTTGTAAAATAGAAGATATTGCAGTAACTGTATTAGCAAGTGTCATAGGTCATAATCATCAAAGAAAAAGAATAATTATTGATGCAGGATCATTAGCATTGTCAAAAGATATAAGTGCAAATAAATTCATGCCAGAAGCAGGTTATGGTTTAATTTGTAATCCACATACAGCAATACCTTTTGAAGGTCTTAATATTTCAGAAGTACATCAAGAACATGGATCTATAAAGATAAAAAGCACAGATTGGTTTGATAAGTTACCTATAGGAAGTCTAGTTCGAATATTACCAAACCATGCATGTTTAACTTGTGCTGCTTATGAAAATTACAATGTTTTAGAAAATGGCAGTATTATAGACAATTGGTCAAGAACTAATGGTTGGTAATTATAATTCAGATTTAAATAAGAGTTTAAATGCTTTTTATATATATATAGTATTATTATATAAATATAACTAATATCTAACTTATTAAAAATTTGTGAGAAATAAATATGTCGATTTGGGGAAGTTTATTAGGTGGTGTTATTGGCTTTTCTTTTGGAGGTCCGTTTGGAGCTTTATTGGGGTCTTTTTTAGGTGGAAAAATTTCAAGATTAAGCTCTGCTAAAACTATTGGTAAACAACAAAATTCTCAAGAAATTTTTGCACTTTCACTTATAGTTCTTTCAGCGAAGCTTAGTAAGGCTGATGGACAGGTTAGTAAAGAAGAGTTGATTGCTGTAAAGGATAAGCTGCAAATTCCGGATAGTGAAATTGATCAAGTCGCTAAAATTTTTAATAAGGCAAAAGACGAAAGTACTGGTTACGAACCATATGCAAAACAAATTAGTGAGATTTTTCGGGGTAATATTAATGTCTTAGAAGAGGTTATAAATATTCTATTTTATATCGCCGAGTCAGATGGTCATGTAAGTAATGATGAGGAATCAATGATTGCGAATATTGCTTATATATTTGGTTTAACGCAAAAACAGTATGAAAGTATCAAAGAATCTAGAAAGTCATCTGATAAGCTTAATCCTTATATTGTATTAGAAAGTCAACCAACTGACGATCTTCAAACAATTAGGAAAAAATATATAAAACTATCTAAAGAACATCATCCTGATTTATTAATTAGTAAAGGTGTGCCCATAGAAGTTATTAATGAAAGTAAGAATAAAATGAGGGCTATCAATGCTGCCTGGGATCAAGTACAAAAGCTTAAAAATAACTGAAGATTTAACAATTGATTTAGACTTTATTTCACTCCATTTATATCAAATTCATTTAAAAAGAAATTTTTCATATCATTTTTGTACCACTTTTCATAATCCCAAGGTTCTTCAGATATCATGTTTTTAGTGGGCATATAGATTTGTGCATCATGATGAATTTGATCAACACTAACTTTTACAAATTGCCTAAAGTAATTTGTTCCCTCAAATCTATCCAATTTTTTTAATTCTTCAAAAGTTATATTATTAATGAGCAAGCCTTTAACAACGTCAACTTGATTATTTGTATATTTTATAAGAGGATAATTTGCATTTTTAACCCTAAAGACTTTATGCTTTAACAAATAACCTAATGAGATGTTGTGATTATCACTACTTTCTCCAATTACAGCCTTTCGAACTTCTAGAGATCTAAGCGTTCCATAAAAGAATAAAGAATAATTAATTTGGTATTTAGTTAAAGATTTTTTGATTTTTTTTTCATATGAAAAACAATTATTGTTATTATTAAATTTTTGAAAATATTCGCCAGTTTTTCCATCTATTTCGTGGTTAAGGTAATCAACACAACTTTTGATGTAATTGTTTATTAAAGTTGAGATATCATGACTATAGTTTTTTACGTCAAATAAATTTGTTATTGAAATTAAATGCTTTAACTCGTCAATATTAAAATCTCGCAGGACAAAGCTTAATTGTAAATATGTGTCTTCAAATCTAAAGTCATGCGGAAATTCCTCATTCCATAAATCAGTATCAAGTTTCCAGTTTTGCTTAAGATTATCTTTTAAAACCGCCAACTTTAAGGATTTAATGTCATCATTAATATTTAAAGTTTCATCCATTGTTTTTAATTATATTCAAATTTTTTATTTACAAACTAGATTTCATTTTTAACATATTGCTGTATGAAGATTAAACAAAAATATATTTAAAAATAAGAGATATATATGTTTACAAAGAAACTTGGAAAATCAATTGGTATTGAGATTACAGGTTTAGACACAAGAGTAGATCTAAGTAAAAAAATAAAGAGTAAAATCTCTGATCTTTTGTCAGAATTTTCAGTAGTTGTAATTAGAAATCAAAATATAACAAACGATGAGCATATTAAATTTAGTCAGTACTTTGGTACTTTAGAAACAACTAAATCTGGCACTGATGGCTCAGGTTCAAAATTAATAATACTTCGAAACTTTGATGAAGATGGAAACATTGTTCCTGCTACTGATAGGCAAAGACTAAATAATTTAGCTAATCAAGAGTGGCATAGTGACAGTTCTTTTAAAGTTATTCCCTCAAAAATGTCAATTCTTTCTGCCAAGATGATGCCGTCTAAAGGTGGTAATACCGAGTTCTTGTCAATGAGAGCGGTTTATAGTTCATTACCTGAAAAATTAAAATTAATAATTGAAGATAAAGTTTGTTGGCACGACTATTCTCATGGAAGATCAAAAATAGATCCAAATTTAGTTACCCCTGAAGAAAAAAAAGCACTCCCTCCTGTTAAACAAAAGTTAGTATTAAATAATGATAAGCACGGAAAATCTCTTTACCTAGGCGCACATTGTTGTTCTGTCGAAGGTATGCCAAAACCTGAAAGCAAAAAGCTTTTTAGAGAGATTTATCAATATGTTGATAATGAAAGCTTTGTTTATTCCCATTCTTGGAAACTATATGATTTAATAATGTGGGACAACAGAGCTGTTTTACATAGAGCAACGCCAATAAAAGGGAAAATAGAAAAAAGATTAATGGTAAGAACAACTATTGCTGGTGAAACGTCAACTTTAAATCATTAAACAGATTTGAGACATTAATATGGAAAAATTTGACTATATAATAGTTGGCTCAGGATCTTCAGGTTCGGTCGTTGCAAATAGACTATCTGAAATTAATAATATAAATATATGTGTTCTTGAAGCTGGGGGTAGTAACCAACATCCATTTATAAAAATGCCAGCTGGTTTTATTAAAACAATCAATGATAAAAGATTTAATTGGTGTTTTAAAACTGAAAGTAACGAAAACGTTAATAATAGAGAAATATTGTTTCCAAGAGGAAAAGGTTTTGGAGGCTCTAGTTCTATTAATGGACATTTGTACGTTAGAGGACAACCAGATGATTATAATCAATGGGCACAGCTTGGAAACCTTGGTTGGTCTTATGATGATGTTTTACCATATTTCAAAAAGTCAGAATTTAAAGAAAATGGAGATGAGAGGTATAGGGGTAAAAACGGACCTTTGTTTGTTTCAGATGTTGTTGAAAAACATCCTATTTGTGAGGAATTCGTTTCTGGTTCTAAAGAATTGGGAATATCAGTTCAAGAAGATTATAATTCAGGTGAACAAGAAGGAATCTTTTATTATCAAAGAACTATTAAAAATGGGATGAGGTATAGTGCTTATGACGCTTTTCTAAAAACTGCACTTAAAAGAAAAAATGTAAAAATAAAAAAAAATACACTTGTCTTAAAAATTATATTCAATGATCAAAAAGCTGTTGGATTAGTTTATGAGAAAAATAATAAGATATTTGAAATTTTTGCTAATAAGGAAATTATTTTATGTGCTGGGGCAATTGGTTCACCTCATTTGCTACAAGTGTCTGGAATAGGAAATGGAGAATACTTGAAATCAATAGGAATTGATCCTTTATATGAAATTAAAAATGTGGGTGAAGGTTTGCAAGACCATTATGCGGTAAGAGTTGCAAACAAAATTAATTTACCAATTTCCCTTAATGAAAAGGCTCGAGGCTATAAATTATTTTTAGAAATTATGAAATGGTTTTTTTTGAAAAAAGGTCTGATATCTTACAGTCCAGCGCATGTTGGAGCTTTTTTAAAATCATCATCTAAAATAGATTTTCCTGATTTACAATTTGTTTTTACACCAGCGTCATATACTGAAGGTATGATTGGCAAATTACAAGAAGTGCCTGGAATAACGTGTGGTGTTTGGCAATCTAGGCCATTGAGCAGAGGATTTGTTAGAGCTCTATCTCAAAACATTAGAGATGCTCCAATTATTCAACCTAATTATCTAAAAGAAAAAATAGATCAAGATGTATTGATGTCAGGTTTTAAAATGTGTAGAGCACTTCTTAAAACTTCAAATATGGATAAAATTTCTATTGGGGAGACACTGCCAGGTGATAATATTCAGACAGACGAAGAAATACTAAATTATCTCAGAAACAATGGCGCTACAGTTTACCATGCCATTGGTAGTTGTAGGATGGGGATAGATGAAAATGCAGTCGTAACACCATCCCTTAAAGTAAAAGGATTAAGTAACATTAGAATTGCTGATGCCTCAGTAATGCCAACCATGCCATCAGGAAATACAAATGCAGCAACGTTAATGATTGCAGAGAAAGCTTCTGATATTATAAAAAAAGATTTATGACTTTTTATTAAACTTTTTTAAGTGACTTGATATTGCTCTCATTTCGAGGTCTTTAATAGCTAACTCCTCAAGGCTTTCTAATGTGTTATCGAAATATTCTTGGCAAGTCCCTAAAAATCCGTGTGCTTTGAAAATCATCTTAGCTTTTATAGAGATACTTTTTTTAGCAAAATAATTTTTGTGGTTTTTATCAACTGTGAATGCCAGTGATAAAACGTTTTTATTATTATCTAATTTTGTTTTTATTAATTTTGGTTTATAGGCCCCAGTTACCATTTCTCTTTTAAACAAAATATCAATATTTTTTATTGCATCATTTCTATTTAGCTTAAATGCGGATCCTCTACATGATCCACCGTTGTCTAGAGCTAACATTAAACCTGGATTTTCAAAAGATCCCCTACCTAAATTTGTCTTCATACAAAAGCTTCTATGGAAACCATATACTTTCGCTAAGAATTGTTCTTCATAATCTACTGTTGGATTCCATAAAAGAGATCCATAAGCAAAAATATAAATATCTTCTCCAATTCCATCATCTGGAATGATTTTCCTACGCTCATTAATTAATTCATCTTGAGAAAGAACTTTATCACTTCCACTGATACTTCTTATTTTTTCACCAAGACGACCTTGAATTATATTTTCTCTTGTTAATTTAACTGAGCCATGATTAATTTTTTTTGTAGTCGTCATTAAACTGTATTTTTTGAAGAAATCACTCTATGTGGATATGGAATTTCAATACCTGCTTCGTCAAGAGCAGGTTTGAGTTTACGCATTAAATCAGTATACAAAGCATACCAATCCTTAGTATGTGAATATAGTCTTAGTCTAACCACTATCGCGCTGTCGTCATATTTCATAACAAGGAATTGAGGTGCTTTGGGTTTGTTCTTAACTCTATCATCGTCAGCTAATTTTAATAAAACCTCTGAAGCCAATTCCAAATCGGTGTCATAGTGAATTCCAATATCAACATCTATACGTCGTGTTTCGTAATGTGAGTGGTTTGTTATTGTACTATTCCAAATACTAGAATTAGGTATTGATACATAAACATTATCAAATGTGTCTATAATTGTAGTAAATAGGCCTACTTCTCTTATGGTACCAGAGACATTACCAGTTTCCACCCAATCACCAGTAGTAAAAGGTCGAAGTAGTAATAACATCACTCCAGCCGCCACGTTTGACAGAGTTCCCTGCAATGCTAAGCCAATTGCTAAACCAGCTGCACCTAAGACTGCGATAATAGAAGTTGTTTGGACTCCAAATTGTCCTAAAACAGCTATTAATGTGATTATTATTATTCCATATCTTATAATATTCCCGATTATTGGGACAATTAATGGATCTATTTTATTGAAAAGACTTAAGTTTTTGCGTGCAACTTTACTAAGTTTACCAGCAAAATAAAAACCCAGAATAAGAATAAGAGTAGCTCCTAATACCTGGCCGGCATAGGCAACGAATATTTGTATGGAGCTATTAATTAAGTTAGAAATAATTTCTAAATTTATATTTATTTTATCACCCAAAAAATTAATCTCCATTGATGGCTAATCAAAGTAGCTTTTTAACATTCAATACTATTTCATATAATTCAAACATTTATAACAAAAAAAGATACAAACACTTTGAAATTTATTATATATCAGCTTGAGTTTAAAATCTTAAAAAGGTTATAACAATTTTATGAAAATTATTAAATGGAAATTTGGTGGAGTCGCTCCTAAAATTGACAAAAACATTTCAATTGCAATTGGTAATTTCGATGGTATTCACCAAGGCCACGTAAAACTTCTAGAAACAGCTAAATTAAACGCTCTTGAAAATAATCTTGCTTTTGGTGTTGTAACTTTTGATCCTCATCCAAGAGATTTTTTTAGTTCAGGCAATTCTTCTTTTAAGCTTTTAGATGCATTGGAAAAAGAGAACTTGTTAAGAGAGATCGGCGTTAATTATTTAATTATAATTGAGTTTAATGAAGAATTAAAAAATTGTAGTGCAAATGACTTTTTATCCAAAATATTAAATGAAACTTTCAAAGTAACTAAAATGTTTGCAGGATCTAATTTTAGATTTGGAAAAAATAGGGAAGGTACGATTGAAGGAAATAGAAATTTTGCTAGTAAATTAGGTTTGGAAATTATAGCTGTGGACTTAAAACAAACACATTCTATAAAAGGTAAAGAATTAGAAATTATAAGCTCTCAAACAATAAGAAAATTAATTCAAGATGGACAGTTGAATATAGCAAATTCTCTACTTGGAAGAAATTGGTGCATTACAGGTGTTGTGGAACAGGGTAAGCAACAAGGTAGAGAAATTGGTTTTCCAACAGCAAACTTAGATATAAAAAAATTTTTAAAACCGCCACTTGGAGTTTATGTAACTAGGTTAAAAATCACAGACCAGAAAGAATTAGAAACCTCAAATGACTGGTTGCCATCTATCTCAAATATAGGTACAAGACCAACTGTTTCTGGAGATTCTATTAATTTAGAAACTCATGTAATTGATTTAAATAATGAAAATCTTGATATAAATCTATATGGTAAAAGAATAAAGGTAGAACTTTTAGAGTTTTTAAGATCAGAAACGAAATTTAATTCCTTATCTGAATTAAAAAAACAGATCGAGCTTGATACAAAAATGGCTTATGACTTTCATAAGTTAAAAAGTTTATAATTATAAACTTTTAAAATAAACAAAAGTTATTTTAGAAGTAACAATAAATTGACTGACATAGAGAAAGTTATATGACTGATTATAAAGATACCGTTTACTTACCAAAAACAGATTTTTCTATGAGAGCTGGTTTGCCTAATAAGGAACCACAAATATTAAAAATATGGGAAGATACAAAGTTATTTAAGAAACTTAGAGAACAAAGAAAGAATTCTAAGCCATTTATACTTCATGACGGTCCACCTTATGCTAATGGTAATTTACATATAGGACATGCCTTAAATAAAATTATCAAAGACGTAATTAATAGATCACAGTCTATGCTTGGTAAAAATGCCAATTATGTACCTGGTTGGGATTGTCATGGGTTGCCAATTGAGTGGAAAATAGAGGAAAATTATAGAAAAAAGAAAAAAAATAAAGACGATATTCCAGTTGTAGAGTTTAGAAAAGAATGTCGTGATTTTGCCTCTAAGTGGATGGACATTCAATCAGAAGAATTTCAAAGATTAGGTGTTTACGGTGATTGGGAAGACCCATATTCAACAATGAAATATGAATCTGAAGCCATTATTATGTCTGAAATTGGTAAGTTTCTGATGAATGGAAGTTTATATAGAGGTGTCAAACCTGTAATGTGGTCACCTGTAGAGAAAACTGCTCTTGCTGAAGCTGAAATTGAATACCATGACCATGTCAGCACTACAATATTTGCCAGATTTCCAATTAAAAAAGCCCCAATAGAAATACTTGACGATTATGAAATCATAATTTGGACAACAACTCCTTGGACGATGCCTGGTAATAGAGCTGTCGCTTATGGAAAGGACATACATTACACTCTATTAGAAATTACTAGTGTTAGTGAAAATTCACTTGCCAAAATTGGTGATAAAATAGTAGTGGCCACCCAATTGCTAGAAGAAGCAATAAAAGAGCTTTATATATTAGATTATAACGTTTCTAAGAAATTAAAAGGGAGTGAATTCGAAGGATCAATTTTAGTTCATCCATTAAATGGGTACGGTTATGATCACGATGTTTTATTGCTCGAGGCTGATTTTGTTACTACTGACCAAGGTACAGGGTTTGTTCATATTGCACCTGGACATGGGGCAGATGATTTTGAATTAGGAAAAAAACATAATTTGCCAATACCTGAAACTGTTTCTGATAATGGAATATTATTTAATGAATTACCTCTATTAGGTGGATTACGTGTTTTAAAAGATAATGAAAAAATTGCGGATATAATGTCTGAGCATAATGCTCTAATTGGAAGAGGCACTTTAAACCATTCATACCCACATAGTTGGAGATCAAAGGCACCTCTGGTTTTTAGAACTACACCCCAATGGTTTATTTCAATGAAAACCAATAATTTGAGAGATACTGCTCTTAAGGCTTTATCAGATACTAATTTTTTTCCTCCTCAAGGTGAGAATAGACTTACAAAAATGATAGAGGATAGACCTGATTGGTGTATTTCAAGGCAAAGAGCATGGGGTGTTCCGTTAGCTATTTTTGTAAATAAAAAAACACAAGAACCTCTTAGGGATCAAGAAGTTGTTGATAGAGTTGTTGAGGCATTTAAAAAAGACGGAGCTGATGCTTGGTTTCAAAAACCTTCTTCATATTTTCTAGGTTCAAAATATAAGTCTGAAGATTATGAGGCTGTAACTGATATTGCTGATGTTTGGTTTGACTCTGGTTCAACTCATTCATTTGTTTTAGAAGAGCGAAATGATTTATTTTGGCCTGCATCTTTATATCTTGAAGGAACGGATCAGCATAGAGGATGGTTCCATTCTTCTTTATTGGAAAGTTGTGGAACTCGTGGAAGGGCACCTTATGATGCAGTATTAACACATGGATTTGTTTTAGATCAGCAAGGCCGAAAGATGTCTAAATCTTTAGGTAATATAACCGCACCCCAAAAAGTAATTAATGAGTTTGGAGCTGATATATTACGTTTGTGGGTTGTTGGCTCAGATTATTATGACGATCTAAGAATTGGAAAAGAGATACTTATTAGACACTCCGATCATTATAGAAGATTAAGGAATACTCTTAGATATCTTTTAGGTGCTTTGAATGGATTTGAGGATGACGAAAAGATTACCTATAGTGAGATGCCAGAATTAGAGCAATGGGTTTTACATAGAGTATCTGAGTTAAGTAAAAAAATAGAAGAAAATACAGAAAATTTTAATCTGCATGATATTTATTTAGACATACACAATTTTTGTACGGTTGATTTGTCGGCTTTTTATTTTGATATTAGAAAAGATACTTTATATTGCGAAGAATTAAATGGAATAGAAAGAAGGTCTTGTAGGACTGTAATGGATATTTTATTCAAATCACTTACTACTTGGCTTGCTCCAATTATATGTTTTACAGCTGAAGAAGCATGGCAAAGTAGATATAATGATCAAGAGAACTCTGTTCATCTCCAAACTTACTTTAAGCCAAAAGAAGATTGGCAAAATGATTTAATTGGAAATAAATGGTCAGAGATCAGGGAATTAAGATCTGAAGTAACAACTGCTATTGAAGAAAAAAGAAAAGAGGGATTATTAGGGTCGAGCCTTCAGGCTAAGGTTATTATTGAGGCTAATAATGAGGCTTATAAGAAGCTTGAAGGTGTTAATTTACCAGAAATATTTATTTGTTCTGATGTTGAAATAAATCTTAACAAAAATTTGTCTGAACCAACAATCAATGTTCAAGTAGAACTTGCATCTGGGGGCAAATGTTTGAGGTGTTGGAAGGTTGTTAATGAAGTGAAAGACGATATTGAAGTATGTTACAGATGCACAAGTGTCTTACAAAAATAGTTCAATGAAAAAAAATATTGGTATATTTAATCTTTTATTAATTTTGATAAGTTTCATTTTTCTTGATTATGTTACTAAATTATGGGCTATTGAAAACCTTTTTATTAAATACCAGTCAATAAAATTAACTTCATTTCTTTCTATGACCCCAGTTTGGAATAGTGGGATCTCTTTTGGGTTTTTTCAGGGCTCTGGAGAAATAGGTAGATATGGTTTCACTATATTTGCTTTTTTGGTGAGTATATGGCTAATTTTTTCTTCTTTCAAAATGCCAAGATATTCTTCTTTGGGATTTATTTTAATTGCAAGTGGAGCAATTGGTAATGCAATTGATAGAATAATTTATGGTAAGGTTGTTGACTTTATAGACTTTTATATTGACGATTTACACTGGCCAGCTTTTAATCTTGCTGATACAATAATTTTTATTGGTGCTTTTTTATTTCTTTTTAATCAATTTTTTACTGCTGAAAGTTCTTACTATGAAAAATAAATTTATAAAGATATTTGTTTTTTTATTACCCTTAACAACGTCATTGTCTAGTTGCTCTGATTTTCGAAAAGCTGTAGGTAAAGAAAAGGTTATACCAGATGAATTTTCTGTAGCTTTTACACCATCACTTATTGTGCCGCCAGGTTATGAAATAGATCCTGAAGTTCTTAAAAGCAATGATGCAGAAGAAAATAAAAATGATTTTAACCTTACTAATGAAATTAATATGGAAAATAAGAACGAAGCGAATAGTTTTAGTGAGTTATTTAGTTCCAAAAATGTCCCAAAAGATATTAGGAAGGTAGTTGATGAAGAGACACTAGGTATATCATTAAGTGAGAGGACTGGTATACAAATCTTATTTGGAGATGTTCCAGAAACAGGTGTAGTAATAGACGCTAAAAAAGAAGCGTTAAGAATTAGAAAAAACAAATCATCTGGACAAAAAATCAATTCAACTCCTTCACCTGCTCTAGACATAAATTCTGGAAAGCCTTTACTGATAAAATAATAAGGAAACCTGTTATGGACATAAGAAGGCTTCCTGAAAATCTTATAAATCAAATAGCTGCTGGAGAAGTTGTCGAAAGACCATCTTCAGCATTAAAAGAATTAATAGAAAATTCTATAGATGCAGACGCAACCCAGATTGATATAACTATTGATAATGGAGGTAAAAATCTAATATCAGTTTCAGATAATGGTATTGGAATTAAAAAAAATTTAATTCCTATGGCTATTGAAAGACACGCTACTTCTAAACTTCCCAATAATGATTTAAACAAAATAGCTTATTTGGGTTTTAGAGGAGAAGCACTCCCTTCTATAGCTGCTGTAAGTGAGTTAAATATTCAGACGAAGTTCATAGATTCTAATCAAGCATGGTCATTAGATGTTGCAGCGGGGAATTTTAATGAAGCTTACCCTTCGTCACGTCAAACAGGAACTATTATATCAGTAAAAAAATTATTTTATGCAACTCCAGCAAGGTTAAAATTTCTAAAATCTGCGCAAGTTGAGAAAAGTTACTGTCATCAAATAATTTTAAAACAGGCTCTCGCAAACCCACTTGTAGGGTTTAAATTTCAAGCGGATGCCCGAGAAATTTTTAATATAAGACCAGAAATAGAAGATGAAAATTCGTATTTAAATAGAATAAGAAATATAATGGGTTTAAATTTTTCTAATGAAGCTATAAAAATTGAGAACTCTAAGCTAATAAAAGAAAATGAATTTGCAAATATTTATGGGTTTATTGGTCTTCCAACGCTAAATAAATCGAATTATAATCAACAACATCTTTTTATAAATGGAAGGTTTATACAAGATAGAAACTTGTCTGGAGCAATTAGAGCAGCTTATAGGGACACACTGCCAAAAGGAAGGTTTCCTGTTTTTTGTTTGTTCATAAATGTGCCTTCTGATTTTATTGATGTAAATGTTCATCCCGGTAAAACAGAAGTAAGATTTCAAGATAATGCCTTAATAAGAAGTTTGATTGTGGGTTCAATCAGTAGAGAATTACATATTAGTTATAGTGAAACGACTACTGACCTTTCCAAAGAGGCTTTGAAAAGATTTGATAATGCAACAGAGTTAAGTCCAAATATTCAAAATAAAACTAATCAATCTTTTTTTGAACATGGTGATGTAATTCCGTCTGTGAAGCCGGTTAAAAATGAGAATAATCAAAATGAAGTCACAAATGTTTTTGTTCAAGAAGATTTTCCGCTAGGAGTTGCTTTGGCTCAATTCAACAAAAATTATATAATCTCGAGAAATTCTAATGGGATTGTTATTATTGATCAGCATGCCGCTCACGAAAGATTAGTTTTAGAAAGAATGAAACTAGCACGGCAAAATAAATCTATTGAAAAACAAATTTTATTACTTCCTGAGGTTGTTAATCTTGAACCCATACCATTAGCTACAATTACAGAAAATATCGAATTGCTAGCTGATATTGGGTTTATAATTGAGCCGTTTGGTGACGGAATGATAGTCGTTAGAGAGGTTCCTGCCTTGATAGGAGAGGCTAATATCAAGCAAATAATTATTGACCTTGGAGATGATATTTCATCAGTTGGTTTGCCATCATCTTATAATGCTAAAATTGATTTAATATTAGGTAATATAGCTTGTCATAGATCTGTAAGGTCTGGGAGAAGTTTAAATGAAAGTGAAATGAATGAATTATTAAGAGAGATGGAACGCACGCCAAACTCAGGACAATGCAACCATGGTCGCCCGACTTCTATCAGTCTTTCTTTAAAAGATATTGAAAAATTATTCAATAGAGCCTGAGTTAGATAACTTGAGTATAGTTAGTTTGGATTTTCCATAAATTTTTGTATCTAACAAATCAAAGCCATCAAAATTGAAGTTTTCCTTTTTGCTACTCTCAGCAAAAATATAGCTATTGAAATCAATCAAATTATATTGTTTTAATTTAACCAAGCATTCTTCAATGACATTTGAATTATATGGAGGATCTATTAAAACAACATCAAAAACAATTTTTATATCCTGAAGTGCTTTTAGGGCGTCCTCTTTTATAATTTTTATGTAAGTTTTATATTTGTTATCAATCTTTAACTTTGAAATATTTTTTTGGAGAACATCAATTGCTTTTGGATCTTTATCAATAAAATAAATAAATTTAGCACCTCTAGATAATGCCTCGATGCCTAATGCTCCTGTTCCACTACAAATATCTATAACATTAGAATTAGGAACTCTTATATTATATTTATTAGATTCTAAAATTGAAAAAAGTGATTCTTTTAATCTATCAGATGTAGGCCTTATGCTGAAATCAACTGGAGGTTGAAGTTTTAACCCTCTAAATTTACCACTTATTATTCTCATAGACTTTAATGTTTTTATAATTATTTTCTATTTTTATTTTGTTTTAAATTTTTTGGTTTAGATAAACCTAATTGATCATTTAATACTTTATTTTTAACTTCTTCTAATTCTCCAGAGGGAAGGTTTTTTAGATTAAAAGGCCCAAAAGATATTCTAATTAGACGATTAACATTATAGCCTAGATGGTTCATAACCTTTCTAACTTCTCTATTTTTACCCTCTCTAAAACTAAGAGTAAGCCAAGCATTGCTTCCTTGCTGTCTATCTAAAGTGGCATCTATTCTACCATATCTTATACCATCAATTATAATTCCGTTTTTCAGAGGTGCTAAATCTTTTGGCACCACATAGCCATGAACTCTAACTCTATATTTACGCAGCCATCCTGTAGCAGGTAATTCAAGTTTTCTAGCTAAATCACCGTCATTAGTAAGTAATATAAGCCCCTCTGAGTCCATATCTAAACGACCAACAGAAATAAATCTTGTCTCTATTTTATTTTTCAATTGATCGAAGATTGTTGACCTACCTTCTGGATCATAATTAGTAACCAAATAACCTCTCTGTTTATGGTACATCCATAACTTAGTTATTACCTTATTGGGTAGTGGTTTACCATTTACTTCAATGACATCCTTAGAAGTAACATTTACTCCACATTCAGTTAAAATTTTACTATTTAGTTTTACCTGACCATTAATTATCCATCGTTCAGCTTCTCTTCTGGAACATAAGCCTGATCTTGCAATAGCTTTAGCAATCCTTTCTGGTCCAGTATCAAGTGCTTTTGATTTTTCAGGAGCAGTTTTATTGGATGAGGTTTCAGAATTATTTTTTTTAAAAGTATTTTTCATAGTTTTGTATTATAGCTTTTAAGTACTATTAGCAACATAACTGACTAATAAGGAATATATTTGCTAAATCAAATTGATTATATGAGTTTAGCTATTAAGGAAGCGATAAAGGCCAGAAAGAAAATTGAAGTGCCTGTTGGAGCCATAATAGTTGATGGATGTGGAAACGTTATTGCTAAGGCACACAACTTAGTTGAAACAAGAAATGATCCTACGTGTCATGCTGAGAAGCTGGTTATTGAAAAAGCTTTAAAAATAACAGGTGAAAGATTTTTAAATGATTGTGATATTTGGGTTACCTTAGAACCCTGCGTTATGTGTGCAGGGCTTATTAAACAGACTAGAATAAGAAGGCTATATTATGGAGCAGAGGATAAGAAGGGTGGTGCCGTTGACAATGGAGTTAGAGTTTTCTCGGGCAATGAAACAACAATTGAAATCTATTCAGGTTTTTGTGCAACTCAGTCAGAAAGACTTTTAAAAGATTTTTTTCACGATATTAGGTGATTTTAGACTTTACCTATATCTCTTCTATAAAAGCCTTTATCCCAATTTATTTCCTCAACAGCCTTATATGCTTTTTGCCTGCAGTCTTTGACATTGTCTCCTATTGCTGTAACAGACAAAACTCTTCCACCACTTGAAATAAGATTTTCATTATCATTTTTTGCAGTACCAGAATGGAAAATTAATATATCATCTTGCTTATTTAAATTATTAAGTGATGGTAATTCAATTCCCTTTTTAAATATTCCAGGATACCCCTTACTTGCTATTACAACAGTAATTGCAGTGCTATCAGTAAGTTCAATGGGAGTATTTTCAAGATTGTTTGTAACAGTGTTATGAATAATATCTACTAAATCTGTGCTTAGTCGTGGAAGTACCACCTGTGTTTCGGGATCTCCAAACCTGCAATTAAATTCAATCACTTTAGGTCCTTGATCAGTAAGCATAACACCGGCATATAAAATACCTTCATAAGGGATACCATCAGATCTCATTCCATTAATTGTAGGTATTATAATATTATTAAAAATATTTTTATTTAATTCTTCATTTAATGCTGGTGCTGGAGATATGGCTCCCATGCCTCCAGTATTTGGACCTTGGTCATTATCATAAGCTCTCTTATGATCTTGAGCAGTCCCAAGTACAATTGCGGTATTGCCATCTGATACTGCAAACACACTTGCTTCAATACCAGTTATTCTTTCTTCAATCAGAATAGATTTTCCAGCATCTCCAAATTTATTGTCTTCCAGCATTTGAGTGGATGCCTCAATTGCTTCATTAACTGTGTCGCAAACAACAACACCTTTGCCTGCAGCAAGACCATCTGCCTTTACAACACAGTATCCATTTAATAATTCTATCTGATCTTTTGCAGTATTTAGATCGCTACAATATTTAAAATTTGGTTGAGGAATATTATATCTTTTGCAGAAATTCCGAGAGAAGGTTTTTGATCCCTCTAACTGTGCAGCTTCTTTAGATGGTCCAAACGCATTAATGCCTATTTTGGATAATTTATCTTTTAAGCCAAGCACTAAGGGGATTTCTGGTCCTATGAAAACAATATCTGCTTTCATGTCTTTTGCTAACTTGCATTGTCCCTCAATATCGTCAGCAGCTATGGGGTAACATTCAGCAAAAGTTTCAATTCCAGGGTTGCCAGGAGCAACTATTAGCTTTTTTATTGATGAAGATTTTGATAACGAATAAGCAATAGCATGTTCTCTGCCACCTCCACCTACAACTAAAATATTCATGAATTATATACTCCAAAAAGCTTTAGATTTTGTTCAATATGCCATAGTATCGATTTATGATAAATACAAAGTTTTTTGAAATTTAATGGAAAATAATACTAACAATCCCGTGTATTCTGTAGGTGAATTTTCTCACGTTATTAAAAAACTAGTCGAGACAAATTTTAGTTATGTTCGTATAAGAGGTGAAATTTCACGCCCGTCTTTTCCTGGATCAGGTCATGTCTACTTTACCCTAAAAGATACTGACGGAACTATTGCAGCAATAATCTGGAAATATACTATGCCAAGACTTTCAATTAGACCTGAAGAAGGTATGGAAGTCATTTGTACTGGCAAGATTACAACTTTTGCAGGGCAATCAAAATATCAAATAATAGTAGATAATATGGAAGTTGCAGGTGAGGGCGCTCTTCTTAAAATGCTTGAAGATAGAAGGAAAAAACTCCTTGCTGAAGGATTGTTTAAACAAGAGCATAAAAAACCAATACCCTACCTACCACAAATAATAGGTGTTATAACCAGTCCTTCAGGGGCTGTGATAAAAGATATTTTACATAGACTATCAGATCGTTTCCCATCGCATGTTTATTTATGGCCTGTAGCCGTTCAGGGTGAAGGATCAGCGCAACAAATAGCAAATGCCATTGAAAAGTTTAATGATTTTACAGATCAAACAAATATTAAGAAACCAGATTTACTTATCGTTGCTCGAGGAGGTGGTAGTTTAGAGGATCTATGGTCATTTAATGAGGAGATAGTAGTAAGAGCAGTTTTTAATAGCTCAATACCAGTAATTTCAGCAGTAGGGCATGAAACGGACACAACATTGATTGATTTTGTTTCTGACTTGAGAGCTCCAACACCAACTGGAGCTGCAGAAAAATCAGTGCCCGTAAGAGATGAATTAATAGCTAGAATTAGTGAACTGAACTTAAGACTTAAAACTTCATTTTCTAATAAATTAAATAATAATAAAGATAGACTTAATAATCTTATTAAACTTTTAGGAAAACCTGATCAGATATTTGACAATAAAAATCAAACATTAGATTTTATTTATAAAGATATTGAAAACTTGTTTAAGAATATTTTTCTTGAACAGAAAAATAAAATTACTCAATACGCTCAAAGATTAATACCACCAAAGGTATTAATAAATAATTTAGAATCAAAACAACAACTGTTAGACACTAAATTTAAAAATTATTTAGAAAATATTTTAACAAACAAAGAAACAAAATTAAATTCATTAAGCCAATTATTAGAAGCATCTAGTTTTAACAGAGTGCTTGATAGAGGCTTTTCACTTGTAATGGACAATAATGGAAAACCAATTAAACTGAGTAGTGATGCCCCTAAAAATGCAAAAGTTAAGATAAAGTTTTCAGATGAAATTCGATCAGCACAATTAGATAGTTAGTAAAATTTTTTTGATTAAAAGTTAACTTTAAATCCAGCTAAAATACCATAATTATCATTATCTTTTTTATTATTCCAATTTTCAGTTAAATGTAATGTTGAAAAGAAATTAAAATTTTCTTCTAAGTTTGAATTATAACCTATTGATATAGTTTCTTGTCTTGCATTATTAACTAGTGAATATCTCTCATTAACAGAATTATAATCTCCATCGGAATTATATCCCTTTATAGTCGACTGGTCTAAAGAGCCGCTTATAACTGCTAAGGGTTTTTTATAATTAAGATTTATTTTATCACTTTTTTCAAAAATTTTTTTGAATGTAAAACCTATTTTCATTGTGTCTGATTTAACATCAGAAATATTAGCAAAGCTTGAATTTTTAAAGCTGTTTTTACTTAACATTTTCAAATAGCTTGTATTAAAAATTATATTTTGTGTAATTGAGTTTTCTGAATTTAAACTTAAGTAGGATGAATTTGTTTGATCAGATAAATCATAAGCACCAGCAAAACTTGCTCCTAAAAAATTATCTTTTTCAATTATATTTCCTATGCTGAAATTGCTTGTAAAATTATTTGAAGTATATTTTGTACTTAATGAAAATTCTCTGATTTTATTACTCTCATCTGTCTTACCTGAAGCAACATTTGATAAAATTTTAATTTCATCTGTCAGTTGAAGCTCATTAGAAAATTGATTTATGTTATAAAAATTTGAATAAATATAAGTAAATTTTGGAAGTGACATTTGATTTTTATTATCTAGGTAATAATTTTCGGTATTTTTTAGGATGTTTATAGATTGAGTTAAATCATCTTCTTTATAAGAAAATTTTATTTCATCATAGTTAACTAAATTTTCGTCATTAGTCTTATAATTAAAATAACTGTTGGATCCAATTTTGGTTCTTGATACTTTTTCATTTTGAAATTGATTTAAGAAATTATTAGCATTCAATTGTATGTTATTTGAATTTTCTTGGATAGGGTTCCATAAATAGGCTCTGTCATAAGCATCTAAGATACCAACTTCTAAATTTGAGCGGGTAAATGAATCTCCAAAAACAGAAGAACTTCTTATGTATGTATTATTTGTTGTCGCTTGTGTTCTATTGGCATTATTAGCTACGATAAAGGCTTCTCCACTTGGTACTGTTGCTGCGCTTAGATTTAACATACCAGAACCATATACATCATCAACACCAGTATCTCCAAGATCAGTTGCAGTGCTTATTAATAAAGAAACTAGTTGGGAAGATGTAAGATTAGGGAATTGTTGTTTTAATATTGCAATAGCAGCCGTAACATGAGGCGCAGCCATAGAAGTTCCACTGTAAGTTGCATAGTTTCCACTTTCAGAAGTATCATCTAAATCAACTGTAGAATAAATTGAAGAACCAGGAGCCGAAATACAAAATGTTTTTGCTGAACCACAACCATTTGAATAAGATGCAATATTGTTATTGCTATCAAGAGCAACAACAGTCAACCATTTACCAGCTAGATTACTATTATTTGCTGCTAAATTCCCATAGAATGAAGGTGTATTAATATTTAAATAAGTTGCATTACTAGCGTAACCAATTCTATTATTTCTATTTGAAGCATCCGAAGAGGATCCATAATAAGCAACTTGTCCAGTTGAATTATTTAAACCTTCATTGCCATTTGAAAACACAACTACAGTATTATTTACAGCACTTTCCCATGCAGTAGTTTCTACACTAGATAACGAGCCAATAAAAGGTCTTCTATAATAATAAGTCGTCGCTCCAATAGTTAAAGATGAAACTCCCTTTGTTCCCCAACTATTATTCATTGCTGTTATTGTATTTCCACTAGCTTCACCAATTGCGGTAACTAATTGAGAAGCGGTAATATCGTAGGTCCATTCTCCATCAGCAATTCGAATTGGTTTTATTTTAGCATTATACGCTACACCATGCATTTCAGTTTCATTTTTATTACCGGCTATTATACCTGCTACATGTGTACCATGAGAACTTGTACAAGTTCCAGTACAAGTCACATCCGTTCCACCTGTTGCGGCGTTATATCCTGTGTTAAAAACACCAACTAAATTTGGATGGTCTGTATCATAAGTATTGTCCATCACTGATACAGTAATACCCGATCCAGTATACCCTCGGGCATAAGCCGTAGAAGCATTTATGTTTCCAAGGCCGTATTGGGTGTTATATTCTGCAGTTTCGTAGTCAGTAGGATTACTTGGCCAAGACGAACCACCACCACTACTTCCTCCACTTCCTCCACCACCCGCCAGGCCTAATCCTGCTAATCCTGCCAACCATGTTTTTGATGACTGTGAGTTTTCAATATTTTTAGTTTTATCTTTGGTATCAACAATTTTTTGTGTGTCTGGAGTAATATTCCCAACTGCCAATTCAATACCATTAACACTAGATATTTGAAAAATTATTTTCTTTTTAATTTCAAATATTGTTTTTTCATCTTTACCTAATTTCTTGGCTATTCTGATAAGAGCTTGACCTTTAACTTTATCTGTATTTGATTTTGGTAAAAGATTATCAAATTGATCTAAGTCATTAGCATCTATGTTTTTATCTTCTTCATCTACAATATTTTTTAAAAAGTTATTAACTTCTTTTTCACTTAGATAATTTTTCAAAATATCCTTAATAGAAGTTTTAAAATTTGCTAAATTTTGAATACTCAAAGAACTTATGTCAGTTTTAAATATCTGTGTTTTAGTTGATTGTTCCGTTGTAGAAGACTTGGATGAAAACATTTTGGTAAAGAAATTACTTATTGGATCTTCTTTAGCAAATGAAATTGTCGGCTGAAATGTTAATATTGAGATTAAGGCGAGACTGGTAGCCATTTTACTTTATATGTCAGTTTCAAAATAAGCCTTCTAGAATAGACCAAAATAATAAAATAATTATCAATATATTTTAATTAACATGTAAAGTATTTATTTTAAGTGAGTTTTTAATTTATAGAATCAATGAGTTAAATAAACTAAACTAAACTTAAGTCATTCAGCCTTATTTTTCTTTAGGTTTGATTCTCTTTGCCCCAACGTCTATGAGCCCAAAGCCATTGTTCTGGTTTATCTAAAATCCATTCTTCTATTCTAGACGAAATTAATCTAGTTATTTCAAATACAGCTTTATCTTTTTCTAGATTGTCTGGGATTTTTAATTCATTTTCTACACTCATTTTAAACTTTATTTTTTTAAAGCGTTCAACTCTCACCATATAAATCGGAACGTTCCACTTTAAGGCCATTACTGCCGCAGCCTGAGGAGTTGGTGTCTCTATCCCAAAAAATGGTACCATTATTCCCTCTCGTAAAAGTTGATCTCCAGTTAGACCAACAACTTCACCGTTTTTAAGTTTGCCTGCCATTCCAATAGCAGCAAGACGACCTTTTCTGTAAAAGTCAGCATTGGCGTCTTTATTTCTATGAATTTGTATTTTATTCAATATCCAATTATTTATGGGTCTAAATACATATCCAGCTCTTCTCCCTGCAAGGTCACCAACTCTTAAAAGAAACTCCCAATTGCCCATGTGGGCTCCTACTAAAATAGCAGGACCATTTTTTATTTTATCAAGTCCTTCTGTTTCTAAATTACCAGATCTGATTAATTTATTAATATGAGGCATTTCTCCTATAGTTTGGCCAAGCATAAACCAGTGTTGAGAAGCAAGTTTGTTGATATCTTTTTCTGATTTTTTAGGAAATGCAATATGCATATGTTTTTTTACACGACCATTATAGGAGGTGAGTGGAGCAATTAAGTACATTAAAGTTCCACATAAATAAGAAGAAATTTTATATGGAAGAATTTTGAGTATTAAAAAAAGTGGTATAGATAACGTTGCAGTTATCGGGTCATGTATATATCTATCAAATTGTTTTTTAAGTCGAAAACTTAAAGGATCAGCCATTTAGTTTTTCCTGTAAAAATGAATTAAAGACAGCTTTATCTTTCAAGTCTAACTCCATCTCTATTGGTAGAGTGTTCATCAAGTTTTTATTATCCTTGATTTTAACATAATCTTTTTCTGTAGTAATTAATTTTAGGTTTTGCTTATTAGCTTCTGATATTAATTTATCAATGTCCTCATTTTTATATTCATAATGATCTGGAAAAGATTTTGTAGAAGTAACATTGAACCCATTTTCTTTCAGAGTTTCATAAAATTTATTTGAATTTGCTAGTCCGCAAAATGCTAATAATTTTTCATTTTTGATTTTTGGTGATTTTATAGTTTTAACTTTAGAATTAAAGATAGTATTATTATGGACATTGTTAAAATCAGCATCTTTATTATTATTTCCAGTTAGGACTATAGCATCAATTCTTATTAGACTTTGATCTATTGGTTCTCTCAAGGGGCCTGCAGGAATACAGAATTCATTTCCAAATTTTAAATTCTTATCAACTAACAAAAATTTAATATCTTGCTCTAATTGATAATTTTGAAGACCGTCATCCATTATAATTACATTAAAATTATCTTCATGTTTCTCAATTAATTTAGCGCCAAGCGATCTGTCCTTTGAAACAATTGTTGGGCCAATTTTATTCAATAATAATGCTTCATCTCCAACTTTTTTATAGTCATGTCTATCCGTTACTTCTATTGGCCCTTTAAGCAGTCCTCCATATCCCCTAGTTAAAAAAACTGGTTTATACCCTAATTCTTTTAAAAGTTTATACGTATAAATTGCAAATGGAGTTTTTCCTGTACCACCTACAGTAAGGTTTCCAATACAAATCACTTTTAACTTTGATTTATATTGTTTTATTGATTTATTTTTTAATAATGAAATTACAATCCATAATAATGATAACGGGAAAAATAGAACGCTTAGGATTTTTGAAGATAAATTTTTTTGATACCAAAATTTTGGTGCTTCAAACATATTTAAACAACATTTTCTTTATTACTTTTTTTCAATAGTTCAAGTAAATGTATACTTGCTTCATCCGCACGTTGTTGTGCATAACCAGACGCTATTAAGCTGTTTTTTCCCATATCCTCTAGACGTTCTTTGTTACTAATCAATTCAAAAATATTATTAAGAAAATTTTCATTCATCCTAGGTCCTTTTTCTATCTGTATTGCTCCTCCAGACCAAACAAGATCTTTTATTTGAGCGTCACATTTTTCTGAATGAGGCCCCATTATTACTGGCTTGCCAAATTGAGAAGCCTCTGAAGGACTGTGACCCCCAACTGGAACCATAGATCCTGCTACATAAACTAAATCTGCCACTTCAATTAGAGAACCCATTTCACCCATCGTATCTGACAAGTAAAACTTGTCATTTTTAGATGGATAATCTCCTTTGCTTCTACATTTTATATCAAATCCTGCTGATTTTACTCTATTTTGTATACTCATACTTCTTCTTATATGCCGAGGTGCAATAATTATTAAAACATCATCTTGAGCATTTTTTCTTAATAAATCAGCTAATTTAATCATTAACTCTTCTTCTCCAGGATGAGTAGATGAAGCGAGTATAACTTTCTTTTTTATCAGATTTTTTTTTAAATTTATTATGTAATTTTGGTTAATAGGTGGTTTTTCAGCGATAGACTTTAAACTAGTTAAACTTTTAACATTTTGTGCACCTAATTTCTTAAAAAGTGCTTCTTGTTTTGGATCAACCGCTAAAACATCTGTTACTTTTCCAAAAATTTTTTTTGCTAAAAAAAAGCCTAATCCAGTCCAGAAACGAGCAGATTTGTCAGACATTTGAGATGAAGCTAATACAGTTGGAATTTTAGAGTTTGCAGTTAAATAAATTAAATTAGGCCAAAAATCTGACTCTAGAAAAACTGCCATGTTTGGTTTCCAATGTCCTAAAAACTTAGATACAAAATCTGGGTGATCATAAGGGTGATACTGATGAATTGCAGGTAAGCCTTTTTTTATTTTGTTTTTAATAAGTTTAGCTGCAGATAGTGTATTTGTAGTCAATAAAAAAAATTCTTTTTTATTCATTCCATAACCATTTTTACTCATAGAATTAGCTAGTGCTAGGGCTGCAACTGATTCACCTACGCTAGTGCCATGTAACCATACAAGAGTACCATCTGGTCTATTATTTTTTGAGATTCCAAATCTTTCGTTAATTCTATGTATGTCTTCCTTACCTTTTTTCTGGCGCCTTTCTAAATAGCTAGGTAAAATAAATTTCACCATGCCCCAGAAAAAGTTGTAAGTTGTTAGCGACATTTAATATTCCATTAATTTAAATTAATTCAGTTAACCCTATTGTTTACAAGCTTTGTCAGTCGTTTGATTTCATTTTCAAGATTTTGCCTTACGATTTCTAACTCTTCTTCATTTATTTTTTTTTTAACTTTTATTGGTTTCCCAAAACTATATAAACCTCTTGAGAAAGGATATGGTATCACAAAACTATCCCATGAATTAACTAGCTTAAACTTATTAGTAGCCCAAACAAGTGGGATTATAGGCGTGTCTGTCATTTGTGCTAACTTAATTATACCCTCTTTTACTTTTTCTTTTGGACCTTTGGGTCCGTCTGGAGTAATTGCAACACTTTCACCTAATTGTATACATTTAACCATTTTTCTAAAAGCCTGCATTCCTCCTTTTTTTGAAGATCCTAATATAACATTCATACCAAGATGCTTGAATGCTATAGAAGTAACCATACCGTCAGAATGACTGGACTGTAGTGCATTAATTATTCTATTTCTTGGCAAAAGATGAGGTCCTAAAAATAATCTATTATGCCAACAACAAAAAATATATTTTTCGTCGCTGTTAAATATGTTTGATTTTTTATTCTCAACTAAATATTCCCACTTAATTGAACGTGATATTAGATTTGTTATAGAATAAAACAAAAACCCTATTAATTTCTGACCAATATTAGTTTTGCTAAAACGTTTTATAATACGCATTTATTGATCCATTTTATTCATAGATAAAGTAGTAAGAATTTAAATTAAAATTACACAAAACAAAATAACTATCTATACATATAATTTATATTATAAGTTATTATTATGTTAATATTAAAGTAGATTAATATGAAAAGTATCAAATGATTACTGATGTTAATAAAGTAATATTCAAAAATTTTTGGAATGATTTTGTATCAAGATATAAATTTGACATAATTACAGCCTTCTTTTTATTAATTTTAGTTGCTGCTACGGCTTCAGTTTACCCGTATTTAATACAACTTGTCTTTGATGGTTTGTTAGATAATAAAAATAATGATTGGATAATATTACCTATGGTTATTGCATTTGTCGCAGTAATTAGGGGAATAGCAATGTTTTTTCAAATAAAACAAGTATCTAAAATCTCTTTATCTATTTCAGTTGATATTCAAAAAAAATTAAGCAGGCATTTAATAAATACTGACCTAGTCGAGCTTAATAAATTGTCCTCGGGAAACCATGTCTCTAGAATAATGAATGACGTCAATTTAATAAGAGATGGTTTTGAGAGAAGTATAAATAATTTAATTAGAGACACTTTGACAATTATCGCACTAATGTCTTATCTCATTTGGTTAGATTGGCTTTTATCAATATTAGTATTTATTATATACCCTATAGCTCTTAGACCCATTTTTAGAATTGGAAAAAAACAGAAAATTATAGCGACATCTCTTCAAGAGCAAATGGGAACTGTTACTTCTACTTTAACAGAAATGTTGCAGGGTATAAGAATGGTTAAATCATATAATTTGGAAAATATGGAAATTAAAAGGTCTGAAGGTGTTTTAAACAACCTGTTTTCTAAAATGTTTAGCCTTGTGCTTGGAAGAGCAAAAATATTACCTATTTTAGAGATTTTAGGAGGTGTTGCAGCTGCCTGTGTCATTGGTTTAGCCAGTTATAGGGTGTTTTTAGGAGAACTAACACCAGGAAGTGTAGTAGGATACGTTACTGCTTTACTAATGATTGCACAGCCTGCAAGAGCTCTGGGAACTTTTAATACTGTTCTACAAGAAGCTCTGTCAGCACTAGGAAGAATATATTTACAATTAAGTATCTCTCCTAAAGTCAATAGTTTGTCCTCTGCCCCTGATGTAAAAATTCTCAAAAATAAAGCTCCAACAATTGTTTTTAAAAATGTAAGTTTTTCTTACAATAAAAAATCAAATGTTTTAAACAACATTAATTTCTTTATAGATCCAGGATCAAAAGTCGCGTTAGTAGGCCAGAGTGGAGCTGGAAAATCTTCAATAATTAATCTTATCTCAAGATTTTACGATCCAGTGTCTGGAGGGATTTTTATCAACAAACAAAATATCAAAGATGTAAATATAAATTCGCTTAGAAATAATATTGCACTAGTAAGCCAGGATACAATTATATATAATAAGAGCTTTAAGGAGAATATAAAATTTGGAAATTTAAAAGCTCCTGACAAAAAAATTAAAGAAGCTGCAAAAAATGCTGGAATTCATGATTTTATTAGTAACTCATTAAATGGTTATGAAACTATTGTCGGGGAAGGTGGCAATAATTTATCTGGAGGTCAGAAACAGCGTATATCCATTGCAAGAGCAATACTTAAAGATGCACCAATACTTCTGCTGGATGAAGCAACAAGTTCTCTTGACGCTGATACAGAAAATGAGATTAATAAAACTCTAGAAAAATTAACAAAAAATAAAACTACTATTACTGTTGCGCATAAATTATCTAATATTGTGAGTTCTGATCAGATTATTTTATTTAACAAAGGTAAAGTAGTTGATATTGGTAAACATGAAGAATTGATAAAGAGATCGACATTATATAAAAAATTATATTATGCTGGGAATTAAATAAAAATCTACTCTCTTCGCAAAATATCGTCTAAGAATCTATTTAACCACCAAACTGATCTAAAACTATTCTCTAATTTTTCAGGGTTATATTTATTTTTAACCCAATCCATAAATTTAATTTTATTTTTTTCAAATTCAAATGAATAACTTTCAACGAAGGCATCTAAAACACCAGGTTTTGCCCACTTTACGTGCAAGTATTTCCATGAAAGTTGTTTTTTAGCAATATCAGGATGCTGTTTTTTATAAATAAGCATATATAAGGCGCACATTATACCGGCCCTATCAGCACCTGATTTACAATGAATTAAAGCTGGATATTTAATGCTATTAAACAATTTTTCAGCCTTGAAAATCATTTCTTTTTCAGGAGCAGCTCGTGACCTGGCCCTAAAATCGATTAACTTAATGTTATATTTACCACAAGCCTCATTTTCCAATAACCAACCACCATCTTTTCTAACGCCCCTTAGGTTCACAATGGTTTTAATACCAAGTTTTCTGTAATCCCTAATCCTTGATGGAGTAGGCATATTGCTCCTATATAAGTTTTCATCAATTTTATGAAAATTATTATAGCAAAATCTTAAAAATCCATGATCTTTGATAATCATGTCAAACCAAGCTAAAAATCTATTAAATTTAAATTGTTTAACTCTTGCTTTCAATTAATTAGTTTCCTGCAATAGTCATTCCCTCAATAAGTAAAGTTGGACAATTTATAGAATGTGAATAATCAATATCATTAGCAGGTTGAAGTGTCATGAACATTTCTTTTAAATTGCCTGCAATAGTAGCTTCAGTTATTGGGTTAAAAAATTCACCATTTTTTATCCAAAATCCACTTGCACCTCTACTATAATCACCTGTAACCATTGATACACTGCTGCCAATCATGTCAGTTACGTAAAATCCTTCACTTACATTGGATATCAATTTCTCTGGAGTAACTTCACCTGGCATCAAAATTAGATTTGAAATACCCGGAGCAGGAGGTCCACTAATACCTCGTTTTGCATTTCCTGTTGGTGACATATTTAATTGTTTTGCTGAGGATAAATCTAATAGCCATTGTTGAAGTACACCTTCATTTATTAATAAACTTTTTGAAGACCCTAGACCTTCCCCGTCAAATAACCTTGAAGCTAAACCTCTTTTAAGAAATGGATCATCAACTAGACTAATACATTTATTTGCTATCTTTTGGTTTAACATATCTTTTAAAAAGCTTGTTTTTCGTGCTATAGACGAGCCATTGATTGCAGAGGCAAAATGACTTGCTATAGACCTTGACACTCTAGGGTCAAATATAACTGGGTATTTACCTGTCACGGGTTTTTTGGCTCCAATTCTAGCTAATGTTTTTTTTGCAGCTTCAAGACCAATTTTTTTTGAATTTGTAAGATCCTCTCCAAAAACTTTTGAAGAGTAATCATAATCTCTTTCCATTTTTCCATCTTTTTCAGCAATTACAACAACTGAAACGCTGTGATTAGATTTTTTGGAATTTCCAAAAAAACCATTGGATGTCATTAAAAGTGTTTCTCCTTCTCCCCAAGAGGCGTCAGCTCCATCACTATTGGTTATGCCTTTGACACCTAAAGCCGCGTCTTCAACTTCAGAAGCTCTATCTCTTAAAATATCTATGCTGGGCTCAACTTCATCATAGCTATCAATAATAGCTTTGTTATTTAATGGGAACTTATGAAGCATTTCTTTATCAGCAATAAAACTGAATTCGTCTTGAGGAGCAATTTTAGCCATTTCAACAGCTCTTTTTGCAACATCTTTAATAGCATTCTCAGAGTTTTCATTTGTTGAAACTGAGGCAATTTTATTATTAACAAATACTCGTAAGCCAGTGTCAAAATCTTCATACCTTTCTATATTTTCGTCTTTACCTAATCTTCTTGTAAGTGAAACACCTCTACTTCTAGATAAAACACAATCGGCAGCAGTTGCTCCTTCTGAGATGGCTGTTTCTATTAAAATGTTCATTATATCTTTGTCATTAAGTTTTTGTGCACACATTCAAAATAAGTCCTATAAAAAATAAAAAATTACAAAAAAATTTATTCTTGAGTTATTAATATACTGTTCAAGTTGTTGCAATGTTTATAAGTATTAAAAAAGGATAAAATGAAAAAGAATGTTTTTATAGATGGTGAAATTGGAACTACCGGCTTACAAGTTCATGAAAAATTAACAAAACACCCTAATGTCAATATCTTATCAGTTAATCAAGATAAAAGAAAAGACCTAGATTATAAAAAAGAAATGTTCAAAGCATCAGATGTATCTTTCTTATGTTTGCCGGATGATGGTGCAATTGAAGCTGTTGAAATAGCTAATCAACTAGGAAATAAATCTCCAATAATAATTGATGCTTCAACCGCTCATAGAACAAATCCTGATTGGGCATACGGTCTCCCAGAATTAGGCTTAGAATTTAGAAAAAAGTTATTACACTCTAAACGCATTGCTGCTCCTGGATGTTACTCCACTGGCGCAAATGTAATCTTAAAGCCACTTTTAGAAAATAACTTTATAAGCCATAAAAATCCAATAGTTATTAATGCTGTAAGTGGTTATTCTGGTGGAGGAAAGGCATTGATAAATTACTTTAAAGAAAAAGATCGTGAGCCTTTTTTTAATTATGGATTAAAATTAAATCATAAGCATTTACCTGAAATTATATATCATAATAATTTAGAGTTAACGCCAATTTTTAGCCCTTCTGTTGGAGATTTTATTCAAGGTATGATTGTATCAATACCAATACATTTTAAATGGTTTGAAAAGAAAGTTAATACTCAAACAGTTCAATCCTTGATGGAAGATTTTTATTCTAGTGCACATTTTATAAAAGTTTTGAAAAAGGATGAAGGAATTAGTGCTAATGGTTATTTTAGACCAGATAATTTAGTTGGTACTAATAACTTAGAAATAAGTATTTTTGGCAATGATGATAATAATCAATTAATAATATCATCAAGGTTAGATAATCTAGGTAAAGGAGCTTCTGGCGCTGCTATTCAATGCATGAATATAGCTCTTGGATTTGATGAAACTCTAGGTTTATAAATTTAGGTGATTTTATAAGTTGGAAAAAAATAACCTAAATGAAAATGATCAATTATTTCCTAATCTATCTTTTTATAATAGAGCTGTAAGATACCCATATTTTGCCCCTAATTATTCTTTTTCTTTTTACAAGGGTCAATTTGTGAAAGGAATATGTTTTGATTTAGATAAAAGAATACCCATTTTGTCTGTCGGATCAAATAGGTCACCTTATCAATTAAAGAGAAAGTTTTCTATGATTCAAGACATATGCGTTACTCCAGCAACATTATATGACTCCGATATTGTATATGCAGCGTCTTTATCAGCTTATGGATCAATCCCTGCTACACAATGGCCTTGTGAAGGAGCAAAAGTTGATCTTAACGTATTATGGCTCATCGAAAGTCAATTAAATACAATGCACTTAAGTGAGGCCTTAGGAGTTGCTTATAATTTTGTAAAATTGAAATTAGGGACTGTAAAAATAAAAGAATTTGAATGGCAAAAAGAAATATATGGATATGTGTCAATACCAGGTGCTTTTTCTTTTAATGAAAACAAACCTAAAAGATTATCGGCGTTAAAAGCACAAAATACTAATTTAAGAGGTATCTATGAAAGTGAGGCACTTATTTATCTCAAAACTTTTTTAGATGTTAAAGATAAAAATTTTCCACAGTGGCTAGATGATGTAATAAACGACAAGATTTATAGGCTTGAAATTCATAAGATACTTAAATCTAAAGCCATAAAGCCTCAAAATCCTAATTGGGATGTACTTGAAACAAATTTAAAAGGTGATTTGATTATTTAACCATATATCAAATAATTGCTTTAATGCCTTTCCAACATTAAAATTGTAATTATTATGAAAAGACTTAGAGCTAAATAGTAAAGTATACTTTTATTCTAAAAGATTATTAAAGAATATGTTATCTTTTTGATATTTAAATACACAAACCAATTAAAATTGATAAATATATACTGCTTTTCGGCACGATTTTTATAAAACAAAGCATTTTTTACATTATAGTGATAATTGTTATCAAAAATTAAATCTATTTAAATCAATATGTTAGCAAAAAAGGTGATAAAAAAACATATTTTATTAACTTTTATTTGTTGCCTAACTTTAAATTCCAATTTATTGTTTTGCTAATTATGCTAAACTTGCATAGAATCTAGCAGTTGCTAGAAATTAAACATGACAAGTATAAGGGGAGTTTATAAATGTCTATTTTAAAATATTTAATACCGGCTACATTATTAGCTGGACTTCCAACACTTGCTTATGCAGGATCTCACGCTAGTGGAAACCTGGATCCAAGCGATTTTGTTGGTATAAGTTTTTGGATAATATCTATTGCCATGGTTGCAGCAACTGTTTTTTTCTTAATGGAATCATTGAGAGTTAAAGGCAAGTGGAGAACATCTCTAGTTGTTGGTTCTCTTGTTACTTTAGTTGCGGCTGTTCACTATTTTTACATGAGAGATGTGTGGGTATCCACAGGTGCATCACCTACTGTATTTAGATATGTAGACTGGATTATTACAGTTCCATTACAAATGATTGAATTTTACCTAATTTTAGCTGCTTGTACTGCCATTGCTGGTGGTGTCTTCTGGAGATTATTTGTTGGATCATTAGTGATGTTAATCGGTGGATATCTTGGTGAAGCAGGTTTCATTAACGCAACATTAGGTTTTGTTATTGGTATGGCTGGTTGGATATTCATTCTTTATGAAATCTTTGCTGGTGAAGCAAGTAAAGTTAATGCTGCTGAAGCTCCAGACTCTGTTAAAACAGCTTACAACACCATGAAATGGATTGTAACTATTGGATGGGCTATCTATCCTATAGGTTATTTCATGGGATATATGGCTGGTGGTGTAGACGATAACAGCTTAAATATTGTCTATAACTTAGCTGATGTAGTTAACAAAATTGCTTTCTGTTTAGCTATATGGGCTGCTGCTACTGCAGAATCAGACGCATAAAATAAAATTTATAATAACTTAAAGCCTGTAGGTAAAACTACAGGCTTTTTTTTTAATATATTTAAATTCATAATATAGAAATTATTAGGAATAATGGACGGGTCAGTAAAAGTAAAAAAGAAAATTAAAAGTATTGTAATTGGTGGTGGTTTTGGTGGTATTGCTGCTGCCCTTAGATTAAGGGCCCTCGGTCACCAAGTTACTTTATTAGAAAAATTAAATTGCCTTGGTGGTAGAGCACAAGTTTTTGAGAAAAATGGATTTAAACATGATGCTGGTCCAACAGTAATTACTGCTCCTTTCTTGTTCGACGAACTTTTTGAATTATTTGGTGAAAACAGGAAGGATTATGTTGAATTTAAACCATTAGATCCATGGTATAGATTTCATTTCCATGATGGTCAAACATTTGATTATTCTCAAACTATTGAAAAAACCAAAAAAGAAATGAAAAAATTTTCTGTTGACGATGCAAATAATTATGAAAGTTTATTAAACGCGTCAAAATCAATTTTTGACGTTGGCTTTACAAAGCTCGCAGATAAACCATTTAATTCTTTCTCTTTTATGTTGAAACAAATTCCTTCTCTTCTTAAATTAAAGAGTTATTTAACTGTCTCTCAATTGGTAAACAAATATATCAAAAATTCAAATCTGAGAGCGGCATTTTCAATACATCCATTATTAGTAGGAGGGAACCCATTTTCAACTACTTCTATATACGCTTTGATACATTTCTTAGAAAGAAATTGGGGTGTGTATTTCAGTATGGGTGGAACTGGAAAACTAGTTGAAGAATTAACAAAACTACTTAAGCGTTCTGGTGTCGAAGTGAAGTATAATACCGATATTAAGACTGCATATCAAAAGAATGGTAAAATTGAAAAATTGGAGAGCATGGTTGGAGAAGTTTTTCTTCTAGATAATATCGTTTTTAACGGAGATCCACCAACTTTTTATAGAGAAATCTTGAAATCCAATAGTTTATTCGAAAAAAGAAAAAAATTTTTACCTGAGAAGTTGACTACTTATTCCATGGGAATGTTTGTTTTGTTTTTTGGAACAAAAAAACAGTATCCCAAGATAGCTCATCACACTATTTGGTTGGGAAAAAGATTTAAAGGCTTATTAAAAGATATTTTTGATAATAAAATTTTAAGCGAAGATTTTTCGCTTTATATCCATAGACCTACTGCAACAGATCAAAGCTTTGCCCCAAAGGGGTGTGATAGTTTTTATGTTTTATGTCCAGTTCCAAATTTATTAGGTAATGTTGACTGGAGTGTTGAAGGTAGTAAGTTACAAGCTAGAATTGTTAAAGCTCTTGAACTTACCATTTTACCTGATTTACAAAAAAACATATCAGATGATTTTTTCATGACACCTGTTGACTTTAAAAATAACTATCGATCTACTCATGGCGCTGGTTTTTCAATTGCACCAAATTTTTCTCAGTCAGCGTGGTTTAGGTATCACAATAAAGACCCTCATATTAATAATTTATACTTTGCTGCTGCTGGAGCACATCCTGGAGCAGGTGTCCCAGGTGTTTTATCATCAGCAAAAATTGTAGAGAGTCTAATAAAATAAAAGAGTGCATTAATGGACAACCATATCGATAATGCTAAATTAACACTCAAAAGAAATGGTAAAAGTTTTTACTGGGCAGGTAAATTTTTATCAGAAGAAAATATTAACAGAGCCGCCGAACTATATAGTTTTTGTAGAGCTTTAGATGACATTGCAGATAGCGGTGATCCTTCGTCGTTAAAATGTCTTAAAGGTATAAAGTTTAATCTTAATAATAATTTATATTCAGATATAGAAAATTCTTATTCAATTAAATATCCAAAATTCTTTAATTCTTCTTCTAACAAAGCGGCAGTCGATTTAATTGATGGTCTGATTTTAGATCAAAATAGCATTTTATTTAAAGATGATTCCGAACTAATAAGATATTCATATCATGTTGCAGGGACAGTTGGGTTAATGATGTGTGACGCTTTAAAATGTCAAAATAAAAATGCAAAACTATTTGCTATTGATCTTGGAATTGCTATGCAAATGACAAATATAGCAAGAGATGTCTTAGAGGATGCCAAAATGGGAAGGCGATATATACCTGCTAGCTGGATTGATAATATTTCTCCAGAAGACATTGTTTTAGCAGTTAAAAAAAATGACTCAAAAAAATATGACATAATCTCTAACGGTATAAAGAGATTATTAACATTAGCTGATAAATATTACATGAGTGGTTCAATGGGTTTTAGATACTTACCCTTTAAAACAAGGATCGCAATTTCAATTGCTTCTGGTGTTTATAGACAAATAGGTGTCCAGTTAAAAAGTAATGGTTATAATTGGTATAGTGGTCGACACGTAACTTCTATTTTGACAAAAGCGAGGATTACAATAATTAAAATTATAGAAGAAATATTCAGAAGAAAAGTTGTAACACCACACCAATTCGAACTTCATAAATTTTTAAAAGAGCTTATTTAGGTTGGAAAATAAAAAAATTAATATTATTGGAGGTGGATGTGCAGCTCTGTCATTAGCCAGATTAAGTACTCATTTGCCAGATTATAGTTTCAATATTTATTCAGGGGATAGTTCTAACGTAAATGACGATCATTATTGGGGATTTTGGAAGACTAATGTGAATATAGATGCCTATAACAATGCCAATCATACTTGGACAAAATGGGCGATTAACACAAATTTTTCTAGCCAAGTTCTTTCTTCTGTAAATCATCCTTACTGTGTAATCAAAAGACATAAATGGTTAAATTTTTGTAAAAGTAAATTTAAAACTTCAAAAATTAAAATCTCCAATGAAAATATATTTGAAAGAAATGGTGATTTATTTTCAAATAATAAGAAAATTGGAGGTAATATAATTTTTGATAGTAGACCTCCTAAAACTTTATCAAATATTTTATTACAACATTTTGAAGGGTTTGTAGTCACTTCAAAGAAAGACATTTTTGACCCAGAAACAGTTATTTTGATGGATTTTAGATGTGATCAATCTAAAGGTATCCATTTTATCTACTTATTACCGTTTAGTACAAAACAAGCTTTAGTTGAGTCTACAATTTTTTCAAAAAATATTGAAAGTAAAGAATTTTATTCAAGTGAGATTTCAAAATATCTTAAAAAATACTTTAATTTGACGGAATTTCGTAAAAGTAACTTCGAAAAGGGTGTTATACCAATGCACTATATTTCTTTAAGTTCACAGGGAAGATATAATATCGGTACAAGAGGAGGTGCTGTAAGGCCATCATCTGGATATGCTTTTACTTTTATCCAAAAACAAGTAACTCAAATTATAGAGCAATTAGTCCAAAGAAAGAAAATTAATACTAAAATTCATAAAAACGTTGACTTATTTTTAGATAAAATTCTAATAGATGTGTTAGATAAATTTCCTGAAATTGCTCCAAAAATATTTTTAAATTTAGCTAAAAGTATCAATGGAGACGAAATGGCAAAATTTATGTCTGGAAAATACTCTTTTGCCACGGTCTTTAAGATTATTCTTTCTATGCCGAAGATACCCTTTATCAAATCTTTTTTTTCTGTTGTTACTAGATAATGATTAACTTTTCACTAAATTGGTGGGATTACATTGCATTATTTTCAATAATCTTTATTGGCATTCCTCATGGAGCTCTGGATGGTGCGATTTCCATTACATTGGGTTACACCAAAAAGGTTAGATTACAATTATACTTTATCTTAACCTATATATTTGTTTCATGTTTTGTAATAATGCTTTGGTATTTTTTACCTGTAATTACTTTAATTTTATTTCTATTTACAAGTATTTTTCATTTTGGTTGTGGAGATTTAGATTGGAAAAGAAGTAGATTCTACTTCATTGGTGGATATGTTCATGGGGGGTTAATTGTTCTAGGTATCATATTTCTTAACAAGATTGAGGTAAACCGTTTTTTTGAAATATTGTCAGGAGATCAACTATATTTATTATGGACAAGTCTATATCTAGGAATATTTTTATGGATTATTGCGATAACGTATATTTGTCTAAACTATAGTAAAATTAATATTTCAAACCATTACATTAAGATTGCATTATCTATTTCGTTAGTACTGTTGGTACTTCCACCTTTGCCTGCTTTCGCAATTTATTTTTGTCTAATACATAGTTTTCATCATATAAGAAGAATTATACCAACATTATTGGATTTTATGGAAAGGAAAAAAGCTATATTCCTCATGATATTTTTTTCTGTTTTTAGTTGGATTGGCTCTGGAATAGCTTTTTATTATTTGTCGAATTTAAACACCTATCCGGAAACAATATTAAAAGTGACTTTCGTTGGGCTTGCAGCGTTAACCTTTCCACACATGATTTTAGTGGACGGTATTTTTAGATCAAAATTTAAAATTTAATAATAATATTCAAAAAGTTAAATAAGAACTTAATGCGGAAGCTGTTAATATTAACCCTGGCGTTACATTTGATCTAAATATTTTTAACGGATTATTGTTTTCTAAATTTTTCAATTTAACAACTTGACTCACGTAATGAAATCCACATAGAAAAACCCCAATGAACCAGATATAATTTGCATTTAGTAAATAACCACTAAACAATAACAGCAAAAACGTAATAAAATACGAGCTACCAACAAAAACACTTAAAAATTTTTGTGCTGACACAGCTGAATTTTTAATACCTAAAACTTCATCTTCATTTTTGTCCTGACAACCATAAATTGTATCATAGCCAATAATCCAGAAAACTGTAGCAATGTACATCATTAATATACCAAAATTCCATTCTTCATTAGCAGAAGACCATGCGGTTGGGACAGCCCAGCTAAATGTTAGCCCTAAAAAAATTTGAGGCCATTTTGTAAATCTTTTTGCTAAAGGATATATTATAACTAATGGTATTGCAGCAATTGCTACAAACCATGTGTAAACATTAAGCTGGTATAAGCAAAAAAAACCAATTAATAACATTAATATTAAAAAATACAAAGCTTTAAGGTTTGAAATTTCCCCATTAGCAAGTGGTCTATTCTTAGTTCTGGAGATTTTTTTATCAATATCTTTGTCCCACAGATCATTAATTGTACATCCAGCAGCTCTCATAACAATTGAACCTATAAAAAATATGAACATAAGTTTAATACAAGTAATTAAATCCAAACTTGTCAAAGGAAGCACCCACCATCCAGGCAATAGAAGAAGCCAAAAACCAATAGGCCTGTCAAATCTCCCTAGTCTTATCCATTTTAAGGAGCTTTTTGGAAAAATAGACCACCAACCATTTTCCAAAATATCTGAATTATTTAGTTTTGGCATATTCATGAATAATGCAATATCATCATACTTTAAGGTAATCAATCTACTATGAAATTAATTTTTTAAGAGTATGGTTTTATGAAATGATAGATATATCGTATCATGCTAAAATTAGGTTGTATGTTCCTAATGAATTGATGTTAACAAAAAAAATAGAATTAAACAAAAAACAATCTCATTATTTAATGAACGTAATGAGAAAAAAAATACATGAAACTTTCTTAGTTTTTAATCACATTAATGGTGAATTTTTAGCAAAAATACAATCTAATAATAAAAAATTAATATCAGTTGAATTGATAAAAAAAATTAGAGATCGAGAAGAACAAACTGACTTGTGGGTACTGTTTGCTCTTGTAAAGAAAACACCTTCAGAATATATAATCCAAAAAGCGACTGAATTAGGAGCTTCAAAAATTGTGCCTTTAATTACTGAACGAACAGTAACTAAAAGTCTAAACTTAAAAAGATTTCACGATATTGCTATTGAAGCATCAGAACAATGTGAAAGAATTACTATACCTGAAATCTTACCCCTTCAAAAGCTCTATGATGTTATAGATGATTGGGCAGAAAAAAGAACCATTTATTATGGTGACGAAACCATGAGACATGACAAGCATTCTTTAAACAATTTTAATAAATCAACTAATGTATCTTGTGGCGCTGTTTTAGTTGGCCCGGAAGGTGGATTTACAACAAAAGAAATCAGTTATTTAAAACAAAAAAAGTTTGTGATCCCGATTAATTTTGGTCCAAGAATTTTAAAATCTGATACAGCGGTGGTTACTGCTTTAGTATTGTGGCACACCTTAAACGGAGATATGAAAAACTCTTTTTATTAATTGATCAAAGTTACAATTGTAGTTGATGAAAAATTATATTGTATTTTAAATTTATATTTTTTAATAATTACGCTAATCAAAAATGAGGCCATAATGCTAAGAATAGAAAAACAAGATCTTCTAAAATGGTTCGCAGATGGTGCCAAACCCAGAGAAAACTGGAAAATTGGAACAGAACACGAAAAGTTTGTTTTTCATATGGATAACTTAGAAAGAGTTGGATACTTCGGTAAATCAGGTATTAGTGATTTGTTAAATAAGCTTGCCAGAGAAAATAATTGGGAGAAAATATTAGAAAATAATAACACAATAGCCTTAAAAGATGAAACTGGTGCATCTATTTCACTTGAACCTGGAGGTCAGTTAGAATTATCTGGAACACCATTAGATAATTTACATCAAACATGTAAGGAGACTGGGAAACACCTTAAAATGATGAAAGAGGCTATGAAAGAGATTGGTTTGTCAATGATTGGACTCGGTTATGATCCTAAGTGGTCGCGTTCAGATCAAAAGTGGATGCCAAAGGGTCGTTATGAAATTATGAAGAATTATATGCCTAAGGTTGGTAAATTAGGATTAGATATGATGCTTCGAACGTGTACCATACAAGTCAACCTTGACTATTTAAACGAAAAAGATATGGTTCAAAAATTCCAAATATCTCTTGCTCTGCAATCAGTCGCAACGGCTCTTTTTGCTAATTCTCCTTTTATTGAAGGTAAAGAAAGTGGATATTTATCATCAAGAGCGTTTGTTTGGACGGATACAGACCCTGATAGAACAGGTGTTCCAAAAATTGTTTTTGATCCTAATTTTGGCTATGAGTCTTGGTTAGATTATATTCTGAATGTTCCGATGTATTTTATATATAGAGATGGGAAATATATAGATGTGTCAGGTAAATCTTTTTTAGATTTTATGAATGGAAATTTAGATGGTTTTAAAGGTGAATATCCTACAATGAAAGATTGGGAAGATCACATAACTGTTGCTTTCCCAGAAGTAAGACTAAAGCAATATTTAGAGATGAGGGGGGCTGATGGTGGTCCTTGGAACATAATATGTGCCTTACCAGCGCTATGGGTAGGATTACTTTATGACGGCGTATCTCAATCTGAAGCTTATAACCTTGCAAAACCTCTTATGAATACAAACTTATTAGAAGAAGGTAGAATTTCCGCAGCTAAATTTGGTCTAGGAGGCAAGCTTGGAAATAAATCAATTCAAGATATTGCTCTAGAAATGTTAAAAATATCCAGTTCGGGCCTTGCAAGACGTAATCAATTAGATAATAGGGGCATGGACGAAAGACAGTTTTTAGATCCTTTATTTGATATTGTTAAAAACAAACAAACTGGAGCAGAAAAATTACTTCAAAAATATAAAAATTCTTGGAATGGAAATATTAATAAAATATTTACTGATAACGCATTCTAAATAAATATTTAGTTTGTATCAGTACCCCCAATTGTAATACCTCCCATCAATAAAGTGGGTTGTCCAACTCCTACAGGTACACCTTGGCCATCTTTACCACATGTGCCTATACCATCATCTAATGCCAAATCATTACCAACTAGTGATATTTTTGACATTGCATCAGGACCATTACCAATTAAAGTTGCACCTTTAAGTGGTTGCTTGATTTTACCATTTTCAACCAAATAGGCTTCAGATGCAGAAAAAACAAACTTACCATTAGTAATATCGACTTGTCCTCCAGCAAAGTTAACAGCATATATACCTTTCTTTAAAGAACTAATAATTTCTTTAGGATCAATATTTCCGTTATCCATATAAGTATTAGTCATTCTCGGCATAGGATAGTGTGAATAAGATTGTCTTCTGCCATTACCGGTAGGATCCATTTTCATTAATCGAGCATTTTGTCTGTCTTGCATATAATTTTTTAAAATACCGTTTTCAATTAAAATATTTTTTGATGATTTTGTGCCTTCATCATCAATTGTAATGGATCCTCTTTTATTTTCTATTGTTCCATCGTCAATAACTGTCACACCGTCAGCAGTGACTTTTTCACCAATTTTACCAGAAAAAATTGATGTGCCTTTTCTATTGAAATCACCTTCTAAACCATGTCCAACTGCTTCATGAAGCATCACACCTGGCCAACCAGGACCTAATATTACAGGCATTTCACCTGCAGGTGTTGGAATTGATTCAAGGTTAGTATTGGCAATTCTTAGTGCCTCTTTTACTTGCCCTTTCCATCTATCAGAATTAATCCATTCTTCATATTTCCCTCTTCCACCACAACCTGAACTCCCAGTTTCTCGTCTACCCTTTTTTTCAACTACGAGTGATACATTCAACCTTACTAAAGGTCTAATGTCTGCAGCTCTCTCTCCGTCAGCTCTAAGTATTTGAATAGATTGATGAGATGCTGAGACTGAAGCTGAAACTTGAACAACATTACTATCTAGAGATCTGGCATATGCGTCTATTTCTTCTAGAAGATTTGTTTTAATTTGAAATGATGTTCCTTCAATAGGGTTCAGAGATGTATATAAAGGTTTATTAATACCATGAGACGGTGCAGGAGACATTATACCTGAGTAATTTTTTGATACAGATTTAACAGTTTCAGAAGCTCTTTTTAAAGAAGATTCCGAAATTTCACCTGAGTGAGCAAATCCTCTAGCTTCTCCAGCTATCGCTCTTAATCCAAAACCTTTTGTACTATCATACGAGATATTTTTCATACGACTATCATCAAAAGAAAATGATTCTGATTTCGTAGATTCTAGATATAATTCTCCATCATCTGAGCTTTCAAGTGTATCCGATAGCAAGGACTGAACCTTGTTTAAATCAAAATCGTTATCGTGGTAAAAAATTTTATCAGTAATTTCTAATGGTGACTTTTCATTCATTTTATAAATCTCATTTAGCTTAAATTATTTTTATTTAAAATGGCAATATTAAACCTTTTGCGCAAGGTTTAACTATAAATAAAGTAATATTTTTTATTATAAGAAGATTTTTCTTAAATAATTAAATTTTTTTACTTTTAGATCTAGTATTTTGGTTAAAAAAGTTTTAAATAATTAATTATTAAAATTAGAATCATTCTAATCCATAACTATAATTCTTTCTGAAATAGGAATTGTTCAAGCTGAAGTTGAGGAGCAAACAAAATGACTATTAATTTCCAAACTGTACTTAATAGTTGGAAAAAAAAACTGGATGTAATTTTTTGTGGATTTTTAATCTTTTTTTCTTTTTTACAGCCAGCTTCTGCATCTGAACCAAAACCTTGGCAAATGGACTTACAAGAACCGGCAGGTATAATAGCCACAAAAGCTACTGAACTTCATAATTTTCTTTTGATAGTTATAACTTTGATTTCAGTTTTTGTCCTTGGGTTATTAGTTTATGTATGTATTAAATTTAGAGAAAAACCCGATGTAAAACCTTCAAAAACATCTCATAACACTTTAATAGAAATAATTTGGACTGTAGTTCCAGTTTTAATACTTGTAGTTATAGCAGTTCCGTCATTCAAACTTCTTTATTTAACCGAAGCTGATAAACCTGTAGATATGGTTGTAAAAGTTTCAGGCGCTCAATGGTATTGGAATTATGAATACCCGGATGAAGAAATTTCCTTTGATTCTTACATTGTAGCGGAAGAAGATTTGAAAGATGATCAAAAACGTATGTTGGATGTTGATAATCCTTTGGTAGTACCTGAGGGTACTAGAATTAAATTTCTCATTACCGGCAACGATGTTATGCACTCATTTTTTGTTCCTTCATTGGCACTTCAAGTTTACTCTATTGCTGGACGCATAAATGAAATTTGGACCGAAGTGCCGCTCGGAAAGAAAAAATATTATGGACAGTGCAACCAAATTTGTGGAGTAAATCATGCTTACATGCCAATAGTTATACAAGCTTTACCTAAAGATGAATATGAAACTTGGTTAAAAGAAGCAAAAGTAAAATTTGCTTACATTGTTGATAAAGGCACTAATAAAATCGCACTATTAGATCAAAAAAAAGTTAAGGAGATTAAATAATGTCATCATTGTCTCAAAGCTCAAATGTTGCATCTTCACATGATCACCATGGAGCCCCTACAGGTTTTGTAAAAAGATGGCTCTACTCAACTAACCATAAAGATATTGGGACCATGTATATAATATTTGCGATCGTTGCTGCTTTTATAGGAGGAGCAATGTCAATATATATGAGAATGGAACTCATGAACCCTGGAGTGCAATATATGGCGGATGGTCATATGTGGAATGTATTCACAACTGCTCATGGTTTGATTATGGTATTTTTTGTTGTTATGCCTGGCTTGATAGGTGGGTTTGGAAATTGGTTTGTTCCTATCATGATTGGTGCTCCAGATATGGCTTTCCCAAGAATGAATAATATTTCCTTTTGGCTATTACCTCCTAGTTTTGTTTTACTACTTTTATCAGCCGTAGTTGATGGAGGTGTTGGAGTTGGTTGGACTATTTATCCTCCTCTTTCAAGTTCAGCAGGATCGCCTGGAATGGGGATGGATTTAGCCATTTTTTCACTTCATCTTGCTGGTGCTTCATCTATATTAGGTGCGGCTAATTTTATTACGACAATATTCAACATGAGGGCTCCAGGTATGACATTGCACAAAATGCCTTTATTTGTCTGGTCTATGTTAGTTACAGTTTTTCTATTGTTGTTAGCTATACCAGTATTAGCAGGTGCAATTACCATGTTACTAACAGATAGAAATTTTGGAACTAGTTTTTTCATTCCAGAAGGTGGTGGTGACCCAATTTTATTTTTACATTTATTTTGGTTTTTCGGTCATCCCGAAGTCTATATTATGATTTTGCCTGCTTTTGGCATTGTAAGCCAAATTATATCAACCTTTTCTAGAAAGCCTGTATTTGGTTATTTAGGAATGGCCTATGCAATGGTTTCTATTGGAGTAATTGGTTTTGTAGTTTGGGCTCACCATATGTATACTGTCGGGCTTTCAGTTGACACAAGGGCTTATTTTACCGCAGCTACAATGGTTATAGCAGTTCCTACAGGTATAAAAATATTTTCATGGATTGCTACAATGTGGGGCGGATCTATTGTGTTTAGAATTCCAATGTATTGGGCAATTGGTTTTATTTTTCTATTTACTGTTGGCGGTGTTACCGGTGTTGTTTTAGCAAATGCAGGCTTAGATGTTGTACTTCATAATACTTACTATGTGATTGCACACTTTCACTATGTATTATCACTGGGTGCTGTTTATGGTCTTTTTGCAGCTTTTTACTATTGGTTTGCTAAAATGACAGGCTATGAATATAGCGAAGGTTTAGCGAAACTTCATTTCTGGGTTACCTTTATAGGAGTTAATCTAACTTTTTTCCCTATGCATTTTTTAGGTCTCGCTGGAATGCCTAGACGTTATGTTGATTATCCAGACGCATTCGCTGGCTGGAATATGATTGCGTCTATAGGTTCTTATATTGGAGCTTTGGGAGCTATTATTTTTTTAGTTGTTATCATTGAAGCTTTTGTTAAAAAACGTAAAGCTGATAAGAACCCATGGGGCTCTTCTGACAACACATTAGAGTGGACTGTACCCTCGCCACCAGCATTTCATACCTTTTCTGAGATACCTAAGGTAAAATAAGTTTGATTAGTGTGTAATTATGCCTGTTGTAACTGTAAATACTAGTGGAATAGTCGAAAACTTAAACAAATTAAGTTCTCCCTTTGATTATTTTAGGCTAATGAAGCCCAGAGTTATGTCATTAGTTGTATTTACAGCCTTTGTTGGTTACTACACAGCAGAACCTGTTGAAAGTTATGACTTACATCCTTTTTTAGCATTGATTGGTATATTTGCGATTGCACTTGGAGCTGGAGCTTCTGGGGTACTTAATCAGTGGTACGATAGTGATATTGATGAGTTAATGTTAAGAACTAGGGATAGGCCAATTCCACAAGGAAAAATTCAGCCTGCTGATGCACTTTCATTTGGTGTAATAACATCATTGTTATCTATCATTATTTTAGGCTTGTCAGTGAACTGGCTTGCCGCAAGTTTGTTAGCGTTTACAATTTTATTTTACGCAATTGTTTATACAATTTGGTTAAAAAGATACACAGTTCAAAATATTGTAATCGGAGGGGCTGCTGGTGCTTTCCCACCTGTAATTGGTCAAGTTTGTGCCACAGGTAATGTAGGTATTGAATCATTAATTTTGTTTTTGATAATTTTTTTATGGACCCCCCCACATTTTTGGGCCTTGGCTTTAATTAAGAAAGACGATTACGCAGCAGCTAATATTCCAATGCTTCCGATTGTTGCTGGTGAAAAATTAACTAGAAAATATATATTAATTTATTCTTTTTTGTTAGTACCTTGTTCATTTTTACCATGGATATTTGACTATTCTGGTAATTTATATTTGTTTATAGCTATGATATCCGGTTTAGAATTTTTAAGAAGATCCTTTTTAATTATAAAAAAGGTGGAAGGTTCCGAGAAAAATCTATTTATATACTCAATTTTTTATCTAAGCATCGTTTTTGCGGGTATTTGCATAGATAAGATGATTTAATTTAAAGGATAAATTTTGAATACTAATAAAGATGACGAAAATATTAAAACATTTTATCAAAATAGAAAATCCAAAAATTTTGCAGTTTTGGGTATAATTATTAGCATGGTAGTTCTTTTCTTTTTTATCACAATTTTGAGAATGGATATTACAGGGTAGATGGCTGTTAGTTTATCAAAAAAAAATAACAACTTTCTTATATGGACACTTCTGATTGCCGTTTTTATGCTTGGCTTATCCTTTGCATCTGTTCCTTTATATGATTTGTTTTGTAGAGTAACTGGTTATGCAGGAACAGTTCAAAGGGCGTCTTTAGCGCCAGGATCAAGCGGTCAATACAAAAATATTCAAATAAGGTTTGATTCAAATATATCTTCAGATTTGAATTGGGAATTTTCAGCCCCTAAAAAAGAGATTATCGTTCAACCAGGTGTTCAAGAAGTAATTTATTATACAGCTAAAAACTTATCTGATAAAGCAACCACAGGTACTGCTGTTTTTAATGTATCTCCACCTAAGGCGGGTAGTATTTTTATGAAAGTTGATTGTTTTTGTTTTGTAAAACAAACACTGCAGCCAGGAGAAGAAGTTAAGATGCCTGTATCATTTTATGTTGATCCAAGTATAGATGATGACGACAACACTAAGAATTTGGAAGAAATTACCTTATCTTATACATTTTTCAATGCAGAAACTTAGGTGTTGAATTTATAAGTTTAACTATATAAAATAGATTAGGAGGATTTAATGAGCGGTGATCAAAAGCATCAATATCATTTAGTTGAACCAAGTCCATGGCCTGCACTAGGGTCGGCAGCTGGTTTTACTTTATTCTTGGGTCTTACTCTGTTTATGCATGAATATCCATATTCAATTTATGTACTTGGAGCTGGTTTGTTTATGGTAATAGCAACCATGTTTTATTGGTGGAGAGATGTGGTTAGAGAGGCTGAATATCAAGGACATCACACACCAATTGTACAAATAGGTATGAGATATGGTATGATATTTTTTATCTGCTCTGAGGTAATGTTCTTTGTAGCATTTTTTTGGGCTTTCTTTGATTCCAGTGTATATCCTGATACAGGTGTTTGGCCTCCAGCTGACATTGTAGCTCTAGATCCTTTTGATTTACCATTAATCAATACTTTAATTCTTCTTCTATCAGGTTGTACTGTAACGTGGTCTCATCATGCATTACAGCATAACAATAGAAAAGATTTTATAAGGGGTCTTGTTCTTACGATAATTCTAGGCGCAATTTTCACAGCCGTTCAAGCTTATGAATATCAACACGCTACATTTGCGTTTACCGATGGAATTTATGCATCAACCTTTTATATGGCCACAGGATTCCACGGATTTCATGTTTTAGTTGGTACAATTTTTTTAACTGTATGTTTGTTTAGAGGTTTGAAGGGTCATTTTTCTTCTGAACACCACTTTGGTTTCGAAGCTGCTGCATGGTATTGGCATTTTGTTGACGTGGTTTGGTTGTTTTTATTTGTGTGTATATACTGGTGGGGTGGTTGATAAGTGCATTAAACTTATCAAAAATTTGGAGATTACATACAACTAATGAATATTTACTTTAGGCCTCTACTTTGGCCAACAATATTTTCTATATTAATTTTTGCTCTTTTGTTCAGCTTTGGGACTTGGCAAGTTAAAAGATTATTCTGGAAAGAAGCATTAATAGAAACATACATTACACAAAGTCAGTCTAATCCAATTAAGAATCCATCTAAATTAGATTTTTCAAATGTTAATGAATTTAAATCCGTAGAGCTTTCAGGATCATTTTTACATAAAGACGAAGTTTATATTACTGGTAAAACTTATGAGGGTAATGCTGGATTTCATGTAATAACTCCATTTAACCTTAGTAATAATAAAATAATTTTAATAAATAGAGGTTGGGTATCTGAAGGCTACAGAAATCCTAAAAAGAGAAAGTTTAGTTTAGTCGAGGGACAAATTGTTTTGAAAGGAATAATAAGATTTCCACAAAAAAAAGGTTATTTTGTCCCAGAAAATGACGGCAATAATGGTTTTTGGTTTACAATAAAGCCAAATGAAATTATTAACTTTTTAAACTTAACTTCAAATCAAGTAATAAATAACTATTATATAGATGCTCTTCGACAAGGAGAAAAGCTAACTCTTCCAATAGGAGTTACAGGTAAACCAAAATTAAGGAATCAACACTTATCATATGCTGTAACCTGGTATGGCTTGGCTTTGTCTTTGTTATTTGTATATTTTTCATATCATGTGTCTTCTGGTAGATTAAGTTTCAAAAAGAAAGACAACAATGAGTAATTCGATTAAATATTCAAGTACAAGAGGTGGAGAATCATCCCTTTCTTATGAAGATGTTCTTTTGTCTGGTTTAGCTAGGGATGGAGGCTTGTTCATGCCAGAAGAATGGCCCCAATTTAGCCATTCTGATTTAAATGAAATGAAGCATTTAAATTATGCGGAATTATCAGCAAAAATTATAAGACCTTTCGTAGAACCTTGTTTAAGTGAAAACGAATTATTAAATATTTCCAAAGATACCTACTCTGTATTTAACAAAGATGTTGCCCCCTTATATCAACTTAATAAGAACTTACACGTGCTTGAATTGTTCCACGGTCCGACCTTAGCTTTTAAAGACTATGCCATGCAGTTTTTAGCTAGAGCGTTTAATCAAGCACTAAACAAAAGAGCTGAAAAGGGCGTAATTTTAGGAGCGACTAGTGGTGATACAGGATCTGCTGCTTTAGAGGCTTTTAAGGGAAAAGAAAATATAGATATCTTTATACTCTTCCCACATCAAAGAGTTTCAAGTGTTCAACAAAAGCAGATGACTTGGATTAATGAAAGAGGAGCTTACGCTTTATCGGTTAAAACAGATTTTGATGGGTGTCAGGAAATAGTAAAAGATTGTTTTGAAGACTTGAAATTTAAAGATGAAACTTCATTGTCAGCTATAAACTCTATAAATTGGGTAAGACTTTTACCTCAAATTGTATATTATTTTTACTCTGCTTTAAAAATAGGTGTGCCGGATAAAGAGATTGTATTCTCAGTTCCTACAGGTAATTTTGGGAACATATTAGCAGGATGGATGGCCCAAAAAATTGGTTTGCCTATATCAAAATTAATATGTGGATCAAATCAGAACGATATATTAACAAGGTTTTTCAATAATGGATTAATGGAGAGAAAAAATGTGCTTCCTTCCTATAGTCCAAGTATGGATATACAAGTCTCTAGTAATTTTGAAAGGCTCTTATACGAGATAAACGAAAGAGATACAGATAAAGTTAAGCAACAAATGAAAGAATTCAAAAATTACGGTAATTTTGAAATCACAGAAAATCAACTTGAAAAAATCAATAATTTATTTTCTGCATATATGATTTCAGACGAGGAAACTTTAGAGATAATAAACAAAGTTTATACAGACTATAATTACATTCTTGACCCCCATAGTGCAATTGGATATGGAGCAGCTCAAAAGGCACTTGATAACAATATTATATCAAAAGATATGTCTGTAATTTCACTTGCATGTGCTCATCCGGCTAAGTTTCCAGAGATAATTAGTAAAAGTATAAATGTAATGCCAAAAAAACCTTTTCATTTGGAAAATATAATGAGCAGTAAAGAATATTTTAATATAATGGATCCAAGCATAAATGATGTTCAAAATTTTATTAAATCTAATATGAGAAACTGATGGATGTAGGATTCAAAATATTAGATAGTGGTCTTACATTATTGCATGACCAGATGGATGTTCATAGTACGTCAGTTGGAGTTTATATTGGATCTGGAAGTTCGCAAGAGGCAAAGAAAGAATGTGGAATAGCACATATGCTAGAACATATGGCATTTAAAGGAACTGAAAATAGAAATGCGGAAAAAATAGCTAGGGAAATAGAAGATGTTGGTGGCGACATAAATGCATACACAAGCAAAGAGGTCACAGCTTATTATTTAAAAGTTTTAAAAGAGGACACAAATCTTGGCATTGATATTTTATCTGACATAATTAAAAACTCTACTTTTCCAATAGAGGAAATTGAAAGGGAACGTGGGGTTATTATTTCAGAAATAGGTCAGTCATACGATGCTCCAGATGATAAGGTGTTTGAAAATTTTACTTCAACAGCTTTTAAAAATCAATCTATAGGCAGGCCAATTCTTGGAACGAAAGAGACTGTAAGTAATTTTCAACAATGTGATTTAAAATCATTTTTGAAAGCTAATTATGCCCCAGAAAATATGGTTGTTGCCTCGTCTGGTAATATAGATAGAGATTGGTTTTTTAGAACTGTTGAAGAAAAATTTTCAAATATAAAAAATAGTTTTAAATGCAGAAAAAATTTATCAAGATGGAATTCGGGTTTTTGTGGAGAAGATAGAGATTTAGAACAATCACAATTAGTTTTTGGTATTGAGGGTCTTAAAAATACTGATATTGATCGTTATTCTTTACGCGCACTCACCATTATACTAGGTGGTGGCATGTCATCAAGGTTATTCCAAGAAATAAGAGAAAAAAGAGGATTATGTTATTCTATTTTTTCTTTTACACAAATGCAAAATTCCTCAGGAGTGTTTGGTTTTTATGCGGGCACCTCACCAAATGATTTAAATGAATTACTTGAAGCAAGTTTAAACGAATGGAAAAATATCAAGAACTCTATTTCTAATGATGAATTAACTAGAGCAAAAGCTCAAATGCGTTCAGGCTTTATTATGGGGCAAGAAAGTAACGGTGCAAGAGCTGAATATTACGCAAAAAGTATGATTAATTTTGGTAACCTAATAGAAACTAATGAAGTAATAAAAAAAATTGAAAGTATATCAATTACTTCTATCTATGATGTTGTAGAAAAATTGTTTTCTCGAGCTAATCCTGTCTTATCTGTAATAGGTCCAGATGCATCATCATTAAAGAAATTAAACATAAATAATTTGCTTAATTAGATTGTTTAGGCTCTCCCCGAGTATGATACAAGCTTTTTAGGATCAATCCCCATCTTATTAAGTGAATCTTTCCATAATGATATTTCTAAATTATTGTGGAATATTAATTCCTTTGAAGAATTTGTAATAATCCAAGAATTTTCAAGTACTTCATTATTTAGTTGTCCTTTATCCCATACTGCACAACCTAGAAAAATTTTAGCATTTTCTGGTGGTTGATTTTTTGAAATATCTTGTAAAATTTCTTCAGAACTAGTAATCATTACTCCTTCAAGAATATGTTCTGAAGTAGGATATTTTTTTTCATTAGAGTGTATAATAAAACCTTGATTTAGATGCACAGGACCTCCAAAAAAAGTTGGATTGGATTTAATTTTAAGATCATTATTTATTTTCATTTTTTTTAAGAATTGGGAGGTGTCAAAATTATATAGAGGTTTATTTAAAATCAAACCCATAGTAACTTCATTAGTATGTTCGCAAACCAGTATAACTGAATTTTGAAATCTTACATCTTCAAGTCCTGGAGATGCAATCAAAAGTTTACCTAACAATTCTTGATCCATATGTGGTATTCCAATATATTATTAAAAATAAATAATAGCCGAAAAGAAATAATGTACAATAATGTAGTGAGTTTAAAATATCATAAAATTATATTAATCTGTTTTTGTTTATTTTTTGTTAACTTTTTAAATATTAACAAATGTTTCTCAAATTTTTTATCTTCTAATAACACTTTAGAAATAAATGAAAATTACAAATTTGTTAATTTCGAACTTTTGTTTGGGAAAAAATTTGAAAGTAACCCGTCTCAAATTTTACTAGGCTTAAAAGTTAATCTTTTACCAAAATGGAAAATATATTGGCGAAATCCAGGAGATGCAGGTTTACCTCCTGAAATAAACTTTAACAATGCCAATAATATTAAATCAGCAAAACTCTTATATCCAAATCCGAAAAGATTTGATTTTTTTGGTATAGAAACATTTGGTTACGAAAAAAAAGTTATTTTTCCTTTAGAAATCATACTTGAAGAACAGGAACAAGTTATGTCAGGTCTTCTGGAATTCAATGCGCAGGTTTGCTCAGATATTTGTGTGCCTGTAACTCATAAGTTTAACTTAAATGAACTCAATCTTGACAATGAAAGTAAAATTCAATTAGGAGAAATAATTAAGTATAAAAATCAAGTGCCAAGATTAGCAGAACAAAACTTAAAGTTAATATCATCTAATTTTGAAGAGAATAAATTAAAAATAACTTTTGAAAATAACTTAAATATAAAACCATATGATATCATTATTGAAGATAGTAAAGGGCATATTTATTCTAAGCCATACTATTCCTCGAAAGAAAATTTGTTGAATTTATCGATAAATCTTACCAATAAAAATAAATATAATTTTACTGGTTTGAAATTTACTTTTCTTAGTGATAATTATAGCTATCAAACATCCATTAGGAACTTGAAAACATCAAAAACAAATAATGTTTTAAACAATATTGATAATCCTCTAGGTTTTCAAATTTTACTTATAGCCTTCATAGGTGGGTTTATATTGAATTTTATGCCATGTGTTTTACCTGTATTGTCGCTTAAAATGATACAACTTGTGAGTCTAAGTTCTAAGAGCAGAACAGTTTATAATAAGAAATTATTTTTTAATATATTAGGAATTCTGACTACATTTTTCTTGTTAGCAACAATAACATATTTCATTAAAACTTCTGGAAATCTTGTTGGTTGGGGAATACAATTTCAAAATCCATATTTCCTTATATTTATGATTGTATTAACGTCTTTTTTTGCGTTAAATCTTCTAGGTATATTCCATTATTTTCTACCTACAAAACTCCTGTCAATCTTGTCTTACAAAGGAGAAGGTTTCTTTGGTGATTTCTTAACAGGAATGTTTTTAACTTTCTTGGCAACGCCTTGTACAGCCCCACTAGTAGGAACAGCAATTGGTTTTGCTCTTTCAGGGAGCACAATTGAAATTTATTCTGTCCTTTTAATAATGGGATTGGGCTTGTCTTTACCATTGATTTTATTTGGCTTATTTCCAAGGATGATATCATTTATTCCCAAGCCTGGTAATTGGTTAATAATCTTCAAAAAACTAATGGCCCTTTTACTTTTAATAACCTCTCTATGGTTGATTAATGTTTTAGTGGAATTACAAAGTAATACTAAAAAATTTAGTGAAATAAATATCTCTGATAAATCAATAATTAATTGGGATATAAGTGGTAATATTAGTTTACCTAATCAATTAGTAAAAGAAGGTAAAACTGTTTTTATAGATATTACTGCTGATTGGTGTTTAACGTGTAAGGTAAATAAAATTTTTGTTATTGATACCAAAGAAGTTTCAGAACTATTTAAGAAAAATAATGTTATAATTTTAAGATTAGATTGGACAAAGCCAAATGAAAAAATCCAGCAATTTTTATCTTTAAAGGGGCGCTATGGGATACCATTTAACGAGATATATAGTCCTCTAATACCTGATGGTAAAACTTTTCCTGAGCTTTTAACCGTTAAAGTGATTAGAGAATATTTAGATACAGCTAAATAAATCGGTTTAAAATAATTTATATTTGTTTATTGTATGAACTTATCAAAATTAAGGAGTTTAGATGTCAATAGGTGTAGGAGATAGTTTCCCATCAGGTACTTTTCTTTTGAAAGATCATGAAGGTGTCAAGCATATTAGTACTGAAGAATATTTTAAATCGAAAAAAGTAGTTCTTTTTGCATTACCTGGTGCTTTTACTCCTACTTGTTCTGCTAAACACTTACCTAGTTATATTAAAAATTATGAACAAATTTTAGAAAAAGGTGTAACTGTAGTTGCATGTATGGCAGTTAATGATCCACATGTTATGCGTGCCTGGGGTGAATCAAATAGTGTAGTCGGAAAAATAGACATGCTTGCAGACACAGATTGTTCAATCTCAGAAGCTTTAGGGCTAGATATGGACTTTGGAAAAGTTATGGGACGAAGATCAAGAAGATTTTCTATGGTCGTTGAAAATAATATTATATCTAAATTATTTGTTGAAGAGGTAGGGGCTTTTGAAGTTTCCTCAGCCGAGAATATGTTAAAACATTTGTAATCTCTTAAGATCTCTCGTTCATAGCTTTAACGGCTAATTCGTCTGCTATTTCGTTATAGTGATCTCCCGAATGACCTTTAACCCAAAACCAACTTACTGAGTGAAAATCAACATACTTTTCTAACTCTATCCACAAATCTTTATTAGCAACGGGTTTCTTGTTTACTGTCTTCCATCCATTTTTTTTCCAATTAAAAATCCAAGAAGTTATGCCATTTTTTACATATTGTGAGTCAGTATATAGAGCTATATTGCTAGGTTTTAAAATTGCTTTAAGGGCTTCAATAGTAGCAGTTAATTCCATTTGATTATTTGTTGTTAATTGTTTTGATCCTGACATGTACTTTGTTTCTTTAGCGTTTATCAATATAGCACCCCATCCGCCTTTACCTGGGTTACCTGAGCAAGCGCCATCTGTGTAAATTGTTACCTCATTCATAGCTGGTAAGTTTCGTGGTAATTTATTTTTTCGACTACTTCTCTAAAGTGTTTTAACTTGTTTATATATTCTGCAGGGTTTTTAGGAAGAACATCTGCATCTTTTGGAGTGTGTACCCAGTCATATAATCTTGTAAGTAAAAACCTCATAGATGCAACTTTAGATAAAAGAGGCAAATAAAAAATTTCATCAGTACTTAATTTTCTTTGAGAGTTGTATCCATCAAGTAAAGATTGATATTTTTTTTTGTTGAAATTTTTTTCTTGATCAAAACACCAAGCATTTATAGCTATAGCCAAGTCATAAGATAAAATATCAGTACAAGAAAAATAAAAATCTATTATGCCTGATAATTTATTTTCATGAAAAAATACATTATCGGGAAAAATGTCTGCGTGGATAAAACCTTTGGGTAAATTGTATGGCCAAAACTTTACACAGTAATTAAATGAATTTTGTATCTCTTTTAAAATGTTAGGTTCAATTTTATTTAAAATATCATTAGGAATTGAAACATTACATTTTTTAATAAGATTTTGACATCCATTTATTGAAAGGGAATTTTCTCTTTCAGAAGAGAAATCTTTAGTTTTTATATGCATTAAGGCTATTTTAGATCCGACTTTATAACAGTCTTCTATTGTTATTCTAGTTTTAGATTTTCCTTGTAAATAGTTTACGATTATTGCGGGTTTTCCACGTAATTCCTGAAGATAATTATCTTTTGCATCACTAATTGGTCTTGGGCAAAAAAATTTTTTTTTACTGAGATGTTTCATTACATTTATGAAAAATGGTAAATCTTTTTTGTTAACTCTCTTTTCAAAAATTGTAAGTATAAATTCACCACCGGTAGTTTTTAAATGAAAATTACTATTTTCTATTCCTTCTGTAATCCCAGTAAATGAAATTAACTTACCAATTCTATATAGTTTTAAAAAATCAGATATTTGTTCATCATTTAAATTAGTATAAACTGCCAACTTTGTGTCCTAATTTCTCATCTTAACATTTTTGGTAAATTAAATTTTACATCTTCTTTTGTGACTTCATGATCTATGAGATTAACGTCAAAATCTTTTTTTAGTTTTGATATTAAAATTTGGACTAAAGTTTCAGGGGCGGAAGCACCTGCTGTCAATCCAATATTAGGATATTTTTTTGGATTAAAATTATTTAGAAACATATCTAATTTTTCTTCATTTGGAATCAAAATAGCTTTTTGAACACCATGTGACAATGCCACTTCAACTAAGCGAACTGAGTTTGAAGAATTTTCTGCTCCTATTACCAAAATGTAATCACATATCTTTGACATTGATTTTACAGCCAACTGTCTATTTGTAGTTGCGTAACATATATCTTCAGAGCTTGGTCCCTTAATGTTAGGAAACCTATTTTTTAATATATTTAAAATTTTACTGGTATCATCTAATGATAAAGTTGTTTGTGTGGCAAAAGCTAAATTATCAGGATTAGAAACTTTTACTTTATGAGCATCTTCTTCAGTTTCAACTAATGTAATACTATCTTCAGGAACTTGTCCCATGGTACCTATCACTTCAACATGATTTTTGTGACCTATTAATAAAACGTGTCTACCTACATTATAATGACGTATTGTTTCATTATGAACTTTAGTGACTAACGGACAAGTTGCATCAATGGATATCATTTTTCTTTTTTTAGCTTCATTAACAACAGATTTAGCGACACCATGTGCAGAGAATATTATAGGTCGATTTATTGGTGCTTCTTTCACCTCATCTACAAAAATAGCGCCAATTCGTGCTAGTGAATTCACAACATCTTTATTATGAACTATTTCATGTCTGACATAAACTGGGGCTCCAAATTTTTTAATAGATTCTTCAACTATTTTTACTGCTCTATCAACACCAGCACAAAAACCTCTAGGAGAAGCTAAATATAAATTTATTTTTTGTTTCTTCATAATTTACTTTTGATGTATTACATTGATTACGTCAATAAAGATTAATCTTGTTTTAAAGTTTTTTGTGCTAAAAGGTAATTATTAATGGTTAAATTTATTATCCTTTGTTTTTTTTTAATTCTAAATGGTTGCTCATCTCTCAAAAAGGATGTTGTAGATTGTCCCAAAGTAACAGCACCCAAAAAGGCCGCAGAAGTTATTGTTAAATCTGAAAATAAATTACCTGTTTATATTGGTTTGAGAGGTATAAAAACATACTGTACTAAAGATAACGATAATATTGAAATGGAAATTTCAGTAAATGTGAGAGCTATTAGAAAAGACAATAATATTGAAGATTTTGTCCCTGTAAATATCACATTAGTTTCAACTGACACGAATAACAAAGAATATGATAGAGATAGTTTTAAATACTCGCAGTTTCTCTTAAAGGGAAGTAAAACAGTTGATAGAGAGACAGATTTTGATATAAAAATACCTAACGGCGGTCAAGTTTATTTGGGGCTGAGATAATTAAACCAACAAGGATGGCTTTATCTCTTTAGATGATTTAGTTATTAAATTTACGTTTTCTTTTTTATCAATATTAGATTCTATATATATTTTTGAGGATTCTATTATAACGTTACCAGTTACTTTTTTTATATTTTTAATTGCATCAGTTTCTAACGAGATAATCTTTTGTTTAGCTTGATCCTCTTTTCTTTTTATAACATCTGAAGATTTGGAATAGGCTTCTTCTTGTATCTTTTTTGCTGTCTCTTTTGCTTCACGGATTATATTTTCGGCTTCTTCTGAAACTTTTTTTTGGGTTTGTAAAGATTTTCTAAGTTCTTCTAAAGCCTCTTCCTTAAGAGATTTAGCTTCCTGTAATTCATTCTGTATTAATAAGGATCTATTATCTAATATGGACACTATTGCTTTGCTTGCTTTTTTCCAAACCAAGGCAATGAATATAATAAATGCTATTGCAACCCAAGCGGTTTCATCAAGGTACACGTTATTTCTCCATCAATACATTATTCGCAGCTAGCTTTATTGCTTTTTTGACATTGCTTTTATCATATTTAATATCTGTAAATTTTCTGACTACATCAGCTGTTATTTCTTCAGCAACATTAATAACATCGTTAATAACAGTATTTTGTGTATCAATTATTTTCTTTTCTGCTTCCGAAACCTTCAATTCTAATTTTGCAGAAATCTCTTTTTCTTTTTTTTCAATACTTTGTTTAGACTCCAATATGGCGTCAGAAATAATTTTTTGTGACTTTGATTTAATGTCTTCCTGACTTTTTATAATTGATTGTCTGATTTTTTCAGATTCTTGATTTGAAGTCTTGGCTTTAACTAAATCATTTTGTATGGAGGTTTCTCTAGAGTTTAAGATTGATTTTATATTTGGAGTTACCAAATATTTCATTAATACAAAACCAAGTATAAGAGAAATAATTGACCAAAACATTAAAGATGGATAAGTGTTAAGATCTAATTGGGGAAGACCTGTTTTTGCTTCTGAAGCAATAACAGTTTCAACATTAATAATAAATATTGAAGTTAAAAATAATTTTGTAAAATATAACATTTTTAATTTTCTAAACTATATTTTGCCTATAGCTTATTTTGCTACAGGCAAAAAAATTGATTATTTAGAATGTAAATAATAACAAAAGTGCAATAACAAGCGCAAACAAAGCAACGGCTTCAGTTAATGCAAAACCTAGAATAGCTATACCAAAAACTTCATTTTTTGCAGCTGGATTTCGACCAACAGCAGTAACTAAAGAAGCAAAGATATTACCAATTCCAACTCCAACACCGGCAAGCGCTATAACTGCTAGACCTGCTCCTATTAATTTTGCGGCATCCATTTCCATTTTATTTTCCTTTCGTTAATTATATAATTTAGTCATGAATTAATGTAAATGTAGTGCATCATGAAGATACATACATGTTAGAATACTAAAGACATAGGCTTGCAAGGCTGCAACTAGGAATTCAAGCCCAGTTAATCCTATAACGGCCATCAGTGGTAAAATTGCACCAACCTTTAAAAAACCACTCGCAGATCCCATCATTATTATAAGACCAGCAAACACCTTCATCATAGTGTGTCCAGCTAACATATTGGCAAATAATCTAACTGATAGGCTAATAGGACGAATGAAGTAAGATATTATTTCTATTGGAATAAGCAATGGCGCTAAACCAATAGGCACCCCTGATGGGAAGAAAAATGTAAAAAATTTCAATCCATGCTTAAAAAGTGCGATAATTGTAACTCCAATAAATATGATAGCTGCTAATGTAAATGTGACTGCTATTTGTGAAGTAAAAGTGTAACTGTATGGAATCATACCAAGTAAATTACCAAATAAAATAAACATAAAGAGAGTGAATATAAATGGAAAATAAGCTTGACTACCTTTACCAGCATTCTCTTTAACCATATTAGCTACAAATTCATATGACATTTCTACTAGAGACTGAAATCTGTTAGGAACGAGAGCTTGTTTTCTTGCTCCCATATATAAAAATCCAGCAGAACCCAGAATAGATAATATCATAAATAATGATGCATTAGTGAAAGAAATATCTATGCCAATAATATTTAATTCATATAAAACTTTTATTGTAAATTGCTCGACGGGTGAATTCATTATTTTTTCTATATTAAATGTTAAAAGTATCCAATTTTGAGGCCTTTTCCAGTTACCACTCTCCAAAGATTTAGTATACCAGCAGCCCCACCTAGCAAAAAGAATAAGATTAGAAACCAAGGATTTGTGTTTAACCACTTATCTAACGTCCAACCTATACCTGCACCAACCAATAATCCAGCTAGTAGTTCAGTGGCAACTCTAGAAAAAGTATTAACTAAAGTTTGGTTATTGTTATTAACTTCTTTTTTATTCCCTTTTTTTGCTAAAGCATTATCTATTCTTGAATTCAAATTTTCTTCGTTTTTAAATGAGCTCATAACATACTTTCGCATACACCATATAAGCGTGCTTAAATTATTTTGACCAAGCAAATAAGTCAAGAGTTTACTTGAAAAAAATTTATTTTTTTAAGCAATGTCCTTTATTCTGTTAGCTTCTTCTAAATTAACAGATACTAACCTACTGATTCCCTTTTGTTCCATTGTAACTCCAAATAGTCTATCCATTTTAGCCATTGTAAGTCTATGATGCGTTACAACCATAAAATAAGTGTTTGTCTCTGCAACTATTTTATTAAGTAAATTGCAAAATCTTCCTACATTTGTGTCATCAAGTGGTGCATCTACCTCGTCTAAAATACAAATAGGTGCAGGATTACACAAAAATACTGAAAAAATCAAAGAGATTGCCGTTAAGGCTTGTTCTCCTCCAGATAAAAGTGAAAGAAGTTGCATTTTCTTTCCAGGTGGACTTGCTAAAACTTCTAAACCTGCTTTAAGAGGATCTTCACTTCCAACTAATTTTAATTCAGCGTCTCCACCTCCGAAGAGTTTTTGAAAAAGATCTTTAAAATTTTTGTTAACATCATTAAAGCTATCTTTTAATCTTTGCCTTCCTTCCTTATTAAGTTCAAAAATTCCAGTTCTAAGTTTTTCTATTGCTAATTCTAGATCAATTCTTTCAGATGACATGGTCTCGATTTTTTCTTTCATCTCTTTCATTTCTTCTTCTGCACGCAAATTTACGGCACCTAGTGATTCCCTTTCATTTATAAGACGTTGAACAGTTCTTTCTAATAACTCAATAGAAACGTTTAAATTATTTTTTTCATTAAAACCGACAATTTCAAGCAATTTATCTGTGTTTATTCTTAGCTTTTCAAAAACTCTAGCCTCAATGTTCTGTATTTTGGTTCTAGCAAGATTCAGCGAAGCTTCTATTTTTATCATTTCTTCACGAAAGGATGAAACTTTTTGTTCTGCTTCCCTTTCTAATTTTTCTATATTATGAAGATTAGTCTCAGTATGTACTAATTTATCAGAGGCAATATTCTTGTCTTGAACAGCCTTATCAATTTGTTTGTTGAGATCTTCTTCTCTCTTTTCAAAATCATCTGGTAGGCTTATCAATCTTTTTTGGTCATCTTTTAACTTTTTCAATCTATCTTGCAAAGACATCAATCTCATGGACGCTTCATTTTCTCTTTTTTTCCAATTTTCACTTTGATTTTTGATCTGCATTAGGTTTCTTGCTTGAAAACTTTCATGTGTCTTTATTTGTTGTTCTGATGCCATTGCGTCAGCTAATTCATTTCTACATTGATCGGCTATATTTCTTATTTTCAGTTCATCAGCTAATAATGATGGTAAATTAATAGAATTGTTTAATTGATTTTTAAGTCCAACTAACTCTTTTTGAGATATTTTTGTTATATCTAGATGCTCTTTTAATAAAACTTTAGATGAAAGAAGTTTTGCATCTAATTTTGAGTTAGTTAATTCTAATGTGTTTGAATTTTTAATTAGTTCTGATATTTGCGATTCTAATTCAATAATATCACGTTTACATTTACTTATACCTAATTGATTTTCATCAATTTTACTTTCAATAACTTTTTGTTCTTTTGTTACAGCAGGTAATTTATTTTGAAGTAATTTTAATTTTGCAATTTGTTGAAGTCTTTCGGAATAACCGTTTTGTACACCTTGAGGTTGTACAAAACCGTCCCATCTCCATAAACCACCTTTGGAAGTTGTAAGTGCTTGCCCAAATGATAAATTTTTCTGAAGATCATAAGCAGTTTCTTCATCTTTAACTATACCTACACCAATCAAAGCAATATCTAAAATTGAATTTTTTTTGATTTCTGAAATTATAGGGATTGCGCCTTTGGGTAATTCTGTGCTGAATTTAGTTTTTAAATCATTTCTCCAATATGTATTCTTGAGAAAATGATTTTGATCGAAATGAATTGGTGCTAATAAGGTTTCACCTAAAACGGATCCTATTGCTTTTTCAAGGTTACCAATATTATTTATGTTTTTTTCTAGTGAGTTTTTATTTAAAGTATCATCACCTAATATCGAAGAAAGAGAATTTAATTCCGCGTTAATTACATTAAATTTTTGGTCAGTATTACTCTTTTGATCACTAAGTTTAACTTCTTTTTCTTCTAATTTTATTAATTCTTGTTTATTAGACAATAAATTTTGATTTTTATTTCTTAATATTTGTTTTAATTTACTTAATTGCTGATTATTCTTTTTAAGAAGTTGTTCATCTTCCTTTGAGTTAAACTCAGATATTTGAAATTCAGAGTTTTTAATCTTATCTGTTAGAACAGATATACGCTTTTCAAGATCTGATTTATCAGATTTAATTGAATATATTTCTGAAGTTATAGTGGAAAGTTTTGTATTTGCTTCTTCTGTTTTAGCCTTGAGATCTTTTACTAGCTTCAAGGTGTCAGTTTTCTTAGTCAAAAAATCTGTTGACTCAGATTTTAACTTTTCTTCTTCTGTAAATAGGCTCAACAATGTTTTTTTTGCGTCTTGTTTAATTTCAACTTCTCTTTGAATGTCTGTTTCTATTTGGGAAATTTGATTTAAGGTATTGTTTAAAGTTGTTTTTGCAGAGGATTTCTCTTCTTCTAATCTAATTTTTGTTATATTCAATGATTGTAAAACTGTTATCTTTTTAGTTTCTAATTTTTTAAACTCAGGTAATTCATTTAAAATTTCTTGTTTTGCTTCAGTGTGTTTGAACACATTAATTTGTCCTTTATTTACATTTTCTTTGGCTATATCTAAATATTTTTTGAAATTATTAAACTCATTTTCTGCCGTATCTAAGAGTGTTAAAAACAAAGTTGCCTCAGCTTTTCTTAGTCTGTCACCTACTGATCTATATCTAGCAGCCTTTCTTCCTTGTTTTTCTAATTCTATAAGCTGATCTTGATAAGTTTGCTCAATGTCCATTAATCTATTTAGATTTTCATTAGCTCCATTTAGTTTTAGTTCGGCCTCATGTCTTCTGTTATGTAACCCCTTTATATTTGCTGCTTCTTCAAGAATTATTCTTCTATCTTCAGAGGTTGCATCTATTATTTGTGCTATTCTACCCTGACTAACTATTCCTGAGGAACGTGCACCGGTTCCATTATCAGCAAAAATTAATTGTATATCTCTTGCTCTAACTTGTTTTGAATTAACCCTATAGATTGATCCCTTTTCTCTTTCAATTTTTCTGGAAATTTCAATTTCTTCAAGGTGGTTGAAATTTGCTGGAGCTTTTCGCTCTGAATTGTCTAATTTAATAGATACTTCTGCAAAGTTTCTAGCTGGTCTCTCACTTGTACCTGCAAAGATAATATCATCCATTTCATCGCCACGCATTTGACGTGCAGAATTTTCGCCCATAACCCATTTTACCGCTTCAACAATGTTTGACTTCCCACAACCATTAGGACCTACAACTCCAGTCAAGCCATCGTTAATCAGTATTTCAGTTGGTTCTAAGAAAGATTTGAACCCAGAAATCCTAACAGATTTGAACTTCATTAATTATCCTTTATTAATATTAAGAATTCTTTGCTTTAATTAAAGTTAAAAGTTCTTTTTCAAAGTCTTTAAAAGTCAAAGCGCCTGAAATTTTATGATTATTATTTATAATAAATGTTGGTGTGGACTCTATATTAAAATTTTTAGACTCCTTTTCCATTTTATTAATAATTTCTTGCATAAGCGGAATATTTTTTAAAATTTCTTCAAATTGTTTTGAAGAAACTCCAAATAATTTTGCTATAGAACGTAATTCATCAAGAGGCTTTTTTGAATATGCCCACTGCTTTTGTTTTTTTAATAATATGCTTATAGCTTCCAAATATCCGTCCTCAGTTGGAAGTGTTCGGGCTAAGGTGGCAGCGATAATAGCAAGCCTATCAAGAGGATAGTCAATAAACTCTAATTGAACTTTACCAGTATCAATGTATCGCTCCTTGAGTTGAGGTAAAGTCTTAACATGAAAATTTGCGCAGTGACCACAGGTTAGAGAAAAATATTCCTTAATTTTAATCGGTGCATTTTTTGAACCCATAAATTGTTTACGCATATTGTCACTTAATAGTTCTTGATTTGAATAACTATATTTAGGGAAAACACTAATGGCCAATAAACTTAATAATATGTTTCGTCTATTTACTATAATTTGTTTTTTCAAAATCTTTACCTTTTAACATTATATTTTTAATATTATTATACACTAAATCAACTGATTAAATAATAGATATTTAAAATATCAGAGCATTTTTTTTCTAGAAATTTCGAATCTTTGCATTGCTAATTTTAGTTCTCCATCTGGCAAAATATTAGAAATTAAGTCTGGGTCATTAGTAAAAACTTTTTGTTGAAAAACGTTTTTTTCTCTTTTTTTAATATATCCAAGTTCAGACTGTATTATTTTGATTTTTGTTATAGCCTTATAGCCAAATCTTGAGTTTATTTGATTCAACAAAAATGGAATAGCGTGTTGAATTTCTGGTCCAAAACCATTTTGAACCTTTATAATAATTTGGCCTTCAGTATTTTTGTTTCTATTAAACTTAATTTTATCAGGAATTGTAATATTAGAATAATGTTCTGCTATATAATTCCAATTTAGTAAAATATGTGTTTGAACGGCACCAAGTCTGCTTAACTTTTTTTCAACAATATTTTCTGTAATTTTTACTAATGACTTCATATTATAAATCACAATTTTTTTAAAAGAATATTTTTAACAGATAACATAATATATACATAAACCCATGAATAAGACAAAAAAAGATAATTACAAAATTTTTTCTAATTTATTATTAAATTGGTATGACAAAAATAGAAGAAATCTGCCCTGGAGAGCTTTATCTGGGGAGTTGCCCAACCCTTACTTTGTGTATTTATCAGAAATCATGTTGCAGCAAACAGTAGTGTCAACAGTTATTCCCTATTTTTTAAATTTTGTAAAAAAATGGACTACTATTGATCAACTGGCTAAAGCAGATTTTCAAGAAGTATCTTCTTATTGGGCTGGTTTAGGTTATTACAGTAGGGCAAAAAATCTTCATGAGACAGCAAAAATAATTTCTAATGATTATAATTCGATAATTCCTTGTGACAAAAGCAAATTATTATCCTTGCCAGGGATTGGCAACTACACTGCATCAGCTATAATGGCAATTGCTTTTGATATTAAATCAAATGTTATTGATGGCAATGTCGAAAGGATATTTTCTAGATTATATGCCGTTGATGAGCCATTAGAAAAATCAAAAAAATATATTGAAGAAATCTCAGAAAGGTATTTGCCAAATCAAAGATATGGAGATTATGCTCAAGCACTAATGGACTTAGGATCATTAATTTGTATACCTAAGTCTCCCAGGTGTCCTTCTTGTCCTTTGATTAGTTTTTGTAAAGTAGGTGGGACTGCTAATGCTAAAATATATCCTAAACGACTGCCAAAAAAAATTAAAAATAATAGATATGGTTTATTTTTTTGTTTAATTAATCAGCACGGTGATATTCTAATGACTAAAAATAGTAATAAAGGATTATTATCAAATATGGATGTAATTCCGTCCATAGGCTGGCTAAAAGAAGATAAGAATTATTTCTCAAAATCACCTAGTTTTATAACAAAAAAAGACTCTTTGTTTGATCTTGATTGGAATATTCTTGAAAAAAAAATAATACATGTATTCACACATTTTAAGTTAAACTGTTCTATTGCAATAGCTTATATTGATAATGATGACATTTTGAAAGATCAATCAGTTAAGAAATCCTACAGGTTTATTGATAGTCAAAATTTAAAAAAATTAGCAATACCAAGTTTAATTAAGAAGATTATAAAATATCTTGAAGACGAAAGTTTATTTTAAATTAATGTTTGAAATGTCTTACTGATGTAAAAACCATGGCAATATTGCGTTCATCGGCTGCAGCTATTACTTCTTGATCTCTAATTGATCCACCTGGTTGAATTACAGCAGTAACACCTGCATCTGCAGCGGCTACTAAACCATCGGCGAATGGGAAGAATGCGTCACTAGCAACTACACTTTCAAAAGTCATTGATGATTTTAAGTTTGCTAATATTGAAGATTTTTTAGCTTTCTCATTTGCTATCATTGTGGAATCTATTCTACTCATTTGTCCTGCCCCAATTCCAACAGTTTGAAGATCTTTGGCATATATGATTGCATTGGATTTAGTATGTTTTGCTACCTTCCACGCAAAAAGTAAATTATTTATTTCTAATTGTGTAGGTACTCTTTTTGTTACTATCTTCAGGTCACTTGTCTGTAAAACTTTGTTGTCGCGAGTTTGGACCAGCATACCTCCTGAAATAGACTTTATATCCAATCCGTTTTCCTGAGGTTTAGGCATTGATCCTGATGCTAAAATTCTTATGTTGGGTTTGTCCCTAAAAATTTGAAGTGCCTCTTTAGTAAAAGAAGGTGCAATTATTACTTCTAAAAATAAAGATTTCATTTGCTTTGCTAAATCTAGGGTTAATTCTCTGTTTAAAGCCACTATTCCACCAAATGCACTAATTGGATCTGTTTGTAGTGCTTTTTCCCACGCTAAATTTATATTATCGTTCTCAGCTACACCACAAGGATTAGCATGTTTAATAATTGCAATTGCTGGCTGATTAAATTCACAAATTAATTCATAAGCAGCATTGCCATCATTAATATTATTATATGAAAGCTCTTTACCTTGAAGTTGGTTAGATGTAGCAATTCCAATTCTAGGGTCATTCGTTTTATAAAATGCCGCTTTTTGATGAGGATTTTCTCCATATCTCATTTCCAAGAATTTATTAAAATCTATTGAAAATTTTTGAGGTAGATCAATTGCGTTAATGTTTTCATTATTAAACCAGTCAGAAATTGCATGATCATACTCATTAGTTAATTTAAAAGCTTTTCCAGCAAGATATTTTCTAAAATCATAAGAGGTTTCACATTCATCTTTAAGTTCATTTATAAGCTTAGAGTAATCCCCAGGATCAGTTAAAATAGTAACAAACTCATGGTTTTTAGCTGCGGCCCTTATCATTGCAGGTCCACCAATATCAATATTTTCAATAACTTCAGTCTTATACTTGTTGTTTTCTAGGGTTTCCTTAAATTTATATAAATTAATGATTAGGAGATCAATTTCCTTAATCTGATAATTTTGCAATTGGTTTATATGAACGGAATTATTTCTTCTGCTAAGTATCCCTCCATGTATTTTAGGGTGGAGCGTTTTTACTCTTCCATTTAAAATTTCGGGGAAATTTGTTTCATCTGAAACATCTTTAACTGGTATTGCATTTTCTTTTAAAAACTTAGCAGTGCCTCCAGTAGATAAAATTTCTATATTATAATCCACAAGAACTTTAGCTAATTTTTCAATATTATTTTTGTCGGTTACTGAAATCAAAGCCCTTTTAATTTTAACTTTGTCAGTAAATAATTCATCACTGTCAACATTGTCCATTTTATTTAACCGATCTTTAATTTGATTATATTATAATTAAAATATTTCTTATTAATTTAAACTCAGTCTACTTTTGTAATTGAAATGCCCAATTGCAAGAGATCATCTTATAAGCCCTTATTTTTTCAAGCTTCATAATTATCATTATTTCTTTACAAGGAGTAGGTCCTTTTGGGGTAAACATAACTGAATCCCGGATAACTATATCTTGATTGTCAGAGGTCATTTTCCAAACAAAGCCTTTTAAGTGGTTTAATAAAATTGAACCACTTCTAGTTTTTATAAGTTCAATGCTTGAATTTAAATGAAAGTGAATATTTGCCATTTTGGGTATTGAACCAATATTTCCAAGATTTATGATTACGTCTTTACCCCTTATTTCATTTTTTTTATTAGATAGATAAATTTGTCTTTTGTGATTTATCCCAAAAATAGTCTTATAACCAGAATGTGTTAAATCTAATAAGTTTCCATCCTTTGTCTTTCCGTATTTGACTTCTAATATCTCAGTTTTTCTTTTTCCTGTTAGATCTATATTATTTCTATCATCAATATTTAAAGTAGAGTGAGCAGCAGATGAAGCTAATGAACTTTTGGCACTCTTAATACTAGATTTAGTTAATTCTCCTAGATTAGAAACAATTTTTTCTTTTTTATAAAAAAACTCAAACGCAAATAAACTTGCTTTTGTATTCGTACTTACTATTGGTTTTAAACCAACATCTACAAACACAACTGTATCCATATTGGATAATCTACAAAAACCAGTGTCTTCAGCAAGTTGAAAAATTCTATTTTTGTAACCAATCCTGTTTAAAGTTTGTTTTATAATATCTTTAGGAACTAATGATCCTCCGTGGAACCATGCAAAACAATCATTTGGCATCTTAAAGCCTCTGCAGAATTCGCCCATTTTAATTGTTTTTTTATGTAAGTTCTCTGCATCAACATTTTTTAAAATTCCAACTATAGATCTAATTTCTATTAAATGTCTTAATAAATTTATATGCAGGACAGGACTTCTAGAGATGTGTCCACCATCATTATTTGTTAAAATTTCAAGTTTTTGATCTATAATATTTAATAATTCATCGATAATGATTATATCGTCAAATAAAATAGACTTAGCAACTAAAATACCTTTAATTATTATAATTTGTTGTAGATAATTATTTGTTTCTGTGAGTTTTATCTCGAGATATTTTGTTTGTAATGCAATAGAATATAAAATTTTCTGTTGTAAATCTAATTCACCACTCTCTGCAAACCATGAAAAATTGAAACTCCAACACGTTACTCTTTCTGCCATTATTTGAGAGTCATATTCCTTTGACAGAAGATTATGTTTCTCATTGATCCAATTTGAAACTAAAGAACGTGCTATGGATCTTGCTTTAATACTACCCTCAGCTTTCAAATCTCTCAAAAAATAAAACCTGTTAAAATCTTTAATTAGTTTGGGATTAGTTTCACCATTGACTATTGTTTTACCAATTTCTGAGTTGCCTTGCCAGTTATCAGTAAGTCTTCTTACAGGAGAATTCTGTCCATCTACTTTTAGCTTTTTTTTGAGAAAATAATTATTTGTAATTAAATCTATAAATTTAAGCATAAAATTAATTTTCCATTTTAACTAATGCGATAAAAAAACCGTCTGTTCCATTCATAACATCATCAGAATTAAAATTAAAATAATTTGGAAGGATTCTTATGAAGCCTTCTTTAGTTATACAATCGCTAATCAAAGGATAATCAGTGGAAAAAAATGGAACAATGGAAAAACTTTGATTTTTTTTTAAAAACTTTTCAATCCTTCTTTCACCTTCAATTTTTTGAAGAGAGCATGTGACATACATAATTAATCCATTTTTTTTCAATATTTTTGAAGCATTACTTAAGATATTATCTTGAGTTAAAATTAAATCGTTTAAATTGATTGGTGCTGGTTTTATAAAAATATCTGGATTTTTTCTAATCGTGCCTGTTGCAGAACAGGGAGCGTCAATTAAAATAACATCAGGTTTAAAGTTTGGCAGATAATCTTCTGCTTTAGCAATAATTAAACAAGGATTAAAGTTAAGACGTTTCATATTTTCTTTGAATTTATGAGACCTCAATTTATTTTTTTCAATAGATACAACGTCTAATTTGTTATCTAAAAGTTGGGCTGTTTTACCTCCAGGAGCGCAACACATGTCTATTACCTTAATAGAATCAATAGATTGAGAAAAATGTTGTTTTATTTTAGACAATAATAAATTACAAGGTATTTGGGATGCTGCATCTTGTATCCACCACAAACCATCAGAAAATCCTGGTAAGCTTTCAACTGACTCTTTTAAATTACATCTTATAACATTAGGCAAGATTTTTTTACCTGAGAGATTGAGCTTAAATTGGTTCAATTCACTTTCTTTCATTTTATTTGAAACAACTATATCGAGTGGTGGCGGTTCCATGGCTAACCTTGCTATTTCATTGACATTTTTTTCACCATATGAAGATGTCCAACTTTTTAAAAGCCATTCTGGAAGGTTGCATTTATCTTCAGGAATGAAGTTTAAACAATCATTTTTATTTGTAACTATTTTACGTAGAATTGCATTTACGAGCTTAGATTGTTTTTCTCCAATATAAATTTTAGCTTGATTAACTGCTTCATTTAAAACTGCATAAGGGGCTATATTCAACCAAATTAACTGAATTGTAGAAATAACTAAAATGCCATTTAAGTAACGATTTTTTTTCTTTATCCCAAACCTTGAGTATTTATTATAAATTTTTTGAGCTTGGTTATGCCTTCTCATACATGTGTTTATGAGTAAAAATAGAAAAGATTTGTCTCGTTTATTTAATTTATTAAAGTCAAAAGATTTTTTAATGATATCGTCAAATTTTTGATTCTTGTAAAAAACGAGTATCCAAATTTCCAATGCTACAAGTCTTACAGTCTTGTTTAATTTTTTTTTGTTGTTAAATGTTTTTTGTTCTATCAAACTACTGCCTTGTATTTGTATTAATAATAAATATTATGTAAATTATTTAGATATTGGCTAATAAGAAAGTTATACTTATGGATAGTAAAATTACAAAATTAAGTAAACAAAAAGAAAAAAATGAATCAAACGAGAATGTGTCCGAGGATAAAACTGTTCCCAAAGAAAAAGGAGGTCCTAAGGGATTGGAACCAACTAGATATGGAGATTGGGAAAAAGCGGGAAGATGCTCAGATTTTTAGACTGATGATATTCTAGTAATGATAATTGAATTAAAATCAGAAATACTTATAAATGCAGGTATTAGAGCGGCCGAACGAAATTTTACCAACGCTTATGTTACTAAAAGAGGTGATAGTGAAGCTGGTGCTATTTTTGTTAAAGTAGACACGCTAGATGGCTATGCGAAGCTTTTCACACGTAATTTGAAATATGATTTAATTAATGAGAATGATGTTGTAGAATTTGTAAATTTATATCCTGATAAAAAATTACAAAATATCGACATAGATAAAAGAATTACTAAAGAAATACAAATAGATAGCGATTGTTGGATAGTAGAAATTGAAGACAAAGAAGGAAGAAATCCTTTTCAAAATTTAAATTGTTAAATTCTCTATTAGTTGGCTTCTTTTATATAAGCCTAAATAATCAGCTTTTAATTTAAGTATTCCATTCATATGTTTTAACATTGGTGTAGGTATATTTAGTTTTGTTCCAATTTCTATAATTGCGCTCATAATAGGGTCAATTTCTAAAGGTCGTTTCATTTCAATATCTTGTCGTGTTGAGGGCTTATGGCCAATTATAGATGATGCACCATCTATCCGTTTTTCAATTGTTACACTGAAGTTAACTCCAATTGCTTCACCAACTCTTTGGCACTCCTCCATCATTTCTTTTATCAATAATCTTGAACTTTGGTCATTACCTATAACATCTAAGCTTGCCCCAGTAATTGCGCTTATAGGGTTAAAAGAACAATTCCCCCAAAGTTTAATCCAAATTTCATCTCTCAAATTCTTTTTTTGAGGAGCTTTTAGTCCACCTTTTATGAATAGATCGGATAATATCTTTAATCTTTCTGAATTTATTCCATTTGGTTCACCAAGGCTAAATCTATTTCCTTCTATATGCTTTATAGTGCCTGGCTTTTCAATTTCACATGCTGGATAAACAACGCACCCTAATGCTCGTTTTGGATTAAGAGTTTTCCAGATAATTCCATGGGGATCTACTGAGTCTATGTGAGTGTTTTCGAGTATTGTACCTGTGTTAGATTTATAAAAATACCACCACGGTAATCCATTAACTGCGGATAAAATAGCAGTGTTGTCATCTAAAAGAGGGTTTAATTGATTAACGATCCCTGAAATTGCATGAGCTTTAACACCAATAATGATATAGTCTTGTGTACCTAATTCACTTGGGTTTTCAGTGACTTTCAATTTAAATGTTTCTGATTTGTTATTTGAAATTAAGGTTAAACCATTTTTTTTAATAGCTTCTTTGTGAGGGCCTCTAGCTATCAATGAGACGTTTGCTCCAGCTTTACTTAAGCTGCATCCAATATAGCCACCTATTGCTCCGGCACCAAATACGCAAATGTTAATCATATTAATTTCCTATTCTAAGCCGAGTTTTTCAGCTAGACCTATCCTTTGAAGTTTACCAGTGGCTCCTTTGGGTATTTCTTTTAAAAAACTTATATATTTGGGAACTTTAAAATCGGCTAGATGATTTCGAGCGTAACTTTTGATTTCAATCTCAGAACATTTTTTCTCATTTTTTAGGACAATGGCAGCGCCTATAGCTTCTCCTAGTAACTTATCCTTTACCCCAAAAGTAACAACTTGTTCAATTGCTTCATGTTCCATTAATATATTATCTATTTCTAGAGGAGACACTTTTTCGCCTCCACGATTGATAATTTCTTTTAATCTTCCAGAAATTTTTAAATAACCGTCATTATCAAAGAACCCTTGGTCACCAGTTCTAAACCAGCCATTAATAAACGAAGATTTATTAGCTTCATCATTGTTTTCGTAACCAGTAGTTACATTATCACCCCTAATACACACTTCTCCCTCATGACCATTTTTCTGAATGTTTCCAACGGCATCCATTATACATACTTCAGGACCAGCAGGTTTACCAACAAAACCAGCTTTTTGAATCTGAGGAGGCATTGGATTTGACGTCATTTGGTGAGATGCTTCAGTCATTCCATAAGCTTCAATGACAGTTGTTTTAAAAACTTGTCTTAATTCTTCAAAAACAGCTGGTGGTAAAGATGCTGAGGATGATCTTATAAATCTTAGTGAGAGGTTTTCTGCAAGTTTTATATTTTTCTTTGCCCTCATCAATATTCCTTGATGCATAGTAGGAACCCCTGAATACCAAGATATATTTTCTTTTTTTGCTATATCTAGAAACTTTAATGCATTAAAACCATCACTTGCATAAACTGATGCTCCTGAAAATATTGATGAACACAATATTGCAATTAACCCGTGTATATGAAAAAGAGGCATAATATTATAGCAATGATCCTTAGAGTTCAATTTAAGGGAATTTGAAATATTTGTTGCAGAAGAATAAATATTTTTATTTGTCAAAGGCACTACTTTAGGTCTAGATGTAGTTCCAGATGTATGAAGTACAAGAGCCTCATATGTTTCTTCAGATAATTCAAAACTAGAACTTTCATCATAAAAATTAAATATTCCGGTTGGCGCATTATCTATTTTTTTAATTTCACATACTTCTATACCTAATTTTTTTGCGGCTTCAACAACAGGATTACTGCTATTCTTTTCCACAATTACGATTTTAGGCATTAAATCTTTTAAATAAAATTCATATTCACTAAACTTGTAAGAAGGGTTAAGTGGCGCAGCAGACATATAACTTGCTACAGCTAAAAAAGTTGTCGCCATCTCAGGCCCATTTGGGAGAACGATCGCCGCTCTATCTGAATTTAGAAAACCTTTTTTGCAAAGTTGCCCAGATATGTCAAAAACATGTTTTTTTAAGTCTGAGTACTTGATTTTACTACCATCACTCGATGATATCGCAATACTTTCATCATCATTATTGTTAATTAAATTTCTTATAGTTTGTTTCATTTAATTTTTCTCTATTTGATAAAGCTAATTTTATTATATACATATAAATATTCGAAGGCTCATTTAATTCTTAGAAGTAAAAGTCAAATTTGTAAATTTTTAAAATTTTTAGAAAACAAATCTAGTTCTATATTTGCTTTTGTAAAAATTCCTTAGCAGAGGGACTTAATTCTTCATACCCGTCATCATTAGAAATTTTATTAGCAATACTTTTCCCAAGCTCTACTCCCCATTGGTCAAAACTATTAATGTTCCATAAAAATCCAGATGCAATTGTAATATTTTCATATAGCGAAATTAACATTCCAATGGAAAATGGATTATTTTCATCCCAACTTATAATTGTAGATGGCCGATTTCCTGGCAAGTTTATATATGCATTAGCTAAATCTACTGAGCCAATAGCTAACGCTTCTGCTTGAGCAACTGCATTTATAACTAAATGTTTATGATTACTAAGAATATGACTAAATTTTGTGTCTTTTATTGGCTTACGAGGTATAAGTATATCTACAGGGGAGGTTTCCAAGCCTTGGTGTAAAAATTGAAAAAAACTATGCTGAGCATTAGTACCAACTTCTCCCCAAATAATTGGACTTGCTGGCATTTGTAAAGGTTGACCTTCTACATCAACACTTTTCCCATTACTTTCCATTTCTAACTGTTGTGCCCAGGCGGGCAGTTTAGAAAGACTGTCAGTATATGGAACTATACAGTGGTTATTTCGATTCAAAAAATTTCGATTCCATATTCTAAGTAAAGCTAAAATAACCGGTATATTGCTCTCAATGTCCTCATTAACAAAATGTTGATCCATTATTTGGGCGCCATTCAAAAATTTCTTGTAGTTATCTTCCCCTAAACCACACAAAATCGACATTCCTACTGAAGACCATAATGAGTATCTTCCTCCAATATTTTCAGAAATATGGAAAATATTAGATTTTTTAAATCCCCATTTCTTAGCTTTTTTTTCAGATGAAGTAACAGCCACCATTGCATCATTCAAACTAACGTTATTATCTGTGAGCCAATTATGTATAATTTTTGCATTTTCAAGAGTTTCAAGAGTTCCAAAGCTTTTGGACGTTATTATAAATAAAGTAGTTTTAGGGTCACACTTCTCAAATATTTCAATCAGATTTATTGGGTCAATATTTGAAATATAAAAAACCTTAGGTCCTTTATAAAAACTTTTTAGTGCTTGATTAACCATTAATGGTCCTAAGTCAGATCCACCAATGCCAACATTTACAATACTTTTGAATGATTTTTTATTTAAAATTATATTTGTAAAATTAATAAGATTTTTCCATTCTTTTGTTTCAAAACGTTCTTTTTTTCTAAGATTGAAATGATCAACCGACCGGTTTTCGGAGCAATTTATTTTTGCTCCTGACATCATTCTTTTTATTTTTGACTTAATATTTGCTTTCTTAGCAAGATTAATTAGATCATCTTTAATTTCTTTGTCTAGGTTCTGTCTTGTTATATCTACTTTAAGACTTTGAAATTCAAACTGAAACTCAGCAATTCTTTGTTGATCAAACATAAGATTACTTAGATTGTTATAATCCTTGAATTTTAGCTTATCATTGATGATTTTTGTAATTGGGTTTTGGGATAATTGCATACAACTGTTTTATTTCCTATGTAGAGTTTGACACCAACGAATCAACGATTTATAGCATAATTTAACCTAGTTATGGATAAAAATCTATGTCACTATTTCATTATATTTATAAAATTTTATTTCTGGTTATTTTATTTACAATATCTTCAACTTGTTTTTCAGAAACAATTAGTATTAAGGGCTTGGTCTTTTCTGATCTTAAGATTAATGAAGTATTTGCTAATCAAAAAATAACTTCAGGTTATCTAACAATTGAAAATACAAATAAAAAAGATGAACACTTAATTCATTTAGTATCGAATTTTTCAGAAAAAACCGAATTACACAATATGACCGTTGAAAATGACATCATGAAAATGAAACATGTGGATAAGGGTATAACTATAAAGGCTAATTCAAAATTAATTTTTAGACCGGGTAGTTTTCATATAATGTTCATAAAATTACTTAAGCCTCTTAAGGTTATGAATAAATATAAAGTTATATTTATTTTTCAAAATGCTGGTTCAATATTATTAGAAATGCCAGTTAAAGCAAAAATAAACATCATTAAAAAGCACAAAAATAGTCATCATTAACAAAGGACTATCGTCTCCAAAAATTAAATTTCTATGAATGAATAATTATTAAGAAAAAATTTCTATATTTATTAGTTTCAAAAAAAAATAAGAAAAATTATCATAAAACTTATTGCTTATTAGAACAATTTTCTTTTTGCTTGAATTTTATATTTGAGGATCCATCTATGCAAAATTCAAAACATTCAGAAACAATTAGCTTGCACTCTGGTTGGAGGTCAGATGATACAACTGGTTCAGTGGCTGTTCCAATTCATCAAACTACTAGTTATTTATTTAAAGATACTGACCAAGCGGCAAATTTATTTTCTTTATCTGAATTGGGTAATATTTATACAAGAATCATGAACCCAACAAATGATATTTTAGAAAAACGAATTGCGGCTTTAGAGGGTGGTGTAGCTGCTTTGGCATTGTCATCAGGTCAAACCGCTTCTGCATTCGCAATTCAAAATGTTGCAAAAGCAGGGGATAATGTAGTCAGTTCAACTGATTTATATGGAGGAACATGGAACTTATTTTCAAAAACCTTAAAAGATATGGGAATAGAAGTAAGATTTGTAGATCCATCTAATCCAAATGCCTTTGCAGATGCTACTGACGGTAGAACACGTGCGTATTACGCAGAAACGTTACCTAACCCAAAACTAAAAGTGTTTCCTATATCAGAAGTCAGTTCCATAGGAAAAAAATTTGGTATACCTCTTATTATTGATAATACTGCTGCTCCAATTATTTGTAAGCCCATTAACCACGGGGCAGCTATTGTTGTTTATTCTTTGACTAAATATATTGGTGGTCATGGTAATTCTGTAGGGGGAATAATTGTAGATGGTGGTAATTTTGATTGGGAAGGGGCAGGAAAAGAAAGGCAGCCATCATTAAATACTCCAGATCCTTCTTATGATGGCGCTGTTTGGGTAGAAGCAGCAAAATCCTTAGGCCCTATAGCATACATCATTAAAGCCAGAGTTACTTTGTTAAGGGATCTTGGGGGAGCATTAAGTCCGTTTAATGCTTTTTTAATTTTACAAGGGCTAGAAACAATTTCTTTACGCATGAAAGCTCACTGTCAAAATGCTTCCAATGTTGCACATTTTTTAAAAAATCATAATTTAGTAGATAATGTAATATATCCAGAATTAGAAACAGGAAATTTCAAATTATCCGCTAAAAAATATTTAAGAGGAGGATTTGGCGGTTTGGTTGGCTTTGAACTTAAGGGAGGGATTGATGCAGGTAAAAAATTTATAGATAATTTAGAGTTGTTTTATCACGTTGCAAACATTGGTGATTCAAGAAGTCTTGCAATACATCCAGCCTCTACTACTCATAGTCAGTTATCTAAAGAAGAACAATTTAAATCAGGCGTTTCTGATGCTTATGTTAGATTGTCAATTGGTATCGAGCACATAGACGATATAATAAATGATTTAACAAACGCCCTCATTAAATCACAAGAGAGGTAATATAGTAATTTTATAAATGTTGGATATTTTTTTTAAATATTGTAAATAACTTATTATGATTTTTATATATAATAGATAGTATTGTGGAATTTGACGAAAAATTTTCTGTTGCTCCGATGATGGAATGGACAGATAAACATTGTAGATATTTTTTTAGACTGATGTCTAATTGTTCAACTTTATATACCGAAATGATTTCTGCAGATGCTATAATATTTGGGCCTCGTGAAAAATTATTAAACTTTAATAAAGAAGAGTTACCTTGTATTCTTCAATTAGGAGGTAATAACCCTAAAAAATTAGCCTTGGCTGCGCAGTATGGACAAGATTATGGCTACTCCAAAATTAACCTAAATATTGGTTGTCCTTCTAATCGCGTGCAGAATGGTGCTTTTGGTGCATGCTTAATGAAGAATCCTAAACTAGTTGCTGAATGCGTTAAAATTATAAAAAATAATTGTCAAATACCTATAACTATAAAATGTAGGATTGGTGTTGATGATATGCACGAGGTGCAAGGACTAGATGAATTCATTGATGAAGTATCTGAAAATGGTATCGATTTGTTTGTGATCCATGCTAGAAAAGCACTTTTAAATGGTCTAAGTCCAAAACAAAATAGAGAGATACCTCCTTTAAATTATAATAGGGTCGGACTATTAAAAAAAAGAAGACCTGATTTAAAAATTGTTATTAATGGAGGTATTCAATCTATAAAAGAAGGCCAAGATTTAGTAAATAAGTTTGCACTAGATGGGTTTATGATTGGTAGAGAAGTATATAAAAATCCATATATATTATCTTCTATGGATAGAATTGTGTTTAATAGTGAAGAAAAGATCAAATCTAGATATAAAGTTGCCATGGAAATGGCAGATTACATAGACAAGTTTATGAAAAAAGAAGAAGGTCGTGTTCATGCAGTTACAAGACATATTTTAGGTTTGTATAACTCCCTTCCTGGTGCTAAAGAATGGAGGCGAGTATTAAGTGAGGATACCAGATTTTCAAAAAATGGAGACATTTTAAGGTTGGCGACAGATAATATAGAAGAGTTTATACATACTAGAAGTTTGATTTTAGCCTAGGAGGTTGCAGTTGGAAGAAGTTAATAAAAAAGAGGGATATAGGTCTATATTAGAAATGGGACCTTTATTGTTGTTTTTTGGAGTAAATTATTTTTATGGGATAATGGCAGGTACGGCAGTTTTAGTTGTAAGTACTCTGTTTTCTCTTATTTTGTCATGGTATTGGTTTAAAAATATACCAATGATGGCTGCAGCTGGATGTGTTGCAGTTGTTTTTTTTGGTGGATTAACAATTTTTTTTGATGATGAGTTTTTTATAAAGATAAAACCCACTATTGTGTCTATAATTATAGCCGGCATCCTTGCATCAGGAAAAATTTTAGGTAAAAATCCTTTGGCTGCTATTATGAAATCTGCAGTAAATTTAGATTTAGAAGGTTGGAACAAGCTGACTTGGTTATGGGTTGGCATGTTTATTATCATGGCTATCGCTAATGAAATAGCTTGGCGTAATTTAACGACTGATCAATGGGTCTCTTTTAAAGCCTTTGGTATTCCAGTTTTGTCTCTTGGTTTCGGTCTACTATCATTACCAATAATGCAAAAACATCAGATTAAAAAAGACTAACCTATTTTTTAATACTCTTTAGTTTTTTCGAAAGTTCAAGAGCCATTTGGGACTTTGGTGGAAGTTGACTTAACAATATAGTCCAATTATCGATTGCTATTTTATTGTCACCTGTTTTAAAAGCCTTCAAACCTCTAAAAAATAAAGCATTTATGTTATTAGGCTCGCTATCTAATATCTCATTAACAAGTCTGTCTATCTCGGGGGTGAAGTTTGGGTCTTTTTGAGGAGGTAGTAATTCTTTTAAAAGTGTTTTTTTAAGATTTAGATTTTGAGGGCTAATTTCTATTGAAGTGCGTAATGCATTTATAGCTTTATCCATATTATTAAGAACTTTATATGATTTGTATAATTTAACCCAGCCATCTAAATCTTCTTTGTTTTTTGTTAAGCGAGATGCAAGCTGTTCGACCATTTGGTTAATCCTGATTTTTTGATCCTTCTCGTTTAAATTTAAAATTTCACTAGTAATCGGAGAATTAATATTTAAACTTTTTTTAAGACTTTTGTTTAAAACTTGGTCAGAAATACCCAAATTTTTCGCAGCCGAACGAATATTAGTTTCAAGATCTTTTTCCCAAGCATCATCACTGGAAGTATTTCTATATAATTTTGTCCATATTTCAAATGCCTTTTTTTCATTTCCAATTTGTGATTGTAATAATCCATATAAGAAATTTGCTCCAGGGTCCATTGGGTTTTCAGATAATGCTTCATTAATTAACATTTGTGCTTTTGATGTCACTTGACCATTAGCCTTTCTTACAATTGCTTGAGCGAGTAAAGATTTTAATCTTGGTGAATTTTTAATAGATAAAATTCTAGTCAGTGTTGAAATTTCAACATCAATCTTGTTAATTCGTGATGCGGTTGCGGCCAAGTCTAGAAGTATATTAATATTATTGGGACTTTCCTTAGACTTAGAAACCAATTCTTCAAATATCTTTAAATCATGTTTTCTATTTTTGTCTTGAATGATATTTTCTTTTAAAAGTTTTTCCTTAGCTGTATAGAGTTTATTCATGTCTATAAAAGGGCTTCCTAACTGATAGTAGAGAATGGAACTAAGTAAAAAAAGAGATATCCCCCCAATATAAAAAAAAAGTTTTTTTGATTTAGTCCTTAACCCAATCTTTAGAGTTAAATCTTTATTAGATAAACTTTTAAAAATATAAATTGTTAATAGAAGAGTTAGAGTAAAGATTATAATAAATAGCATTGTGTAAAGCTCTTTTATTTATAATTAGATTTTAAAAATCTTATAACAAAAAACGAACCAAAAGCTAAAATTATAAAAGGTAAAAACCATAATAAAATTGTATTTGTTTTTAATGGTGGTTTTAACAAAATAGAATCCCCATATCGGTCTCTCAAAAAATTATATATTTCTTCATCACTTATTCCGTCTTGTAATTTATCTTTTATTAAGACTTTTAAGTCTTTAGCTATTTCTGAATTAGAATCATCAATACTTTGATTTTGACAAACAAGGCATTTAATATTTTGAGAAATTTCCCTTGTCTTTTTTATAATAAAATCTTTATGGGGACTATTTATGTCAGCTAATAAATTATTCTGAAATATTGATAAAACCAAACAAAACAGGAATATTTTTATATTTCTAAACATTTTTTAATTTTCTTGTATTAAAGGTAAAACTTCAAACTTGAAACTATCATATAATAATGGACCAGCATGACGATAAATAATTTTACCTTTTTTATTAATCAAAAATGTTTCAGGTACTCCATACACCCCCCATTCAATTGCGACTTTGCCATACTCATCAAGCCCAACATTTTTATAAGGGTTACCAAATTCTGTTAAAAATTTTTTTGTGTCTATAAATTTATCCTTATAAGCAACGCCAATCACAGGAACAATTTTACTTAATTCTTCCATAATTGGTACTTCTATTCTGCACGGAGCACACCAAGATGCAAAAAAGTTTACAGCAAATATTTGATTTTCAAAATTTTTGAAATTTAGATTTTGTTTTTGATTTAATGATCCAAAATATTTAACCTCTGGGATTAATATTTTAGGAATGTTTTTACCAATTAATTGTGATTTGATAGATTGTACTTTTTTGGGTTCATTTTTCAGCTGATATAGTACTAATGCCGAAATAAAAAATATTAATAAAAAGAATGTAAGTGGTAAAGTTTTTAAAATTGAGAAATTATTTTTCATATCTTTTAATTTATTATTTTTCTAGATTTTCTATTTTGTAAAATTGATACCAATCCACCTAAAGCCATTAGGCAAGCGCCTCCCCAAATCCATGAAACTAAAGGATTAAAATAAACTCTAATTGACCAACCAATTTCTTTATTACCATCTCCCAGTACCAGATATGTATCGCCTAAAAAACTAGTTAAGATTGCAGCCTCTGTTGTTTGACTTTTTTCTGTCGGGTAAAAACGTTTTTCTGGTTTTAGTTTATTAATAACCTTGCCATCGTTTAGTAGATTAAAGGTTGCAGTTTGAGATCTATAATTAGGACCGTCTAGCATTTCTATCTTTTTAAATTCTAATGATTGATTTCCAACATTAAAAACATCTCCTATATTTTTTCTTCCATTATATTCCGTTTTAAAAAACTGCTCTCCAGTCACACCAGCTAAAAATACTGCAACTCCTATATGCGCAAAATGAATTCCAAGATTTATTTTTGATATAAAGAAAAAAAACTGGCTTAATTTATTAAATTTAATTTTGGATTCTTTTATTTTAGAAATAATATCAGTTACTACACCACTAAAAAGCCAAATAGAAAGTGAGCCGCATATAACTGCGAATAATGATGATTGTTCAATCATATATAAACATATCATACCGAAGAATGTTGCTATAATAAGGAATATTAATTTTTTGGATAAATTCTTGTTTTTGGTTTGGTTCCAATTTAACAAGGGGGCAATTGCCATTAAAAAAACCACTGGAGCCATAATTGGAGCAAAGGTTGCATTATAGTAGGCGGGCCCAATAGAAATTTTATTACCATTAAATGCATCTAAAAATAGAGGGTATAAAGTTCCAATTAGGACAGTAGCTGTTGCTGTAGTCAGAAATAAATTATTTATTAAAATAGCGCTTTCTTTACTCATTAAATTAAATTGTACTTTATGTTCTTTGAATGATGAACTTTTCAAAGCATACAAAATTAATGGACCGCCTATGGCAATTGCCAATATGATCAAAATAAAAACTCCTCTAGATGGGTCTGATGCAAATGCATGAACTGAGGTTAGTAATCCAGACCTAACAATAAAAGTCCCTAGTAGAGAAAATGAAAAAGCTAAGATTGATAAAAGAATAATCCAATTAATTAATACAAGTTTTTTTTCTAATACTCTTACTGAATGTAATAAAGCAGTTGCAATTAACCAAGGCATAAATGACGCATTTTCAACTGGGTCCCAAAACCACCATCCACCCCATCCCAATTCGTAATAAGCCCACCAACTTCCCAAGGCTATGCCAATTGTTAGAGCAGACCAAGCAATTGTTATCCATGGCATCATTTGCTGGGCCCATTCTTTATTTATTTGACCTGTAATTAGAGCACCAACTGCAAACGAAAATGAAACTGATAAACCTACATAACCAATATATAGCATAGGTGGATGTAAGGCTAATCCTGGGTCTTGAAGTAGTGGGTTTAATCCCCGTCCATCTAAAGGCAGTACTTGGACTCTTTCAAATGGGTTAGAAGTGAATAGAATAAAAGCTAAGAAAAGGCATAGTATTATCGTTTGTACGCCTATTATTGAGGATAGAAGTTTGGAGTTCATACTGGAATTTTTTATTGAAATTAGAAAAGTAAATGTGGATAAAATCAATACCCAAAGTAATAGAGAGCCTTCATGATTTCCCCAAACACCACTAATTTTATATATTAAGGGTTTGAGCGAGTGTGAATTATTTGAAACAATTAGCAAAGAAAAATCTGAGATAATAAAGCTATAAGTTAAAATAAAGAAAGATGACAAAATAAATAAAAAATTTATTAAGGCACTCCTTTTAAGAATATGAACTGTGAAGCCGTCAAATGATTTGATATTATATATCCAAAATAATATCTGCATGATTGTTGCAACAAAGGTGATTATAAGAAATATATGTCCTATTTCTGGTATCATTTTTTCTTTTCTCCCTGCCACACACCACTTTTGATTAGAGCGTCTGCGACTTCTGGTGGCATATAATTCTCATCATGTTTTGCTAGAACTTGGTTGGCAATTAACTTATTATCTTTTAAAATACCCTCAGCTACTATGCCCTGACCTTCTCTGAATAAATCTGGAAGTTGTCCTTTAAAAAAAACTTTTATGTTATCTTTTTTATCGGTAATTTCAAAGATTGATTCATTCTTATTAATTATTACAGAATTCTCAAGTACCAGGCCTCCAATTCTAATTTTGTTATCAATATTTTTAACATTTCCATATTTCTTTTTTAATTCATTTGGAGTGTAAAAATAAATAATATTTTCTTTAAGAGCCACTAAAACTAGTTTCGTGGCCACCCCAAGAATACTTAAAATTAAAAATAATATTAAAAGACGTTTATATTTAGGCTTCATTTAGTTCACTTTGAATTTAGGAAACATTAATTATCAGAATTTAACAATTTTTCTAATAACTTTTTTGCTTTTTTTGATTGGTAAATCGACCGAATAAATAAAAAGCCAATACATAATAATGTTAAAATATAGCTAGGTAATATATAAAGATTATAACTTTCAAATATCCAAGGTGTTATATGCATATTATAACCAATCTACGAAAGTTCTTTAAGATTTAATTTTAATATAAGTGCCTCACATTTTTTCTCAATTAACTTTGTCTTAACATTAACAATTATTAAATAAAGAGAAAAAAGACCAAACCCTATTATCATTAAAGTTAAAGGAAGTAACATCTGGTTGTCGATAGAAGGACCGTCAAACTTTAGTATACTCGACGGTTGATGTAGAGTGTGCCACCAATCAACAGAAAATTTTATTATAGGTAGATTTATAATTCCAATTATAGCAAGAACGGACGCGGATTTAGAACCATCGACTTTTCTCTCAAAAGCGTTATGTAATAAAATAAATCCCAAGTAGAAAAAAAATAATATTAGCATTGAGGTCAACCTGGCATCCCACACCCACCAAGTTCCCCACATTGGCTTTCCCCACAATGATCCCGTCATTAATGTTAATATAGAGAACAAAGCCCCAATAGGAGCAATTGAACTTGAAATTAAATCTGCTAATGGATGTTTCCAGACTAAATAAAAAATAGATGATACAGCTAAACTTAAATATAAAAAAGAAGCAAGCCAAGCTGAAGGAACATGTACATACATTATCCTTACAGCATCACCTTGTTGATAATCCTTAGGACTATCGAAAAGGCTGAAATATAATCCGAAAATAATGAATAATAATGAAATTACCAATAGTGATGGCTCAAGCTTATTTGTAATTTTTTTAAACCTATTTGGATTAGCCAACCAATCAAACATTTATATTAAACTTTCATAAATCAATTTTTATATACTCTTATCACCGTCCAATAGCTATTCTTACTAACAAAGCTGAGATGAATGGTGAGATAACTAAATATACTAAAGTTAACGCTAATAATAAGAACAAATTTCCATACGGTGATGCATTTATTCTTATAGCCTCATTCACGCCAACTCCAAATATTAAAATAGGTGTCATTAGGGGTATGATCAATATAGGTAGTAAAATATTTCCTCTTCTTGCTCCTAAAATTAATGCTGAGCCACTTAACCCAATTAGTGAAATTGCAAGACTACCCGCTGAAATACTAATAACAAGCCAAGGAATGTTTTTTAAATCCATATCAAGTAATATTGAAAATATTGGTGACGTTATTATTAATGGAATTAATATGATCAACCAATATGATAGTCCTTTAGACAACATAACTATTTCTAGAGGAATTGGGCTTGTAGCAATTTGATCTAACCACCCATTTTCAAAATCTTTTTGTAATATTTTTTCCAAAGAGGGTATTATTGCTAAAATTAAACCAACCCAAATAACAGCGTTTGACACAATATTTAATTTTTCTTGAATAGGACCAAGTCCAAGTGGAAATAGTATAATTATCAAGATCATAAATCCAACTATGGAAATCAAATCAATTAATGAACGCGAGTTTGTTAGTATATCTCTTTTAACATGAGCAATGAATATATTTGACCAGCTAGAATAAACTGAATTCATGAAACCCTCTGTTTTTTTAATTCATCTAAATCTAGAGTATAAAAATTTTTTTCAATTATAGTTTGATCATGACTAGCTATGATAACTGTTCCCTTTTGTTCTAAAAAATTAAAGACTAATTTCTTAAATAAAACTAAGCTTGTTGTATCTAATTCATTAGTTGGTTCGTCCAATATCCAAAAATTAACTTTATTAATAAATGAAATATATAATCTAGATAAAGCAGCTCTTTTTTTTAAGCCTTCAGAACACTGCGAAATGTATAATTCAGCATATTTTTCCATGCCTACACTTTTAAGTGCCATTTTTATAATTTCTTTATTAGATGACCATCCTTTCATTGTTAACCAAGCATTAAGGTTTTCAGCAACTGTTAAATCCTTTGAAAGGCCGTTCTTGCTATCTAAAAAAATTAAATTTTTAACCCATTCTTCATTATTTTCAAAAATATCTTTTTTATCTTGTTTTATTGTTCCTCTTTCTAATGGAGTAAATCCAGCAATAGCTCGTAATAATGTAGATTTACCAGACCCATTTTTACCTTTTATAAGAGTTGTATATCCAGATCTAATGACTGCATTAAAATTAGAAAATACAATTTTGTTACCTCTTTGTATTGTTAGATCTTTAAGATAAAGCATTTTCAACCTAATAAAACATTTATTAATCACCTAGTTTTATACAATAATTATTGAAAAGTCTTGTAACTAAGATTAGTTTTTCTAAACTTATCCTTTTGAAATAAATTTTATAAATAATTATCTATGTCAAATATTAAATTTTTTAAAAAATGAATGGATGCTGGCATGAATGAAGGGCCTTTAAAAGGTATTAAAATTATTGACGCATCTTCTGTATTAATGGTTCCATATTGTACAAAGTTGCTAGCAGATATGGGAGCAGAAATAATTAAAATAGAGACTATAGACGGTGACATAACTAGACATATTGGTCCTAGTGTAAATAAGGGAATGGGGGCAGTTTTTTTAAATATAAATAGAAATAAAAAAAGTGTTTGTATTGACTTGAAATCACCAGAAGGTCGATTTATTATTTATAAATTAATCAAAATCTCAGATGTTTTTGTTTCTAACATAAGAAAAGTTGCATTAAAAAAAATTGGTTTAACACACTCACATTTTAAAAAAATTAATCCTAAAATTATAACCGCTAATGCCGTAGGTTTTTCTTCTAAAGGACCTTATTCAGGGCTGCCCGCTTTTGACGATACAATTCAAGCAATTAGTGGAATGGCAGCTTATCAAGAAGTTTATTCTAATCAACCAAGTTATACTTCAGGTGCAACTGCTGACAAAGTAACTGGCCTTATGCTGGGAATGTCAATTGTTGGCGCATTATTTCAACGAGAAAAAAAAGGTATTGGAACTCAAGTTGAGGTGCCTATGATGGAGACAATGGTTGATTTTACACTTGTGGAGCATTTATATGGTTATAACTTTGTTCCTCCAAAAGCGCCTCCTATTTATCCAAGACAATCTTCACCAAATAGAAGACCTTACAAAACTCTAGATGGTTATATTGCTGTGATGCCATATAGCGATGAACAGTGGTTAAGATTTTTTAAATTAATTAAAAAAGAAATTATTTTTCAAGATCCTAAATATTCGACAGCGAAATCTAGAAATGAAAATATTAATCAATTATATTTTATTATGTCAAAAGCATTAGAAAAAGAAAAAACTGATTATTGGATTAAAAATTTAAAACAAAATGATATCCCAGCAACTAAAGTGAACTTTCCAAAAGATATTTTTAATGATGAACATTTGAAGAAAACGAATTTTTTTAAAAAGAACCAACATCCTACGGAAGGTGATTTATTATATCCAAGCTTTCCAGTAGAATTTGATGAAGATAGAAATGAAGAACCATTACATGCTCCAAATCTAGGAGAAAACACGAAAGATATTTTATCTGATTTAGGGTTTTCAGAATTTGAAATTGATAATCTGGCTTCTAAGGGTGTAATTAAAATATATATAGATGAAAGTTAAATTATGAAAATAAAAAATGTTGGATTTATAGGTCTTGGTGCTATGGGATCTGTTATGGCTCCTTTAATCGAAAATGCTGGTTATCATGTTTTTGGTTATGATATACATGCTAAAATTGACAAATCCTCTGGTATTAAACAGGTTTCTAATATTAGAGATTTGAGTAATCTTGATGTTATAATTTTCATGTTGCCTGATGGCAAAATAGTTGCTGATGTGACAGATGAATTACTACAAAATAATATTAAATCAATTTTAATAGATATGTCTTCAAGTGATCCTAGAGATACAAAACAGTTAGGAAAAAAATTAAAAATTAAAGATATAAAATTTCTAGATGCGCCTGTTTCAGGAGGGGTTTCAAGAGCTAAAATTGGTGAACTAATGATAATGGCAGGTGGTAACGAGGATCATATCAAAAGTGTACAAAAATTATTATCTGTTATGGGGAAAGTACAATATGCAGGTCCATTGGGATCTGGTCACGCTATAAAAGCTTTGAATAATTATGTGTCTGCTGCCGGTTTAATCGCAAGTTTTGAGGCTTTGGCTACTGCCAGATCTTTTGGTATTGAACCAGATAATTTCTTAAAAATAATAAATGGAGCTACTGGAAAAAATAATACAACAGAAGTAAAGTTGGATAAGTTTGTTATATCAGAAAAGTTTAATTCAGGTTTTACGCTTGATTTAATGGTCAAAGATGTATCAATTGCAGATAGTTTAATCAAAGATTTATCAGCCGATAAGCCTTTATCTGAAAATGTTTCAAATTATCTTTCAAAATCTTTAGCAGAACTTGGAAAAAATTCAGATCATACTGAAGTTTATAAAGTCCTTAAAAGATAAATTATAAAATCATCTTATTGATAAGTTAATTATTTATATTCATTTGAAGCTGAGAAATTGTTGTTGTGCTTGTATTTAATTCTAAGCTCATTTTATATTCTATTAATGATGGTCCGCTCACTTCCATCGCTTCTTTTATAGCAGGTACTATTTCTTCAATTTTTTCAATAGTAAAGCATCTTAAACCAAAGCTTTCCCCATACTTAGCAAAGTCTGGATTAACTAAATTTGTAGCGTAGTGATCTCTAGTGGGAAAATGTACTTCTTGATGATAACGGATAGTTCCATAATGTTGATTATTAGCAACTATAACTCTAATATTTGCATTTTGTGCTACTGCCGTAGCAAGTTCAGATCCTGTCATCAAAGCTCCACCATCTCCAACGATTGAGAAAACTTGTCTGTCTGGAAACCTTAAAGCGGCTGCGATACCTGCTGGGATTCCCATCCCCATAGCGCCAATCTCTGATCCAATTAGTGTCATGGAAGATCTAAAAGGAAACCTATGGTGCATCCAACTTGTAAAATTACCTGCGTCATTCGTTATAACAGAATCGTCTGGTGCAAGTTCACCTAATGCGTCAATTAAGTGGGCAAAATCAAGCCCATCATTAGCATTTTTGGGAGGTTGAGTTGCATCGTTATGTAAATAACGTTGATGACATAAGGCCACCCACTCATTTCGTTCAACACTAACATTCCTACTTTTTAAATTTAATAACTGTTCAAGAAAATTTTCTGAATCAGCGACAACACTCATATCTGTTCTAAATATTTTTCCAATTGTATTGGGATCTGGTAATACATGTATAAAAGTCTGATCTGATGATGGAAACTTATAAGCCATATTAGGTACACCATTAAATCGATGCCCAACTACTAATACAACGTCTGCTTCCAAAGCATTTTTTCTTATAGGTTCTGGAGGTCGTAAACCTAATTCACCAGCATAGTGTGAGTGGTTATTAGAAAGGATATCTTGATGCTCATAAGTACATAAAACTGGTAAATTATGGACTTCAGATATGTTTCTAACAAGTTCTCTTGCCTTACTAGATGTGTGTACTTGACCTCCCACTACCAATACGGGCTTTTTTGCAGATGATAAGATATTTGATACCTCTACAACTTTTTCTGGAAAAGCTAATGGCGGATTGATTTTAATTCTTTTTACATCATCTATTTCAACTTTTGCCTCTAATACATCTGTTGGTATAGCTATTACTACGGGCCCTGGAATGCCACTTTCAGCAATATGGAAAGCCCTAGCAGTTACATTCGCAATCTCACTCGGTGTGTTAATTTGCTCTACATGTTTGGCCATGTCAGAAAATGTCTTTATAAAATCCATCTCTTGCAAATGCATTTTACCGGTACTAATCCTATTTACTTGTCCAATAAATAGGACCATTGGCACTCCACCTTGATGTGCCGAGTGAACAGAAATCGAAGCATTTGTTGCTCCAGGTCCTCTGCTGACAAATGCAACGCCAGCTTTACCTGTACATTTTGCGTCAGCTACAGCCATAAACCCAGCTCCACCTTCATGCCTGCAAGTAACAACGTCTATTCCAGGGGAGTATAATAATTCGTCCATTACAGACAAATATGATTCACCAGGAACACAAAAGAATCTATTAACCCCATGATTTTTCAAAGTTTGAACAAAAACTGAAGCAGCTTTCCTTGCCATAATTTAAATTTCCTTGTTTTATATAGTTGTTTTTTTTCCACCGTCTAAATTAATTTCAGTGCCAGTAAGATGACGCATCTTTGGATCACATAGAAAATAAGTCAGTTCAGCGACCTCTTTTGGTGTACCAAATCTGTCTAATCCAATATTATTGAGAGCTTTTTTTTCTGCTTCAGCAAAACTTATCCCTTCTCTATCTGCATTACTCTGAATGATTGTTATTAAACGATCAGTTGACGTCATTCCAGGATTAATAGAGTTTACATTTACACCATCACTTAAACCTTTTTTAGATAAAGCTTTTGAAAAATTTAAGAAGGCAGCATTAACAGCTCCACCAACCATAAAAAAAGGATCAGGTGAATGACTCATTGCCCCATTAATTGAAACAATCCATCCTTTATTTTTAGAAAGAGTTGGCCAAAATGCTTTTGACAATCTAACTGCGCTATAAAATTTTAGAGCAAAACCATCTTCAAAATCTTCGATAGGTTGCTCCAAAAAGTCACCACTTTTTGTAGCTCCAGCACTAAATATCAAAGTATCAAAATCAGTAAATTCATTTTCAATTGCTTTAATAGCACTCTCACATCCTGACTTTGTTTTTAAATCAGATGCGTGATAATATATATTTACTTTAAATTTACTTTTTAATTCGAATGTTGTTTTCTGTAGATTTTTTTCATTTGATGCAAGTAAATAAATATCTATATTTTCTTGAGCAAATCGTTCAGCTATAGCTTTACCGATACCTTTGCTACTTCCTGTAATTACTGCTTTGCGACTTTTTTTAGACATTTATTTCTCCTAAGATTATTTTTACCTTATTGAAAATTTTAAAAAGTGTATATTAATTTTTGATGACGTAAGTTTGATATAAAATGAATTATTTTGGAATTATATTAATCTATTTTATGTGCGAGTAAGAATAATGAATTTAAGTCTAAAAAATATTTCAAATATAAAACCAAATTCATTTTCCAATGATTCTAAAGTTAAAGCTCTTTTAGGACCAACTAATACAGGTAAAACTTATTATGCAATGGATAGAATGCTTTCCCACCGTACGGGAATAATAGGTTTTCCTCTCAGATTATTAGCCAGAGAAAACTATGATAAAGCCGTTCTACAATTAGGAAAATCTCAGGTTGCCCTTGTAACTGGTGAAGAAAAAATTATTCCTCCAAACGCAAAATATTTTTGTTGTACGGTAGAGTCAATGCCATTAGAAAAATCATTTGCTTTTGTGGCAATAGATGAGATCCAATTAGCAGCTGATCCAGACAGAGGATATATTTTTACTGATCGAATCCTAAACGCAAGAGGCTCTGAAGAAACTGTCTTTCTTGGAGCTGAAACAATCAAACCTTTACTGCAGAAAATTTTACCAAAATGTTCTATAGAAATACGACCCAGATTGTCAGTTTTAAGTTATGTAGGAATAAAAAAAATAACAAGGTTGAAACCAAGGTCGGCAGTTGTCGCTTTTTCTGTACCCGAAGTCTATAAAATAGCAGAACTTGTCAGAACTAAAAAAGGTGGCGCAGCCATTGTTATGGGCGCGCTCTCTCCAAGGACAAGAAATGCGCAAGTAGAGCTTTATCAAAGTGGTCAAGTTGACTATTTAATTGCTACAGACGCTATTGGTATGGGATTGAACATGGATATAGATCACGTGGCTTTTGCTTCTGATACAAAATTTGATGGTAACACTCCACGGTACCTTACTCCTCCAGAAATTGCTCAAATAGCAGGTAGGGCAGGACGTCATAGTCGAAATGGATCTTTTGGCGTTGTTGAAGATAATATTAAATTTGATGAAGACACGATTGATCAAATTGAAAGTCATTCTTTTTTACCTTTAAAAACTATATGGTGGAGAAATACTGAATTAGATTTTAACTCTTTAAAAAAATTGTTTAGTTCTCTTGAGGCAAATCCTCCATTTAATTTCATGCGAAAAAAAGTTGGAGCTTTAGATACACTCTGTCTAAATTATTTGTCGGAAATAGCTTCAATTAAAAGCAAGATTAACAGCAAAGATACTTTGTCTCTTTTGTGGAATGTTTGTCAAATTCCAGATTTTAGTAATTCATTGTCAGGTATGCATTTTAACTTGCTAGAAAAAACTTTTGAATTATTATTGTCAAAAGGTAAATTAGAAAATGACTGGATTAAATCTCAAATCAATAGGCTAGATAATTTTGACGGGGAGATAGATACCCTATTAAATAGAATATCAAATATTAGAACTTGGACTTTTATAACCAATAGAACAAAATGGTTAGACGAATCTGACTACTGGCAAAATAAAGCCAAAAATATTGAAGATAAATTGTCTGATGAATTACACAGAAGATTAACGCAAAGATTTGTAGACAAGCGAATTGTAATCCTAAATAAAACATTAAAAGAGCATAATAATTTGGAAGCAGTTATAAGATTAGATGGGACAGTTTTTGTTGAAGGGGAAGAGGTTGGAACACTGAATGGCTTTGATTTTATCCCTTCATTATCTCAAGGTGAGAAAGCAGGTCCCATTTTAACAGCTGCAAGAAAAATTTTACCAAGAGAAATTGAAAGACGCGTTAGAGAACTTTTGATGTCTGATAATGCAGCATTTAAATTTAATAATGATGCTTCAATTTTATGGCAAAACAATAAAGTTGCGACTTTGTTAAATAGTGAAGATATTTATTCGCCTAAAATAAATATTAATAATTATGAACTATTATCTGACGAACAAATCAAGCAAATTGAATTAAGAATAAGCGAAGCTGTCCAAAAAAACATTAGAGATATTTTATCAGAATCTATAAATCTTAAAAAACCTGTTTTAGATAATTTAAAAGTTTTAGATAAAGAAAAACAAGACGTCGTATTAAAAAACATTCAAGATAATGAAATCGATGTTAATAATAGTTTATCTGGAAAAGCTCTAGGCATAGCTTATCAAGTATATGAAGGATTAGGTTCAGCCAAAACAAGTAATTTATCAATGTCAGTGAACAATCTATCAGAAAATGACAAAAGAAACTTAGCAAGATTGGGGTTGAGATTAGGCATTGAAACAATATATTTACCTAATCTCCTAAAACCTTCATCAGTCAAGTTAAGAGCTTTGTTGTGGTCAGTTTTTAAGCAAAATTTTCCTTTAAATGCATTACCTCCAGATGGTCGAGTTAGTGTAATAATTGATCCAGATGCTAACAATGAATATTATAGAGCTATAGGTTATGTCCCTTTAGGAAAATTAGCATTAAGGGCGGACATTGCTGAAAGGTTGTCAGCTTTAATAAGAGTGGAAGCAAGAAAAGGTAAATTTAAAATAAACGATACAATGTTATCTATTGCTGGATCTACAAAAATTCAAATGGAAGAAGTTTTATATGATATGGGCTACATTAAAGCTGGTGAAGAACCTTCTACTTTAGTTGATCAGGTTCCAATCATTATTTTCGATCGTAAAAAGAAAATACTAAAAACAAAGAGTAAAATCTTTAATAAAAAGGTTAAAAAATCTAGAAATAATCAAAAAAATATAAATTCGGGTTCTAAAAAGCAAAATAAAGAAAAGTTGCCAGATCCTTTATCACCGTTTGCAGTATTGAAATCTATGAAAATCAAATAAATATATGACATTAAATGCTTTTGAAACAAAAAATATTAGACTTGATCTCTATTTGTTTTATATTCGAATATTTAAAAGTCGAAATTTAGCAACAAAGTTTGTTATTTCCAACAGATTGCGAATATCTGGACAAGTAACTCAAAAACCGCACAAGTTAATCTCAATTGGTGATGTATTATCATTACCAATCCAAGATCATGTGAAGATTTTAAAGGTAGTTGATATACCAAAAAGACGGGGTCCTTTCTCAGAAGCTTTGAATTATTATGAGGATATCACTCCCTTAAAAACACAAGAAAATGAAGTTAACGTTACTCCTAAGTTTAAATTTGTTGAAAGAGTTGGTCGTCCAACTAAGTTAGAGAGGCGTCAAACTGATAAGTTAATGGGTAGAGACTAAATTTATATTTAATCTAAGCTTGTAATCCTATTTTTTGTAGTTTAAAAAACTTAAAAAAATTGGAATAAGCATGACTTACATAGTAAATGATAAATGCATTAATTGTAGACATACTGATTGTGTAGAAGTATGTCCTGTGGACTGTTTTTATATTGGTGAAAACACAATTGTAATACATCCAGATGAATGTATTGATTGTGGAGTTTGTGAACCTGAATGTCCTGTTGATGCAATTCAGTCTGATACTGATCCAGGTGCTGATCAATGGCTAGAATATAATAAAGAAATGTCAGAGATTTGGCCTAATATTACTATGAAAATTGACCCATTACCAGATGCAGCTAAGTATGCTGATGAAGAAGGTAAATTTGAAAAATATGGTTCAAAAAATCCTGGAAAAATATAAATCTTAAATAACTCTGCCCTGTTATCTCTAGCCATAGAGTTGATAGTATGATACAATTTCATTCTTTTAATTCTAAATAAATTTAAATTAAAAATTATTTAATAAAATTATAAAATATAGGTGATTAAATTGTCAAAAGATCAAAATGTAGTTAATTCTTTCATACCTGGCGATTATGTTGTTTATCCAAGTCATGGGGTAGGCAAAATAATTGGAACAGAAAATCGTAAGGTAGAGGATATAAATTTAGAATTACTTGTAGTTAGGTTTGAACATGAAAGAATGACGCTTAGAGTGCCTTTATCAAAAGCAAATGAATCTGGACTAAGAACCTTATCCAGCAAAGTACAAATGGATGAAGCTATTGTTACTCTTAAAGGTAAAGCAAAAGTCAAAAAGACAATGTGGTCCAGACGAGCCCAAGAATATGAAACTAAAATTAATTCTGGAAGCTTGGTTTCTATCGCTGAAGTAGTTAGAGATTTGTACCGTAAAGATGATCAAGGCGAACAATCATATTCAGAAAGACAAATGTATCAAGCTGCCTTAGAGAGGTTGGCAAGTGAGTTTGCAGCCGTGGATAATACTGACAAAGATAGTGCAGTTGTCAAATTAGAGAAAATAATTGACGACAATGCTGAGGAAGCCGCGTAATTAATTTTTAAATGTTAAACTTACAGCGTAAATCTGATTTATTTTTTGAATCCGTACCCTCATACCATAATGATTATCTTGATGTAGGTGGTGGTCATAAAATATACTATGAGCAGTATGGTAATCCGAATGGGAAACCAGTTTTATTCTTGCATGGTGGTCCTGGTGCGGGTTTTTCTAATTCTCATAAAGGTTTTTTTGATCCAAAGTTATTTAGAGTTATTTTTTTTGATCAAAGAGGTTCTGGAAAAAGTATTCCTTATGCTGAAATAGATAATAATAATACAAAAGCGCTTTTGTCAGATATTGAATTTTTAAGATCATTTCTTAATATTGATCAATGGTATCTTTTTGGAGGTTCTTGGGGTAGTACTCTAGCTTTGTTGTATGGCATAAAATATCCAAAAAGATGTTTAGGTTTTGTTTTAAGAGGAATTTTTTTAGGTTCTAAAGAAGAAGTAAATTGGTTTTTATATGATATTAAAAAGTTTTTCCCAGAAGCGTATGACAAATTTATTTCTTATGTTCCCCTAAGATTCAAAAACAATATCCTAGAATGGTTTCATAAGCAACTTACGGCAAATAATAGATCAGTTAATTTAAAGGCAGCATCTATATGGGCTGAATACGAAAATTCTTGCTCTTCACTTGATTACGTTCCACGTCCAATATCAGGTGAAAATGCTCTAGCAATTTCTAAAATTGAAACTCATTATTTTATGAATGATTGTTTTATACCCAATAATTTTATTATAGATAATATTAAAAACGTTTCTAATATCCCCGCTATTATTGTTCAAGGAAGACATGATGTAATATGTCCTCCTTTTAAGGCATCAATGCTTTCAAATGCATGGAATGCTGCTGAAATTGAAATTATAGAGGATGCAGGTCATTCTGCTTTTGAAGTTAATATAAGTAGAAAGCTTATAAACGCACTTCATATGATTAAGTAATTTATTGATTAAATTATTCTTAACAGTTAATTTATTTAATGTTTTGTAAATAAATTTATATGTTAGGTCCCTGATTAATTATGGTTAACGATTCGCTAGAAAAAATGACTTTTGAAGAAGCTATGAAAGAACTAGAGAGACTTGTAGACGCTCTTGACAAAGGTGACGTATCCCTTGATGAGGCAATTGCAGCTTATGATAGAGGTTCACAACTAAAAGATCATTGTCAAAAAAAACTTAATGAAGCTAAAATGAAGGTTGAAACCATACAAACGTCGGGTGATAGTAAAGTTATTCCAAATAAATTGACGTCTTTCGGTACCGATTAACTATTCTAAAAATAGCAGGGATACTTTGATGATTGATTTTAAAGGTAAACTTGAGGAAAACTCCCTCGAAATAGATAGATTTTTAGATCATAATCTTCCATTTGGTAATGGTTTAAACGCAAAACTTTTTGAAGCTATGAGGTACTCTTCAATTAGAAGTGGAAAAAAATTACGAGCTTTTTTAGTTGTTGAATCGGGTAAATTTTTGAGTGTAATAAATAATAAAGACATTACAAAATCAAAATATAAAGAATTAATTGCAATAGCTTCAGTGATCGAGGCAATTCACTCTTACTCTCTCATACACGATGATTTACCTGCAATGGACAACTCTCCTACTAGAAGAGGCAAACCTTCTAATCATGTAAAATATAATGATCATACAGCTATATTAGCTGGAGACGCTTTATTTAGTTGGGCATTTGAAACCATTGGTAATAGTAATTTCATAAAAAATCCACAAAAAAGAGCTGATATTTGCTTTATTTTGGCTAAAGCCATAGGTCCAAATGGAATGGTTGGAGGGCAACAAGCTGATATGGATTTTAACACTCAGAATAATTTGAGTTTAGAAGAAATTGAATGGATTCAGAATCATAAAACAGGTGCATTAATTTCTTGCTGTTCTCATTTAGCCTCTATTTTACTAGACGCTAATGAAAACCAAAAAAATATTCTTATTAATTATGCAAATCATATTGGCTTAGCATTCCAAATTGCTGATGATCTCCTAGATTCAGAAGGTAGCGAAGATGTTATTGGAAAGCCAGTCTTGCAAGATAAAAAAAATGAAACTCCAAACTTTGTAACACTTTTAGGTAAAGAGGAAGCTTATAAAAAAGCACTAAAAGTATCTAATAAAGCAATTGACTTAATTCAAAACTTTCAATGTGAGTCAGAAAATCTTGTATCTTTGGCTAAATATACTGTACACAGAAATTATTAATTTTAAGAATATTTTTAGGTTTAAGTTAATTCATGGCAAATAAAAATAAAAACGAAAAGCCCATATCTACGCCTATGCTTGATCAGATAAATAATCCTAATGATTTAAAATTTCTAAAAATAGAAGATCTTGAAAACTTATCTTCTGAATTAAGATCTGATATGATTGACAGCGTCTCTAAAACTGGTGGCCATTTAGGAGCTGGCTTGGGTGTAGTTGAACTTGCTATTGCCATTCACTATGTTTTTGATACTCCTTATGATCGATTGATATGGGATGTTGGACACCAAGCCTATCCGCATAAAATTTTAACAAATAGAAGACATGAAATGTCTACACTGAGAAAACTGAACGGTCTTTCTGGATTTACAAAAAGAACGGAGTCTGTTTACGACCCTTTTGGTGCGGGACATTCATCAACATCTATTTCTGCGGCTTTAGGTATGGCAGTTGCAAGAGATAAACTAGGTAAAACTAATAATGTAATAGCCGTAATTGGGGACGGAGCTATGAGTGCTGGAATGGCATATGAAGCTATGAATAATGCAGGTGCTCTTAAAACTAATTTATTAGTTATTTTGAACGATAATGACATGTCTATTGCACCTGCCGTAGGTGCTTTAAGTAATTATTTGTCTAATGTTGTATCTAGTCGTCCATTTAATAATGTACGTGAAATTGCAAAACAGATGGTTAATTTTTTTCCAAAAGAAATTGGAGAAACTGCAAAAAGAGCAGAAAATTTAGCGCGTAATTTTCTTGGTAACTCAGAAGGAACTATTTTTAGTCAAATGGGTATGAGTTACTTAGGTCCTATTGATGGACATGATGTTAAGTCTATGGTTAAAATATTAGAAAATTTAAGAAATGGTCCTCAAGATAAGCCAATCTTACTTCATATTGTAACTGAAAAGGGGAGAGGCCATCCTTTTTCTAAAGGTTCTCACGAAAAGTATCATGCAGTATCACAGTTTGACGTTGTAACAGGCGATACTGTCAAATCAACTTCAAATGCTCCAACGTATACTAATATTTTCTCAGAAACTTTATGTAAAATTGCTGAAAAAGATAAAAAAGTTTTAGCTATTACTGCTGCCATGCCTTCAGGGACTGGGTTAAATAAATTTGCAGATAAGTTTCAGGATAGATTTTATGATGTAGGTATTGCCGAACAACATGCTGTAACATTTGCTGCAGGTATGGCTTCAGAGGGTTTAAAACCATTTGTTGCTATTTACTCAACTTTTTTACAAAGGGCTTACGATCAAATTATTCATGACGTAGTAATTCAAAAATTACCAGTGAGATTTATGCTTGATAGATCAGGTTTTGTTGGTGCAGACGGAGCCACTCATTCTGGATCTTTTGATTTGGCATATCTTTGTTGTTTGCCGAATGTAGTTGTTATGGCACCAAGTGATGAAAGTGAGTTAGCCAATATGGTTTTTACTTCAGCAAGTTATAGCAATGGCCCCATTTTTTGTAGATATCCCAGAGGTGAAGGTGAGGGGGTAGAACTTCCTGAATCTTTTAAAAACCTAGAGATAGGTAAAGGTCGAATTGTGAGAAAGGGAGAAGATATAGCTATTCTTGCTTTAGGAACAAGAGTAGGAACTGCGTTAAAGGTTGCAGATATTTTGAATACTGACAGTTGTTCAATAACTGTTGCAGACGCTAGATTTGCTAAACCAATTGATACAGATTTAGTTCAAAAATTATGGAATGATCATCGAAAGCTAATAATAATTGAAGAGGGTTCTGCTGGAGGGTTTAGTTCACATTGTTTACACTTTTTATCCTCAAAAGGCATACTTAATCAAAATGATAAAGAAATTAGATGTTTAACTATGCCGGATTATTTCCAAGATCATGCCTCTCAAAATGAGCAACTAGCTAAAGCAGGTTTAGACGTAAACGGATTGTTAAAAATTATTCGAGATATGATTACTACTTTACCTTTAAACAATGAATTTCTAGCAAAGTGATTTATAAAACTATATTTCAAGGTTTCCAAAATAACAAAAGAACGAATAGATAAACTAATGGTTTCAAATGGCCTTGCCAAAAGTAGGGAGCAAGCTAATTCTCTTCTTATGTCAGGTAATGTATTTATTAACGAAAAACGTGTTGAAAAGGCAGGACAACAAGTCAAGACAGATTCAAAAATTGAAATAAAAGGTAAAACTTATCCCTGGGTGTCAAGAGGAGGCATTAAGTTAGAAAAAGCTATTTTAGAGTTCAAACTTAATTGTGATTTAATAATAGCACTTGATATTGGAGCAAGTACCGGTGGTTTCACAGATGTTTTATTAGCAAGAGGGGCAAAGAAAATTTATGCAGTTGATGTTGGTTATGGTCAATTAGATTGGAGATTAAGACAAAATGAACGAGTTATTGTTAAAGAAAAAACTAATGCACGTTTTTTAACGGATCAAATTATAAAAGATCCATTGGATGCAATAGTATGTGATGCTTCTTTTATATCATTAAAAAAAGTTCTACCTTCAGGGCTCAGTTTATTAAAAACTAAAGGGTGGCTTGCTGCTCTAATTAAACCGCAGTTTGAGGTGGGGAAGGGTCTCGTTGGTAAAGGTGGTGTTGTTAGAAATCCGGAACTACATCAAGAAGTTGTAGCTGATATTAAAAATTGGCTTCAACATGATATGAATATGTATTTATTAGGTGTTGTAGAAAGTCCTATATTAGGTCCAAGTGGAAACAAAGAATTTGTGATTGTAGCAAATAAATAAGATTAAGAGAAATTTATTTAACTTTTCCAATTTGGCTTTCATGCTCTAATAATTGATCAAGAATAGTTATGGCCATCATAGACTCAGCGACTGGAACGGCTCTAATACCAACGCAAGGATCATGCCTACCCTTTGTTCTAATTTGAATTGCTTCATTATTTAGATTTATAGAGCTTTTTTCTTTAAGAATAGAGCTCGTAGGCTTAACTATAAATCTTGCAACGATAGGTTGTCCAGATGAAATCCCTCCAAGTATTCCTCCAGAATGATTAGAGCCAAAGTAATAATCTCCTTTATTATCTGGAAAAATCTCATCATTTGACTCTTCACCTGTTAAAGAAGCTAAACCAAAACCAGAACCAATTTCGACCCCTTTAACTGCATTTATACTCATCATAGCTTCAGCAATTTGACTATCTAATTTTTTATATACAGGACTTCCTAAGCCTCTTGGAACATTTTCGGCAACAACTTCAATTATAGCACCTGTACTATTTCCACTTTTTCTTAATCCATCTAAATATATTTCCCATTCTTTTGCGGCTTCTCGATCTCCGCAGAAAAAAGGGTTATGATTAACTTCGTTCCAATTGAAATTTTCTCTATTTATTTTATTGGGGCCCATTTGAACAACACTTGCTCTAATTTTGATAGTTTTTTTTAACTTATGTTCTAAGACTTTAAAAGCTATTGCTCCAGCGGCAACCCTTACTGCAGTTTCTCTAGCACTCGATCTGCCACCACCCCTATAATCTCTGATTCCATACTTGTTTTGGTAAGTAATGTCTGCATGTCCAGGTCTAAATTGTTTAGCAATCTCAGAGTAATCTTTACTTCTCTGATCTTCATTTTTAATTTGAAGAGCAATAGGATGTCCTGTAGTTTTACCCTCAAAAGTTCCTGAAAGAATCTCAACAGTATCACTTTCTTTCCTTTGTGTGACAAACTTAGATTGACCTGGTTTTCTTCTATCCAAGTAATGCTGAATGTCCTTTTCTTCTATTGAAATTAATGGCGGAACACCATCAACTATGCAACCAATTGCTTTACCATGGCTTTCACCAAAGCTGGTAAATTTGAAAATATGTCCAAAAGAGTTGCTTGCCATTTTATTCTTTCAAATAGTTTCGTTTTGGTAAATTAATACTCTTTTTTTTCTGGAGACATATCTGGTGCGTCAATTGCTTTCATGCCGACAACATGATAGCCACAATCAACATGGTGAGTTTCACCAGTTACTCCGGCTGATAAGTCTGATAAAAGATAAACTCCACATCCACCAACATCATTTAATGTAACGTTTCTTCTCAATGGAGAATTATACTGGTTCCATTTTAATATATATCTGAAGTCACCTATACCGCTAGCAGCAAGTGTCTTAATAGGGCCTGCGGATAAACTATTAACTCTAATTTTATCACTTCCTAGGTCAGCCGCTAAATATCTTACTGAAGATTCCAAAGCAGCCTTTGCTACTCCCATTATATTATAATGTGGCATCACTTTCTCTGCGCCATAATATGTTAATGTAATCATTGAACCACCATTAGGCATCATCCTAGCAGCTCTTTGAGCTATTGCGGTAAATGAATAGACAGATATGTCCATTGTTTTATAAAAATTTTCCCTTGTAGTATCAACATACTCACCTTTTAATTCTTCCTTGTCTGAATAGGCTATTGCATGAACTATAAAGTCAATAGTGTCCCATTTTTCTTTTAATAATCTAAAGGTTTCTTCAATTGCCTCATCGCTAGAAACATCGCATGGTATTATAATAGTAGAACCAACTTTTTCAGCAAGAGGTCTAACTCTTTTTTCAAGTGCATCACCTTGATAAGTGAATGCTATTTCTGCTCCTTGTTTGGCAACTGCTTCAGCTATACCCCAAGCTATAGACCTGTCATTAGCTACTCCCATAACTATACCACGTTTACCATTCATGATTCCGTTATTGAGCTTTTCTTGTTCCATAATTAACTTCCTGATTTTTAGTAAAGTAACTAAATTAAGATAATTTTATATAATACTATTATATAATTAATTACTCTAATTTAATATATCTAATATTAAAATTTGAAATTTAATTAAGAGAGTAACTTATCTTCTTTGTTAATGTTATTAAATCACCAGGGTTATATGATCTATTACTATTGAAAGATATAGTTTCACCATCTACATCTACAATTAATTTATATCCACTTATTCGTTCTGTTGTTTCAGTATGTATAACTCTTTGGATACGACAAACTTCTTTCTCAACAAAATTTTGGTTTGCAGTTGCCTTGTCACTTCTAACAACTTCTGATCCAATTAAAGCTCCTAAAGCTGTAGCTCCTGACTTACCTCCACCTTCGCCAAGCCTATTTCCAATGGCGCCTCCAATTAGCGCTCCTATAAAATTATCTGCTCCAAATTTATTAGCTTCTTGATTTGCTGGGACTCTTTGAATTGAGCATCTTTTCTCATCTCTTGGTACTTTCTGTGTAGAATATGTTTTAAGCACTTCAACAGACGATATAGATCCAGTTACCTGATAAAAATTTGTTTTAGAGTAACTGTTGCTAGAAATTAATATCACACATGCAACGAATAAAATAAATTTTTTAAGCATTTAAACCTCATATTATTCTTTCAAATTCAAATTTAATAATTATATATAATAATTAAATATGGCAAAATTAGTACTAAAATATAAAAAAGTGTAATTAAAATGGAGTTAATGGTTGGAATTAAAAAAGATAGTAGATCCAATACTATTATTTAAAGAATGGTTGTCTGAAGCTGAAAAAAAAGAAATTAGAGACCCTAATGCTATGCAGTTAGCGACTGTGTCAAAAAACGGTATGCCTTCAGTGAGGACTGTTTTATTAAAAGATATTATTAACGGGGATTTTGTTTTTTATACAAATTATGAAAGTCGTAAATCTGAAGAAATAAATGAAACAGCAAAAGGTGCTATTTGCTTTTATTGGAAAAGCTTAAACCGTCAAGTGAGGTTGGTTGGAAGTATACAAAAGGTTTCTGGTGAGATTTCTGACAAATATTACAAATCTCGGTCAAAAGGTAGTCGAATTGGCGCTTGGGCGTCAAAACAATCAAAAGAATTAGAATCTCGAGACGTTTTGATGGAAGAAGTAAAATTATTTGAAGCTAAGTACAACGATGATATACCTCGTCCAAGTTTTTGGGGCGGTTTCGCTCTAAAACCTGTTGAGTTTGAATTTTGGGAAGATGGTAATTTTAGATTACACGACAGATTTATTTTAAGGCCTACAAAGATAAAAAATGAATGGATTGCTAAACGTCATTATCCTTAGGATTTATGTCTATTTTTTCTTAATTCTATCAAGCTCATTATTATAAAAATGATATAGAAAATTATAAGTAATCCCAAAAACAAACCAAAGCCTGCTTTGTACGCTTCTATTGAATATCCACTTTGTTTTCCTGGTTCAATTATTTGCATGATAAATCCAATTGCATACTGAACAATAAAAGCCATTAAAAAACATATTAAATTTATAGCTGTAGACGCGCGAGCTGCATAACTTGTTGGAAAGTGTTGACTTAGACCAGCGTAAGCTAATGTTGCAGCCAATGACGTTATGCTTAAAACAACCCATGGCCATATAGCTTTTGGTATTAACCCAAATGTTATTATAGTGAATGGTATTATAAAAACTAGTAACGCCCCACCCATTACGCCAACGGGAGAAATATTGAATTTTCTTAAATAATCTGTAATTACACCTAAAGATGTTGTCCCAATGGTCATCATGATTGTAGAAATAAAAAGGATGTTAGCAATTTCTTTTTTATTAAAATTACCTATATCGGAAAGCCAGGGTCCTGCCCATAACCCTAATATTGCAAGTCCAGTTCCTCCGGCGATTCCGGATAATGGACCAATTCTCCAAAAAGAATAGCTAGTATAAATATCTTTTAATACTTCCAAAATTGGTAACGTTTCTTCATTGTTAAGAGTTTCTTTTTTTTCTGGAACTACTAAAAAAATCAATAGTCCAATAAAGATTGTAGTTACTCCTAGGAATAAATAAACTCCTCTCCAATCAGTTATTTGTAATGCCATTTCCAAAGGTGTCGACGCTACAATAGCGCCCATGCCACCTGCTGACATGAATAGACCTATTAGAAGTGGGAGTCTTTCTTTGGGGAACCAAACGGCAAAAGCTTTAAATGCACCCATTAAAGCTCCAGAAACTCCTAACCCTATTAAGCCACGAGCTATAACAAGTGACCAAACGTCATTTCCCAGACTGAATAATATAGCTCCAGTAGCAGCTACTAAAAATAGAATACTTTGAACTCTTCTAGCACCATATTTATCAAGTAGAACTCCTAAGGGTAATTGAAACAGTCCAAATGTTAAAAAATATGCAGAAGTAATTAAGCCAAGTTGTTCTGCATTTAGACTTAAATCATTACTTAAGTAGGGAGCAAGAACCGCATTAGTAGATCGGTAAAGGTAAGATAAAAAATATCCGCAAGCGAAAGGTAAAAAAATAAAAGTAAATTTTTGAAAGTTTGTTTCAGGAAGAATATTCATTCGCCTCATATCTGTAAAACCCCAAAAAATATTGTTGAATAAATGATTTATAGACTTTGAAATTAGATTCGATCAAATTAGTATATCAACTCTTACAAATGTAGCATAATTATTAGAAAGTTGACGTTTTCTTTTAAGAGTATTTATAATGATTGGCAAGGAGAGTTATATGAGAATATCTAATGAAATTATAAATATTGTTCCTGAAATTAAAAAATGGAGGCAACAATTGCATGCACATCCAGAGCTTGGATATGAAGAGGAATGGACATCTAATTTTGTTGCAGAAAAACTAGAATCTTTTGGCTTAGAGATTCATAGGGGGTTAGGAAAAACTGGAATTGTTGGGGTTTTAAAGGGCCTTGACCCTACCCTTGGTGGTGGAGGGAATAAGGCAATTGGTTTAAGAGCAGACATGGATGCTTTACCTATGACTGAAGAAAATAACTTTTCTTATAAATCAAAATTTGAAGGCCGCATGCATGCATGTGGTCACGATGGTCACACAGCTATGCTACTTGGAGCAGCTAAATTATTATCCTTAAAAAATGATTTTAATGGAACAGTATATTTCATATTTCAGCCAGCAGAAGAAGGTGGTGGTGGTGGCCTTGCAATGATAGATGATGGTTTGTTTGAACAATTTCCTATGGATAGTGTGTGGGGGATGCACAATTGGCCAGGTATGAATGAAGGTACTGTTGCTATACATAAAGGTTCTGTGATGGCTGCTGCCGATAAATTTGAAGTTACCATAATTGGAAATGGTGGTCATGCGGCAATGCCTCAAGCAACAAATGATCCTGTTTTAGCAGTTACTGCTATTGTTCAAGCCTTGCAGCAAATAGTTTCACGTAAACAAAATCCACTTGATGCAGTTGTTGTTTCTGTCACTCAAATTAATGCAGGATCTGGATTTAATATTATACCTCAAAAAGCAGATTTTATTGGTACTATTAGGACTGTTAATCCTGATACAAGAATAAATGTTCATAAACAGTTTACAGAAATATGTAATGCAACGGCACTAGCTTATGGATGTGTAGCAGAGGTGTCTGTTATTAAAGGTTATCCAGTAACAGTAAATGATGTTCAATCTAGTGAAAAAGCAATTGAAGTTTCATCCAATTTATTTGGTAAAGACTCAGTAAAAACTAACATGGCTCCTTCCATGGGAGCAGAAGATTTCGCTTACATGTTAGAAAAAATTCCAGGATCATATATTTGGCTGGGTGCGGGCGAGGGAAAGTCAGGTTGTATGCTTCATAATACCAAATACGATTTTAATGATAATATTATCCCTTTGGGTATTTCATACTGGGAGCAATTAGTTAAATCAGAATTACCTCTTAGATAATATTGATAGACTTGTTTACAGTTTACTAATATATATCCATATATGAAAAACATTTTATTACTAATAATTTTGGCATCATGTGCTCTTCTAATAATCACAATTTTTGCGATCAATCTGTGGTTGCAAATGTCAGACGTTGCAATTAGCTATAATGGTAAGATTGCGATCTTTTTGGGCGCTTTCTTTACTATATTGTTAGGTTCTGGTCTAATGTCCTTGGCTTTCTTTTCTTCTCGACATGGATTTGATGAGCAAGTAGATCATGATTTAGAAGATTTATTCAAAAAATTCAAAGATCGTTAATATTTAGACAAATATTATTTTTTGTTTTTTGCCGATAAATTAGGAGTTGTATTATACAAAAAATCTTTAAAGAATTATCCCAAAAAATATCAGATAATGAATTACAATTTTCGAATCTAAAATTTTCATCAATATTAAAGTTTAAAACAGAAATTTTAGCAGGCTTAACAGTTGCTCTAGCATTAGTACCTGAGGCTGTGTCTTTTTCATTTGTCGCTGGAGTTCATCCTTTAGTAGGTCTATACGCGGCTTTTATAGTTGGATTAATTACGGCTTTAATTGGAGGGAGGCCCGGTATGATTTCTGGTGCAACAGGTGCATTAGCGGTTGTTATGGTTGCTTTAGTTTCTTTACACGGTGTTGAGTATTTATTTGCCACGGTTGTATTAATGGGAATCTTTCAAATTACCGCTGCTTTTTTAAGATTAGGGAAATTTATTAGACTAGTTCCTTATCCTGTCATGCTTGGTTTTGTGAACGGTTTAGCCATTGTTATTTTTTTAGCTCAAATGTCCCAATTTCAAATAACAGATTTATCTGGAAACAAACAATGGATGGAAGAACAAACTTTGCTAATTATGCTTTTGCTTGTAATTATTACCATGATTGTAATATGGGTGATGCCTAAGATAACTACTATTATTCCAGCCCCTTTAGCAGGCATAATCTTCGTAGCTGTGCTTGTTATATCACTAGATATAGATGTTCCTCGTGTAGGTGATCTTGCTTCCATAAAAGGAGGGTTACCAACATTTCATATTCCATCAGTTCCTCTTAATACCGACACTCTTTTAATAATACTTCCATATGCCTTGATTTTAGCAACAATTGGTTTGATTGAGAGTTTATTAACGCTCAATTTAGTGGGTGATATTACTGGAAAAATTGGAGGGGCATCTCAGGAGTGTGTCGCTCAAGGTATTGCTAATATGGTAACTGGGTTTTTTAGTGGTATGGGCGGTTGTGCAATGATTGGTCAATCAATGATTAATGTAAAATCTGGTGGCCGTACAAGAATATCTGGTATTACGGCATCTTTGTTTTTACTCTTATTCATTGTAATTGGATCTTCTCTTATCGAGCAAATTCCCTTAGCAGCGTTAGTTGGTGTTATGTTTATGGTAGTCATTGGTACTTTTGCTTGGCAGAGTATTTTGGTTATTAAACGTATTCCAAGAACAGATGTGGTTGTTATGATAATTGTAACTGCCATTACTGTTATCTACGATTTGGCAATTGCTGTTATATGTGGAGTTATTGTTTCAGCTCTTGCCTACGCTTGGAATAATGCAATTCGTATAACAGGCAATGTTGCAATAGATGATAATGGTAACACAATTTATTATATAGAGGGTCCTTTGTTTTTTGGATCTGTCCAAGGCTTTTCAGAAATATTCAATATAGAAAGTGATACTGATATCGTAGTTGTTGATTTTATCAATAGTCGTGTCGTAGATCAGTCAGCGTTACAAGCAATAGAGGATCTTGCTGTTAAATATAAAAAAAGAAAGAAACAGTTACAATTGAGACATCTATCAACGGACTGTCATTCCTTACTAAGGAAGGCTGGTCAGTTAGTCGTAGATGCTGATGATGATCCTAGTTACGGTTTGGCTGTTGATTATGGTGTGAAACCAGGAGTTTTTGGAAAAACTCATTAATTTGTTCTATTCTGTTGCAGTCATATTTCAATACTTCAACATTTTTTAAGACTTGACTTTTAGTTAGTTTTATAGGAGAACAAAACATGAACAAAATATGTCTGGAATTAAAAATGATGAATTTAGAAGTAACTAAAAAAATCCTAGCCCAAAATGGACACTATAAAACTCCTAATAAACTAGAAGTGTTTAAACCGTGCTTAAATCGTTCTCAAACTTTTCCTCTTTATAGCTCTAAAGTTTCAGCTGGTTTTCCTTCTCCTGCAGATGATAATTTAGAAAAAAGTTTAGATTTAAACAGTTATTTAATTAAACGTCCAGCGGCAACCTTTTTTGTTCGTGTTAACGGTGATTCAATGATTAATGCTGGTATCAATGATAATGATATTCTGGTTGTGGATAGAAGTGTTAAACCAGCACATGGAAAAGTAATTATTGCTGTTTTAGATGGGCAAAT
>CACCSH010000003.1:0-115051 GCA_902548635.1 uncultured SAR116 cluster alpha proteobacterium
AAATGAAAATGCTTACAAAACTTGTCAAAAGATAATTGAAGAAAAAGTTATGCCTAAGGCACTAGCAAATTATACAATAAAAGCTAGAAATAATAGAGGTGTAATTTTTTATGATTATAGAAGTTGATTTATAATTTTAATAACCATTTATTAAGTATATATAACTTATAACCTTTTCCATATCCCTGCCCTATACTTTTTAAACTCCATCCACCTAATTGGTCTATCATTTCTGAAGGACATTCAACTGCTCTTAATCTGTCTCTAAAACTATGTCTAAACCCATGAACTACATAGTCATTAAACAGTTTCTCTTTTAGCCATTTATTTAAAGCTGCACTTGCTGAGTTTGCGTTGCATCCCTTTGAGGAGATATATCTTGGGAAAGCAAATAAACTATCTTTATTATGCTCTAGGATTCTCTTACAAGCCCACACAGACTCTTTTGTTAATGGGATACACATTTCACTAGCCCTAGTCTTTAAACGCCTCCATGGATGAGGAATGAGTCTTATATGAGGTATCTCACAATCAAGGTTAATATCTGATTTAAGAAGACCTGCCCCCTCGCCTAATCTCATTCCAGTATCACTAAGTAAAGCTACTAACCATCTTAAATCATCATCATATTCTCGGCATAATGATTGGATATGTTTAATTTTCTCAGTAGGAATACTTTGTCTATATTGTTTATCCTCTATCTCAGGCATATAAGTTTTAGAAAATGGGTTATTTATATCTAATCCATGCTCTTGAATAGTCAGATTTATAATAGCCTTAACAGATGAAAACACTCTCTTAACTGTTGATAAGGACATACCCTGCTCTATCAACCAATCACGGAATTTACTAGCATCAATAGAAGAATATGACCTAATAGATTTATTACCCAATACCTTAATGATATATTCAACATTTCTAGTTGCAGTTCTTATGAAGGTTTTATCCTTGCCTTCACCTTTAAGTCTTAGATATAAATCTAATGAACCTGAAATTAATGGACTACTATCATCTAAATCTTCATTAGAACTTACCAAGTGAATAGCTGGTATATCCATCTTTTGAAGTCTTAACCCTAACCAATAATCATCAAGACGTTGACATATTGATTTAGTAGCACGAATGGCTACTCCATTTGATTTAGTTCTTAGACTCATAGAGATACGGTCAGATGAATAGTAAGATTTCACATCATCTGGAACACGTTTTACAAAGTAATAAATACCATCTCTACATCTAATATAAGGAACATTTTTGTGCATCACCATGTACATCACCCATTAATCAGTAAACAAAATATGCTTACATATCAATGTGTTAACACTTCAGATTGATGTGAAATGGTGCGCTCTGAGGGACTCGAACCCCCAACCTTTTGATTCGAAGTCAAATGCTCTATCCAGTTGACCCCTTTAAACCCTTATTTTCTCACAGATTTATTATTGGATAAGTATACATTTTAGTGCCTTACTGTGTCAAATCTGTGTCAAGAACTGAAGGTGTTTAATTGATATTTCTCTTTGGATACTATCGTGGTTTATAGATTAGGTTTTACTAGTCAGTTTTAGGGGTGGGTGTTCCATTTAAGATTTTCATCTATTTTCTTTTTCATTTTTCTTCAAAATTTTATTAATTTTGTTTAAAAGATTTGGATTGTCTACTTCTAATATCATCTTTAAAAATGTATCAGGATCAGAATATGTTTTTTTTAATCGATACAAATCCTCTAATATTGATTCAGTCACTATTTCAATTGGAATACTTGTATCAATTCTATGATTTACATCCTGTGAGGTTCTGCAATCAAAACAGTAAAGTAACAATCTACCAGAAGGATCGTTGTCTCCATAAGAAAAGGTAATAAGATGGAGATTTCTTTTTTCCCCACAACGACTACAAGTTTTTTTATTTATCATGAATTTATTTTAAAAAAAAAACAACAAACGTAAAGAGTAATAGATATTTGTCTCTGAATACTATCGTGGGGTTTTAAACATTTATATAGGACCCCTCTAAATCGAAAATTAAAATTCTAGGTTTTCTAACAGGTTTTGTAGTTATATTTCAGAGGGTTTAAAACCCCCTTAAAAAGGACAACTAAAATAAAAAGAGAGTCCGTAGACTCTCTTTTTTTAGTGGAGGAGATATGACAATTACTTTAATAAATTATGCAATTTTTGTGCCTATTATTAGTCTATTTTCTTTTTCCCATTAATTATGCTGAAACCATATTCTGAAGACTGGTTCTATTCTTTCTCAATGTAGAGAGTTCTTGTAACTTCTGTTTAATTACAAGTCTTATACCTTCATTGATGATTGAATTTGCAGAACAATTATCCAGAGTTTTGACTCTTTGTATATCTTCCCAATGTTCATCTTTTACTCTGATTAGATAGTTATGTGTGTTCATATAATTACACTCCTTTTTAGATTATTAAGTTTAGTTTGATTTAATGTTGATAGAGATTCACGAAGTTCTCTAAAGAATGAATATCCAGTATTTCCATTCCATCTAGGTTTCACTCCAAATCGTAGTTTTTGTTCTTTTGTTTCTTGTTCTTCTTTAAGTTTTTCTAGAAGATTTATCTTTTGTTTTAGGTTCATTTTAACTCTTTTCTATAGTAATTTGATAAGGTGATTATAGTTTATCAATATGAGTATTTATACTAACTATAATCATTACAAATTGATTTGAACTTCCGCAAAAATTGATACATAGTTTGATATGACTTTTATTGACGCTAAAACCAAATCAGTTAGAGAATTGCTAGACTCTAAAAAATATTCAATTGAGTATTATCAAAGAGAATATAAGTGGGGTGAAGAACAAATAAAGCAATTAATAACAGATTTAGAAGATAAATTTTATGAAACACATAGACCAGAGCACCAAACAAATGATGTAAAAAATTATCCTGAATATTTTTTAGGATCTATTATAATGGTCGATAAGAACAATGATACTTTCATAATAGATGGTCAGCAAAGAATCACATCTCTTACTTTGTTATTTATATACATTCATCGGATTTTAAAAAACGAAAACTTGAAAGCAACAGTTCTTAAATTAATACAATCAGATACTTTTGGAGAAACTAGTTTCAATTTAAACATTGATGAAAGAAAGTTTTGTTTAGAGAAATTAATGAATGAAGGAAATTATACTCCCAAAGAACAAGATAATGACTCTGTTAAGAATATTTTGTCAATTTATGAGCATATTGAAGAAATTTTTCCAGAAACAGTAAAAAGCATTTTAGACAAATTTGTTTATTGGTTGGTTGATAAAGTGTTTTTTGTAGAAATTAGAACTCAAAATGACCAAGATGCTTATACTATTTTTGAAACTATGAACGACAGAGGTTTATCATTAACCCCTTCTGAGATGTTAAAAGGTTATTTATTATCAAATATTACAGATGAAGAAAAAAGAAATAATGCAAATGACAACTGGAAAAAAACTAATTTCAAACTTATTCAAGATGATCCAAAGAATGAAGGTTCATTTATATCAAGTTGGTTAAGATCAAAATATTCTAGAGATATTAGAGATAGAAAAAAAGATGCATCCAAAAAGGATTTTGATTTAATTGGGACTGAATTTCATAAATGGGTAAGAGAAAATAAAGACTTTCTCAATCTAGGTAATTCTGACGAATTTTATAATTTCATTGTTGATAAGCATACTAGATTTTCTGAAATTTATTTAAAAATTTTGAACTACAGTAAAAACTTTGATCCAATTCATGAGTCAATTTATTTCAATGCCTATAATAATATAACTTTGCAAAATACTGTATTATTGTCTCCAGTAACCATCGATGACGATAACATTATTATTGATAAAAAACTCAGGATGGTATCAAGATATCTGGACATTTTTACTACTAAGAGAATAATAAATCATAAATCAATCGATTATAATACTTTAGTAGTTAATTTATTTAATTTAACAAAAGAAATACGAGATAAAAATATTGAGGATCTAAAAACAATATTAGTTAAAAAATTAGAAGAACAAGAAGAAGATATTCCAGAAATAACTAATTTTAAGTTATCGCCACAATTAAAAAGAAAAGTTAGATTTTTATTATCAAGAATTACATATTTTATTGAAAAACAAACAGAACAAGTTGGTGCAGATTTTGAGAAATTCATTAAAATTAAATACATTAAAAAACCTTATGAAATAGAGCATATATGGTCACAAAAATATGAGTATTACAAAAATGATTTTCCTAATGAAGACGATTTCTTAGATAAAAGACAATCTATAGGTGCCTTGATTTTAGTGCCTAGAGGAGAAAATCAAAGTTATGGTGATAAGCACTATGAAGAAAAAGTAGAACATTATTCTAAAGGAAACATTTTAGCACAATCGCTTACAAAGATTTGCTATCAGAGTAACCCTTCTTTTATAAGATTTATGAAAGATTATAATTTACCTTTCGAACCATATGATACTTTTAATCTATATAGTTTGAACAAAAGAAATCAACTCTATAAAGAAATCAGTAATCTGATATGGAATAAAGATAAGATAGAATATGAAATGAATAATTAATAAGTTAAATCAACTTTATTAAGAACTGCATTATATAAAACCATATTTCTCTTTAAAATTTCATCAGTCATTTTAACCAATAATTTATTTGGTCTGCAATTTGGATTAATGAACTCTAAAGTCTTTACTGCTTCTTCTTCATTTCCTCCACCAAGTTTGTCAGCAATGATTGCAAGTGCAATTGCAGATGAACGACTAATACCAGCATGACAATGTATTAATAAGGAACCATCATCAATTAATTGTGCAAACTTTAATGCTCTTTCAATATGAATATCTTGTGGAACTATTAAATCATCTATTGGAGTACTAATATCATCAAACCTTAAGACGAGTTGTTGGGTTTCACCAGACCTTACTCTAAAGGGATTTTCTATATTACTATCTTCAATAGTTATTATACCATCATATATTGAAGTATCCATTTCCTTTACTGCTGCTAAAGAACAAATATGAATTGGAAAATCTGTGGTCATAAATTAATTCTAACACATGTAAAAACTAATTTAAAATTCTGTAATTCAAACACTTGAGGAGATGATTTTGGACACACTTAACCTACTCAAAGGTTAAGTGGTTTTCTTGAGTCTGATGACCAAGTTCACATCTTCATCTGAGAAACTACATGAACCAATAGTATTATCTTTGTAATTCATTTAGTTGGGTGAGAAGTCCGATATCCCATTCCCTTACTTCACTCTATTTTAGAAATCCAAGTAAGGTCTTTCTCAACTTTAACTTCGGTCAGAATATGAGTCTGATGAAGATAAACTTCATATTCTGTAAGGGTAAGTTCTCCCTTGTCCTTTTGGGAATATTTAAACACCATCCCAACTTGGGTGCTTCATAATATAATAGTTACTTCTCTAACGACACTTAGGTAGTCATAACCCTCTTAATAGAAATAGTAATTTCAATGATGGATGATAAAACCATCTCATTTGTATCAGTAGTATATATAAGGATTGATGCATTAAAATTGAGAATAATGAAAATAAATATTCTTGTGTTGCATGAATGTCACAAAGGGTTTGAACGATACATGGCAGATACTAATGTAAGGAGAACTATGTTTTTATGAAGGTTAATTAAGCAGTGTTTTTGAGAATATCTGGGTTATATAAAATTCTAAAGTTATCCGCAGATTAGATTATTTTAGTAAACATTAAAATTCTTTGATTACGTTTGGTGATAAAACTCGCAACGTTATCTCTATAGTTAGAAAACTCTTCAAGATTTTTGGGCATTGGTGAGTTATCAAAATTTATAAATGGATGCCAATATAAAATCTTTGAATAGTCTTTATTCACTAAATCATGAAGAAGAAAGAAATCTATATAACCTTTAAAATCTTGAAATAGATTGAAGAATGAAGTGTATCTTTCAAGTGTGACTGTTAGAGGACTTTCTTCTTGAACATACAACCTTCTAATACACTCTAGTGTAAGATCAAACCTATCTTGTATTTTACTATTTACTCCCCTTGCAGCATTGATAGTCATTTTTCTATCAACTTGTTTAGATGGAAAAATCATATAAGCACCAACAGTACTACACTTTTTAAAAAAGGTTTCCATGTCATTAGATGATAATTGACTTACAATATGAGACATTTTTTTTACATTTTTATATGTATGACCGATTGAGTCACTTGATAAAAAAAACTCACCTAAATTTGATTGATGATGAAGTAGTTTAGGAAAATCTAAATCTAGATTAAATTTCTGTTTGCTAGGTAAAGGTTTACTCCATAAAATTTTATGATAATTACGAAGTGTTGGACTATAACTGTCAGGATCTTTTCCTAAAGGAGTATCTGAATAAAAGTCAAAATTTATATCAATTGAGGACATACAAAGTTAATACAAACTTAGTTTAGTACAGTCTACAACAGTTAAATATTTTTTTGTTGTTGATTTACAAATTTAAATTACGACGTATATTTAAGGAATGAATTCTTACAAATTAATATTAGTAATTATTTTTTTCTTAGTAAGTGGTTGTTCTACACCAGAATATAGAGCGCAAAGAGATGCCTGTTCTGGTGAAGGTTATGCAAATTATCCTGTTAAAATGGAACAAAGAGTCCGTGAAGGAACAAAAGAAATTACTGTTGCTGATGGTTCAGATTGTAACACTAGTGTGTATAATGGAAAAGTTATTTGTAATACACGTTATAAAACCGAATATATACCTTACACCTACGTTGTAAATGTTGATGTTAACGAAAGTGCACGAAATTCACTTATAAGAGAATGTGCTAAAAGTAATTGTCTAAGTATATATGGAAATACAAAGTGTGAATAAAATTAAGAACTAACTTAAACATAATCATATACATCTTTAATTATTAGATCAAAATATATCAGAATATTTAGCAATCAAGTTCTCTGGTTTTAAATGAGTGTATCTGAATAGTTGTCTTACATCTTTATGACCAGATATTAATGCAACTTCTGGAACAGATAATCCCATTTCAAAGAATCTTGATACTGCTTCATGTCTTAAATCGTGAAACCTCAATCCTTTTATATTAGATTTGTTTCTACATCTCTCCCATGCAAGTCTTAAACAATTAGCAGTGATAGGAAATACAAACTCAGATGACTGAGTAAGATTTGAGAGTAATTGTATTGCAGTTTTAGTTAATGGAATATGTCTATCATCCCCATTTTTAGTATCATAGAGTGAGGCAATTCCAGTATCTAGGTTTACATCATTCCATTTAAGTTTAAGTATCTCAGACCTTCTCATACCAGTTTCTACTGCAAACTGAATGATAGTGGAGATGTATTTGTTTTTTTGTTTTTTTGCATAAGAAATAAGAATAGACAGTTCATTTGAAAGAAGTCTTCTTGTTCTTGGTTTTGCACACTTTGGTAATTCGATATTAGCAACTGGGTTTAGGAGTATTCCATATCCCCATTCTTTAATTGCAGTTTTAAATACTCTTTGGATTAGAGTTAATTCTGCCTTTACAGTTCCAGATTTAACCTCTTTCAATCTATCTTCTCTGTATTGTTCAAAATGAAGTTTAGTTAGGTCTACAACTTTACACCCCCCTATCCATCTTTTAGACATTAATCTCAATTGACATTGTTCAGTTATTCCACTCTTTATTTTTGAAGAAACCTCCTCAGCGTATCTATTCATTAGATAAGATAGTTTTAGGTTCTGAATATTTTCTTCTGGAAGTGAAGTGTTTCTTAACTGATGTTCTAACTTTGAACTCCAAGTAATAGCATCAGTCTTTTTATTAAATGATTTAGTAAAACTTCTCCAACCAGATACTCTTACTTGAGCATTCCAAGAATTACCTCTTTTTCTCACACAACTCATTTTTGACTCCTTTTACTGTGTCAAATCTGTGTCAAAACTGAGTAATCTATAGGTATTATTTAAGATCAATTCTTCTAAATAATTGATATTAAACAATAAGTGTATGGTGCGCTCTGAGGGACTCGAACCCCCAACCTTTTGATTCGAAGTCAAATGCTCTATCCAGTTGAGCTAAGAGCGCATAATCACATAATAATTAAATATATGAAAAACCAAATTTTATAAAGATTTATTCATTTTTTATTATTGGCGGCTTAACACCATTTGGAATTGGGCAATGATAAGGATTCTTTTTAATTTGTTTTTTGAAAGCTTCTTTAACTTCATTTAATTTTTTAGGATCATTTATTATCGCACACGCTGTTGATGCCATAACTTTTGCGGCATGAACCATTCCTTTATGAGCAGCAGGTGCTTTGCCTTGAGCTACAGTTTGCCATGTATGAAATGGTGTGCCAACTGCACATGTTGCCACTCTTGCTTGAACAGTAGGAACCACCCAACTTACATCTCCTACATCAGTGGAGCCTATACCTCCACTGCTAACATTATTTAGAGGAGCTACAAAATCACATAAAGGCATATCTAAAGGAGCTTTTATACCAATTCTTTGAAAACTATCTAAAATATCAGACTCTGTAAGAGTAGATCTTATTTTGTTAGCAAATTCTTTGTCTTTTTTGTCAAATACAACAGGGCCTATTTTTTCAAATTCATTTTGCATTATTTGTTCCAATGGTTCATTACCTAATAAATTCGATACTCCGCTGTAAACTTTCTTTTCCACACTAGTTTCAGTCATTAGAGCAGCACCGTCAGAAATTTTGTAAACTCTCTCAACTAAAGAACGTAATTCTGTTAAATTCGATGCCCTTATCAAATGCCTTATGGTAACCTTAGCTTGAACTACATTAGCTGCGTTACCTCCAGCATCCATGTATGCGTAATGTACTCTAGCTGTGTCCGGCATATGCTCTCTCATATAATTAACACCTATATTCATTAGTTCTACAGCATCTAAAGCGCTTCTACCTAGATGAGGAGCAGTGGCAGCATGAGCGGCTTTACCTGTAAAAGTAAAATCAATTCTAGAATTAGCTAAGGATATGGGTTTGTTAACCGAATTAAAAGTTGCTGGATGCCAACATATAGCAGTATCAATATTATCAAACCAACCATCTCTAGACATATATGTTTTAGCAGCCCCTCCTTCTTCTGCAGGACAACCATAATATCTAATCCTAGCTTCTATATTGTTATTATCTAACCAATCCTTGACAGAAGTCGCCGCTAAAAGAGAAGCAGCTCCTAGTAAATTATGTCCACAACCATGACCATTTTCACTATTTTTGATAGGTTTGTGTTCTGCAACGTCTGCTTGTTGACTTAATCCTGGTAAAGCATCAAACTCACCTAAGATAGCAATAACTGGTCCTGATTTACCGTATTCTCCCATTACAGCTGTAGGCATGTTACAAATGCCCTCTGTTATTTTAAAACCTTCTTTTTGTAACATTTGCGTATGCTCTGAAACTGATTTAAATTCTTTATACAAAATCTCAGGAGTATCAAACACACGATCGGAAAATTTTATATACTCCTCTTTTTTATCATCCACTAATTGCCAAATTTCTTCTTGGTTACTCATTTTATTACTTTCTTATTTTTTACTTTTTAATTACTTAATAGTTTCTCAACTGATGGACTAGATTTTAATAAATCTATCGTGTAAGGATTGCCCGGGTTATTAAAAACTTCTTCTACATTACCTTCTTCTAAAATTTTTCCAGATTTCATTACAATTACTCTATCAGCTAAATCTCTTACAACTGGTAAATCATGAGCTATAAATATGTATGAAAGTGAAAACTTATTTCTTAGATCTTTTAATAATTTTATTATCTGTGCCTGAATGGAAACATCAAGCGCAGAAACAGCTTCATCACATATAATAATTTCTGGATTAAGAGCCAAAGCTCTAGCAATGGCTATTCTTTGTCTTTGACCACCTGAAAATTCATGAGGATATTTTTTTGAATCACTTGGCTGTAGCCCTACACTATATAATAATTCAGATATCCTTGCCTGATGAAGTTTTTTATCAAGAAAATCAGCATGAATTATCCAAGGTTCTGAAATAATATCAAACACATTCATAGTTGGATTAAGGGATGCATATGGGTCTTGAAATACAATTTGAACTTTTCTTCTGAAATTAAATAATTCTTTTTTATCAAAATCAAAAATATTACGTCCATGATATAGAATACTACCACTTGAAGGCTCAATTAGTCTTAATATCAGGTTAGAAATTGTAGTTTTACCAGACCCAGATTCACCAACAATTCCAATAATCTCATCACGAAAAAGATTAAAATTTACATTATCACAAGCTATAGTGTCATAAGACTTAGATATGTTTTTGACTTCTAATATTGGTTTAGTTTCGACATTATCATTTCTTTTGTATTTTTGATTAAGTTTACCAGGAATAGAATTCATCAATTCTTTAGTATACTTATGTTTTGGTTTTATAAATACATCTTTCAAAGTACCTTTTTCTACTATTTTACCATTCTTTAGTACTATCACTTTATCTGCCACTTCTGCAGCAATACCTAGGTCGTGTGTAATGAGTATTAAACCCATATTTCTTTCATCTCGGAGTTCCGCTAGCAATTCTAATATTTTTGCCTGAATTGTTACATCAAGTGCTGTTGTAGGCTCGTCAGCAATAATTATATCTGGTTCTAATGCAAGAGCCATTGCAATCATTACCCTCTGCCTTTGACCTCCAGAAAATTGATGCGGATAATCTTTTGCTCTTTTATGAGGGCTGGGTATTTTTACTCTATCTAATAACTTGACTGCTTTGTCCCAACTTTCTTTTTTTGTATAATTTTTATGAACCTCAAAACATTCTGCTATTTGAGCTCCTACAGTAAAAACTGGATTAAGATGAGATAATGTATCTTGAAAAATTATAGCAATTTTGTTTCCCATTAATTCTCTTCTATCTGTCTCTGAGAGTTTTAAAATGTCTTGTTTATTTAAAAAAATTTCTCCACTTTTAATTCTACCTGGCGGACATGTTAAAATACCCATAATAACAGAAGCCGTAACGCTTTTCCCAGAACCACTTTCTCCAATTATTGCTAATGTTTGCCCCTTATTTAGTTCAAAATCTATACCCTGAACTGCATTTATAGATCCTTCTACAGTATCGAAAGAAACTGCTAAATTAGAAACCTTTAATAATAAATTTACATTATTACTCATTTTTATTTCCGATATTTTCTAAACGCCATCTCTGCCTAGGGTCTAATACAATTCTTAACCACGAAGATAATAAATTTAGTGATAAGGCAACCAACATTATTATTAAACCTGGGAAAAAAGCTAGCCACCAAGCCAATTGGAGATAATTTCTACCCTGTGCAACCATTAGGCCCCACGTAACTTCTGGAGGTTGTATTCCAACACCAAGAAAACTTAAAGCAGATTCACCTAACATAACAAAAGCAAAATCCAATGTAGCTATAGTTATCAAAGTTGGAATGGTTAATGGCGCTATGTGTTTGAAAATAATTCTTGAATTTGAGGCTCCCATGGATATTGCAGCTGAAACAAACAATCTCTCTCTTATTTCAAGAACCTCAGCTCTTGCAGTCCTCATATATATGGGCATTCTTGTGAATGCGAGAACTAAAACTAAATTTAATAACCCTGGATCAAACATATATAGTACGATTACAGCTAGCAAAAGTGATGGAAAACTCATGATAATGTCAGCTAATCTCATTATTAAGTTTCCAGCTTTACCTCCAAAATAGCCAGAAATTAGTCCTAGGGCACCTCCCAAAGTCATAGATAATATGACAGCACTACCAGCTATAAACATAGTATTTTGAGTTGCAATTATTAGTCTAGCAATCATACTTCTACCAAGGGCATCTGCACCAAAAAAATACATAATATTGTGATCAAAAGAAAAGGGTTCTAAATTCCTAAGTCTTAAGTTCATTTTTGTATAAGAATCATTAATTAAAGAGGGTCCAAATAAAGCTAAAAAAACCATAAAGGTTAAGAAAACAATTGATATCAATGCTAATTTATCATTAAGAAACATTGAAAAGATCTGTTTAAATTTATTAAAAAATACTTTTTTTTGTAAAATTAGTTGCATACTATTTATGCCTTATTCTTGGGTCAAGAATTGCATAAGCAATATCAATAATAATATTAATTGATAAAATAACTATAGCGGTTACCAAAATTGAAGCTTGAACAACTGCAAAATCTCTTTGCATTATGGAATCTATCATTAATTTACCTATTCCAGGCCAACCAAATATTGTCTCAACTATCACAGCGCCATTTGCAATAGCAGCAGCTTGATCACCTGCTACGGTAATAACTGGTAGCAAACCATTTCTAAGTGCGTGTTTAAAAATAACTTTGTTTTCTTTTACACCTTTAGCCCTTGCTGTTTTTACAAAGTCTGAGCTAAGAGCAGTAATCATTGACCCTCTTACAACCTGTACCAAAAGACCTAAGGGTCTTATAACTAAAATGCCAATTGGCATTATCCAGTAAGGAAAACCTCCTATTCCAGAAGTTGGCAACCATCCAAGAGAAACTGAGAAAATTAAAATTGCTGTTATAGCTACCCAAAAATCTGGTGCACTCGCTGCAGTCAGTGAAACTACCCTTGAAATTCTATCAAAAAGACCATTAGGCTTATATGCTGCTAATGAGCCAATTAATATAGCACCAAATAAGGCAATTGTCATTGCTACAGCAGCCAATGAGAGAGTAACTGGAATAGCCTCCAAAACAATATCAATTGCAGGTCTTTCCTTTCTTAATGAGTAGCCAAGATTACCTTCTGACAAATCTTCTAAAAATCTGCCAAATTGAACATAAATGGGATCATTAAAACCATGTTTTTCAGAAAATTCTTTTCTTACCTCTACTGGCGCATCTATAGGTAAATATAAATGTCCTGGGTCACCAGTAAGACGGGCAAGAAAAAAAACCATTACAAAAAGTCCAGTAATGGCCAACAAACTTGATAATATTCGTTTAGATAAATATTTTTTCATATAAAAACATTAAATTAGATTTTAAATTCCAACCAGAATTTTATCTGGTTGGAATAATATTTTTGAGCTTAATTAAATTTTACCTGAGAAATTTGAATTTCACTATTTGTTGAAATAGTTGGAGTAAATTTAATTCTAGGGTTTACACGTGAAAATCCTACCATGTGAAACATTTGAACATCCGGAATTATTTCTTCATGTAATTTCTTTTGAGCTTTACGCCAGGTGTCTCTTCTTTTGTCACCTATTGCAGCAGTAGCTTCAGTTATCCATGCATCTACTTGTTTATCACATGTTGTAGATTGCGCTCCTTTACATGCATACTTATTAAACATTGAGAAAACAGCGTCACCATTATTATTATCGTGTTGGCTTTGTTGCAAGGCTGGACCTCTATCTTCAGCGTATGGCCTACTTAAAAAATTCAACCAACCAGCAGTTTCCATCATTTTAATTTTAATATTAAAGCCGACCTCAGTAAGCATAGCATGCATAGCTTCCATTGCTTCTGTTGAATTAGGATAAATTCCAAGCCTTCCAATCAAAACAATTTCTTTATCAACTGGAACACCATCTGCTTTAGCTGCCTTGACTAATTTTTTAGCTTCAGCTGGATTATAAGGCCAAGGTTTTAAAGTTGGATTATGCCCATTAATACTTGGCACAACAATCTGGGTCATCTTTACAACACCTTCTGGAAAAATAGTACCAGTAAGACCGTCCAAATCAATAGCTAAATTCATTGCCTTTCTAACCCTAATATCATTCAATGGAGCCCTAGTCATATCAATCCTTAACCTAGAAGTTTCTGAGTTAAAGTAACTAAAGTCCATCTTTGGGTCATTCGCATCTTGAACACCAATGCTGGCTGCAATATCAGCTTCGCCAGTTTTGACCATTGCAGCTCGGACTGCAGATTCATTTCTCCACACATATGTTGCGTTTTCAACTTCTGGTTTATCACCCCAATATCCATCAAATCTTTTTAAAGTTACAGATTGACCTGGTGTCCAGGTATTAAAAAGATATGGACCTGTACCTTTAGGATCACGTACACCTTTAGCTTCTTGAGTATTTGGACTTACCACTGTCATTGTACCCATCATAGCTGGCATTATAGGTTGCGGTGTTTCTGTTTTAATAGAAATAGTATGACTTGCTGTTGCAGTGGCTTTTAATTTTATATTACCAAAAAACTTAGTTCTAATCTCACAATCGTACTTAGGGTTTAAAGCACGATTTATTGATTTCACAACAGCTTTAGCGTTCAAATCCTCGCCATCATGAAATTTAATACCTTTACGAATATTAAATTCCCAGGTGAGATTATCTGTCTGTTTCCAAGAAGTAGCTAATCTAGGAGTTACCGAACCATCGGCTGGATTTATTTCCGTAAGGGTTTCAGTTACATTTTGTTTAACAATTTTTCCAACTACTGATCTTGTTGCTTCACAAGGATCAACAATATCTGGCTCTTCAGCAATTACAATTGTTATATCTTTTCCAGCAGAGTAAGCCGGAGAAAGTAAGCTACCAAATGCCAAAATAGCGGCAGATGAAATAGCAAGTGATAAACTTTTAATTTTCATAATTTATTTCCTCCCAAAGTTTATTTATTAAAGTTAAATTTAAAAATTTTCCTCCTTTCTTGACATAATTAAAGTTACATTTTTAATTAAATACTCTTTCTAATTTTTGAAGAGTTTTTAAGTGTTTAGGCTTCGGCTCGTCACCAAAACTATATGGCCAATTCGTATAAGAAACTTCCCCCACATAAATACTTCCTTTAGTATCAACTGCTAAACCGTGTGGGGCTAAAAATTGACCTAGTTCAAAACCTGGACCGTTTTCACCTCCTAAGCGGGTGATTAAATTTCCATTATTGTCTAGAATGCTCAGCCTAGGACCTAAATTTTGATATTTTCTATTTACTAAAAGACCAGGACCAAGCTCTCCTACAATACAAACTGGACATTTTCCTCTAGGCATAAATAAACCACAAGGTCGATGAAGATTATTCCACTGGGTTTCATATTTACCATCAGTATTAAAGACCTGAATTCTATGATTTTCTCTGTCAGCCACATAAATCCAGCCATCATCATCTGCGACAATATTGTGAACTAGATTAAATTGACCTGGACCTGAACCAGATTCACCAAAAGTTTTGATTAATTTTCCATCTGGTGAATATTTATGAACACATGCATTTCCATAACCATCAGATACAAATATATTATTATCTGGACATAACGCAGTGTGTGTACATCTATGAAATGGTAAGTTTGACATGAATTCAGCAGGATTTCCTGGAACACCAATTTGAAAAATTAATTTGCCTTCAGGACTAATTTTTTTAACCGTATGGTCACCATCATCAGTACAATATATATAATCGTCTGGGCCGATATGAATACCATGAGGTCTAGAAAAAAGATCATCTCCCCAAGATCTAAGGTAGTTACCGTCAATATCAAAAATAATCATTGGATGTTGTCCGCGATTAAATACAAAAACCTCATCTTTGCTATTTACAGCAACACCAGCAACATCCATAAAAGACCAATTCTCTGGAAGTTTGGCCCAATTATCTACAACTTTATATCTATATTCTCCATCACCTAGAAATACGGACAAGATAATACCTCCATATAAAATTATCATGTTAAAGAAAAGAATTGTCTATATTTAAATATTGGTTATTGATACTATAATTGTATCAAAATCATTTTTTATTATTTGAAGCTAAATTAGATATTAAAAAACTGGAAAAGAATATAATCAAAGCACCTAACAGAGTTGATGCACTTGGAATTTCATCAAAAAAAACAAAAGCAAGAGTAGATATTATAGGCAATCTTAGAAAATCGAAAGGAGCTAAATAACTTATATCAACCATTGACATAGCTTTTGTAATAAAAATCATATTTAGAACCCCAATCAACCCTTGTATTGTTAAAAGAATAAACATTTCAAATGAGGGAGTAGTCCAAAAAAATAAAGCAGGAATAAATGCTAGAGGAACTGTGCATAAAAGATTCCATACTGTAAGAGTATCAGGTTTATCTTTATCAGACATTTTTTTTAAGATTAATTGTATACATGCACTTAAAATAGCCCCTATTAAAGCCCAATATAATGCAGGCGGAATATAATTAAACCCAGGCTTTAAAATTACTAATATGCCAATAAAACCAATTAATGAAAAAATTATGTGATTTTTTGTTGGAATCTCATTTAAGAATAAAATTGAGCCAAGGATAATAAGAAGTGGAGTGACAAAAGAGATAGATACAACGTCTGAAAGTGAAGCAGACTTAAAGGCAAGAAAAAAAGAAGTTAAAGCTAATATTTTTAGGAAAGCTCTGACAATATGGAGATATTGATAAGAGGATATAAAAACACTTTTATCTCTCAGAAAAATTGGAATGATAATTATTAAGCCAAATAGACTTCTATAAAAAACAATTAAAAATGGGTGAAGATCAGACGATAATATCCTCACAACAATGCCGTCTATGGCTCCTAAAAAAGAAACACATATTGCTAATATTGTTGTAATAAATATTGATGATGTTTTCATTTATTATAATTAAAAATTTTAAAATTTATTATTGCTAACATAATTCAAATTATCAATTAAATTGACTTGCAATTGATAGTTTTTTAGTATCAATTATTATGGTTTTATTTTTATGAATACTTCGATTTCCATAGAACAATTAAAGTGTTTTGTAGCTGTTTCTAAAGAATTAAACTTCAGGAAAGCAGCTAAAATTTTAAATATGTCTCAACCACCAGTAACCCGGCACATTATAAACTTGGAGTATAATCTTAAAACAAAATTATTTGAGCGAAATAGCCGTTCAGTAAAATTGACCAAAGATGGTACACTATTTCTTACACATGCTACGGAGATTCTTTCAAGAATTGAAGACGCTTCAAAAGTCATAATGAGTAGTAAAAATAATTTGGGTGGTACTATTACTCTAGGTTTTGTGCCATCTATGGCAAATGATATTTTGCCTTTAATTGCAAGTCAGCTGTGTAAAAAACTTCCACTAATTAAAGTGATTTTTAAGGAGTATATGAGCTATGAACAGGTTCCAGCACTAAATGCAGGTAATCTTGATATTGGTTTAACTAGATTACCTAAAGATCTAAATTCTTTTAATTATTCAAGGGTTGTAAGTGAGCCATATTTTTTAGCGGTAAATGTAAATAATCCATTATCAATTCAAAAGAATTTAACAGTAAATGATCTCCATAATATTGATTTTATTATGTATGATGCAGTTGTTGGAAGATATAGTTTTGAGCTACTATCTTCTTTATTTTTAAACAGTGGAGTAAAACCTAATTTTGTACAATATGTTAGTCAACCAAGTGTTTTTTTAGGACTTGTGAAGGCTTCTTTAGGTGTTGCTTTATTAGCAAGCTCTTCAAGACAAAACTCTCCAGAAAATGTAATTTTCAAAGAAATAAAATTGCCAGAATGGGTCCGGGCGGATGTATATTTAGCAACAAAAAAAGAGCCAAAAAATAAATTAATTCCAGAAGTTTATAATTGTATTATGGAAGCTTTGTATAAGGATCAAAAAATTTAGTACAAAACTGAGAGTTGTATTTATTTATTAATAATTGAATAATATACATAATTTTAATTTATTATGAAATCACTTATGAAATCTATACTTATCACAGGGGCAGCATCAGGAATAGGAGCCGCCACTGTAAAAAAAACAGCATCTAAAAATATATCCTTTACTTTAACTACTAAATCAAATGAGCAGGGTTTACGATTAGTTTCAGAATATGCAAAAAAAAAAGGTGCTAGCGTTAGTTCTTTATGTGGAGATTTAACTAATAAAAAATTTCTAGAAGATTTAGTGAATTTAGCAAGGAAGGAAACAGGTAATATAGACCAATTTATTGCAAATGCTGGCTATGCTAATAAACAAAAATTTGGTGAATTTGATAGTGATGAAATCAATCAATCAATTCAAACAATGGCAACATCTTTTTCAACAATAATAAATTTATGTATAGAAGATTTTAAAAGATCTAATAATGGAAGAATTATAACTATTAGCTCCTTTGTGAATAAAAATATTGGATTAAATGATAATATTTTTCCTGTTACAGCTGCTGCAAAAGGAGCTCTTGAGGGACTAACAAAAACTTTGGCATTTCAACTCGCTAAACATAATGTAACAGTCAATTCAATATCTCCAGGATATACGCAAAAGGATGGAAGTCATTCTGCATTATCATCATTAGAATGGGATCAAATAATTAGCAAAATACCAATTTCCAGACTTGCAAAACCTGAGGAGGTTGCTAATTTAGTTGCATTTTTATTATCAAAAAAAGCTTCATATATTACAGGACAAATTATAAATATTGATGGAGGCTTGTCACTTATTTAAAATTATAAACCAAATCTTTTAGGAGAGAATGGGTCAGCATTGATACTAGTCTTCTTATTTTGTATCATTTCACTTATAATAACTGCAGATCCTGCTGAAGTAGATAATCCAATGTGATTATGACCAAAGTTAAACCATAAATTTTTATGCCTAGGCGCTTCCCCAATCATAGGCAAACTGTCAATAATAGTTGGTCTTGATCCTAACCAAGGTTTATCAATTAATTTCTTATTTAAGGGAATAATTTTGCGTAATTTTTGAATTGATTCATTTATTTGAATTTCATTTTGAACAGCATCTAAAAAAGTTAATTCCACACCTGAAGTAACTCTGACATCACTACCATTGGAGCTATAGACAAATCCTCCTTCTACATCATAAATTGCTGGATTTATTGAAATTTTTTTCTTGGTGGAGAAATGATGGTGATATCCCCTTTCCCACGCTAATGGAATATTATAGCCTAAATTTGAAAGTATATTTTTAGACCAAGGCCCAGTCGAGACAACAACTTGATCAAAGTAAGATTTGTTTTTATTAGAAAAAATAACCCATTTATCTTCTATATATTGTAAATCTTTACATGACTCCTGAACAAACTTACCACCAGACTCTATAAAATAATTAAAGTATTTTTTGGATAATTTTAATGGAGACTTAACCCTTATTGAATTTTTAAATAAAATACCTTTAAAAAATTTTACTTCTAAATCGGGAAATTGTTTTTCTATTTGCGTTGTATTTAGAGTTGTATATTTAGCTTTGTGTTTATTTAAAACTTCTAGTTCAAGAGAATATTTTTTATAACTCTCACTTGTTTTGAACAATTTCAACCAACCAGGTTTTGAGATAATATTATTAGAATTTGTTTTTTTAATTAATTTTTTATGAGTATTTAATGATAAAGCTTGTAACTCTCTTAATGCCTTTGCTGCAAATTTCATATGGTTTTTATGACTAAACATTAGAAAACGAAGAACCCATGTTAATCTTGAAAATATGAAGGATTTAGAATATCTAAAAGAAGTTTGATTTTTAAAGATTAATTGAAATAATGATTTTAATAATTGAGGATTATTTATAATCATTAAAGATGAGTCTGTAATAACCCCTGCATTACCGTACGAGGTTTGAGAACCTGGTTCGTTAGGATCCATTAAAGTGACGTAATATCCTTTTTTAATTAATTCAATACTAGTACAAATGCCAACAATGCCCGCCCCAATAATTAAAATATTTTTCATACACCTAGTACATCTTGTTTGGTTAAAGTATGTTGACAGCAATAATAATTTATTTTGATATTTATTTTAACATTTATAGAATTTTCAACAACAAAACTCTCAACTGCTTTTCTTAATGCTGAATAATTTAGACCCTCTATAATAATTACCTGTGAAACAACTTGGTCATCCAGTCCTTGAGAAGATCTGTATTTTTTTTCTTCTGTCTTCATTTGTCCAAAATTATTATCTCCTAAAAGAACTTGCATACCAGTGACACCAACTAATTTTATTATTTGTGGAATAGACAACTTTAATTTTTCAACATTGAATTTATTGTCAATATCAGGGTCTAAAAATCTTATAGTTGCTAAAAAACTAGAAAAGCCTCTCGATTTACTAGCAATTACGCTACAAACTGTTCTTGATGGTGATATATAAGAAGACAAAATTTCTTTTGTCCATTTAGTAGGATTATTAAGTCTTTCTAAATACTTTTTGGAGACAAATATCTCCTTATTTTTAGCTTCATACATCATGAAATACTTGTCTTCTATGTGAGTGCCAGGCTCTCCTTGGGCTCTAAAACCTCTCAAAAATCCGGGTAACGAAATTCTTTCTGGCATATGCTCCATACTATGCCATTGATTATAGTCGATCTCCTTTTCTTCAAGAACACCACCCCAATTTACTAATACAGAAGTTCCTATTAAACTCATTAAGTTAAAGCCTTATTTATTTAAATGATATTGAATATATTAATTTTAAAAATATTGAGAAAAATTACTTCTTTTTAGATTTTTTTCTTTTTTCTTTTAATTTGTTTTTCTTCGCATTTCTTTTCAGTTCTGATTTACCCTTTGTATTAGATAGTTTTGAAGACTTATATTTTTTACTTTCGAATTGATTGAAGTTTTTTTTATTATCGCTTGATTTATTACCAACTTCTTCATTAAACCCAATTAAATTTTCAGGATTTAAGAGATGGCTCTTTATAACCTCTAATTTTAAATTTATTAGTTTTTCAATTCTAAATAATTTCAGTCGCTCACTTGGTTCACAAAATGTAATAGCTATTCCAGAAGCTCCAGCTCTTGCTGTCCTTCCAATTCTATGGACATAATCTTCAGGAGTTGATGGTATGTCAAAATTTACAATGTGAGATATAGATTCTATATCTATACCTCTGGCAGCAATATCTGTTGCAATTAAAACTTTAATTTCACCATCTTTAAAAGAATTTAAAGCTCGTTGACGTGCTGCTTGTGATTTGTTGCTGTGAATTGCTTCGGTTAGAATACCAACGTTGATTAATTTTTGACATATTCTATTAGCTTTGTGCTTGGTTCTAGTAAATACAATTACTGTCTCAAATACCTTGTCTTTCAATAATGTTATCAATTGAAGAACTTTGTCTTGAGGCTCTATTACTATGACCGATTGGGATATTCTCTCAACTGGGGTTAACGTTGACTTAACTTTTACTTTTACTGGTGACTGCAAAATAGTTTCAGAGAATTTAATTACGGATTCAGGCATTGTAGCTGAGAAAAATAATGTCTGTTTTTGATTTGGAAGTAGTTTTATTACTTTTTCAACATCTTTAATAAATCCCATATCCAACATTCTATCTGCTTCATCTAAGACAAAGAATTGTATTTTACTCAATGAACAGACACCTTGATTAATAAGATCAATCAATCTTCCCGGTGTAGCAACTATTATATCTACCCCACGTGCCAAAGTTTTGACTTGAGGGCCTTCTTTTACACCTCCAAAAATAACAGTGTGTTTTATAGCAATATACTGACCATATTTTCTTATTGATTCATTTATTTGTATTGCAAGTTCTCTTGTTGGAGCTAAAATAAGAGCTCTTGGATCTCTTTTTTTTTCGGTTGATTGTTTAGTATTAAGTTTTTGTAAAATTGGTAATGTGAAAGCAGCCGTTTTTCCTGTTCCAGTCTGAGCCATACCCATTAAATCTAGCCCTTTCAGTACTAAAGGAATTGTTTCTTTCTGAATAGGTGTTGGTGAAACATATCCCCCTTCGTTCAAAGCTTTTAAAAATGGGGCTTTTATATTTAAGTCTTCAAATCTATAATTTTTCAAACCTATTTCTCTTTAAAAAAATTTTTTAGCTTGATAACATTTAGGTAATATATCTAATGTTATATATCTAAATAAGAACAAAGCAATGTATCAATTATTTGTATAAATTGATGGAGAGATAGATGCGCATAATAGGGATAATTATTATTATTGGAATGGTTGGAGGTGCTATTGTATCAATAGATCATACTAAGTTTTTAGACTTACCTTCAATGCTGATTGTTTTAGGAGGCGCTTTAGGTTACGTATTAGCTAAAGGCAAATCAAAACATTTTATTAAGAATTTCGGTGACGGATCAGTGTATATGGGATGGATTGGATTAATAATAGGTTTTATTATGATTGGCAATCACCACGCTGAGTCAGAAAAAATAGGACCTGCAATTTCAGTAGCGTTTCTTCCAATTTTTTATGGATATTTTATAAAATTAATTTCAACAGGTTTAGAAAGTATTGGCGACGATTGACTTAATTTTATTTAATCTACTTCCTCTTCAAGTCTAGTCCATTAAGTTGTGCCCGCAAATAAGATACATTTGTAGCTAAACCTGGTAAGAGCCATTGAAACAAAGAAACCACTTCTTTAATTTCTTCATATTGATTTGTATTTTTACAAGCGATTATAAGTTTTGCAGATGTTAAACTAGCTGGATTAGGTAAACTTAAAGCTTTTTCTATTGCAAAATCATGAACTAAAGAAACTTGTTTTTCATACAAAGAAGTTTGAATTTTATTTTTAAGGCCAGTCCAAGCATGATTAAAATAAGTAGGCCATCTAGCAAACGCTCTATAATCAGTATTTAAAAATGGCAAATTAATAGTACTCTTGATTGACTCAAAAGTATTAAAAGTTTCTTCATCAACATGATGTTGCTCCAATAAAATCAATTTTTTTTCATTTGATGGGCCGTGCCATTCTTTAAATTTATTGTAATTTGATTTCATGCTTATTTCATTTCCTTCTAAAAGTAATCTGGCAATAGAGGCTATAATTATATATGGCATATTACCATGAGAAAAAATTTCATTTATTTCTAAAATACTTTCAATCTCTTGCTTGGCATAACCTTTTGTTTCTAATTCATTTAAAATAAGTTTAGGTTCTAATTCTTTTACTAATTCTTCAGTAAAATCTCTTAACTCTCTACAAGCAAATACAAATTCTTGAGAAGAGACAATTTCTTTGATGCCATTCCAAAGGGTTTTAAAGAATAACGGATAATGAGCAAATGCCATTGTTACTACACCCATCCATGGAACTTGAAGGTGTTGTTTTGTTTCATTATAAATTTGTTTTAATTCTTCATCTGCTAAATACTCAGGTATTGGGAATATAGATGGTATTGGTGAAGGTTTGTATCGTTTAAGAGTTATTTTCATAATTTGATTGCATTAAGTTTAAATATTTTAAAAATGGTTTTATTACTTATTCAATAAAACTATAAATTCAAAGCTCATCCCAATTTTGGATCACATTTCTAAGAACTTGATCTTCTAAGAGATCTTCCTGTTTTGATATTTTTCTTAGTAATTCTAGTATTTTATTTATCTTATTCTCCGGCACACAAACTACACCAGACTGATCCGCTACTATGATATCATTTTTGGATATTTCTACATCTGTAATAGAAATTGTTTCGTTTATTGAGCCAAAGGTAAAATCATTACGACTTCTTCTAGGACAAACCCCAATTGCCCAAACTGGATACCCGCACTCTCTTATTTCCTCTAAATCTCTACAAGTTCCATTCATAATAGTTCCAACAACTCCTTTCCTTAAAGCCAATTTTGATGCCAGACCTCCCCATGCAGTTGCATTAATGGTACCCTGCAAATCCATCACCACTACCTGACCCTTAGACATAGTTTTGAGAACTTGTTCAAGTGGTTTGCCTATTCCACCTCCAAATCTCCAAGCGTCAGGGTCTTTATCTTTTTTTTTAAATTTAACTGGAAGCGCTCTTCCTACCACTCTACCTTGATCATATCTTTGGGCTGAAATACCAGAAATAGCTCCATTTATTCCAATTTCATCTAATGCATCTGAAATCATTGAGGTAGGATACTTAATAAACTGAGATTCTATTGAAATATTACTCATTATAACATCCCTTGTTCTATATATATTTTAATTATTGTTATATCTTGTTTTATTTTCAAGAAATAAAATAAGAGGATTGTATTGATATGATATTTGTGAAATGTTTCTGCGATGTTTGCGCATCTTGACTTAAATTCAATTCTGCTAATACTTTTTGCAATATCTTTAGGTGGATTGGTCAAAGGAGTCATAAGTTTTGGATTACCTTTAGTGGCACTTCCTATTTTATCTTTCGTACTAAACCCAAAACAAGCTATTTTTCTTTTATTTTTTACCGTCATAGCAGTCAATATTAGAGAAATAAAGTTTAAAAATTTTGATAGATATAAAAAAATAATACCTCTATCAATCGGAGTTTTGTCAGGAATTATAATAGGTAGCGTTTTATTTCACAAAATTGAAAATAATCTTATTAGCCAAATGATAGGTTTCACAATTATTCTAGCAGTAATAATAAATTTAACAGGCCTGAAAATTAAGCAAACTTTATTACTTAACAATTTTTTTTCAATTTGTTATGGATTTTTCTGCGGTATTATAGGTGGAATGACTACACTAGTTGGCCCATTAATTGCGGTGTATTTAGTTAGTTTAAAACTATCAAAAGATGAATTTAGCGAGTTAATTTCTTTAACAATTTTTGCATGTCTAGCTCCAATATATAGTATATTTTTTATATATCAGCCAATCATATTCAACGATTTTATCATAAGTTTATGTTTTGCTTTTCCAGCTGTGCTAATGCAATTTTTAGGATTCAAAATCAGAAAAAAATTACCCCAGGAAATTTTTAGGAAGGTAATTCTATTAATGCTTACCATTATTGGAATATTAGTAATTTATAAAAACATTTAAGTTTAAAAATCAATAAGGGATTGTTCCTTTAATAGTAACGCGTCTTCCCTTCCTTTCCATTGGATGATAGTCCCAGATTGCTTTATGCAAAGTGCATCTGTTATCCCAAAAGGCCATATCATTTTTATTCCATCTATATCTAATTTGGAAATCTGTTTTTTCACAATGATTAAATAAATATCCCAAGATCAATTTACTTTCTTGTTTCGACAATCCTTCAATTCTCGTGGTAAAAAATTTATTAATATATAATGCTTTTTTCTTAGTTTCAGGATGCGTTCTTACAATTGGATGAATAGCCGATGGATATTTTTTTTTAGGGTCTAATTGATCTTGTTTTTCATACCTATTTCTATAAAAATGTTCAGATTCATGAGAAGCTCTCAAACCATTTAAGAAATTCTGCACTGGCTTACTTAATGTATCATAGGCCATATACATATTAGAAAACATAGTATCACCGCCATATTGTGGAAGAATGTGCAATTGTAACATCGTTCCTAATGGTGGCTCTGTATCGCATGAAACATCAGAATGAAAGTCCTCTGCCCCATTTGAGATTTTACTATCTTTATGTGTATGAATTTCAAATATTTCTGGAAAACTCTTCATTTTTGGAGCTGCAGGATGGATGTGAAGATCACCAAAACATTTTCCAAGTTTTATATGGTTTTCAGGAGAAATTTCTAATTGTTCTTGGAAGAATAACACTTGATACTTATGAAACGCTTCTTTTATAAAATTTTTCTCATAATCTGAAATATCTTTTGATAAATCTACGCCTGTAATAACTCCACCAATGTTTGGAGCATATGGCTTCACATTTATTTCTTTGCTTAAATGACTAATCTTTTTCAATATTGATCTCTAATTCATTAAAATTTTATTTTCAAATATATAATAAAAGAAAAATATATTATATCTTTTACCAATGATTTGCAAATTCGCTTGAATGCTGAAACTTACCAGTTGGAGTTGCCTCACCTTTTGGAATTGGTGCAATTGGGTTTAATTTGAATTCGTCTCGACCTCTTACTAATTGCCCCTCAAAATGAGGCCAAATTGATAAATCTACTTTAACATTAACAGGAGAAAATCTCATAGTAACCCCACACCTTCGTCTTTCAGAATTATTGGCATCTGAACCATGCAACAAACCATCATTATGAAGAGAAATTTCACCAGCTTTAAGATTTAATGATACTATATGCTCTTGTTTAATCTGATCTATTGAAACTTCTTGATCTAATACAAGGTTGCTCGCTTTATTAGTACGATGCTCAAACATACCTTTTTTATGACTGCCTCTAACTACTTTCATTACCCCATTTTGCTCATTCGTGTCATAAAGTGCTAACCACACAGTAACTGCATTTGCTGGAAATAAAGGCCAGTATTGTGCATCTTGATGCCACGGAACCACCGATCTATCTTTTGGTTCTTTAAGAAAAAATTGTCCTCCCCAAAGAAAGAAATTAGGACCTAATAAATCCTCTACATAATCAAGAATTACTGGAGTACTGCATAAATTATAAAACTTTTTGCTGGCTTTATGCCATTGTGCAGTTTTGTTTAAATCTAATTCTTTATCTATACTTGTGCTTAGTGAAACAAAAAAATTGTCTAAGTCATGTTTAGCTTCTTCAGAAAACACTGGTAGGGAAGTAATATATCCGTCATTTTTGTATTGTAATTTTTCTTCGTCTGATAACCTTCTAACTTTGTTGGAAATTTTAAACATTTAATAATCCTAATTACTTAATCAAAAGAATATTATCTTCTATAAAATTTTTTAACTTTGATGACCATTCTAAACTATCAACCATTGGACCATAGTGGCCAAACTTTGTCTTAAGTTCAATAAGAGAACATTTTATATTAAGTGATTTCAAATACTCAATAGTTTTATAACCATTTTCCATATTTGTTACTTTATCTGTTTTCGCTAATATTTTTAAAATTGGTACCTTAATTTGAGATGCTTTTTTAAACGCAGAAGAATTATAATTTGCTCGTCGTAAAATTATTAATGAGTTTGGGTCAAAGTAATTTGCCCAACTCTTTGCCGATGTTTCTATTAAAATTTTAATTTTTTTTTGGTCATCATATTGGGTTTTTAGATAATCCCCAAAGCCATAATGGTTTAAAACATCTATTCTATATTTAATTAGTGCATTTTTAATTTCTGTATTGTCTAGATCATAAAAATTACCATTATTCCAATTTTTAAAATCACTAAAAGGTTTTTCAATTAATTCAATTTTTTCTTTATTTACATCCCATCTATCTAAAGAACCCGCAATAGATATAACTTTGCATAAACTATCTGGAAATTCTGTAGCCCAAAGATAAACTAAGTGTCCTCCAAAAGAATAACCTAATACTGCATGTAATTTTTTTATTTTAAGGCTTTCAATAAGAAGTTTTTGAGCATTTATTATATCTAAATTTTTAATTTTTGGAAAAGTGGAACCATAAGGTTTATTTGTTTTTTCATTTATTGACTTAGGACCAGTAGAACCAAAAAAAGAACCCAACATATTAGAACAAATAAGGAAATATTTGTTGGTATCTAGAGCTTTTCCTGCACCCATTAAGTTGTTGAACCATCCAATATCTTTGTCCAACGCGTGGTGATGATTTGTATATCCATGACATATTAGAACTGCGTTATCTTTCTTTTGATTTAACTTTCCCCAAGTTCGGTAAGCTATAGTTAAGTTTTTAATAACGCTTTTGTCAGATACAACAAAATTTTTATGGTCAAAATATTTAGACTCTGGCAATTTCATTTATTTATCCAGTCAATATGTATACATCACCATTGTTCTACAAATTCCCTTGAATATTGAAACTTTTTAATGGGTGTACCTTCACCTCTAGGAATTTCCGCAACAGGATTATAATTAAAATTATCTACACCTCTAGCATGCTGGGTTTCAAAATGTGGCCAGACAGATAAGTCCGCTTTAACATTTACTGGGGCAAATCTCATTGTAACACCGCAACGTCTTCTGTTAGAGTTATTAGCTTCTGAACCATGCAGTAAACCATCATCATGAAGTGATATTTCACCAGCTTTTAAATTTAGTGATACAATATCTTCTTGTTTAATCTGTTCAATTGAAACTTCTTGATCCAAAACAAGATTACTTGCTTTATTAGTATGATGCTTAAACATACCTACATTATGACTGCCCTTAACAACTTTCATAGCAGCATTTTTTTCGTCAGTGTCATAAAGAGCCAACCAAACAGTTACAGATTTTGCTGGTGTTAAAGGCCAATATTGAGCATCTTGATGCCACGGAACTACTGATCCATCATTGGGCTCTTTAAGAAAAAATTGTCCACCCCATTGAAAAAAATTAGGGCCTAATAAATCTTCAACATAATCAAGAATTACTGGAGTTCTGCATAAATTATAAAATTTTAAACTAGCCTTGTGCCACATATTCGTTTGGTTAATATCTATGTCATTACTAAGACGTGAACTAAGGCTAACAAACAATTCATTCAGGTCATCTTTTGCTTGGGCATCGAAAACTGGCAATCCCGTAATGTAGCCATCTCTCTTGTATTGTAATTTTTCTTCTTTAGTAAGCTTTCTAGCCTTTTTAGAAATTTTAAACATCTACCCCCCCCTTAAAATTGATTATAAATTATAATACTTCAAATAATCCTGCGGCTCCTTGGCCTCCACCTATACACATTGTGACAACAACATATTTAATTTTTCTTCTTTTTCCTTCTAGTAAAGCATGGCCTACTAATCTAGCGCCGCTCATTCCATATGGGTGACCAATTGAAATCGAGCCACCGTTCACATTTAAGTTTTCATTCGGTATACCTAATTTATCCCTGCAGTGAATTACTTGTACTGCAAAAGCTTCGTTTAATTCCCATAAACCTATATCATCCATTTTTAAATTATTTTGTTTTAATAATTTTGGAACGGCATAAACTGGACCTATTCCCATTTCATCAGGCTCACAGCCTGCTACAGCGACACCATGACATATTCCTATTGGATTTAAATTTCTTTTTTCTGCCAACTTCATAGACATAAGAACAGATGCTGACGAGCCGTCAGATAACTGACTAGCATTTCCAGCAGTTATGAATGAATCTTCACCCATTACAGGTTTTAAATTTTGCAAACCAAAAATATCAGTGCTTGGCCTGTTACATTCATCTTTAGATATTTCAACTTCTTTGTAATCTACTTTATCGTTTTCTAAATTTTTAAAAGCCTGAGTTGTCGTAACTGGAATTATTTCATCATCAAAATAACCTTTATTTTGTGCCTCTGCAGTCCTTTGTTGGCTTTGCAATGCGTATTCATCTTGTTGGTCTCTTCCTACTTTGTACCTTTTTGAAACGACTTCTGCTGTTTCAATCATACTCATGTATATATTGGGTTTATTACTTATTAAAAATCGATCTTGCGATTTATATTTATTTGAAAACTCATTTTGTACTAATGAAATAGATTCAACTCCCCCACCAATGACAATATCCATCTCGTTACATGCTATTTGCTTAGCTCCTATTGCAATTGCCATAAGACCAGAGGCACATTGACGATCAACACTCATTCCTGGAACATGACTTGGTAGTCCAGACGCGGCAGCAGACAATCTTCCTATATTGTACCCTTGTGTGCCTTGCTGAACTGCTGCCCCCATAATAACATCTTCAACTTCGGAAGGATCTAAGCCAGCCTTTACAATAGAACCATTAATTGCATAACCAGCTAAAGTTGGAGCATCAGTATCATTAAAAGTTCCCCTATAAGCTTTTCCTATTGGTGTTCTTGCAGTTGACAAAATAACAGCTTGATCCATAAAACCCTCTTTTTTTAAAAGTTTATTAAGTTAAATATATGTTAAATTATTTTTACCCGAAACATCTTTACCTCTCATGTGATAAATTTTTCTGTCTGAATATTTACTCACATTTAATTTTGAAAAAAGATTTTTATCTTTAACCATTTGATGGTCAAAAATACTTGTCGTTGGCATGAATCTCATCGTGATTGCTCTTCTTGATTTAGATGATTTATTTGCCTCAGATCCATGAACTAAATAGACATCATGAAGAGAAATTTGTCCTCTTTTTAAAATTAAATCAACTGCCTCAGTTTCATTAAATTCTTTTTTATCTAACTCCTGATTCAAAGTAAGGTTTTTATTGTCATTTATGTTGTGTGACTTTAGTTTTTTATCTAAGTGTGAACCTTTAATAAAACGCAAACAACCATTCTCTACATTTGAATCATCTATAGCTAACCAGACAGTACAAGTTGCCAAAGGTCTAATTGGCCAATATTGTCCGTCTTGATGCCAAGGTGTGGCGTGACCATCAATGGCTGGCTTTGCAAAAAAACTTGAATTCCATAGCGCAAAGTCTGGTCCAATTAATTGTTCAACATAATTTAAAATAGTTTGGTCAGAGCAGAATTCCAAAAAGCTCTCGTCATAAGATAATATTGCTGGACAGTAATTTTTAAATTCAGGGTGATTACTTAATAATCTATCATGACTTTCTTCAATTTTATTTAATATATTTTCTGGCATTTTAAAGTCTGGAACAACAAAACCATCTTTATGATAACGATCAATTTGAATCTTAGATAACATTTTTTTCTCCAATTTCATAAACCTAAAGTCTCATCATTTTTAACTATTTCCCATGTCTTTTTCATCCAGTTTGTACACTCGATAGCTTGTTCAAACAGCGAATACTTACAACCCTCTCCATAATCAGTATTAGGTATGAATTCAGTCGAAATTTGGCCTAATTTACACTTAGGATCTTTATAATGATACATCAAAAGGTTTCTTATACATTCCTTCCAAGGTTCTAAATAAGACTCTTCCCATATTTCATGATATTCATTTTTTTTTGGTTTTTTAAAAGGATATTGGATACCTCTACCAATTGATCCATCTGGATGTTTGCCAAAAATGTTAATAGGGTTGTTAGGTATTGAAGATCTTGCGTGACAATGTTTTATCCATCCATTATTAATCCATTCTGATACAACATTACCTTTTATAAAAGGATCAATGATAAGTTCCCCTCTTTCAATTTTTTTATCGGTATTAAATATTTTTTGTTCTTTTTTGTTATCAATTTTAAAAATCACATGACTGTGATCAAGGGTTAAATTAAACTCTACACCTTTATCTTCTATTAATTTGCCAACATTAGAAACTCTTGGAAAATCTTCACTCCACATATTCACATGTATTTCAAAACAAGGTACGACACCTAATTTCATCCCAATATCATAAGCTTCTAAATATGCGTCTCTTACATCTAAATCACTAACAATTTTACCTTCAACATTACATGATTGAATTTGCACATTATGTACAATTGAGCCCAGATTTTTTGCAGTCTTTAAATTCTTCTCTAAAAGTTCTTTATGATCTCCAATGGTATAAAACCACCCTCCTGCTCTGATCGGAATATTATATCTTTCACTTGCTAATTTAAAATTTTCTATTTCATTATCCTCAGGAGTTTTGTCAACATAATCAAATATTCCAGTCTCTTTTACCATCAAGAAGCGTTCATTTATACTTGGCATAGCATCAAAAGAAGTATGTTTTATGCCATTGGTTTGAATGCCGAATTTTAATTGATTTGTCATAAGTCTTTTTCTGTTTAAAAAATTAAAAAACAGCTTCTCCTTCAAGCATAACTCTATGCATTATTCTTAAGTGACTTACATCATAATCGGAATTAGCTTTATGCATGGTGCAACGATTATCCCAGATTACTAAATCGCCTTTTTCATAATTATGCCTGTATTGAAACTTATCTTGAAATGAAAATTTATAAATTTCATCAAGAAGTTTATCACTATCAGTTTCATTAAACCCTAAGATATGATCAATCCTGTTAGGATTGATATATACGGATTTTTTATTGGACATTGGATGTGTCCTTATCAAGGGATGTTCAACAGGAGGTGTATCTTTTTCTTGTTCTTTAGTAAGTTTTACCACCTCTGAAACATTCCGCCTACTTTGCCATTTATGAACTGCACGAAGGTTTTTTATTTTAATTTTTAATTCTTGAGGCAAATCGTCATATACGGAATAACAATTTATAAAATCAGTTCCTCCTCCATTTTCAGGAAGAATGTCAGGATAAATAAATGTTAAAGTCGCAGGTTTTTTTCTATAAGAATCATCTGTATGCCAATGACTTGCATATACTTTAGGCTTATTTTCTCTAGTTCTATTTGAGACTACTATTACTTCTGGAATATCATCAACTGTTTCATCTTTTACAAAATATTGTTTAGGTTTCCCAAATAGCCTAGAAACGTCAGCCAACTTCGAAGGACTTAGCTTTTGATCTTTTATGCAAACTACCAAATGATTGGTGATTGCTTTTAGTAATTCTGCCTTAGTTTCTTTACTTATTTTGTTTCTTAAATCTATACCTGTTATCTGAGCACCCATTAAATTTGATAAAGGTTTTACTTTAAACTCTACCATGACACCCCCTATTGCCATAAAAATTTAATATTATTTTAATGATATAAAAAAAAAATTTCAACAATTAACAGGTTAATCTTATTTTCTTGAATATTAGAAATTATAGTTCAAAGTAAAATTTTGGGGGAAACTTATGAATGATAAATTAATAAGTAAATACATTCATTTAGCTGAAAAAACTCTTTTAATATTCATTGCATTTGCAACTATATATGCAACTGTTCAAGAAATTTACGAATTAGTTAAGATCAAAAGAGTTTTATTAGCTGATTTGCTTTTATTATTTATTTATACGGAAGTATTGGGAATGGTAGCAGTTTTTTACAAAAGCAATCGAATACCTGTAACATTGCCATTATTCATTGCAATGACCGCACTAGCCAGAATGATAATTCTTCAAGGAAAAGACCCTAGTGATTTATTATACGAAGCCGGGGCAATAGTTCTGGTAGCATTAGCATGTTTAATTATCAGGATTAGACCACCTGAAAATTATAGAGCAAACATTGAAGAGTAAACAATTTGGCAGTTTAATATTCATCTCTATTTATAATTGTGATATGTAAATTGTATGTTAATAGATGGTTTACAATATTGTAATTGGTCACAAAAAATCTTTCAGGAGTGGCGATCTTCTGATCTTACAGCTGTCCACGTTACAATTTCTTATCATGAACAGTTTAGAGATACAGTTTCAAATTTTGAACAATGGAACACATGGTTTGAAAAATTTCCTAGTTTGATTATGCCTGCTTATTTTGCAGAGGACGTAGAAAAAGCCAAAAAACAAAATAAAACTGCTGTAATTTTTGGATTTCAGAACCCTTCACCTATTGAAGACGATATTGGCCTTGTAAAGATTCTTCACCGGCTTGGTGGAAGATTTATGCAGCTTTCTTATAATAATCAATCTTTACTAGCAACTGGTTGTTACGAAAAAAACGATCCTGGTATTACAAGAATGGGTAAAGAAGTTATAAAAGAAATGAACAGGGTTGGAATGGTTGTTGATATGTCACATTCATCTGAAAGATCAACATTTGAGGCTATTGAACTATCACATAGGCCAATTGTAATAAGTCATGCAAATCCATCATTTTGGCACCCTGCCAAAAGAAATAAATCAAATGAAATTTTATCAAGATTAGCTGAAAATGATGGTATGCTAGGATTTTCACTTTATCCACATCATCTAAATAACAGTAGTAGTTGCTTAATCGAGGATTTTTGTAAAATGATAGCTAAGACCGTTGAATTAATGGGCATAGATCATGTCGGATTTGGTTCAGATTTATGCCAAGACCAGCCTGATAGTATTGTGGAATGGATGAGAGTTGGCAAGTGGACAAAAGAAATTGATTATGGTGAAGGATCAGCATCTAACCCTGGCTTCCCTGACATGCCTGATTGGTTTAGAGACAATAGAGACTGGCATAATATACTTTCTGGACTTAAAACGATCGGATTTAACGAACAAGAAATAAATAAGATAAAGGGTGAGAATTGGTTTAATTTTTTCAAAAAATCATTCAGTGCAATTTAAAAATATGAAACAAAATTATAAAAAAAATCAACAAATAAATCTCTGTCCAATGAGACAACCCTCCAAAGTTATGAAATTAGAAAGATTAGGGAGTTTTCATCAAACTCGTTTGTCCTTTACTAGACAATTGATAAATGAATTGAAATCAAACAAAACTCAATTTGAAACATCAAAATGGGATATCGATGATAATGGTTTTGGTAATGCTGTTATAAAGACAATTTTTAACAATAGTATATTTTCACTTGTAGTATTCTGCCACTCTATAAATGATGAGGAAAGAAGTGATAGGGTTATAGCAGAAAAGTGGGACATGACTTTTTCACTTTTTAAAGGTGTTCCATCTAATATTGAATTAGATAAAATGTCTAAAAATTTAAAAATACAGGAATTAGGAAGGCATCTTTCCAAGCAATTAACACTTAGCAGAGCTAATAAGTCAGTTAGAATTTTTAGAAAAGTATTAGATGCTTTATCTAATGGCAAACAACCGAGTAAATTAGATATAAACAATATTGGATATCTTGTAAGAACAACTGCTGTATACGGTAATGGGAAGTTTGGAATAGGTGATTTTTCATTTGATTCAAGTAAAAGTGTCTTGAACAAACCTTTCCAGGCCGAAATGTTAACAGTCTATTTAATTAGATATTTTTCAATAGAATTAATAAATTTTTTAGCACAAAAAAAAGGTGGAAAGAAGTCTGTGAAATTGTCTGAAAAAATTTCAAGACATCTTGGAGTTGGGAATGCAACTGGTTTAGGAATGGCTCCGTTTCTGATAAATCATCAAGAACTTATTCATAAGTGGATTAATACAAGGGAAGCAGCAATATCAAGAGTATTATCTATAAAAAGTATTAATAATAATACTCAGAAACAAATAATAAATTATATTGAACAGGGCTATAGATATACTTCTCAATGGAATGTTGATGACCTGACCCAAGCTAATAGAATAAAAAACCTTAACTTAGATTTAAAAAATATAATAAACTGTAATGAACTTCAAAATCTATTAAATAAAGATTATCCTCTAAAAAGTCTTAATGATTATTTTAAAAATAAAATTAGTATAGAAACAGAAGAAATTCTTCATTCAATATTCATTGAACCATTTCCTCATATTATTGATGACTTAACAAAACAAATGGGATCTGTAGAAAAAAAATCAGTTGTTGTAGGTTATAATGTAAAAGAAATAATAGAAATTATAAAACAAAACTATAAATGGGCTCTAAGCATTGATGTTAATAGTTCTGATGAAAACTACTTTTTTTGGTATACATCTCAAGCAAAATTAGAGCCCAGAATTGGTGTTACTAACAAAGACGATGGATATGAAAAACAATTACCATTTGACATTTCACATCAAGTACAAAAAGCTCTTAAAATTTTAATCAAATTGCCCTTAAAAATGACTGCGTCTGAAGCTATGATTAATCACCCACAAATTAGGAATATTGTAAGAAGAATTATTATTAATAAAACATCACCATATAGCGAAATTCAGGATAATCTAGTCGGCAAACAAATGAGGCCAATAGATTTATTAAGGTGCAAATTAAGTTTCTTTGGTGCATCTAAATATGACCCAAAATCAGATTTATGGACTAGAATTACACTATTTCAGGGAGCTCCTCTTCCACATCAACTTCAAGAAGAGAATTCCTGTGACTGGCTTTTCCCTTATTTATCTGATGCATAAATATGTTAACCGTATCTTTGAATGAAGTTTACTCTGAAACTTATAAAGCCCTCAGAAGTGTCGGAATTGAATGGGGATTAGCTAAGGATTGTGCAAACCTCTCAAAATGGTTGGTCAATCATGATTATTATTTTCTTGGTTCTGTACTAAAAACAGCTGATCTTTACAAAGAAAAAAAATTATCAACTTCAATTAAAGAGAATAATTTAACTAAACCTCTTACATCTGCTCTCATGGGTTTGCTTTTGGTAGAATATGTCTCGGCAAATAAAATACTTTGGAAAGGTTATCTACATAATCCAAAATTTTTGCTGGCTTCGATGGGTCTAATTGCCCAAGAACAAAATATAAGTTTAGTTTTGAAAAATAGTAAAAATTCCATCATTGCTTATACAAATAACCAAAAATTATACTTAGATACAAAGATTTTTAATAATCTGACAGGCTATTTCTTTCTGGAGACATATGAATTCAATGACAATTGTAATCCATTAAGTTTAGTCCAAAATCAACGATTAGAAGTTTCTAAAATTAATAAGAAATGTTGGGATAGATTGAGTTCGATGGCATTTGAAACTTATGTGCCAGAGAGTGAAGCCTCAAAATCAGGAGCAGGATATTAACCTAATTAACCCTGTAATCCTTCAATACATTTTTGTCAGGATCAAATCCTAAGCCTATGCCATTAGGGATTTCAAAAGAACCATTCTTAGGATTAAAAATTTGTTCAGGGTAAATATATGCTTCGAAATCAATAAAAAATCTCTCTAATAAACCTGAATTAGGTAAAGATTGAGATAAATGTAAAGTTGCTAAAAATCCTGGTCCAAAGTATGGAGAATGTGGCATTACCTGAACACCAAATGTTTCAGCAACCGATATGATTTTTTTAAACTCCGTAATACCCCCTACTTTAGTTACACTTGGCTGAGCGTAATCTACAGCATCATATTCAAACATTTTTTTAAATTCAAACGAAGTACAAGCGTTTTCACCTGCGGCTATAGGAATTAATGATTCAGATCTTAAGTGTGATAAGCTTTCAAAATCTTCTGGTGGATTAATAGGTTCTTCGACCCAATAAAGATTAAAATCTTCCCATTCGGACAAAATTTGCCTAGCTTGGTCCTTTGTCCAAGGACAATTTGTATCAACCATGATTGGAATGTCATCACCTAGAATTTTTCTGGCTGCTTCTACTTCAGGTGTAAATATTTCATGCAACTTGATATAATTATAACCGAGTTCTCTGGCATGGTTACATCTATCTTGAACCGCTTCAACATCTTCATAACGCCAAAGACTTGCATAAGCTGGCATTTTCTTCCTACCACTTGATCCTAAAACATTACATAGAGGTAAATTACTATGCTTAGCTAGGATATCCCACAAAGCTATATCAACCCCACTTATTGCAAACATAGTAATGCCATAGCGCCCAAACAAATGTAATTTTTTTTGCAATTCAAAATTTATTTGATGAACATCTAGTGGATTTTTTCCAATTAAATATGGTTTTACCATGTGTATGATAGCTTCGGCGACAGCTCTTCTACAATGAAAAGAAAATGCATCTCCCCATCCAGTAATACCAATATCTGTATCTATCTTTATCAAGCAAAAATCCATAGCATCAGCTTTTAAAAAGTCTGATGGTGATTTATTTTGAACACCTGTAGAAAAAGGTATTTGTAATTCATATACTTCTATGTTTGTAATTTTCATATGATGCCTATTTAAAATTAATGTGACTCGTGATCAGCTAGCCATTTTATTACTTTTGCGGCAGGATAAAGCCATAATAATCCGGCTAATATATAAATTACCCAATCGAAAAGCCAAAAATATCCTGTTATAAAATCAAATGCATACATAAAAAATGAAACATAAATAATTAATACTGGTATAATACCAATCACAACAATAAAATGACGCCATCTTTTCAAATAACTATCCTCATTAAAATCAAAAATTAACTTGGGATCAAGCCACCATCAATATTATAAGATTGACCTGAAATATTTCTTGCACCCTTAGAAGATAAAAAAACAACCATTTCTGCGATATCTTCTGGATCATTTGGTCTTTTCAAAGGTATATCTCTTGCATAATGTATCATAATTTCTTCTTCTGATTTATTCTGTTCTAAGGCTCTTTTTTTGACAATGCCAGATAAAATATTTGTATGAGTAATCCCTGGACAAATAGAATTAACAGTAATTTCATATTTTGCTAATTCTTGTGCAGCAGTTTTGGTTAAACTTATCACAGCACCTTTACTGGCTGCATAAATTGCATTAGATACATCTACAAAACCTTTGCCACCAACTGAAGCCATATTTATTATTCTACCACCTTGATTTTGTTTAATCATTTGTTTCGCAGCAGCCTGCAAAGAAAAGAATGTACCTTTGGCATTAACATCATTAATCCAATACCAATCCTTTTCGGTTAAATTCATAATGTTAGATGTCCTAGTTACCCCTGCATTATTTACTAAAATATCTAAGCTACCAAATTCATCTACTGTTGAGTTAATCATATTCTTGATGTCAAAAGCTTTTGTTACGTCAGTTTCTACTGCTATTCCAGATCCTTGTCTATTCAATATAAAATCAAGAGTGTCTTTAGCTTGCTTCAAGTCAATATCTGCACAGACTACGTTGTAACCTTCATTACTCATGGCAATAGCAATAGCTCTTCCAATGCCGTTTCCAGCACCTGTAATACAAACGTTTTTATATACTTTGACCATGATTATCTGAAATGCAAGCTTTCCTAAGATTATACTGCTTGATTAATTTCTAACATATTAGCATTAATGTCATATAAATAAATTTGGTGGAAGCCTGGCATTGCGTAAACTTTAGCATCTGAATATAATATTTTTTCCTTATCTAATTTGGCTGTTAAATTTGATAAATTATTTATTGTAAAAGCTGGATGACCTCCAATTGAAGGATTATGTGCAAAGTTGTTTCTATATCCAAACCCATCATCAGGTTTAATTACATGTAAACCTCTATTATTATTTGATAGTGGTAAAATAGCTAACTCAGATGGGTCTATGCTAAAATCTCCCTTATTTACTGGAGCAACCCATCTACCTTCTTTCATTCCTACAATGTCAGAAAAAAATTCTATCGAGTCTCTTACGTTTAAAGATTCAAGATTCATGTGATGAATACCCCAATCAAGGCCCATATTCCATCCATTTAAGTCATCATTAAAACCATTTTTATTTTCAACTAAATGTATAAGATTTAATGATGGTTCTTGAACAAAAATACTTTTGATAGGTTTGTCATTATTAAATTCACTTATTTTAAACTTTATATTTTCAGCCTCTAAATTTCTTTGTATATGTTCAATACTTTCGACTAAAAGAGTTACAAAACTCCTTCTACTTTGGATATTATCTGAAACTAGAAGATCCGGTTTTGGCTTAAATAATCTTAACCCAAAACCTTTGTCTCCTAAAAAAACACTTTCTTCATTTTGAAATAAAGGTTGGTATAACTCTTCCTGGTCTTCTGTAATCCCCAAAAGCATCTCATAAAATTCTTTTGATTTGTCTAAATCATGAACAGGGATGGAAACATTCAAAATTGTCCAATTCATTTTAATAATCCTTACAAAATTATTGCTCTTATAATCAATCAAAATAAAAAATCAAAACTAACAAATGTTTACAAAAAGAACAAATTGAATAAAAATATTCTATAAATTAGATGAGGAGCTGATTTAAATGTACATCAAAAATTTAACTAAAGATTTTGGAGTAGAAATTAATAATTTTGATTGCTCAAAGGAAATAAAATTTGATGAAATAGAGTTCTTAAAAAAAACAATGCAAGATAAACATTTTATATGTTTTAAAAATCAAAATTTAGATGGAAATAGTTTAGCAAAATTTACAAAAAACTTTGGTGATTTAGAGGCTTACCCAGAAAAAGATAAAACTAAAGGAAAAATAGAAATATTTAATGTGTCAAATATTTCTGAAGACGGCGAACATTTATCTCCAGATGATCAAAGAGTAATACTGCAAAAAAATAACTCAAGATGGCATACAGATAGTTCCTATAGATATTATCCTTCTATTTTTTCCATCTTATATGGTCAGGAAACACTTCCTCATGAAGCAAAAGGTGGACAGACAGAATTTTCCAATATGTTATTAGCTTACGAAAATTTATCAGATGATAAAAAACAACTATTAGAACCTCTTCATCAAGTACATTCGTATAATGATATCAGAAGGTTAGAACCAGGTCTTCCTGAGTTAACTTATGAAGAAAAATCTAATTTTCCTCCTGTATCTCATCCAGTTATCAGAGTTCACCCAGATAGGAACTATAAAAAATCTATTTATTTTACATCTAACACAAGCCTTGAAATTGGTGGAATGGGCTTAGAAGAAGGAAAGAAACTGCACGGTTGGCTTGTAGATTACATAAGCCAAGATAAGTTTTGTTATAAACATTCATGGGAAAAAAATGATTTAATTATGTGGGATAATAGAGTTTTGTTACATAGGGTAATACCTTATGATTACTCAAAATATAGAAGAGCAATGATTAGAGGTACTGTAGAAGGAAAGGTGCCAGTTCTTGGCCCATTTTCAAATGAGGTGAGATTAAAAGCCTAAAATGATAAATGTATGTCACCATGAGTTCTGATATTTCATATGATCCAGTTTCAGCTTTAGATGAAAATGAAGCAGTTGGAGCTATTGCGGATATTTTTCTTGATATAAGACATACAATGAAAATACCTCTTGTTACTTCTATATGGAGAGGTTTAGCAGATATTGACAATAGCCTAGAAACAATTTGGGCTATGGCTAAACCAATTTACCAAACTGAAAAAGTGGAAAATAAGTTAAAAGCTATCATATCCAAGATCTGCCTACCCCTTCCATCACCTTTAGAAAGTGATGAACTTGAAAATTGTGGGTTAATTAGACAAGATTGGGAACAAATTTCAATAATTTTAAAAGCCTATAATCGCTCTAATGGGATGAATATGGTGGCTTTGCACGCTATGATTAAATTAAATTTTCCTAAAATTTCTGTTGATACTAAAAGCTATGAAAAGATCAACTGGCCTACACTCCCAAAACTAATGCATAGAGAACAAATTGATGATAATACATGGGATTTAATATGCGATGTTAATAGCTTATGTGCTCCAAATGGAAAAAAATCACATGTTGCCACGTTATGGAGACATTTAGCTCATTGGCCAACTTTTCTTAGAATAATAAATAAAAAACTTAAGCCTCTTAACGAGACTGATACACTTCAATCCTTATTATTAAAAACTAAAACTGAACTAAGTCAAAATGGTCTACAAATTGAATTTAAAGAAATTTTTAATCATAATTTATCACCAAAAGCTTATTCAACAGTTAAGGACTATGTATTTAAAGAGACACAGGTAATTCGTATGGTCGTAATTGGCCATATTATTCAAAATTGGATTGAATCACAAAAAATTTACGAGAGTAAATCTGGAGAATATGATGTTTTTTATTAATTTTAAATTAATGATATTTATTTTTTTATTATTCCCCTTTGGAGCAAATAGCAATCAAAAATCTGATCTGAACAATTCAGAAAATTATAAACTTAGTAAGGAAAGTCATTTTCTGAAATTAAAAAAAGAAGGCAAACCAGTTATTTCTGATAAATGGATGGTTGTTACTGCAAATATACAGGCTTCTAAGATTGCTGCCAAGATACTTAAAAATGGAGGAACAGCTGCAGACGCGATGATATCAGCACAGTTAGTTTTGGGTTTAGTAGAGCCAGAATCCTCTGGTCTTGGTGGTGGTGCTTTTCTAGTTTATTTTGATAATAAAACCAAAAAAATCATAACTTTAGATGGTCGAGAAACAGCCCCACTATTAATCAAGGAAAATATATTTCAAGATACTAACGGTAATCCATTAAAATTTTTTGATGCTGTTGTAGGAGGCAAATCTGTTGGGACTCCCGGCACTCCAGCTTTGCTTGAAGAGGCATATAAAAGATGGGGTAAAACAGATTGGTCTTTACTATTTGAAGATGCCATTAATTTATCTAAAAATGGTTTTGTCATTTCGAAAAAACTTAGCTCTTCTATTAAAAGAAGTAAACGTTCTTTGAGTAAATTTTTTAATACAAAAACTTATTTTTTGCCAAATGATAAACCGTTAAAATCAGGAAATATTCATTATAACAAAAATTATGCAGATACTCTCAAAGCTTTTGCAAAGGAGGGATCAAAAGTTTTTTATCAAGGTTTTATAGCTAATGATATTGTTACAACTGTTAACAATGCTAGTCTAAATCCAGGAGTTTTATCTCTTAAGGATATGCATGATTATAAGGTAATTCAAAGAGAGCCTGTATGTTCAAAATATAGAGAATATGAAGTATGCGGAATGGGTCCTCCATCTTCAGGCGCATTAACAATTGCACAAATACTAGGAATTATAGAAAGTTATGATATTTCAAAACTTAGTCCTAAAAATCCTGAAACATGGAGATTAATAGGAGATGCCTCAAGGTTAGCTTTCGCAGATAGATCTCTTTATATGGCTGATAGTGACTATGTACATGTTCCAATCAACGAGTTAATTAGTAAAAATTACTTAAATGAACGTGCACAATTACTTGATAGGAAAAATAAAATAGACAAAATTAAAGCTGGTGATTTAATCCGTAAATCCTCTCTAAATTGGGGTAAAGACCATTCGATCGAGTTACCTTCAACATCACATATTTCTATAGTAGATAAATACGGAAATGCATTGTCAATGACAACTACGATTGAAAACGGATTTGGTTCTAGGTTAATGACTAATGGTGGGTTCTTACTTAACAATGAATTAACTGATTTCTCATTTAAATCATTCAAAAATGGGAAAAAAATAGCTAATAATATTGAACCTGGTAAAAGACCGAGATCATCCATGGCCCCTACTATCATCTTAAAAAATAATAAACCTGTTTATATTTTAGGAAGTCCTGGTGGAAGTAATATTATTGGATATGTTGCAAATGCTATAATTTCAATGATTGATTGGAAATACAATGCCCAAGAAGCTGCATCGGTAGCTCATGGAATAAATAAATTTGGAACTTATTACATAGAGAAAGATACTTATATGGGTAAGCTATTGCCCTCATTAGAAGCTATGAACTATAAAGTTAAATTAAGAAGTTTTTCGTCTGGATTAAATATTATTCACATAGATGATAAATTATATGGAGGATCTGACCATAGAAGAGAGGGAATAGCTGTTGGCAATTAAATAATTAATCTAAATTCCCTAGTGGTTTTAATTTTTCGACAAAAATTTCTACCTTGTTAAGACCAATTAGACGAACTAACGTTTTTCTTGTAAAGCCTTTTTTAATAGCTTTTAACAATATCTTTTTAGCTTCTTTTTTTTCATTTTTATCAAGTAATACGAAAGAATATATTCCTAATATAGAAACTTTAATATCACTTAAATTAACTTTGGGTGAAACTAACCTATCAATTTCTTCAAACTTGCCAGCCAAGTAATAAGATGCAACTAAATTTTCTGTTATAAAAAATCCATTATCATTTGGTGCTAAATTAAGAGCATTTTTGTAATTATTAATACTTTTTTCAAACTCATTACATTTTCTATAAATAGTTCCAGCAATTGTGTAAGCATCAACTGTACCACCTAATTCAATAGCCTTATTAATGAATACTAGTGATTTATCACAGTCCTTTGAAATAAAGCTTTGTTCGACCAAAGCTCTCAAAGCATATGCAGCAGGATTTTTATTCTCTAAAACATCTAGATCTGCATATTTCAACAATTCTCTAACGTCTTGTTCTTTATTCTGAGATAAACCTAATAAAATATTCTGATAAATCCCCCATGCTTTACTATTATGCAAAACTGGATTATTTTCTCCTAGGTTATTTTTTAATTGGTTTGTATACTCCCAAAATTTTTTGTTCCCATCAATAGTAAACTTTCTCCACTCAGCTCTTGAGTTCAAACCTAATGTAAGATTTTCAATATTCTTGTATTTTTCAGCAAACATACTTCCTGTTGAACCAGTAACACCTTTTATTTGAAGGTGTTTAAGGATTTTGTTACCAATTTTGTCTTGAACTTTGAAGATATCCTTTAAATCAAATTCATTTTTATCCGACCATACAACTTTATTTTGACTTAAATCAACTAACTGTAAATTCAATCTAGATTGATTTAAAATTGTTTGAATAGATCCCTTGATCACATAATCTGCGTTATATTCGTCTCTAAATTGTGTTTCTGAATAATTATTTTTTTTTGCATGTTGGCTTGTAGTTCCAGACAAAACTCTTATGCCAATATATCTAGAAAGACTTGAGATCATGCTTTCCGTCAATGCAGGACTAATACCTTTAGTATCGTCTGTATTTGACAGGTTTTCAAATGGATATACTAAAATGGTAGGAATAGATAATGTTGAAATTGCATTATCATTATCTATTTTATTTTCCTTTTCAAAAACACCTAAGAAGAATAGACCTACAAAGACAGCCGCTATAGCTCCACCTATCATAGCTATTAGTTTAGTACTTGATGATTGTGTCTTTAACTTTCTCTTCTGTGATGGATCCAATAACAGATCATAAGCATGAAATTGATTTTCTTTTACTTTTTGTATTCCTAAATCATTGAACTCATACTTCGTCTTGTTTACCACTAGATCAAAAACATTCTTTGATATGGTTATACCACATGGTTGAGCAAGTGCTTCTAATCTGGCTGCAATGTTCACACCATCTCCCATGAGGTTAGCATCACCCTGTTTTACAACATCACCCATATTAATACCTATACGGTATTCTAGCTTAACTTCAGTTGTATCTTGATCATTACGAGCTTTAATCTGTTTCTGAAACTCCACAGCTGTATTAACAGCAGCAACAGCACTTGGAAATTCAGCAAATACTGAATCCCCTCCTGTATTGAATATACGGCCTTTTTGTTTTTTAATAAGAGGTTCTATGATCTTATTACAATCATTAAGACTAGACAACGTGGCATCTTCGTCTTTTTCCATATGTTTGCTATAGCCAACAACGTCAGTGGCCAATATAACTGCTATCTTACGGTCTATGTCTGAAGAGCTCATAAAAACTATGTTAGATGTAAAAAAGATAATATTCAATAAGCATTTTTGTCTAAAAATTAATCAAATTTTTTATAAAGTACATTGATAAAGCAATTAAAAATATTTGAGGTTTAAACTTTAACAGTAGTTGAAAACTGTCGTTTCATATTGATATAAAATTCTTTTAATTTTATTTGGAGTTAATATGTCTGTTAAAGTTTCTGTTGTTGAAAAAAAAGTAACTGAGATTGTAAATCAATACAACTTGGATGAGTATTATATTAATGAAAGCTATGGTTCAGTCAAAAGGTTTAACCAGTTAGTTAATGGTGACGAACTTAAAAATGGTGAAACACCACTTCCAGTTTTTCTTAGTGAAATAAGACCAAACAATATAATAAAAACACCTGAAAAACATGTTAAAGATAATTTAACAATCGAAGCCGGATATATTCAACACTAGTAATTATAATTTAATATTAATACATATGATGGCCACCGTTTATAGAGATAGTTGACCCGGTTACAAACTGTGTGTCTTCCCTTGCTAGGAATGAAACTGCTCTCGCTATCTCAATTGGATGACCTAATCTTCCCACAGGGATTGTGCTTACAATTTTTTCTAAAACATTCTCTGGTACAGAGGCAACCATTTCAGTGTCAACATAACCAGGTGCAACTGTATTAGCTGTTATATTATATCTGGCACCTTCCAACGCTATGGCTTTGGTCATTCCAACAATTCCTGCCTTTGCAGCACAATAATTAATTTGACCATATTGTCCTGCTTGTCCATTTACTGAAGATATATTAATTATTCTTCCAAACTTTCTAACTGTCATTTCTTCCCAACAAGCTTTAGTCATGTTGAAAACAGATCCAAGATTTGTATCAATAACTTCCTGCCAATCACTTGGGGTCATTCTTTTTATAGTTCTGTCTCTTGTAATACCAGCGTTATTTACAAGAATAGAGACAGTCCCATAAGTTTTTATTATTTGTTCAACAGCATCAATGCAAGAGTTATGATTTGATACGTCCCATTTCAAAACTTCTATATTAGTTTCTGTTTTAAAAATGTTTGCTTGATTATCATCTTTTGCATAACCAGCAATAACCTTTGCACCAGCTTGATTAAGTATTTCGCATATACCTTTTCCAATACCTCTAGTACCTCCAGTTACAATAGCAACTTTTCCAACCAGGTAGTCTTTATTATTATCAGATGGCAAATTATTCATATTAATCATTTATCAAACCTCAATTTGATACATTCATTAAAGATAAATACTAAAATGGTAAACTAGAGACTTAATGTCTAATTAAACTAAAAAAAAATGATTAAAAATTAACCAAAATATACGTTCTAACAATCATAATTATTATTATCTAGAAACTTTAAAAATTTTGGCTTTATTTCATTTCTCCATGCCTTTCCACTAAAAATTCCATAATGACCAGCATTTTTTTGTAAATGAGAGATTTTTTTATTTTTTGGTAGTTTCTTCAATAATTTCACTGCAGCTAAGCATTGTCCAGGTGCTGAAATATCATCATTAGCACCTTCTATTATAAATACAGCAGTATTTTGAATATTTTCTATATCAATTTTTTTATTATCAATTGAAAATTTATTTAGTGCGATTTCTCTGTTTTTAAAAATTCTATCAACTGTGGATAGATAAAACTCTGCTGTCATATCCATAACTGCTAAATATTCATCATAAAAAGTATTGTGTCTATCTACTTCAGATGCTTCACCATTTATTTCTCTTAAAATCTGATCATGGAAAGCTTTTTGATGGGTTTGTGGGTTCATTGATAAAAAAGATAAAATTTGAATTATACCAGGATAGACCATCCTACCAACACCTTTATAATTCACACCTACTGACATGGTCATAGTATTTTTTAATTTATCCATCTGTATTTTGTTTCCAAAATCAGTGACTGCTGTTGGATTTGCTTCTGGATCAATAGGTCCTCCTATTAAAGTTAGAGTAGATGGGACAAACTTTTTCTCTTTAGCAAGAAAAGCTGTCGCTGCTAATGCTAATGGAGCTGGTTGACATACTGCGATAACATTTAATTTTGGAGCAAGTTTTTTAAAGAAATTTATTAAATATTTTGTAAAATCTTCTATATCAAATTTTCCATGTGAAACAGGAATATCTCTCGCATTTTTCCAGTCTGTAACGTATACATCACAATCAGGCAAAAGCGATATAACTGTATTTCGAACTAAAGTAGAATAATGACCTGACATTGGAGCAATTATAAGTACTTTTCGTTCTTGTTTATTATTATTTTCTTTTTCAAATTTTATAAGATTACAAAAAGGAAAATCCATTATAATTTTTTTATTAACATAATATTCATTACTTCCAGATATATATGAAGAAATACCCCAATCTGGTTTTGAGGATATTCTAGATAATGAATGCTCTGTTACCTTTCCCCACGCAGCAAAGGCAGGAGGCAACGGACTTGGAAGCAACCCAAATATAGGATTATTCCAAAATGTTCTAGTTGACGACGCAAGCCACTGATAATACTGTTTGTTAATTTCAAAAAGATCATAAGATTGTGTTGGCGATAACATTATTACCCCTTTAAAAAATTAACTAGTTATCTTATCATAACACTATGATTAAAAACTCACAAAGGCAAATAAATTGAAGGATAATAAAAATCAATACGAAAATTTTGATTTTGATGAACTCAAAAAAAATTTAGAAAAAGTTGATGTTCTTACAAAAAGATTAGTATTTATAATAGCATCTAAGTCTAAGAAGCAACAAATCACTCAACCAAATCAAGATCTTTACTATAAAGCTGCAGCTAAATATTTTTCTGAAATACTCTCAAACCCCACTAAATTAATAGAAAACCAAGTTAAGTATTACAAATCATCTTTAGAAACATGGTCAGATGTTCAAAGATATTTTCTCAAACAAGAAAATAATAATTCACAAAAAAATGATAAACGCTTTAAAAGTGTTACATGGGAAGAAAATCCATATTTTAAAATGATAAAACAACAATATCTTACTTCTTCAGATATAATTCAGGAAACTATTACGGGAATAGAAGGTCTTAGTCATCCTGAGCAAAAACAAATTACTTTTTTTACAAAGCAAATGTTAGAGTTTTTTTCTCCTACAAATTTTCTAATGACAAACCCAGACGCACTTCAAGAGGCTATGGAAACTAAGGGTCAGTCATTAGTGAATGGATTAGAAAATTTAGTTGATGATCTTGAAAAGAATGATGGTGAATTTAATGTTTCTCTTACTGATGAAACTGCATTTGAGATTGGGAAAAATATTGCTAATGCTGAAGGATCCGTAATTTATGAAAATAAGCTATATCAATTACTTTACTACAAACCAACTCAAGAAACATCACATCAAATACCAATATTAATAATTCCTCCCTGGATAAATAAATTTTACATTTTAGATCTAAAACCAGAAAATAGTTTTATTAAATTTTTATTGAGCAAGGGTATTCCAGTTTTTTTAATGTCTTGGGTTAATCCTGACAGCAGTCATTCTGAAATAGGTTATGATGATTATCTTAAAGATGGTTTACTGGACGCTATTGAACAAACTAGAAAGTTTTATTCTGTAGATTTAATAAATTCAATCGGTTATTGCATTGGAGGTACACTATTAGCTACAGGATTGAGTTATCTTAATGCAAGAAAATTAGAATATATTAAGTCAGCATCTTTTTTTACTACTCTTACTGATTTTGAAGATCCAGGGGATTTATCAATATTTGTTTCAGATGAGTATTTAAATGCAATTAAAGATCAAATTGATGATCTTGGTTTTATGGATGGTGATTTTTTATCACAAACATTTAGTTTTTTAAGATCTAATGACCTAATTTATGGTCCTGCAGTAAAGTCATATTTAATGGGTAAAAAGCCTCCACCATTTGACCTGTTATATTGGAATAGTGATTCTACAAATTTGCCTGGGAAAATGGCTCTTGAATATTTAGAAAAATTTTATAAAAATAACTATTTCTCAAGAGGTAAACTAGAAGTTTTAGGTGAAAAAGTTAATTTAGAACAAATTTCGCAACCTATTATAGCTATTGGAACTTTTAATGACCACATAGCTCCATGGAAATCATCTTTTAATGGATTGAGTAAAACCTCAGGAGAAAAAGTGTTTATTCTTGCAGGAAGCGGACATATTGCAGGAATAATTAATCCAGAACATTCTAATAAATACGGATATTGGATGAATAATGAAAATTATTCAACTCCTGAAAAATGGTTCAATAGTTCTATTAATAAAAATGGATCTTGGTGGAATGAATGGTATGAATGGAAAAAACAATTTTTAGCAGAGAAAATAATTTCAACTAAAATGATTGGAATTACTGAAATAGAACCTGCTCCAGGACGTTATGTAAAAAAGAAAAATAAATAATTTGCAGTTGCAGCATTTTTCTATTGACAATTTCTGCAATGCGGCATATATATCATTTATGTTAATTAAATTATGGAGCACTTTATGTTTACATTTGACGAATACACAAAAAATTTTGAGAAGTTTTCTACTCAAAACCCTTTTATGTCTTCACATTCTTTAGATAGTATATTTGAATTCAATTCAAAGTTATCAAAAATCGCATTGGACACACTTAAAAAAAGTGCAGAGCTTAGCCAAGATTGGTCTAAAGAAACATTAAATTCATTAGATACATTTACTAAGACGCATAAAAATCCAAGTGACTATTCAAAAGTAATAAACGATTTTATTACTCAACAAACACAATCTTCTCCAAAACATATAGCTGAATTTGCTGAAATAGCAAAAAAGGCTCAATTGGATACTATAGATTTATACATGTCTGCTGGAAAAGAAATGAACGAAGAAATGACTAAAACAGCAAAAAAAACAACAAATAAAACTGTTGTGACATCATCAGAATAATTTAACATAGATATCAGTAAAAATATTATATTCTTTACTGATATCTAAGTTTGAAATTACGAGGTAATAAATCTTGTCTGAAGAACAAATATTGATAACCCGATATTCAAGCAGACGTTTATATAATACCAATTCAAGTGAATATGTTACACTTGAGGAGATATCAACACTTATTAAAAATGGTGAAAATATAAAAATCATTGATAAGCAAACTGGTGAAGATTTAACTAAACAATATCTTCTTCAAATAATCTCCGATATTGAAAACAAAGATGGTAACGTACTTCCAGAGAATATGTTGACTGAAATAATTAAAAGTTATAGCAATGCAACAGAAAAAATTATGCCAGACATGGTGGCTAAAACATTTGAGTTCTATCAAAACCAGCAAAGTGAATTTTTAAAACACCTCAACACTAAAAGTGTCAATCCATTCACGGACAAATCAAGTTCTGATTTGATGCAAGATTGGCAATCAAAGCAATTTGAATTGATGAAAGATTTTTTGAACCCCTGGGATAAAAAAGAAACTACTGAAAATTTCTCTAACGAAAAATCATCACTGAGTGACAAAGACGAAATAGAAATTTTAAAAAAACAAATGTCTGAACTTAAAGAAGAGTTAAATAAGAAAAAGTAAGCCTTTTATTCAAATCCATATTTTAAAAGAACCTTTTCTACTTTTGGATACGTTGTTAAGTGAGAGTTATACTTGGTATAGAGCATTTTTACTTTTGATAACTCATTACTTTTTAATGAGTTTCTGGCATTATCAATATGTTTTTTAGCTATTTCAAATTTACCTAAATAATGATAAGCGAGACCTAAGCTAATTTCCCACCAAAAAAACTTGTTATGTTGAAGTGGCTCTATGGCATCGATGATTTTTTGACCATCTTGGATAGCTGAGGAACAAATAGCCATTAAGTAATTATCCCAGGTAGTGAAATTTCCTGTGTCAAGTTTCTCAGCGTTAAGGCCAATTTCCCAACAACCTCTGTGAAATTGGCATCTACCTTTTTCATATGTTAGAGGTTTATCTTCATTTGTCAGAAGATCTTTTTCTTCACATTGTCCTCCAAAAGCCAAACTTTGACCTATTTTAGCTAATACGTGTGGATCATTCTCAGCAAGTAAATAGGCTTTTTCAGCTACATTAAACATTGATTCCCAATTTTTTTTAAAAAATTCTATTTGCACTTTTGCAGTATATCCAAATGTTGAGTCAGGATTTAAAACAAGGCCTTTATCAATATCATCAGAAGCTTCATCTAATAAATATTTAAATTCTTCTGTCATTGAAAAAGAAGTATATTGTGCTCTTTTTCTGTCTGCAAGCCATATCCATGCATCTGCATAATTTGGATCTTTTTTAACTGATTCTCTTAAACATTTTAACGCTTTATCGTTTAAAGTTCTATTATATGCTCCTCTTGCAAAATTAATACATTCGTATATGGAAATATCCTCGGTTCCAAGAGTGGCTATCTTTTGATTAATATCTTTTTATAAAACAGCCCCTGCTCCAACAAGTTCATTTATAATTTGTTTAGTAATTTCATCTTGTAATTTGAATATATTTTTACCTGTTAAGTCTCTATCGTAAGTTTCAGACCATATATTTGTTATGCTCTTACCATCTAGCAAGTCAACTTTCACCCTTAGCATATTGTCGATTTGAATTAAATTTCCATCAACTAGATAAGATGCATTAGTATTGTTAGATACTTCTTTTAAATTCTCAGGTGTTTTCTTCAAGTTAAGTACATTTATCATTTTAGATGATTTTGTAAGCTTACTTCCTAAATCTTGAGATATACCTAATGCTAGCAATTTTTCCTTTTTTGTTTCACTCAGACTCTTGAATGGCAATATAACTATTTTACTACTATCAAGTTTTTGTTCTGTATCTAAAATACCTGAGAAAAATAATCCTATAAATACAGCAGCTACAGCTCCACCTATCATAGCTATTAACTTCGTGTTAGATGATTGTGTTTTAAGCTTTCTCTTTTGTGATGGATTCAATAACAGATCGTAGGCATGAAACTGGTTCTGTTTGACCTTTTGTTTTCCTAGATCATTAAACTCATACTTTGTCTTATTGGCCACTAAATCATAAACATTTTTTGATATGGTTATACCACCAGATTGTGCAAGGGCTTCTAATCGCGCGGCAATGTTTACACCATCACCCAAGAGGTTTTCACCCTCTTTAACAACGTCACCCATATTGATACCAATACGATATTCTAGTTTAATATCTGTTGTATCTTTCTCATTCCGATCCTTAATCTGCTTTTGGAACTCAACTGCTGTGTCAACTGCAGCAACAGCACTTGGAAACTCGGCAAATACAGAGTCTCCACCTGTATTAAAAATACGTCCTTTTTGTTTTTTAATAATGGTTTCTATAATCTTATTACATTCACGAAGACCTCGTAATGTAGCATTCTCGTCTTTTTCCATGTGTTTGCTGTAGCCAACTAAGTCAGTGGCAAATATAACAGCTATTTTTCTATCAATATCATCATTTGACATGTACTAGTATCTCCTTATTATTTTAGTACAGTTTTATCTATTAACATGAACTAATTCATGTCAAAATGATATAAATTTTTGGTTAAAAAAATGACTATTATAAATAAAATTTTTGGGTCTTTTAAATTTTCATTTATTCCGCCATTAATGATTTATCTCGCTGCTGGAGTGTCAGGAATTACAAATATAGTTGGTCTTTTTTTTGTAAAAGAATATTTGGATTTGTCGGCAGTATTTCTTGCTGGATTAGGTTTTTGGGCCGGACTTCCTTGGGTATTAAAAATGCCATTGGGACACTTGGTTGATATTCTTTGGAAGTTTAAATCAATTCTTGTAATACTAGGAGCCCTAGTAATGGCAGCTAGTAGCATAATTATGTATTGTCTTATTCAGTATAAATCGGAAATGATTTTACTACTAAACGCTGAAACATGGTTTGTTATTTCATCTTTATTAGCTCCGATTGGTTTTGTTTTACAAGACGTAGTTGCCGACGCCATGACGGTTGAAGCAGTTCCAAAAATAGATGATAATGGTGAAGAAATAGATTTTAAAGATCTAAAGTCTATGAATATTTCTATGCAACTTCTTGGTAGAGTGTCAATTATTTTTGGAACACTACTTGTATCAATGCTAAATTTAATAGTTTTTGCTGACTCTTCAGAAATGACTGAGTTGGAAAAAATTAATGCTTATGGAAAAATTTATTTATACTCTTTAATTGTTCCACTTATTTCGATTTCAGGAATTTTTCTAGCTTATATAAACAAACAAAATAAATTAAATTCTCTTATTAAAAATGGCATTGCTCCCCTTAAGGCAAAAGGAATGATATTTATCAGTCCAGAACTAACAAAACCAAACGTATTAATTATTATTGGTTCAATTATTTTTGTTTTATTCACATTATTTATAGGTACTTCTAAGATCCAGTTTTCTCAAGAAATTGTCTTCGTGGGATCATTTGGAATAATTTTATTGTTACTCATTAAATTATCTAATGAGTTAGATACAAAAGCAAAAAGAATGCTGTTAGGGACAGCAATTATTATTTTCGTGTTTAGAGCGATGCCTGGCGTTGGTCAAGGAGGCAGTTGGTTTGAAATAGATGTATTAAAATTCGACCAAGAATTTCTATCATTACTTGGATTAATAGCATCTTTTCTAACAATTTTTGGTATTTTTATTTTGAGACCTCTCATGGAAAAATCTTCTATGTCTAGACTGATTATTATCCTCTCTGTAGCAGGCTCAATTTTTATATTACCTTCAATTGCAATGTATTATGGGTTTCATGAATATACATCTAAACTAACTGGCGGAATAGTAGATGAGCGCTTTATAGCTATATTTAATACTGCTTTAGAAAGTCCACTTGGTCAGGTGTCGATGATACCAATACTCGCATGGATAGCACAATCAGCACCTAGTCACCTCAAAGCAACCTTTTTCGCAATACTTGCAAGTTTTACTAATTTAGCACTTTCAGCTAGTAATTTAGGAACTAAATATTTGAATCAAATCTATGTGATTACACGAGAAGTAAAAACCGAGCAAGGTGAAATAAAAATTCCTGCAGATTATTCTGAACTTGGAATTTTATTAATTATTGTATGTTTATTAACACTAATAGTTCCCATTATAATTACTTTTGTAATAAAAAAATTAAGATTAATTTCTTATTAATTAATGTTGTATCGTAGGTAATATTAAAAGAAGATACATTACACTAACAACTCCAACAGTTGTAGAAGCGGCAAATCCAATTATTAGAGGCTTTGCTCCTAATGATGACATACCCTTAAGGTTGGTTTGTAGACCTAAAGCAACCATTGCAAATAAAATACAATAAATCGATATCTGTTTACATATTAATAAAAATGTTTCCCAATAATGAACCAAGTTACTATCCATGATTAATTGATCACCAAAAGTTCTAAAAATGGATAATAAAATAAATCCAAATACAAACATTGGAAAAAAATCTTTAATTGATTTTTTTACATCAACTGCTTGATTTCTATTATAAAGATAAGCAATAAGTGGAATTAAAATAATCAAAAATGAGTTTCTTAATAACTTTGTTGTCATTGCCGAATTTAGAGCTTCCTGGGTATTGTATAATTCAGAATAAATAACACTTGCAGCACTAACTTGGGCTGTGTCGTGTATAGCTGTACCTAAAAATATACCTGCAAAATCTGGAGATAGATTGAAATAATAATTAGCTAAATAAGGGTAAAAAAATACTGCTAAAATTCCAAATAAAGTTACAATTCCTACTGCATAACTAGTTTCATCTTTGTTAGATTTAATTATTGAAGAAGTCGCTATAACTGCTGTTACACCGCATATACAAGTGCCCATTGTAATTAAATACCCTAAATTACTGGGTATATTAAACATTTTACATAAAAACATTATTATTAAAAATGCTATTATAATATTTAATAAGACTAAAAAAATCGCAGTAGATCCGTAATCTAAAAGTTCAGTTAAACTTAAACTAAGACCAAGAATAGCTATTCCAATTCTTAATAATTTTTTTAAACAAAAACTAATAAAAGGAAGTATGTTTTCATTAATAGAAAAAAAATTACTTATAATTAACCCAGTAAAAATACATAGGAAGGCAGACGAAATTAGTAAATTACTAGATGAAAGAAATTTACTTATTAAGACTGATAAAATGACTATGGCACTTATTGTTGCAATGCCAAAAATATTCTGTCTAAAAATAAACATCTAATAATTATCCTAATAAAGAATATTTATCTAAACAGAAAATTAAATTAATACTATCTATTATTTGAGAAAATATTTTAAATGTTCTATTTCTTTACGCTTGTTTAATGCCCTATCTATAATGACACTCGACATAATCTTAGTAATAGCAGACTTATTACATTTTAAATTTTGTTGAACGCGTTGTACATCTTCTTTTTTATCCCAAACATGCACTATACCATCATGCATATCTCTTAATAAATACCAGTCATTTTTGTTATCAGACGACCAAACTTTAATCCCATACATTGTAAACTCCATTTCAAAAATTAATGGAAGGATGCAAAAATCATACCAAATTTGTTTTAATATTGAGACTCAATCTCTTTGTTTGAAAATTTATAAATAGATTTTTTTGTTAAAAAATAAATATTGTAGTTTTCACTAATAAATGGTTTTAGAACTGGATCATTTATATTTAAACCTCCAGTAAATTCTCCAAAAGAAGGTAAAATTATATGATTATTTGAATGAATTAGACATTTACTTGTAATTTTTTTTGAGCTTACTTTTATTGAAGCCACGGGATGGAAATGACCTGAAATCTGATTTATTTTCTTTTGAATTGCCTCGTGAAGAAAATGAATGTTATCTACAATATATTCTTGGTGAAATTTAATACCTTCTATTTTAATTTTATTTTCGTGATTTCCAAGGATAAATATAACCTCATACTTTTTAGTAAAATCTTCAAATAAAAACCTAACTTTTGACGTCATTCTTAGAAAAGCATCTTTATCATGAAATGTGTCACCTAATAAAATTACTTTTCTAACTTTATATTTATTTAATATATCTAGTAACTTTAAAAGTGTCTCTTCACTATCATATGGAGGTATATATTGTCCTGAGGATGCATAGCTCGAACCTTTTTCAAGATGTAAGTCTGACACAATGGCTATTTCTTTTTCCAACCAGAATAAAACACCCTCTTTACATATATGAAGCCCATGATTACAAAACTTTATAGTCTTCAATTCAAACCAACCTCAGTTAATATTTCATTTTCCAATTCTTCAAGAAAATATTCGTCTACCTCTGATTTATCAATAGTTTGTCTATTTATTTCCAATACTAATGGAACTGCAAGTGGAGAAATCCTATCTAATCTTTTATGAATAATATTATTTTTAATTCTTTTTAAAAAATTACCTAATCTATCTAAATCAATAAGCCCCCTATATGAGTCATTTCTAGCAACTTGTAATAAGATATGATTAGGCTCATGCTTTTTTAAAACGTTAAAAATAAGATCAGAACTAAACATTACTTGTTTTCCTGTTTTTTTTCGTCCAGGTATAGTTCGTTCAATTAAGCCAGATATGATGGCAGCATCTCTAAAGTTTTTCTTTAAAAGAGGCGTTTCCTCCAACCACTCATATAAGTCGTCTAGCATAATGTCTTCATTTAGAATGACATTTATATCTTCAACCTCGATCATTGACCATATTGCTAATGCATAGTCAGTTGCTACAAAGCTAATAGGTTTATAACCCATTCTCTGCATTTTTTTAGATATTAAAAAACCAAGTGTTTGATTGGCATTTCTACCTTCAAAAGTATAACAAATTAAAAAATATCTTTTTTTATTTTTGATATGGCGAGGAAAAGTCTCTACTAAAAGTCCTTCTACTGAAGGTAACCCTGAAAATTTATTTTGTAATTTCAACCAATCACTAATTTGATTTGGAAAATGTTTCCAATATTCTTTTTTACTTATTAACTTCCTAACTTGAAATGAAAGTTCTGATGTTAAAGGTAATCTACCACCAGCATATGAGGGTATTTTAGGATGTGCACTATTTGTAGAACTTACAATGATATTATTATTTGTGATGCTTTGATATTCTAAAACTCGACCACTAAATAAAAATGTATCTCCTTCATTTAGCCCTTCTATAAACCACTCCTCTACTTGTCCTAGCGTTCTATTACCTAGCTTTACTTTAAGCATGTAGGATTCAACTATAGTGCCAACATTTAACCTGTATCTATTTCGTATATTTTTATTTTTTATTGCATAAAAATTATTTTTGTTAATACCTATCTTAGCATATTGTTCATAATGCTTTAGAGAATATCCTCCATTTCTAACAAACTCTAAAACATCTAAGAATGTTTGTTTTTTTAAGTTTCGAAATGGCCAGGCCTTTTTTATTTCTAGAAAAAAATCATCAATTTGGAATGGATTGCTACAAGCGACGCCTAAAATATGTTGGGCTAACACATCCAGACTTCCCTCCTTATCTTTAACTTCATCTAACAAATTTGCTTTGATTGAAGCTATTGTAGAAATACATTCTAAATACTCAAACCGATTAGATGGAACTAAAATTGCCTTTGATGGTTCATCAAATCTATGATTACTTCTACCTATTCGCTGTAAAAACCTCGCTATTCCTTTTGGAGACCCTATTTGGACTACTAAATCAACTTTTCCCCAATCAATTCCTAAATCTAGAGAGCTAGTTGCAACAACGCAATCTAATTTCCCTAAAGACATCAAGTTTTCAACTTTTCTTCTAATTTCTTTTTGTAAACTCCCATGATGTATAGCAATTTTTAAATTATTTTCATTTTCCTGCCAAAGTTTATTAAATACTAGTTCTGCTTGTGCTCTGGTATTAACAAATAAAATAGTCATAGATGAAAGTTTAATTTTTTTATATATATCTGTAATAGCGTAGCCAGCCATATGTCCTGACCACGGAACCCTATTTTCAGTTTCTAAAATTTCAATTTTTGGAGATGACTTTTCTCTAATATTAATAATTTTAGAATTTTTTTTCTGTGATAAAAAATTAAGTGTAGATTTCTTATTTTTAATTGTTGCTGACAAACCTATTCTTTTACAATTTGGAGAAATATTATTTAGTCTAGAAAGATTAAGAGATAGCAAATCCCCTCTTTTTGAGTTTACTAGACTATGAATCTCATCAATGATTAGATATCTTAAAAATTTAAAATATTCTTTTGCTTGAGTGTCCGCTAATAATAGAGCTAATGACTCTGGAGTTGTCATTAACATATGTGGTGGAACTTCTTTTTGTCTTGTCTTTTTATAATTTGAGGTGTCACCTGTCCTAGTTTCAACTCTTATATCTAATTTTTGATCTTCAATAGGGTTTGTTAAATTTCTGTGTACATCAATAGTTAGAGCTTTAAGTGGAGAGATATAAAGCGTATGTAATTTATTATCTGGAAATTTGTTATTGATTAAATCATGAAGTGAGGGCAAAAATCCTGCTAATGTCTTCCCTCCTCCTGTAGGAGCGATTAGTAAAATATCATGTCCGTTTATAGACTGGTTCAAAGTCTCAAGCTGATGATCATAAAAGAACCAGTTATTTTTTTTTAACCAGTTTTGAATAGGTTGAAGCTTTAAATTTTCTGACATTATTATATATTAAAAATATGAAATGGATTGACAAAAATTTATATATAAAACCAATAAATACACATATTGATCCCTATAAGCCAGTAGAAAATGCAATAATAACTCACGGACATGCTGATCACGCGAAACCCGGTCATAAGAATGTATTGGCTACTTCAGAAACTATAGAAATAATGAAAATTAGATACGGTGAAAATTGTGCTGAAAATTTTCAAGTATTATCTACAAATCAGTCACTCAAAATCAATGATGTATTAATTAAATTTTTTCCAGCTGGGCATATTTTAGGTAGCGTCCAAGTCTTAACTGAATATAAAGGAGAAAAAATTAATTTCACAGGCGATTATAAAACAACAAGTGATCAAACATGCAAAGATTTTGAACCCGTAAAATGTCATACTTTGGTAACAGAAGCTACATTTGGGCTTCCAGTTTTTCAGCATCCAAATGAAAATGAAGAGATAAAAAAACTCTTAAAATCGATCAATTTATTTTCAGAAAGACCACACCTTGTAGGCGTGTATGCACTCGGAAAGGCACAAAGAGTTATAAATTTGTTAAGACAACAAGGCTATGATAAAGAAATTTTCATTCATGGATCTTTAGAAAAATTATGCGAATATTATCAAAATAATAATATAGATTTAGGCAAAATTACTAAAGTTAAACTCACGAAAAAAAACAATTATAACGGGGAAATAATCCTAGCACCTCCTTCTGCTATTAAAAATATTTGGTCAAGAAAATTTGAAGACCCCATAATTTGTCAAGCTTCAGGATGGATGTCTTTAAAACAAAGAGCTAAACAAAGCTTGGTTGAATTGCCTTTGATTATTTCTGACCATGCTGATTGGAATGAGTTAACAAAATACATTAAATTTACTGATGCAGAAAATGTGTATGTTACACACGGAAGAGAAGAGGCAATAGTTCATTGGTGCAAAATGAATAACATTAATGGCTTAGCTTTGTCCTTATCTGGAAGAGATGATGAGGAACAATTGTGAAAAAGTTTAGTGAATTAATAAATAAATTATTATTAACATCCTCTAGAAACAGAAAAATTGATATTTTATCAAATTATTTTCAAAACACCTCTGATCCAGATAGAGGATATACCTTAGCTATTTTGACAAATGAATTAGAATTAAGAAATATTCCTATTTCTAGAATTAAAGAAATTGTTTTTGAAAATGTCGATAATGAATTATTTACTCTTTCATATGACTATGTCGGAGACTTGGCTGAGACAATTTCTTTAATTTGGCCTCACAAGGAATCAGGTTCTCTTTTAAGTATTTCAGAAATAATAGATGTATTAAGAAATTTGAAAAGAGATGATATTAATAAAACTATTAAAAGTTATCTTTCTATAGCAAATGAAACTGAAAGATGGGCACTAATTAAATTAATTAGTGGTGGATTAAGGATAGGTGTATCATCTAGGTTAGCAAAAACTGCCCTAGCTAAATTCAGTAATAAAAAATTAGATGATATTGAGAAAATATGGCATGGCATCGAGGCCCCTTATGATAATTTATTTAATTGGTTGTGCAATGAAGGACCAATGCCCAAGATAGATTTGTTGAAAACATTCAATCCAATGATGCTTGCTAATCCTATATCAAAAAATGACTTCAAAACACTTGTTTCAAGTCAGTTTATAGCAGAATGGAAATGGGACGGAATTAGAGTACAAATTATTTTAGGTAAAAGTTCTGTAAAGATTTTTTCCCGGACTGGTGACGATATAAGCCAATCCTTTCCTGAAATTAGAAATGGTTCAGATAGTATGGTAATCTTAGATGGTGAGTTATTAGTTGGTAGAGATTTTACACCAATGAATTTTAATTCACTGCAACAAAGGTTAAATAGAAAAAAAGTAACACAAAAACATATGGACGAGTTTCCTGCATTTATAAAGTTGTACGATATTTTGTATTTAAACAATGAAGATTTAAGAGATAAAACTTGGAAAAGTAGACGTTTTGAATTGGAAAAATGGTTTAAAAAAAATAATAATAAGTATTTTGATTTATCGAATGTCATTAAATTTAGTAGTTGGGATGAATTATCCAACTTCAAAAAAAATAAAATCATTGATGATCAACATGAAGGATTAATGATAAAAAAAATAGACGGATCTTACATTCCTGGCCGACCAAAAGGATATTGGTATAAGTGGAAAAAAGATCCCAAGAATGTTGATGCTGTTTTAATGTATGCAATTAGAGGTCATGGTAAAAGAAGTTCTTACTATTCTGACTTCACTTTTGGTTTGTGGAATGGCAATCAATTATCGCCTATTGGTAAGGCTTATTTTGGATTTAATGATAATGAGCTTAAAGTTTTAGATAAATTTGTTCGAAATAATACTATAAAAAAATTTGGCCCGGTAAGGGAAGTTGAAAAAACGTTTGTTATTGAAATTGCGTTTGATGCAGTGAATGAAAGTAATCGACATAAATCAGGTGTTGCTTTAAGATTTCCTCGTATTAAAAGACTAAGAGAAGACAAGCCTGCAAGTGAGGTAATACAGCTCTCTCAATTTAAGTCAGAATTTTTATAAAACCTTAATTATTATTTGCATTGAAATGAAAAGATTTTTTTTTTAAGCTTTGTCTTTAGATTATATTAATGGAGAAGCAAATGTCAGATTTACAGGAATTAATGGTAGGTTCCACCAAAATAATAGCTTTGAAGGATGGAGATTTATCTATACCTAAAGAAATTCTCCTTAATTTAGATGAAGATACTGCTAACAAGATTTCTGATGAAAACAATCAACTTACCATTAATAATGTAAATGCTTATCTCATATTTAAAAATGACAAAATCTTATTAGTTGATGCAGGGTGTAGAGATCTTTTTGGACCAACTTGTGGTTTTATTCATGAAGAAATTGCAAAAGCAAATGTAAAACCTGAGGACATAACAGACGTATTTTTTACACATTTACATCCTGACCACGTAGCAGGAGCAATTGACAAAGATGGTAAAGCCATGTTTCCAAATGCAGAGGTTAGTGTAATAGAAGATGAATTCAATTTTTGGAGCAAAGATAATTTTGATGATGTTGAAATAAACGGAAAAAATTTTGCTGATTTAAATAAGGCTGTAATTAAAGCTTATGGTGATAGAGTAAAAACACTGAGTAATAATCAAGAAATAATTTCTGGAATTTATCCTGTTCCTCTACCTGGTCACACACCAGGGCATTGTGGATTTAGGATAGATGATGATAATAATAGTTTTATTCAAATGGGCGATGTCCTCCATGCCCCTAATTTACAATTAGCAGACCCAAATATTTCTGTAATTTTTGATGTTGATTTAGAAAATGGATTGAAATCAAGAAAAAAAGCTTTTGATATGGTTTGTAATGACAGAATAGTATGTTCAGGTGGTCATATGTTAGAACCAAAATTTGGTTATTTAGACAAGTATGGAAATGGATATAAGTTTGTTCCTGTATAATATTTATTAGTTATTCAGTTGATTGTTATAATCATACCTTACTATAGTTAATAAGTGATTTGATATTACCATTAGAATCTTCAAATTTTTCAACCCTGTTGACAAACTCACGCCAGTACAATTTTTCGATATTATATTGTTTTTCTAACTGTGTTTGACAAAAGATTTGGGTATCAACTAATCTTTGTGATCCTAAACTAACATAATCTTTTCCATTATGACTTCCATCAATTAAAAATATTAACCCTGATAAAAGTTCGGGATATGGAGTTAAAAAGGACGAGGTGAAAGGCCATAAATGTTTTTTTAATATTTCAAAACCTAAATCATGAATTTGCATGTAATAGCTAAATATTAAAATTCTTTCTAGATTTCCAATTTCTTTTCCAAATTTAGACATTTCTATACTTTTTTGTGCAAAAGCATGTTTGTCGTGTCTCATAACTAAATCTTTAGCGTGACAATGACTTAAATATTCCTCTTCTTTAATAGAAGAAATTACAAAAGCTTGATCCTCAGCTCTGTTTACAAAGCTAGGCGTAAAAGGAGCCCATTTTATTAGACTATCTAGGGTTATACCAGTAGTACCACCAGTAACGTGAATTCTTTGGATGTTATCTAATCTATACATCAACTCAGCTTCAGTTGATAATGACTGCGGCCATTCTGGACAAAAAATTCTTTTAGAAGATGGGTTTTTTAATAAATCGTTATTTTTGGGTCTATTAACGTCTGGTGTAAATAGTGATTTAGAAATATCCTCCTTATTTACTAGTGCCCCTGCTAATAAGCCAAGATCAACTTTTTTCCCTTCAAAGTCAATTGCTGTACCTCCCCAATTTTTTTGATTTTTAAAGATTTCAAAAATTGAAAAACCCGTTGTTTTTAAAAGAATCTCTTGATCAAAAACCTGGTCTAAGTCGATCTTAAAACTATATCTTACGTCTTTATCGACTATCTTATTCCATATTAATAATATATACTTTAAAAATGTATAGTGGCGACCATAATTGCCATTAACACCCATTATATTATCGGTATCTTTGCTCGTACTAAATAAAATTGAGTTTATGTTATTACATAAATCTTCATCAAATAAAAAGACATTGATAAATTTTAAATTCAAATTTTTTTTTATGATTGTTTTGATATATTTTAAAGCAATATTTTCTAAACCAATATGTGTCACAGAAACTGATAAAATAAGATTAATTTTATCTGTATTATTAATATTACCTCTTTTAACTTCAAAAGCTATAGCCCTGTCGAGATTTTCTAAACCATAAATAATTTCATTTTCATAATTTAGAGCATCTAATGGTATTGGATGATCATACCAAAATCGTTGTTTAACATTTTTAAAGTTTTTTAATTCATCCTTAATCTCTAAAGGGATATTTGTGGATAAAAAGTCTGAAGGAGTTGTAATTAAAACATTACTTAAAAATAAAATTTCTTTAACTGGGTTTTTTAAAAAATTTTGATTTTCATTAATTTTAATCAACTTTCTTTTTTTTAAAATTTTATCCTTAACTTCTTCTGGCTTTATGGAAGCTTCAAATGCTTCAGGACAAAATATTTCCCATATATGCTTGTCTGATTTAGTTGAAAAATTTTTAGGATTTTTTATTTTATTTTCATTAAAAAAAGTATTAAATAGTTTTAATACAGGATTATTTTTTTCACTATTCAATAAAGATAAAGATTTTTTGTTATCCAAATTTTTTTCATAAAATTGTATGATAAAGGCTCTACAGAGTTTTGAAAATTTATCATTTGCATCATCTAATGATAAAGTTAACAAATCATTCTCAGAAATAACACTTTTTAAAATCTTTTCAAAATTATTAGTTTGTTGCATGATTTATTCTTAATAATTAACTTAAAACATGATGATAGAGCAAAAAAATTGTAATTTTAATTTGAATTTTTTATTTAAAAAAAAAATGAAAATAATGAGAGATTTTTAATCAAATAAATTCAATTTTGTCAAAGAAATGTAAATGAATAATAAAAAAAATATAAATTATAAAATTAAAGATAGTATTGCTATAATAACCCTAAACCGTTCCCCTTCAAATGCTTTCACAATTCAATTTTTAGATGAAATCTTAAATTCGCTTACGAAAGCTTCTAAAGATAAGAGTGTTAAGGTAGTTATATTAGAAAGTAATATTGCTAAAACATTTTGTGCCGGACTAGATTTAAATATTTTAATTGATAAATCTAGTATGGAAATTAGAGAGTTTTTAAATCGTCTTTACATAGATCTTTGGGATGTTCAATACAATATGGGTAAACCAATAATTGCAGCGGTAAATGGAGCAGCAAGAGGTGGTGGCATGACATTAGCTATTTCATGCGATATGATTATAGCATCTGACAATGCTTCTTTTGGTTATCCAGAAATTAATTTAGGGCTTTTACCAGCTATTCATTTTAATCATCTGCCAAGAATTGTTGGTAGATATAACGCTTTTGAATTGTTATTTAGTGGTAGAACATTTTATCCTGGCGAGGCCGTGAAGCTAGGATTAATAAATAAACAAGTATCAAATTCAAATTTTCTAGAAGAGGTTTACAAAACAGCTAATATTTTTTCTAAGAAATCTCCTACAGCGATACGCTTAGGTAGAGCAGCCTTCATGAGAACTAATGACTTAGACTACAGAAGGGGAGTAGCAAATGCTGTTGAAGATTTTTGTAACGCTGCTGTTACAGATGACGCTCAGGAGGGCTTAAAAGCATTTTTAGAAAAAAGAAAACCTGCTTGGGAAGAAAAAAATTAACATAAATATTAACATTTTAATTTATCTACTTTACATCAATCTAGTTTAAATTCAGTATCATTCTTAGAATAATAAATTTAGTGAGAAGGATATAAAATGATAATTTCTAGAAGAATTTTAACACCAATTCTAGGTAAAAGTAATTTAGTGCTAACCCGTGCAAAATCTATGCAGGAAATAATGACTAAACATGGGGCAAAGTCTCGAGTAGCCAAGATAGTTGCTGGAGATATGGCTGGTTCAATCCATTTAACAGGATCTTATGAAAATATGCAAAGTGGTTGTAACTCTTTTAATGAAATGTCAAATGATCCGTCTAGAATTGCTCTAATGAAAGAAAGAGAAGCAGATCCTGGAGGTCACTTAATTGGACCTGAAGTTTTTAGAACAATATATGGAAATATTTCACCTGATCATAAAGTAATAATGATGAGGGAATATCAACTATCGAGAAGTAATTTATCTGAAGCTGTTAAAGTTTTTCCTGATATTGACGCCTTACTAAAGAATGAAGATGCTTCATTCATGGCTGTAATCCCTATGGTAGCAACTAATATGGATAGACTAATTGCTTGTTATTATTTCCCTGACATGTCTTCAATGGGAGAACAAGTAGACAGAGTTGGGATGTCTGAAGAAATGCAAAATATTGTGCTTAAGGCAAGTAATTCTGGAAACCTCATCTCATCAAGAGTATTATTAACAGTCTAATTAAAAAGGAGTATAAAATGGCTACATTTTTAATACTTGGAACATATACAAATAAAGGTGCAAAAGGCCTTGTAGAAAAAAATTCAGATCGGCGCGAAGCTATGAAAACATTAGCCGATAGTGTAGGTGCAAAATTTATAGATTATAGTATTACACGAGGTATTTATGATTTTTGGATACTTATAGAGGCAGATAATTACGATCAGATAGCTGCAATAAATTTAAAGGCAAAATCAGCTGATACCATAGATAAAGCCGACGTGCTGGAAACAGTTGACATAAGTAAAATAAGACAAGAAGCTAAGGGTGTTAATTACATCTCACCAATAGCATAAAATTGGATAAAAAAATGGTCGGGGCGGAGAGATTCGAACTCCCGACCCTCTGGTCCCAAACCAGATGCGCTACCAGGCTGCGCTACGCCCCGAACTTCAAAATTTATACGTTATAAATTTTCAAAAGCAAGTAAATGTTTAAATATTTCTCAATTATTAAATGTTTGACCAAAGATTTATACATGCAATAATATTTAAGAGGGGGTTCAAAATGAAATTAGGTTTTTTCACAAGACCGTTACATCCTCTTAATAAAGATTGGCAAACTTGTTTAAAAGAAGACAGGGAAGCCATTATTTTAGCTGATGAACTAGGTTTTAATGAAGCCTATGTAGGTGAACATTTATCTGACAAAGCTGAAAATATAACTTCTTGTGTCGCTTTTATAGCTTCCCTAGCTTATGAAACACAAAATATACGTTTGGGTACCGGCACCGTTAATATTCCAAATTTACATCCAGTTCATATTGCAGGACAAGTTGCAATGATCGACCATATGTTAAATGGAAGGTTTAACTTTGGAATTTCACCAGGTGGTTTAATTTCAGATGCTGAATTATTTGGTAATTTAGAAAAAGATAGATCAGAAATGTTTTTAGAAGGTATAAATACCATTTTAGAAATTTGGTCGAAAGAAGCTCCGTATGACATTAAAGGTAAGTATTGGGATGTTTCAACGGAAAACACAATTATCTCTGAGATCGGCCAGGGTTATATGACTAAACCACTACAAAAACCTCATCCACCCATTATAGTAACTGCTGTTGCACCATATTCAAAAGGTATTACTGAGGCTGCAGCTAGAGGCTGGAAACCTATTAGTGCAGATATAATTATGCCTAATTGGGTGAAAACTCATTGGGGTAAATATAAAGAAGGCTGTGAAAAAAGTAATTTAGATATTAAAACAGAAGACTGGAGAATTGCTAAAACCGTTTTTGTAGCAGATGATCTTAATACAGCTAAAGAATATGCTTTGGGTCCTAGTAGTCCTTATGTTTTTTATTTCAAGCAACTATTTAAAAAGTTTGTTGCCCTAGGAAAATTAGATCTTTTTAAAACATCTATAGACCAACCTGATGAGGAAATAACATTAGAAAAAGTTTGTGAAAAACTAATCATTTGGGGGACGCCTGAAAAAGTTGTTGATGACTTATCTGCTTTTAAGGATCAAGTTGGAGAGTATGGAATGTTAATGTATGCTGGTGTTGATTGGTTAGACCCAGCAATTGCTAAAAAGTCCATGACATTAATGGCCGAAAAAGTTAATCCCTATTTATAATTTAATTTGAACTACATATTAAATTATCACCTACATTTGCTTTAATATTTCCGGCTTTCATTTCTAAAACAAACTTAACCTTTTCTTTACTAATAATTTTTCTTTCATCGAAAGCTTTCGCATTTTTATAAACTTCTACAATAACTCCATATTGGTTAATAAAAAATAAATCTAAGTTAAAATATGTGTTTTTCATCCAGAACTCTCTTATTTCACTATCTTCCCAGATAAATAACATTCCTTCATTTGTTTCAATTTTTTCTCTATTCATTAATCCATAGGATCTTTTTTCAAAAGTATCAGCTATATCGAGAGACAGGAATTTAGATTTGTTATTACCAAACTTTATTTCACATTCTATATGTTTGAAAATTGAACTATTAGAGTTTGCTAAAAAAACAAATAAGGAATTTATTAGGAAAATTCCTAATATTATTAATTTTAGCAGAAAACTCATATTTTTTTTATTTTTAACACCTGATCTAAAAGCGATTTAATTTCGTCTCCAACTTTACTATTTGACTTTTTATCTCGCCAATTACTAATCCAGTTGTCAGGAATTCCATTCCTAACTCGGCTGTTATTCCATTTTAAAGACTTTAATAAATTATAACATTCAGGTTTCATTACATCATCTAAAAGATTAACATTATTATTTAATAAAGCCCAATTACCTGCCCAGGCTTTTGCAGTCAGATATGGATTATACCCCCCACCTCCTAATATGATGACGTTTTCACAAAGAGATAATAAATCATTAATTGCTTTCCAATATGCATTATTAGTTAAACAAATTCTTGATTGTGGGTCACCATCGAGCATGTCTGCGCCAGCTTGAATTATCAAAAGATCAAGGTTTTTTGTTTTGGCAAAAGGTAAGACCCCATTTGTAATTAGAAAATCCATCTCTCTATCATTAAATTTTTCAGGTACAGGAAAATTAATGATATTATCTATGTTACAATCTTCAATTAAACCAGTATTAGGCCATCTATTTTTTTCATGAATTGAAATTATTGAAACATTTTTATTATTGGCAAAAGTATCTTGCACCCCGTCACAATGATGTGCATCTATATCAACATATAAAATTCTTTGAAATCCCAATTCTATTGCTTTGAGAATGGCAAGAACACAATCATTTAAAAAGCAAAAGCCATATGCTTGAGACTTTCTTCCATGATGAGTTCCACCAGAAATATTTAAAATTTTTTTAGCCTTTTTATTAGATATCATTTCAACTGCTTTAATAGATGCTCTTGCAGCAGTCGCCGGTCTGGAAAAAACTTCACTAAAAATAGGATTATTTCCTATACCAATATTAAATTTTCTTTTTAAATTTTCAGGTAAATGTTGATTCTCTTCAGCTTTTTTTAAGGCCTGCACATAGTCTAAATCATGAAACTTAATAAGTTCATTTATTTCTGCAGGGTCATTTTTAATAATTTGTTCATTATCAATCCAACCCATTAATTGAATCAACTCAACGCTTGGCCATACTCTATCCATATCCAAGGGATGTCCTTTTTCATATCTTGATCCTTTGAAAATATCGCCTGTAAATAAAAAATTCTGCATTCTAATTTTTTAATATATATATTTAAATTATCAATTTAATTTTAATAAGGTTATAATGATTAGAGGATTATTTATAGCAATAATAATTTTTACGATTTGGGAAATATGTTGTATATTTTTTGAATTACCTCCATTTATGCTTCCTCCTCCAACAATGATTTTTCTTTCAATTTTTAATAATTGGGAACAACTTTTAATTCACTCATCATATACTCTTGTTGAAATTCTAGCTTCTATTATAATAGGAACGCTAATAGGCATTACTACAGCTCTAGCAATTTCTTCATCACCACGATTGAAGATATGGGTTATGCCTATATTACTGGCAAGTCAGTCAATCCCAGTATTTGCTTTAGCTCCATTATTAATTTTATGGCTTGGCTATGGAATAAGTAGCAAAATTGTAATTGGTGTTTTAATTGTTTTTTTTCCAATTACCTCAAATTTTACTGATGCATTGAATAAAGTACCTCAAGAATTAATTGACGCTGGTAAAACATTAAATTTCTCAAAAACTCAATTATTTTGGAAAATTAAAATCCCCTCTTCTCTTCCCGGATTATGTTCTGGAATTAGAGTTGCTGCCTGCTTCGCACCTATCGGAGCTGTAGTTGGTGAATGGATTGGCGGCAGTACCGGACTTGGTTCATTTATGATTTATAGCAACGCACGTCTTCAAACAGATAATATGTTTGCAGCTTTAATAATTTTAATATTCATGACAATAACCTTATACAGAATTACTGATATAATTTTGAGGAGATATGTGTGGTGGAAATAAAAAAGTTATTGATTATTTCTTAAAATATGTGAAAAATTCATTTGCCAGGGGTGCTTGACATTTGTCTTGCTGAGAAATTAACCCTTATAACCTGATCTGGTTAGAACCAGCGGAGGGAGATGCAGAATGCATAATATATTTAAGATACTCACTATAATTTTGTTATCAGTCATGACCTGTGTTGTTAACGCTAAAACAGACAAACTTACTATAGGGCTTGATTGGTTTATTAACCCTGATCATGCTCCTTTAATAATAGCTCAAAAAAGAAATTTTTTTAAGGATGTTGGATTAGAAGTTGAAATGATTGAACCAGCTGATCCTAATGACCCTCCAAAACTAGTTGCTGCCGGTAAATTAGACTTAGCTATTTCCTATCAACCACAACTTCATATTCAAGTGGATCAAGGCTTACCAGTAGTAAGAGTTGGAACGTTAGTTAGTGTTCCTTTAAATTCCCTTGTGGTTTTAAAAGATGGACCTATTAAATCAATTGCAGATCTAAAAGGTAAAAAAGTTGGTTTTTCTGTTGGGGGCTTTGAAGAAGCTCTGCTGTCAGGCATGCTACAAAAGCACAACCTTAAAATATCAGATGTTGAATTAATAAACATAAATTTTTCTTTATCGCCATCTTTAATTGCAAAAAAAGTTGATGCAGTAATAGGCGCATTTAGAAATTTTGAACTTAATCAAATGGATATAGTAAATCACCCTGGTAAAGCTTTTTACCCTGAAGAACACGGAGTTCCTTCCTATGAAGAACTTATTTATATAGCAAATGCTAAAAACAGAAATAATCCTGTTTTTAATAAATTTTTCAAAGCTATCCAAAAAGCAACACTTACTATCGTTAACGATCCAAAGTCGACATGGAAAGATTTTTCTACTTATAGAAAGGGTCTTGATGATGAGTTGAACAAACGTGCTTTTAAAGATACTTTACCAAGATTTACATTAAGACCACAAGCTCATGATTTAAATACTTACAAAAATTTTAGTAATTTTCTCAAGGAAAAAGGAATTATTAAAAAAATCACAAAAGTAGAAACATTTGCTAAACCTTAGTAAGATAAAAACTCTTATTGAAATTAAACCTAACATTAGCTAAAAATTAGCTTTAGTACATATCGGGGTTTAGTTTAATGAAATCAATATCACTCTTTGTTATTTTACTAGGATTATGGCTTTTAATGTCAGGGTATTATAGTTTCCTTATAACAAGTCTTGGAGTACTATCTTGCGCTTTTTGTGTGTATGTTGCCAGAAGAGCAAAACTTATTGATAAAGAAGGATTACCTTTATTTTTCTTTCCTAGACTTTTTAACTATTTAATTTGGTTGTTTAAAGAAATATTTATCTCAAACCTAAATACTGCAAAAGTTATAATATCTGGAAAAATTGAGCCTGAAACTTTTACTGTAAAAGCCTCACAATCAACTGATGTTGCTAAAGTAACATACGCAAATTCTATTACTTTGACTCCAGGTACTGTTACTACAAAGATTAAAGATAATATGTTTGAGGTACATGCTCTTAACTCTGATTTTGGGAATGACGTTAGAAGTAATGTAATGGATAAAAAAGTAAAGTGGTTAGAAGGAGATCAATAATGTTTTTAGCCGCTTTAATCGCATGCGCATTTTCAGGTGTACTAATATTAATTCGAATCATTTTAGGTCAGACAACTTTTGACAGAGTTTTAGCTGTTAACAGTCTTGGAACTATCATTGTAATTGGAATTGCTCTTCATGGTTTTTATACAAATAGACCAGAGTTTTTGGACATCGCAATTGTTTACGCTTTAATTAATTTCATAGGAACAGTTGCTGTGTTAAAACTTTTTAGTACAGGCTCATTAGGGGAACAAAGAAAATAATGGACTTGTTAATAGACATCATTACAGGCTTATGTTTTTTTATAGGTTCTTTATCTATTATAATTGGTGCGTGCGGACTCATTAAACTACCAGATGTTTTTTCAAGAATTCACGCTGCGGGTATGATTGATACTGGTGGCACAGCTTTTTTTCTTCTAGGTATGATCTTACAAACAGGCTGGTCTTTAATTACAGTTAAATTGATTTTAATAGGTGTTTTTGTATTTTTTACTAGTCCGGTTACCAGTCACGTTACTGCTAATTTGGCTCGTAAAAAGAATTTAATGCCTGTAGGTAAGAAGATCGGAAAGCTTTTATGATATCTGAATTAATTATAAATGCATTTTTGGTCACTGTTATGCTTGCTATTGGCATTGCACTACTCAGAACAAGAACTTTAATTTTTACTGTAGTTTTAACTAGTGCTTATTCGTTAGTTGCTGCGTTAATGTTCATAACTCTTGATGCTGTTGATGTTGCCTTTACTGAAGCCTCTGTAGGAGCTGGAATTTCTACAATATTATTTTTAGCTGCTATGGCTTACCTACCAAAAGAGGAAGAAGAAAATATAAATAGTCAAATTCTACCAGCCCTTACATGCATACTTCTGGGTGGAATTTTGATCTGGTGTAGTTATGACTTGCCTGAAATTGGACTATTGTCCTCTCCAGTACATCAACATATTGTTCCAGACTATATTTTAGGATCACGAGATGACATTGGTATTCCAAATATAGTTACGTCAGTGCTAGCAAGTTATAGAGGTTATGATACTTTTGGTGAAACAATAGTTGTGTTTACAGCTGGAGTTGCAGTTTTAGTATTATTAAAGAATAACACGCAAACCAGTAAACAAAAAAACAAAAATTCTAAAAGAAAAGTTAGTTGATATGAATGAAAACCCAATCTTAAGAGTTTCTACAAAAATACTTTTTGCACCAATAATTTTATTTGGCTTATATGTACAATTTCATGGAGATTTTGGTCCTGGTGGTGGATTTCAGGCTGGGGTAATAGTTGCTAGTGCTTTTATACTTTATTCTATTGTATTTGGCGTTGATGAAGGCAAAAAGCTTTTCCCATCAAATATTAATTTATTTTTATTAGCTCTAGGTGGCTTACTATATGGTGGAGTTGGCATTGCTTCAATGTTACTTGGAGAGGAATTTTTATCGTATAACATTTTAGGATCTTCTCCACAATCAGGACAGCATATTGGTATTTTGTTAATTGAATTTGGTGTAGGTCTTACCGTATCAAATGTAATGATTGCTTTATTCAATGCTTTCGTAAGTTTTAAATCAGGAAAAAATAAGTAAAATGATATCTTCTACTATTGGCATTTGGAATTATTGGATTGTTTTCCTACTTATGATGATAGGATTGTTTCTTGTTATTGGAAGAAAAAATTTTTTAAAGAAGATAGTAGGATTAACAATTTTTCAGACATCAGTTTTTCTTCTCTATATTACTTTTGGTAAAATTAAAGGTGGTACTCCTCCAATTCTAAATAATGCAATTGATACTGTTTATTCCAATCCACTTCCACATGTTTTAATACTTACAGCAATTGTTGTAGGAGTTGCAACTACTGCATTAGGTTTGTCATTGGTATTAAGAATAAATTCAGAATACGGTAGTATTGAAGAAGATGAGATATCTGCTCAGGATCTGGTTGATTATCATGACCAAATTGAAACAAGTAAAAAAATTGATACGAAATTTAAACAATGACAGATATTTTAATTAAAAATCTGCCTATATTAGTCGTTCTATGTCCGTTAATGATGTCTCTGATAGTGGTATTAATACCAAATATTTTTTTAAGCTGGCTGCTAACTTTTACTAGCACTTTTGTAGCTTTCATATTTTCAATTTTATTATATCAAGAAGTCCAAATTCATTCGACTATTTCATATGCCTTAGGAAATTGGGCTCCCCCTCTAGGCATAGAGTATGTAATTGATAAAGTTTCAATATTCCCAATTATCATTATTACTTTGATTGGTTTTTTAACAACTATTTTTTCATCTAAAATGATGCCTGACGAAATTAATGAAACCTCAATTTCTAAAGTTTATAGTTTATGGCTTCTAGCAATTGCAGGGTTAATTGGATTAGTCACTACCGGAGATGCATTTAACCTTTTTGTGTTCTTAGAGATATCTTCTTTGGCTTCTGTTGCTTTGGTAGCAATGGGAGCGCAAAAGGACAAACAAGCTCTGGTAGCAGCTTATAATTATCTAATTATTGGTGCTGTAGGTGCCACACTTTACGTAATAGGAGTTGGGTTGTTATATGGAATAACAGGAACTCTTAATATGGCAGATCTCTCAGAACGTGTTGTAGATCTAAAAAATAATAAAGCATTAATAGCTGGATTTGGTTTTATGATAGTTGGAATTATGGTTAAAGCAGCTGTTTTTCCAATGCATATTTGGTTGCCAAGGGCATACGCTTATGCACCATCTGCCGTTTCTGTTTTACTAGCTGCCACTGCTACAAAGGCATCTTTATATATACTTGCTCGCATTTTATTTTCTGTTTTTGATATTGCAGATAATTTGATCATTAACACACTCTCATATATAATTCTTCCTCTTTCAATAATAGCTATGTTTGCTGGTACAATAATGGCTGTCTATGAAAAAGATATTAAACGCCTTTTAGCGCATTCTTCAGTTGCACAAATAGGTTATATAACATTGGCATTTGCAATCGGAACTAAGGCAAGTGTTGCTGCTGGTTTTATCCATATGTTTAATCACGCACTTATTAAAGGCGCGCTATTCATGGCAATAACTTCAATTAGTTTTTATATCCAAAAAAGAGTAACTCTCAGTAACTTATCTGGTCTTGGAAGGGCTATGCCAATAACTTTTTTTTGTTTTGTAATTTGCTCACTTAGCCTCGCAGGACTTCCGCTAACTGCTGGTTTTATTTCCAAGTTATACCTTATAAAAGCTTCTATAAGTGCAGATGGTTTATGGATAGCTATACTTATATTATTTAGTTCAGCATTATCAGTTATTTATTTATGGAAAATGATTGAGGCTTTATGGTTACAACAACCAAGAAAAGAAATAATTATTAAGGAAAACCCTACAATTTATATCCCTTTGTTAATAATAACATTCTTAAATATTTATTTTGGTTTAGATGCTTCTTTTGTTGTAGATAGTAGTACTGAGGCAGCTGAAAAATTAGTAGGAGTGTCAAAATGATCTCCTTTCAAAATTTAATTTTAATTACACTTTTATCTCCTCTGCTAGTGTGTCTATTAACACCTTTGTTATCATCTAAACCTATCTTAAGAGATATTCTTGGTCCTTTAGGGGGTATAATAAGCTCTTGGGGGGCTATCCAATTGATGGTTTCTATTTTAAATGGAGAACAACCAGGGTTAGAATTGTTACAGATTGCTGAAGGGATCTCTATAAGTTTCGTAGTCACACCCTTAGGTGCAATATTTGGACTTGTCGCTTCTGTGCTATGGATTTTTGCAGCAATATATTCTGTAGGTTACATGAGAGGAAATAAAGAAAAAAATCAAACAAGATTTTATATTTTTTATGCTATGGCTGTTCATGCAGCTTTATGTATTGCCTATGCAGGCGATTTACTAACATTATTTATTTTCTATGAAGTACTAACATTTTCAACATATCCATTAGTTACCCATAAACAAAATGAAATGGCGCAGAAAGCTGGACGTCTTTACATGTCTATTCTAGTTGGTACGTCTGTTATTCTACTTCTTCCAGCAATAATTTGGGTTTGGGTAGTTACTGGATCTCTAGAAATGTCTCAAAATGGTGTTTTAGATGGAAAAATGAACCCTGATTATGCCCCATATTTACTAGCTATGTTTGTTTTTGGAATAGGTAAAGCCGCCTTAATGCCAATTCATAAATGGTTGCCTGCTGCAATGGTAGCACCTACACCTGTGTCTGCTCTTTTACATGCTGTAGCAGTTGTAAAAGCTGGTGTTTTTACCATGTTATTAATATTGACAAATGTATTTGGAATTGATTTTTTATCAAAAACAGGGGCATCTAACTGGTTAGTTTGGTTGGCCTCTTTTACACTACTTACAACAAGTATAATTGCAATTTATAAAAATGATATAAAAGCAAGATTAGCCTATTCAACTATAAGTCAACTGTCATACATAACATTAGGAGGAGCACTAGCTTCGTCGATGGCCACTCAAGGGGCGACTTTACACATCATTACGCATGCAGCAGGTAAAATTACTTTATTCTTTGTAGCAGGTGCCATTTATGTTGGAGCAAAAATGTCTAAAATTTCTGAATTAAATGGTCATGGTAAATCAATGCCCTTAATCTTTTTAGCCTTTTTCGTAGGATCTTTGTCTATTATTGGTGTGCCTCCAATGGGAGGTTCATGGAGTAAGTTTTTTTTGATGCTAGGTGCAGCTGAAAGTGGATACATAACAGTAATAGCAGTTTTTTGTATTTCAACAATTCTTAATGCATATTATTTAATGGAAATTCCTGCCAGAGCTTTCTTTTTTAAAAAGGAAAGAGAAGTTAAAATAAAGATACCAATATTAATAACAATACCTACATTAATAACGTGTTTTTTAACTATTTTACTTTTCTTTTTTATAGAACCATTTGAAAATTTAACTTCCATTATGGTGAGTAAATTATGAAGGCTTTAATTAAAAAATTTGGAAAAATAAATTCCAGTGTTTTATTATTATGTATTATATTTTTAGTTTTAGAGCTAATTGGCCATAGACATGGTGAGACATCAATAGAAGATTTCACATTTTTCCCGGCTTTTTTTGGTTTTTTATCATGCATAATAATCTTTAAAATCGGTGTGAGCTTGAGGTCGTTTTTAATGAAAGATGAGGATTATTATGATAAGTAATTTTCCTCCAGGATTTATAATGATTATTGGGGCATTATTGATCCCTTTTTTACCTCATATGATCAGACAAATTTATATGATGATATTAGTCTTAATTTCTGCATATTCATTAACCCTTGGATTTGGGATCCATTCCACTATAAATGTAATGGGTTTTGATTTTATTTTGTTTCAATCAGATTCACTTACACTACCATTTGCTATAATTTTTCATATAGCAGCTGCACTTAACGTGATATATGGTGCCCATGAAAAACAATGGAAACAACACGTTTCTGTTATGAGCTATAGTGGCGCAGCAATAGCAGCAGTTCACGCAGGAGACTTGTTTACACTGTTTGTCTGGTGGGAAGCAACAGCTTTTACATCTGTTTTTTTAATTTTAGCTGGTAATACTTATAGATCTTACCGATCAGCATTTAGATATATATTAATTCAAGTTACATCCGGTATGTTTTTACTTGCTGGAGCTATTATATTGCTTATTAACGATGGAAGTGCGCTACTCACCAAATTTGATATTAACTCTTTATACGGACAATTGATTTTTATTGCTTTTGGAATAAAAGCAGCATTTCCACTTTTAAATGGTTGGTTACAGGATTCTTATCCTGAGGCATCTGAAATAGGTACAGTTGCCCTTTCCACTTTTACAACTAAGTTAGCAATTTTTTGTTTTGCAAAATGTTTTGCAGGAACTGAGCTTTTAATTGTAATAGGTGCTATTATGACTTTTTATCCGATATTCTTTGCTGTAATCGAAAATGATTTAAGAAGAGTATTAACATATAGCCTAAACAACCAACTCGGTTTTATGATAGTTGCAATTGGAATAGGAACTGAATTAGCAATAAACGGTGCTGTGGCACACGCTTTTGCCCATATATTATATAAAGGACTTCTTTTTATGGGTATGGGAGCTGTTCTTTTCAGAGTAGGTACATGTAAAGCTTCAGAGCTAGGTGGATTGTTTAAATATATGCCAATAACCGCGGTGTGCACTATAATAGGAGCAATTTCCATATCTGCCTTTCCATTGTTCAGTGGCTTTGTTGCAAAGTCTTTAATAATGTCTGCACTTGGAAAAGAAGGCTTGGTTTTAGTTTACTTTATGCTTCTTTTTGCTTCTGCAGGAGTACTACACCATTCGGGAATTAAAATACCATTTTTCGCTTTTTTTGCTCATGAAAGTGGTATTAAAACTAAAGAAGCACCTCTTAATATGATTATTGCGATGGTAATAGCTTCTGCATTGTGCATTTTAATAGGCATATTTCCTTCCACTTTTTATCAAATTTTACCATATGAAATTAATTATCAGCCATATGATTTCAGTCATGTTGTAGGACAGTTGCAACTCCTAACGTTTGCGGCTTTTGCTTTCATATGTTTATGGCATTTCAAAATATATCCACCAGAGTTAAACTCTACAGTTTTAAATAGTGACTGGGTTTATAGAAAAATGATACCTGGAGTGTTAATACCACTGTTAAAATTAGTAGAGAGAATGAACCAAAAGTTTGAGGAAGTTATAATGATTTCATTTTCTAGAACAAAAATTTTGTTATCAAACACTATGTTAAAAAATAAAGTTTTTGACAGAGAAGTTGGTTCAGATACATTAATCGTTATTCAAATATTTACTGTTTTCTTAATTTTAATTTTTATAGGTCAGTTTTTTTATAAATAATAATTAAATTAATCTTCAATTTAACGTTCTATTTAATTATAATTCTCGCTAGATTAAATTTTTATAATTAAGTAATAAAATAGTTAATTATTTATTTTGTTAAATAAACAAAAGGAAATTAAATGAAAAAAAATAAAAGAGATTTACCTGCTGGCGTTCCAGAGGAAAATGTATATGAGAATACCCATATTTTACTGTATGTTTTCTATGCCATTGCTGTAGCCAGTGTGATTTTATTACTGGTAAATCAATAATTGAACGACCTATCAATATATCAAGAAAAAATATTAAGTCTTGCTGCTGAAAATAAAAAAAGTAATGCAATAGAGGATTATAATCGATCCTTTGAAGTCAAAAACCCTATGTGCGGTGATGAGGTTAAAGTACGTTTAAAACTTATAAATAATCAAATAGAAGACATATCAGCTATTGTTAGAGGATGTGCTCTTTGTGAGGCATCTGCAGGATTGGTTGTGAGGCTATTCAAAAATAAAGAAATGCCAAGCGAAAAACTATCAGAAGAATTTCAGAGTTGGCTAAATAGTTCTGATCAAGAAATTCCAAAAACACTGCCAATAGAAATGGACGTTTTTAGACCTATTAAAGCGATTAAAAACAGACATAAATGTATAACAATGCCTTTTGAGGCCACTGTAAAGTCAGTAAAAAGATAAATAGAATTTAGTCAGGTGAGACTGAATGTTTTCCAAACCATATTATAGCCCCGACTAAAACAATTGGATATAATATTAATAATATAACACCTACATCTGGATTCATTTAATAAGCCTTTATAATTTGAATAGTTGTACTATATTAATAATATATTATGTAGAAATAACAACTATTAATATTTAATACTAAATCAATTATAAATCTGAAGGCCTTATTAATGAATAATAGAGAAGTAATGGAATATGATGTAGTTATAGTAGGAGCAGGTCCATCTGGCCTAAGTGCAGCCATCAAACTCAAACAGTTAAGCAAGGAAAACAATAAGGATTTATCAGTTTGCGTTATTGAAAAAGGTTCAGAAGTTGGCGCTCATATTGTATCGGGTGCAGTAATTGAAACGAAAGCTCTAGACGAACTTATACCTGATTGGCAAACAAAAAACTCTCCTCTTAAAATAAAAGCTACTAACGATAAATTTTTATACTTAACAGAGACAAAATCATATAAGTTACCTACACCTCCGCAGATGCATAATAAAGGTAATTATATTATTAGTTTAAGCGACTTTACTAAGTGGTTAGCTGAACAAGCAGAAGCTCTTGAAGTTGAGATTTATCCAGGTTTTTCTGCATCGGAGATTTTGTTCAACGAACAAGATAAAGTAATTGGTGTTGCCACTTGTGATATGGGTAGATTAAAGGATGGAACGGAAGGTCCTAACTTTGAACAAGGTATAGAGTTACATGCCACACAAACAATATTCTCAGAGGGGTGTAGAGGGCATTTAGGAAAAATTTTAATGAAAAAATTTGACCTTAATAAAGATAATTCGCCTCAAACTTATGGAATTGGAATAAAAGAACTTTGGGAAGTTTCACCAGAAAATAGTAAACCTGGAAGTATTTTGCACACAACTGGATGGCCCTTAAAAACAGACACTTATGGAGGTTCATTTCTATATCATTTAGATGATAACAAAGTGTCAATTGGTTTTGTAATTGGCTTAGATTACAAAAATCCATATCTATCTCCATATATGGAATTTCAACGTTTTAAGCATCATCCTGAAATTAAAAAAATTCTTGAAGGCGGAAGAAGAATAAATTACGGGGCAAGAGCTCTTAATGAAGGTGGTATTCAATCTTTACCAAAATTAACTTTCCCAGGAGGGATGCTAACTGGATGTGAAGCTGGATTTCTTAATGTTCCTAAAATAAAAGGAACTCACCTTGCAATGAAATCAGGAATGATTGCCGCTGATGCAATATTTGAAAATATCGGAAAAAAAGAGGAAGTAGACAATTACCAAAACTTAATTAAGAAAAGTTGGTTATGGTCCGAATTATACAGTGTCAGAAACATTAGGCCGTCATTCAAGTGGGGATTCTGGAAAGCAATAGTTTATAGTGCCATAGACACATATATATTTAGAGGTAAAGCTCCTTGGACTTTAGATCATCATGGAACAGATCATCAAAGTCTTGAGAACAAAAACAAACATGAAAAAATCAATTACCCAAAACCCGATAATGTTATTAGTTTTGATAGATTAACCAATGTATCTTTTTCAGGAACTAACCACGAAGAAAATCAACCATGTCATCTTGCTCTCAAAAATGAAGCGGTTCCCATAAACATAAATCTAGAACTTTATGACAACCCTGAAACAAGATATTGTCCAGCAGGTGTTTATGAAATTGTTACAAGTGATAATAAGCCTAAATTACAGATTAATGCTCAAAATTGTGTTCACTGCAAGACTTGTGATATCAAAGACCCAACTCAAAATATTAATTGGGTCACTCCTCAAGGTGGCGGCGGACCTAATTACCAGGGTATGTAATTTTATCAAAATTATTTTATTAGACACAAATAAGCACTTTAAGTTAACATGGTAAGTAATTCGGGGTGTTTAATTTGAACCAGTCAATCGTAGGTATTTTATGGATGGTAGTAACTACAATTTTATTTGTAGGAGTAACTGCTACTGTGAGATATTTAGAAGGCGAAGTACCTGCTCCTCAAGCAGCATTCCTTAGATATGCAATTGGGACACTACTTTTAACACCTTCGCTTATATCCCTCGCTAAATTTAGACCTGGAAAACCACTGCTTCAAAAGTTTGTTTTGAGAGGATTGGTTCACTCAATAGGTGTAACTTTATGGTTTTACGCTATGTCTGTAATGCCAGTAGCAGAAGTAACTGCAATTGGTTTTTTAACTTATATTTTTGTTTCAATTGGTGCATGTATTTTTTTAAAAGAAAGGCTGCATAAACATAGATTAACTGCCATTTTATTTTCTTTTGTTGGAGCTATGATTATATTAAGACCCGGTTTTAAAATAATTGAAAATGGTCAGATAGGAATGCTAATGGCAACTGTAGTATTTACAGCTTCTTATTTAATAGCAAAAGTGGTTTCTAAGGAGCGCTCTTCGTCTGAAATTGTTGCTATGTTATCTTTATTTACTACTATTTTTCTAATACCTACGGCTATTTACAGTTGGGAACCTCTGTCACTTAAAGCCATTTTAATTTTAACATTTACTGCTTTAATTGCTACTCTTGGCCATATAACAATGACAAAAGCAATTAAAGCGGCTCCTATGGTAGTTACACAACCTATTTTATTTCTCCAACTTGTTTGGGCTTCAATTGTTGGTTTGTTTATATTCAGTGAAAAATTTGACCCCTTTGTAATTCTCGGTGGAACTATAATTATGATATGTGTTTGTTATGTGTCTTACAGAGAACATAAATTGGGTAAAAAAATAACTAGTGATGCTCTAGAAAAGGTAATTTAGCGTAATTAATAGTATTGCTCCTATAAATGTTAAACAACCAGTGGCAAAAAGATTTGGCCCTAAAACTAATTTTGAAATATGTAGTCTAAAATTTTCTGCAGTAGTCAGTACAGATAATGATGTAAAACTAGTAGCTGTACCGGCACACCACCCAATCAAATGAGCCTGCATCAAAAATGCAGCTTCCCATAATGATAATAGTGGTCCAAATAAAGATAAAATTGGAGCAGAAGTAATTATAGGATGTATACCCATTAAACCAAAGATCCATACTATTAGGGGAAGAAGAATTATCATTGCCCAAAAAGGAAAATTATTTCCTATATTATTTGACATAAAATTTTGAATCTCAACAGAACCGCTCAAAATAGATCCTAAAAACATTGAAACTGATATCAATAACATCTCATCACCAGATTTTAATATTAAGTTTTTCAAATTACTTATTATTGATTTAATAGTTTCGGGTCTTCTCAACATCTGAACGATAACTAAAATTGGTATAACGATCACTATTGCGTTTAACGCTGTCTTATCAAAAATTTGACCAACTGCTAATACAGATATAGATAAGATTAAAAGTCTAGGGAAAATTGGCTTTACACAGGAAATAGCTTCAATAAGATAATTTAGGGTAAACTTACCAATTAAAAACCTCATGCTTATTAAATTAAATAACAATGCTACTAGCAATCCGAAAATAATTCCCAACCATGCAGATTGACTAGGTAGATATAGTTGTCCAACAGCAAAACTAACGAAAAAAGGTGACCATAAAACTGCTGAATTCATTCCTCTGATAGCTGCTTCTCCTGATGATTGTCTCATTTTATATTTTGCATTTTTGGGAATTACTGCAGATAAGAGAGGAAATGTACCAATGTTTATTACACCACCAAGAACATGAGATGTGACCTGAATACCAGATAAAATTTTAGTTGAAACTAAATTAGAAAGAAGGTTTTGTGTTTTCGCTACAGAAGGCATTGTTATTGCGGTTGATCTAAGTAACCATAAGCTAGGTAAAAAAGCTGAAAAAATTATAAAAAAATTACCTGCCTTCCAAAAACTTTCTTCACTTGGTAGATCTTGTAAAATTAAATATGTTGCAGAAAATAAAACACATATGATTATCTTTGTAGTGAACCTAGAAAAAGTGAACATTATTAACAATAGTAATGCATATACTACTATTATAAAAAAATTATAATTTATTCCAAAGTTTAAACCGTAGACAATTGGTAAAACAGCTAACCAACAAAAAATTGTTAAAATCAATTTTATTATCATAAATTATTTATTTCTTAAGAGTAATTACTTTTCCAAGAACAGTCGGAAATGAACCGTTTTTATGGGTATTTTTTAATTTTAAGAGCCGTTTATAAGCCCAAGATGGATAATTTTCAGTCTTTCGGATCTTGAGATTAACATTAATTAAAACTTTCTCAGCTACAGCAATAACCTTATCTTTATTTTGAGAAAAGATATCTAGGGATAAATGCATCCTCTTTTCATCACAGTCTACGACTAATAACCTTACATTAAATTTTTCATCTAAACTCATTTCATTAAGGTAATGATAATGTGCTTGAAGAACAAAAGGTCCTTGTTTGTTTACCAGTGCATGCGTTTCTCCAATACCAAGAGTATCTTCAAGAAAAATATCTAAAGATTTATCAAAAGCTAAAGTATAAAAAGCAACATTCATATGTCCATTGTAATCTATCCAATCACCTATAACTTGTTTTTCAGGGAGAATTATTGGAGTATCATATGGACCATCATATCCTTTATTATTTATTATTTTTTTAACCAATTTATAATTTTCTTTAAGTTATTTTTTGGACAAGATCTTTGTTGCCTCTTCAATTCCCTTTATACTTAATGGAACCATCTTGTTAGAGAAAATTTCTTTTATAATATTTGTTGATTGTGAGTAATTCCAATGTTTTTCTTGGGTTGGGTTTATCCAAACATTTGAAGGCCACTGTGCAATAGCTCTTTCTAACCAAACTTGTCCTGCTTCTTGATTAAAATGTTCATTTGCTCCCCCTTCTACTAAAATCTCATAAGGGCTCATAGAAGCATCACCAACAAAGATACATTTATACTCTTTTCCATAAGTTCTAAAAATTTCTCTTGTAGAAAATTGTTCTTTCCACCTTCTAGAATTATTTTTCCAAACACCCTCATAAAGACAATTATGAAAATAGAAGAATTTCAAGTTTTTAAATACATTTTTTGCTGCTGAAAATAAATTTTCTACTTGCCTAATATAATCATCCATTGACCCACCAACATCTAAAAAAAGAAGTATTTTTATAGAATTTTCTCTTTCTTGCCTTGTTTTAACATCTAGGTAACCATTTTTGGCAGAATGTGTTATGGTTTCATCAAGATCCAGTTCTTCTTCAACGCCTGTTCTAGCCCACTGTCTTAATCTTTTTAAAGCAACTTGCATCCCTCTTGTATCTAATTCTCTTGTGTCATCAAAATCCCTAAATATACGCTTATCCCATACCTTAACAGCTTTTCCTTGCCCCCTTCTATCTTGACCAATTCTTATTCCTTCAGGATTATAACCATATGCCCCAAAAGGTGATTTTCCAGCAGTGCCTATCCATTTATTTCCACCTTGATGGCGTTTTTCCTGTTCTTTCAGTCTTTGTTCAAGAGTTTTCATTAATTCATCAAAGCCACCCAAAGCCTTTATATCTTCCATTTCTTGTTTTGAGAAATGCTTATCCAACATCTTTTGTACCCATTCTTTGGGCACATTTAAGTGATCAAGAATATCATCTAATTTAATAGACTCTATCCCTTTAAAATATTGACCAAATATTACATCAAATCTATCTATCAACCTCTCATCTTTGATTAGACTAGTCCGTGCTAAATAATAAAATTTATTAATATCATACTCAATAAAGTCTAATTTTATAGATTCTAAAAATGTGAAAAATTCATTAAGAGAGACTGGTATTCTGGCGTTTTTTAATTTGAAAAAAAATTCCAAAAACATATTTTTAACGATTTCCTCTAGCCATAAAGGCAAGTCTTTCGAACAAATGGATGTCCTGTTCATTTTTCAGCAGTGCACCATGAAGTTTTGGTAGTAAATCTTTTCCATCGCTTTTTAAATCTAAAGGGTTAATATCCTCAATCAACAGAAGTTTTATCCAGTCAAGAGCCTCTGAAGTCGAAGGTTTCTTTTTTAATCCCGGGACATCTCTAATTTCAAAAAATCTGTTTAAAGCGCTCTGTAATAATGATTTTTTAATTTCAGGAAAGTGAACGTTCACAATCTTCTTTAGTGTTTCTATATCAGGAAATTGAATATAATGAAAAAAACATCTTCGAAGGAATGCCTCTGGTAATTCTTTTTCATTATTAGAAGTAATAATTACTATAGGTCTTTTATTGGCTTTAATAATTTGATTTGTTTCATAAACATAAAATTCCATTTTATCTAATTCTTGTAAAAGGTCATTTGGAAATTCAATGTCAGCCTTGTCAATTTCATCTATTAGAAGGACAGATCTTTTACTAGACTCAAAAGCATTCCAAATTTTACCTTTTTTAATATAATTTCCAATATCTTCAATTTTCTTATCGCCAAGTTGACTATCTCTTAATCTACTTACAGCGTCATACTCATATAATCCTTGCTGAGCCCTAGTAGTTGATTTAATATTCCACTCTATGATACTTAAACCAAGACTTTCAGAAATTTGTCTAGCTAGTTCTGTTTTACCTGTACCAGGCTCACCCTTTATCAAAAGAGGTTTTTCAAGTGTTATAGCTGCATTAACAGCTATGTTTAAATCATCAGTAGATATATAGTTTCTTGTTCCTTCAAATTTCATAGAATTAAAATCTCCTAAAGCTTTATTCAAGCATTAAATTTTATTTTTCACAGCTTTTATGTATTCGGGACTGACTTCGCAACAACCTCCAATTATTGAAGCATTATTTTTAATAAAGCTCAATATATCTTCAACAAACTTGTCTAAACTAAAATCTTTTCTTACGTTTAGTATTGACACATCATTTGTTTCGTTTAAAGAGTTTACAGTTTCAAAACCATTTGGCAATGCACCAAAGGGTTTTGAAAACTTCCTCATTATTTCGATTGATTTGTGAATAGCTTCAGGTGGAGCGCAATTTATAAGAAAAGAATCAACTGAAGAATTATCAAATTCTTTTAAAGCATCTTCTAGTTTTTCTCCAGATCTTAAAAATCCACCATCTTCTTCTTTTACACAAAAACTTAGCCAAACTTTTTTATCAGAATTTAGTGCTATCTCAGTAACTATGTTAGCTTCTTCTAAAGAGCAAACAGTTTCACAACAAAAAATATCAACAAATGGTTCTTGAAGGTCAACAATCCTTTTATAGGTGTCTTTTGCATCTACCTTTTCCAGTCCTATAGACGTTTTGTAACTCATTACTAGAGGAGGAAGACAACCTAATAGTTTTATTTTCTTATCTGATTTAGATAAGTTGATTGCTTCAGTAGCAGCCCTAATAGCACTATTTTGTAGAGTTACAAACATATCTTCTAAATTATGTCTTTTTAACTTTTGAGGTGTAATACTGTAAGAATTTATTGTTATTGCTTCAGCACCTGATTGTATAAAATCTTTATGAAGATCAACAACCAAATCATAGTTATCTAACATAACCCTTGCTCCCCAAAGACCGTCAGGTTTGATCTTAGATCTATGAATTAATTCTTGCCCCATTCCTCCATCTATTAAAAAAAACATTATTTTTATTCATAATTCTCCTACTTATTTTCTTTCTTCTTTACTTTTATTAAAAAAATCAATGGAATTGATAAAAAACCAACCCATGCATAAAGCTTAAATGCATCTATATATCCAACCATTAAACTTTGTCTATTTAATTCGTTAGTTAACTTTGCAATATTTAAATTATCAAGTGTGTCTATTATATCGTTAAAATTTATCCCTTGATTCCATAATGATACCATAGCTCCCATTTCTTCAAAATTAATTTGACCCATATGAAGTACTACGGCAACACTTACTGAAATAAAAAAACTAGAACCTATATTTCTTATTAAGTGAAACATAGCAGTTGCCTCACCATGAAATTTATTTGATAAAGTTGCAAAACATATAACACTTACTGGCGGCCAAGTCAGCCCCACACCAAGACCTTGCACTAAACTAGCCCACGCGATATTTGAAAAAGTCATATTAATGTCAAATGTGGACATGTACAGACCTGAAATTGCTTGTATACCAAAACCAAAAAATATAATAATCCTAGGATCTATGCGACTAGTTATAGCTATTATCGCAAAACCAATGAAGGTTCCTATCCCTCTAATACCTAGTATAATTCCTATAACCGATTGTGGATACCCCCTCAATTCTTGAAGTAAAGGTGGAAAAATTACCATTGGTACAAAGTTTAACATACCAAAGAAAAATATTAGAATTAAACCGACAGTATAATTTCTATCTTTAAATATACTTAAATTTATAAATGGCTTTTTTGTTGTCAGGCTATGAGTGATAAAAATATAAAAGCCAATAATTGCCACTCCAAATTCAATTATGGTCTCAGTACTATCAAACCAACTATTTCTTTCTCCTCTATCAAACATTATTTGCAAAGCGGCCACGCTACATGCCAAAGCTAAAAAACCAATCCAGTCTAGAGAAAGTCCTCCTTGAACAGGTTTTTTAGGAACAGTAATCATAACTGCAAATAACGCACAAAAACCAAATGGGACTAAAGTGTAGAAAATCCATCGCCAATTTAGTAATTCTCCTAAATAACCTCCAATAGTTGGAGCAATTACTGGTCCCAAAATAGTACCCATTCCCCAAACAGCCATTGCGAGCGAAATTTGTCTTTTTGGAAATATTGCTAGAACTAAAGTTTGTGAAAGAGGAGGAAGAGGAGCCCCAAAAACTCCTTGTGCAACTCTAAAGAAAACTATTTCTTCAAGAGAATTAGACATTCCACAAAATATCGAGGATATTATAAAACCAAGAACACTGAAAATAAGTATGGTCCGAATTTGTATTCTAGATGAAAGCCATCCTGCAAAGGGAGTAAAGATAGCTGTAGCAACAATATTACCAGTAACAACCCAAGAAATTTGATCTTGAGTGGCTCCCATTGCTCCTCTCATATCAGATAATGCAATTGACGCGATTGTTACGTTCATAGCATATAGCATAGTTACAAAGGTTGCAGTGGCTAGAATGAACCATTTAAATGATGAATTTGTTTCTGATATTAAAGGTTTCAATTAAAACTCAAAACATTTTAAAAAAACTAGCAAAAGGTCTGATTAATAGAGGTACTTCACCTTCGTATTTAGTATCAATTGTGACTGAAACTGACATCCCAACACGAAGATTTCTATTAATATTAGTTTCTTTTGTTCTTTTTTTATTCAAATCAGATATAGACAACCTTACAGGAATTCTTTGAACAACTTTAACCCAGTTTCCAGAAGAATTTTGTGGTGGTAGAATTGAAAACTCTGCCCCAGTGGCAGGACTTATGCTTTCAACTTGAGCATTCCATTTGCTATTAGGGAATGAGTCAGGTGTAAACAATGCTGATTGACCAACTTTTATATTAGTTAAATCTGTTTCTTTTAAATTAGCTTCTAACCAAGCTTTTTTTTCGTCAACTATAGCAAAAAGAATTTTACCAATATCAATATATTCCCCTTCTTCAAGGTTCATTTGTGCGATTATTCCATCTTGTTCAGCAAAAACAGTAGATTTGTTAATATCAAACTTTATTTGGTTAAACTTACTTAACTGCTTTAAGTAAAGAGGATGCTCTTTAGTTTTAATATTTTTATCATTAAGTAATGTTGTTAATATAGTTTTAGCTTTTTGTTTTGCTAATTCAAGTTCACTTTTAGCTATGTTATATTCATAAGTTACTTCTTCAATTTTACTATTTATTTTAATACTTTTTAGGGATTTAAGAGCTGTGTTGTATAAATATTCTGTTCTTTCTATATCCGTGTTAATTTTAGATGAATTCAACTCCTCAAAAGCTAGATTGTATAAATGTTTAACCTCCTGCAATTTGCTTTTTAGTCCAACACCTTTGTCGACTAATAATCTAATTCTATCTAGTTCAATCTTTTTAAATTTTAATTTTTCCTCTGCTAATTTTATATTGACTTTATAAGAACGCTTCAAACGTTTTAGATCTGTATAATAAAAATTTACCTTTTCTTGCGCTAATTCAGTATCTACTTTTAAAATATTTTTTATACGATTAATCTCAGATGAAAAATAAACAATTTTTTCATTAGCTAAATTTATTTGTTGCTGAGCTTCTTTATATTTAGCTTTAATATTTTCTATTTCCTGAAACGTATTGCTCAAAATTTCTTTCTGTTCAGCAAGATCCAAATTTAATTTTGCAACGTCAATTTTGAAAAGTTTTTCACCTTTTGAAATTTTCTGGTTATTTTTAATATATACCTTATCAATTCTTCCAGAAATCTCTGACTGAATAGAAACTATTGGTGCTTTTATATATGCATTTTCAGTATTAATATACCTTCCTAAAGAATAAAAATAACCTAAAGTTAATAAAATTATTAATGAGGGAAACAAAACTAATAATACAAATCTTTTGATGTTATTGGTATTTCTAGAATTATTTTCGTTTTCTATTTTATTTTCCATTTAGGCTTTTTTCCTCAATTTAAATCTTAGAAGTTAAATCTTGTTTTAAGATTTGAAGTATGGCTTTTAATTTATTGCGCTCTTTATCCGTTAATATAGATAATGATTCACGTCTGTATTCCGCAGCTTTGTCTCTCATAGAAGATATAAGTGGTTTAATCCTTTCGGTTAAATAAATATTTTTTGTGCGACGGTCTTTGCTTTCATTTTTTCTAATTACCCACCCTTTTTTTTCCATGCGGTCTAAAAGTCTACTTAATGGTGCCTTTTCCATATCCATAAGAATTGCAAGTTCTGATTGATTGATACCGTCTTTAAAAAATAAGTAAGTTAACAACCACCATTGAGACCTAGTAAGTCCAATTGAAGCCATTTGACGATCATAAAGAACTCTGAGTAATCGAGCTACATCATGAATTAACAAACCTATATTTTCTTCAAATATTTCTTTCAAAACTTGACCTTTTAAAATCTAGTTTCCTAGTAAACTATTTAGTTAACATATTTACTAATATAAAAAAAGGTAAAATTTATTTTAATATATATTGTCTAAATTTTATTTTTGCTTGAGATGCATTCCAATTTCTAGAATATTGAGGTGGTCTTGATTGATTAACTTTTAGGAGTATAAAAGTAGGTCCATTAAAATCATTATTGACTAAAGTTATTGCTTTTAACAGGTCATCTTCATTATTTATAGTCATAGTATTAGGAAAACCACATCCTTGTGCAACAACATCTAAATCAACACCCAATCCAGTATGTGACTTTTGACCACCCGTCTCTAAATATAATGCATTGTCTACACAAATTATAATAAGGTTTTTTGGTTTCATCGTAGCAACAGTGGCTAAAGAGCCCATAGACATTAGAACGTCACCATCACCTGAAACACAAAGAATTGTGTCATTAGGCCTTGCCAAAGCTAAACCTAAGGAAGTTGGAATAGCACCTCCCATCGCTCCTCCGAACAAGAACGTATTCGGACTTTCTTTGGTTAAAAATCCAATGTCTTTTGCAGGCCCAGCTAATCCTGAAATTATGAGAAATCTATCAGTATCACCTAATAATTTTGGAATTGCTTTTTTTCTATCTAATGAATTCATATTAAGTTTTTAACCTAAAAAGCTTTAGCTCCTATTAATTTTTGAGACAGTAAAACTGCAACAGATCTTTCAGATTTAAAAACCATAGTCAGAGCAGCTTTTATAGTTTTTTCAACATCATATTCACTATCAATTTTTAAACAATCTATTCCTATTGACTTTAATGCTGGGACGACAGCTTGCCCCATAGCATATTGCCAAGGATTACCTTCACCAAATTCTCCCCTCATTGTTACAATTGTTAAAAAAGGGAATTGTCCATGATTAATTAATGAAAGTTGATTAATACAATTTCCAACTCCACTACTTTGCATCAACAAAACTGCCTTCAAACCACCTAGATAAGATCCTGCTGCAATACCAATTCCTTCTTCTTCAGAAGTAAGAGGAACTGCAGTAATCAAGTTATCTTCTATAGCATTATTTATTAATATTTTATGACCAGCATCTGGTACATAACTAAATATTTTAATTTCTTCACTTTTTAATATTCTGAAAAGATTATTTTGCCAATTCATTTTTTATAATTTCTTAACTCAATAAGTCAAACTTACTTTTCTTATTTAAAATATATTTGAATCATAAGTAAATATAAATTTAGTTTTGATATACCCTAGCCGCACTAAATTTTAACTCAGGTATTTTTCCTACAGGATCTAAATCTGAGTTAGTTAGAATATTTGCGGCAGCCTCTTTAAAACAAAATGGTAAAAACAACATGCCAGGAAGAAGATTATCATCATGTCTTATTTTAATGCTTACTTTACCTCGCCTGGTTTCGATTATAACTGGTTTATTTAAATTAAGATTATAAAAATTACTATCCACCTTATTCATGAAAATCATAGGATCTGGCTCAAGTTCGTTTAATATTACTGCTCTTCTTGTCATTGTTCCTGTATGCCAATGTTCTAATAATCTTCCAGTAGACAAAATTAATGGAAATTCACTGTTCAATTCATCATTTGGCTTACTTAAATTTATGGGGACGATTTTAGCTAAATTATTAGAAGTCGGAAAACCGTCAGTAAATATAATATCTTCTCCTGGAATTAATTCACTCTTAACAGGATAAGTAACATGATTATCTTTTTCTAGTCGTTCCCAAGAAATATTATCTAATGAAGGCATAACTAATTTCATTTCATCAAAAATGTCTCTAGGAGATTTATAACTCCAACTCAACCCCATTCTTTTTGCTATTTCCTGAATAATCCACCAATCTTGTCTAACTTTGTTTGGTGGCTCTACGACCGCCCTACCTATTTGAATTTGTCTGTTAGTATTAGTATAAGTACCAGTTTTCTCAGCATGTGCTGATGCAGGTAATATTACATCTGCATTCCAAGCAGTCTCTGTCATAAAAATATCTTGAACAACTAAGTGTTCTAATTTTGCAAGTGCTTTTCTTGAATGTATTTGATCTGGATCAGACATAGCTGGGTTTTCACCTTGAACATACAAGCCTTTAATTTTTCCTAAAGAGATTTCTTTAATAATTTCAACTACGGTTTTACCTTCATTAGGATCTAAATTAGTATCCCAAAAACTTTCCATTTTTGATTTGTTTGTTTGTTTATTTACAGAATAATAATCAGGATAAGCCATAGGTATAAGGCCTGCATCTGAAGCTCCCTGGACATTATTTTGTCCCCTCAACGGGTGAAGTCCTGTTCCTGGTTTACCAAGATGTCCTGTTATTAAAGCTAAGTTTATCAATGAAAATGCATTCTGCGTTCCATGGACGTGTTGTGAAATACCCATACCCCAAAAAATAATAGATGATTTTGATTTTGCATATATTCTTGCAACATCTCTAATTATATCCTGATTTATTCCACATAAATTCTCCATCATAGTAGGATTAAATTTCTCAATTTCTTTTTCTAAAAGAGTAAATCCTTCAGTATGATTTTTGATATAATCTTTATTAATTAAGTTTTCTTTAATTATTGTATGTATAATGGCATTTAATAATGCTAAATCCTGTCCTGGATTAAATTGTAAATGATGAGTCGCATATCTAGATAAGTTTTGTCGTCTAGGATCCATAATAATTAATTTTGAGCCATTTTTAACAGCTTGTTTCAAATATGAGGCTGCAACAGGGTGGTTTTGTTCCGGTCGTGCACCTATTAAGATTATGCATTCAGTATCCTTAACTGCAGTAAATGGTGCTGTTACAGCAGCAGAACCTACTGATTGTAGTAATGCAGCGACAGATGATGCATGACAAAGACGAGTACAATGATCTACATTGTTTGTTTGAAAACCAGTTCTTATTAATTTTTGAAATATGTAAGCTTCTTCATTCGATCCTTTTGCAGAACCAAAACCAGCTAATGCGTTTTCATTATTTTTTAAAATTTTAGAAAAGTTATGTGATGCTTGGTTAAGAGCTTCTTCCCAAGAAGCTTTTCTAAAATATTTATAAATATTTTTTTCATCAATAGATAAATCCCATGACTTTGTTTTTTGAGTTATTCTAATAAGAGGTTCTTTTAGTCTAACTGGACTACTTATATAGTCATATCCAAAACGACCTTTAATGCACAATCGGTTTTCATTTGCAGGGCCTTCGTAGCCATCGACGGCCATTATGGAATTATCTTTAACACTTACCAATGTTTGACAACCTACACCGCAAAATGGACACAAACTCTTAATTTTTTTGTCAGGATAAACTGTTTGGTTATTATCGTCATTAACCAAAGAAGTTTCAATAAGAGCACCCGTAGGACAGGCTTGGACACATTCTCCACAGCCAACACAACTACTTTCTCCCATTAAAGCATTTGTATCAAATACGGGATAACTATTTGCTCCTCTTCCAGACATGCCTAACACATCATTTACCTGGACATCTCTACATGCCCTAATACACAAACCGCATTGTATACATGCGTCTAAGGCAACCGTCATAGCAGGATGACTGTTATCAGTCTTAGGGACTGTGTCAGAGTTTTTAGGAGTAAATCTAGAGGAGGTAATTTGATTTATGTTAAGTGTATTCCAAAAGTGATCCTCTTGATATGTTTTCTGTTTTATTTTTGGTTGATCAGTCAAAAGTAATTCTAGTACTAATTTTTGGGACCTTTCTACTTTTGGATTGTTAGTAAAAACTTCCATTCCATCCATAGGCTTTCTTATACAAGAAGCGGTTAATGCTTTTTCACCCTTAATTTCTACAACACAGGCTCTACAATTACCATCGGGTTTATATCCAGTTTTTCCATTATGACAAAGATGAGGGATAACTTTACCATGTCTTTTAGAAACGTCCCATATTGTCTCATTGTTATTGGCAATCACAGGCTCGCCATTGAGAAAAAAAGATACTTTTTCAGCCATTACTTTTAATCTCTTCACTAAAATACTTTATACTTGACTTTATTGGATTAGTTGCCGCCTGACCCAAACCACATATAGAAGAACTTTCCATAACCTCACACAGATCTTCTAAAAGAGAAATATCCCAATCACGTGTTTCCATAATTGAAGCTGCCTTTTCACAACCAACCCTACAAGGTGTACATTGACCGCAACTTTCTGATTTAAAAAATTCAATCATATTTAAAGCAACATCCTTAATTTTGTCTTTATCAGATAAAATAACTACAGCAGCAGATCCTATAAATGTATTAAATTCATTTAATGTATCAAAATCTAATGGGACGTTACATATAGAAGCCGGTAAAAGGCCTGATGATGCTCCTCCAGGTTGATAAGCTTTAAATTTGTGTCCTTCAACCATTCCACCTGAAACTTCTATTATATCTAATATTGTAGAACCAGAGGGTAACAAATATAATCCTGGGTTTTTTACTCGACCAGATACAGAAAAACTTCGTAGCCCCATTCTATTGTTTTTTTTGACTTCTGTAAAAATCTGAGGCCCGCACCTAATTATTTTGGCTACCCAATAAAGTGTTTCAACATTATGAACTAAAGTAGGTTTTCCAAATATACCTGACTGACCTACATAAGGTGGTCTGTGCCTAGGTAACCCTCTTTTCCCTTCTATGCTCTCTATCATGGCACTTTCTTCACCACAAATGTAAGCTCCAGCACCTCTTCTTATATCAAATAACCCAACCGGAATAATTTTTGCCTCTTCAAGTTTTATAATTTCTTTTTTCAAAATATATAAAATTGCTGGATATTCATCTCTTATATAAATGAAACATTTTTCAGCCGATACTGCAATTGATGCCATTAAAGCGCCTTCTAAAAACATGTGAGGTTCTGTTTCTAGATAATGCTTATCTTTAAAAGTTCCTGGTTCACCCTCGTCCCCATTAACTGCTAAATATCTTGGACCAGGTTCTTTTGAAACAAGCTCCCATTTTTTTGCAGTTCTAAATCCTGCTCCTCCTAAACCTCTTAAATCTGCCTCTACAATATTTTCATACCAATTTTCTTTACCAGCTTTGATCTTAATAGTTTGTTCGTATCCACCTTTTTTGACATAATTTTCAAAAGTTTCATAATTAGGTATGTCTGGCTTACTTCTGTTGTTTTTTATGGCTTGATCAACTTTTTCTAAACTTGCATTTTCAATATGGTAATGGCCAATTTCTAAAACTGGGGCAGAACTACATCTTCCCATACATGGAGCTCTAAGAACTCTTAAATCTTGTCCTTGGTATTTTTTGGTTAAATCATTTTCTAATTTTTTAGAACCAAATAACTCACAAGAGAGGGAGTTACAAACTCTTATGGTGGTTTTAGGTGGAGTTGATTCTCCATCTTTAACTATGTCAAAATGTGCGTAGAATGAAGCTACTTCATAAACTTCAACACTACTTATGTTAAGTAGTTTAGCTAGTGAAATAAGGTTTTTTTCTGATAAAAATCCAAAGTGGTCTTGAATTAGATGCAAATGTTCAATTAATAAGTCTCGCCTCAATTCTAATGGAGATAGTAAATTCTTAAGAAATGAAATATCTTTTGATAAATCTATGTCTTTACGAAAATTGTTTGATTTATTTTTTTTCATTTATTAATTAACCTAAGAAATGTCTATAATACATTGATCATAGGATCTTACAATCTGTAATGCCTTCAACTTTACTTCTTCAATTAACATACCAGGTTTATAAAGGTTTGAACCCAAACCAAAAGCTGTAATATTCACTTGCAACCAACTTTTGAATTTACTTTCATTAATGCCACCAACAGCAATTGAAACAATATTTTTTGGAAGGACTGCAGATAAGGCTTTAAAATTATCTTCTTTTAATAATGAGGCTGGAAAAAACTTTAACCCATCAGCACCAGCATCCAAAGCATCAAAACATTCTGATGCTGTAAAAACTCCAGGGAAACTTAGCATGTTTAGTTCTTTTGTTTTTCGTATAACTAAAGTATTCAAATTAGGAGAAACTATAATTTTTCCTCCTATTTCAGCTACTCGATAAACCTCATTTTCCTTTAACACTGTTCCTGCGCCAAAAATACCATTTTCCCCATGAAATTTTACCATTCTTTCTATTGTTTCATAAGGTTTTGGTGAGTTAAGAGGAACTTCTATCATACTTATTCCAGCTTCAATTAATACGTCTGAAACACTTTCGGCTTCAAGAGGAGATATACCTCTTAAAATAGCAATTAACGGTCTTCTAGATTTAAAAATATTCTCTTTAGAACTCAAAATTTTCTCTTAATTAAGTTTATCTTTAAAATGTTGCAAACCTTTTAATACCATATCTTCAGAGTTAAACTTTTGTATTGAAGAAACTTTTTTTGTCAATACGTTCTCATATAACTCAATCAAATCGACATTTCCTATCAAAACTATATCATTATTTTTCCAAAACTCTAAACTACCTATCAATTCCATAGCCAGCAAATATCCTGATAGTCTAGATCTATAAATAATTGCTCCGTTGGAATTAATAAGATCGTCTGCTCTAAGTTGAAATAATGCGTTAGCAAAAAGTTCTGGTTTATTCATTATTTTATTAGCTGAATTTAAAATCTCTGCTTTGTCTAAATCGTCGGATTTCATACTATGACTTAATACAGAATTCTTAGAAATTATTTCAAATAGCTCTCCTGTCATAAACGTTTTAAATTTTTCCAGACTGTTTTTATTGATTTTGATCCATTTGCTGTGGGTTCCTGGCAGACAAATAGAGCCTTTGAAGTTATTATTATTGGTTAGAAATCCAGCAATCTGCGTTTCTTCTCCGCGCATAACATCTGGAGGATCATTCTGTGAAATTCCAGAAAATATTTTTATAGAAATTCTATTATCAAATAAAATAGGTGAGATGTAATTAATATTATTTAACTTACATGGAGCTTTTTCATATGGAGCTTCAATCCATCCTTGACGGGCACCTAACATGCCACTTGCCAAAACATCTATTTTTTTATCTTTAATTAACCATTTTTCAATCAAATTTATAAAAGTATTTTCAAAATTGTTATCTTTTACAAACTTCATACCATCATTAGTTTCAATGGTATCAGATACAACATCGTCTTTTATTAAATAGGCACGAAAAGAACTTGTTCCCCAGTCAACAGCAATCCATCTATCCAAAATATATCCTTCAATATTGATAATATTTTAAATTATAAATTTTAAGAGACAAACAAATATTTATGTTATTAAATTTCGTAAATTATTCATAGCTCTTAATCTTTCCAAAATACAAATGAGGACAAATTTAACTAAAATATCCTCTTTTTCAAAATAATCCTTGATAAAGTCAACTCCAACTGCATGTACCGTTGTATTTCCGACTGATTTAGCGGTTGCAGACCTAACTCGATCAGTAAACAAAGCCATTTCTCCAAACGAGTCACCTGGATTAAAAGTAGCTATAACTTTATCTAGTTTTGAGACAAGTTTTACCTGACCTGATTCAACGTAAAAAAAGAATTTAGGCTTCTGATTTCTCATAAAAATAGTTTCATCATCATTATAATCTTTAATAGGAAACTTAACCTCTTGCTTAGATAAAAATCCGTCATCAATTAGATGGTAGGTTTTACTCTTATTATTATGAAAAATTCTATCTAAAGAATATTTTATCATACCGCGAGTTAAAGATGAAGAAACTGCAAATGCTTTACGTAAATCTGAACTGTTAAAAGCAAAAACTGTAACGTCTTCTTTTAAAAAATAATCTAAATCATATGGCTTTGAAATCAAAGCTTCAGCGAAACCAATTGGGGCACCTGGTTCTAAAGTAAAAGTTTTTCCTTTTTCATCTCTGGCTAATACAGAGCCTTCTTTGATAATATAACATTCTTCATGATCTTTATTTTTTAAAAGGTGTTCTTTTTTAAGCTCATGAACTCTATATTTATTTTTAAGCAGTGGTATGTATTTAGATAAGATAATACTAATCTGTTTTTCTTTTTCTTTTTCTTTTTCTTTTGCTTTTTCCAAAATATCCCCCACCAATACAAATTAATTGTTTGAATGTTTATTATAAATTAAAAAATAAATCTATTGTAAGTTTATTAAACGCTTAATTAAATTTCACAAATTAAGAAAAAGTATAAGTTAAGCCGCTGGATTAGAGATTTTAATTTCAGATGAAGTAGCCTCTGCCTCATAATTATAAACAAAAACACCAGCATATTGGTTTTCTTTAAATACAAATGTTTGTTTTAATTCTTTTATGAAAGCATCAGATTCTGTTTCATACTTCTTTAATCTATCAATTGTATCAAATTTGATAAATATTGATAAATCACCATCTTTACCAATCATTACATTCAAAGATTGAAATTTATACTGACTAATTTTTTTTCCTAAATTATCTGAACAAAAAGAGGCTGCAACCTTTGCTTCAGCGACAGTTCCAAATTTATATTGATAAACCTTAGCAAACATTATAAATCTCCCAATTTATCAAGTGCATTATCTATCAACGAGTTGGCTTCATTACCCTCAACTTTAATTTGGTTGTGAATTTTAGTAACTATGTTCATCTTTTCTTGTAATTCATTGCCTTTAGAAGATAACATAACTGTCACATTTCTAATTTCACATAAATTAGCATGAATTAAGTTAGTTGCATCTTTTTCTGGTAGATTGAGCCCACTACAAATGTCAATAAAGTTTTTATAATCTGAAAGCGTGAAGTCCCTATAATTATCCATAAATATATCTATTGATTTAGAAATTTTTTGAGATGTTAACTCTTTTTGTTCTGTTTGGGTATCAATCTGAAGTGCTAATCGAGATACTAATTTTTCAATTAATTCAATTTTCTCTGAAGTCATTTCTTTAACTTCAGTAAAATTAAGCAAGCAGAATGTACCTAATGCATATCCATCTTTATTCCTTACTGGAAAACCACAATAACTGTGGCACATTCCAGATGTTGCAGCTGGATGATATTTAAAAATATCATGTTTTTTTAGATCAAATACAACTAAAGGATTTTTTTCAAGTAAAACGTATGAGCATATACTATCTGCTTTGTCATTTTTTTGATGAAGTTCTTTTTCAAAGCCAATAGCCGAGATACTACACTGATTTTTAGAATCATATAGGCTAAAACTTCCACCTTCATAACCACTAATATCTTTTGCTATTTCCAAATAAATATCGAACAAATAGACTTGATCAGTCCCTATTATTCCAGTTTTCTCAGTAGCATGAGCTCTTCTTTTTTCATTTATTGGTGTTGGTGCGGGTACCCATTCCATTTAAAATTTCCTTAAATATATAATAGAAATTATAATAAATTATTTTGAAATTGATTTAAACAAAAAAATCTTAGGTAAAAAAGTTGCACTATAAATAAACAATATAAGCAGCCTTTGAAGGCTGCTTTTACAATAATAAAGAAAGTTTAATTATAAACCAGTCTGAGAAACTAATTTAGTCGTCATATAAGCGTCCAAACCTTCAGGACCACCTTCTGATCCATATCCAGAGTCTTTCACACCTCCAAAAGGTGTATCCACAAGCCCCAAACCATGATGATTAATAGACACTTGTCCACTTTCTATAGATTGACCTAAATCTTGTGCTGTTTTTGCAGAATTTGTGTAAGCATACGCAGCTAAACCATAATTAAGACGATTAGACTCCTCAACAACTTCATCAATAGAACTGAAAGAATTAATAGGAGCTAAAGGACCAAATGGTTCTTCATTCATGATTCTTGCCTCATTGCTGACGTTTGTCATAACAGTCGGCTCAAAGAAGTAACCTTTATTACCCTTTCTCTTACCACCTGTTAAAACTTTTGCACCATTTTCAACAGCATCTGCAACAAAACCTTCTATTGCTGTAAGTCTTCTATCATGGGCAAGCGGACCCATTTTTACGCCCTCGTCTAAACCATTACCTACGTTTAGGGATTCAGCTTGTTTAACAAAACCATCGACAAATTCTTCATACACTGAGTCATGAACTAAAAATCTTGTTGGAGAAATACAAACTTGACCTGCATTCCTAAATTTATTCGCGCTTAAGATTTTTACTGCGGCTTTAACGTCAGCATCCTCACATACAATCGCAGGTGAGTGACCACCAAGCTCCATAGTTACTCTTTTCATATGAGTACCTGCTTGTGAAGCTAATAATTTTCCAACAGCTGTAGATCCTGTAAAAGTAACTTTTCTTACAATTGGATGTGCGATTAAATATTCTGAAATTTCAGCTGGTATACCATAAACCAAATTAATTGATCCTTTTGGCATTCCTGCCTCATCAAAAGCTTTTATTAATTCTGCCACACTAGCTGGCGTCTCTTCAGGTCCTTTTACAATAGCAGTACAACCAGCTGCAAAAGCTGCCGCAACTTTTTTAACCACTTGATTAAGAGGAAAATTCCATGGTGTAAATGCAGCAACAACGCCAACTGGCTCTTTAAATACAAATTGATATACACCTTGAGGAGCTCTTGAAGGAATAATCCTTCCATAGGCTCTTCGTCCTTCTTCAGCATACCAATCAATTGAATCAGCCGCTCCCATTGTTTCCATCTTTGCTTCTATTAGAGGTTTGCCTTGTTCCATAGTCATCAAAGTAGCAATTTTATCAGCCTTACTACGAACGATATCAGCTGCTTTACGAAGTATTTTTGATCTCTCATATGCAGAAACATTTTTCCAACTATTAAAAGCACTTTCAGCTGCATTTAAAGCGATATCTAAATCTTCTTTTCTAGCATGAGAAACTTTTCCAATAACTTCTTCAGTTGCTGGATTGATAATTTCAAGACTCTCTTTTGCTGCTGCTTCTCTCCATTCTCCATTTAGAAAAAGATGGGTATCTGGATAATTGGTTGACATATATAAACTCCCTTAACTTTATTTAAATAATTTAATGATTAATACTTTATAGAATAAATTAATGGAATACACTAACTTTCTGCGAGTGCAATTGGAAAATTTTGTTCAAATAAATCTATATCACTATCTAATCCAACTGTTACTCTTATACATCTGTTTTGGGGATAAGAATACGGCATCCTAACGAATATTCCCTTTTTGATAAGGTTTTCTAATACGCTTTTTGCAAATAATGCATCCTTAAGACAATCTATAGCTATGAAATTCGTGTGTGAGGGAATAAACTTACAATTATTACTTAAAGCTATGTCACTTATTCTGTTTCGGGCAAGTGATGCCTTTTTGATGACTTCACTTATAAAATCATTATCTTCAAGTGCAGCTAAAGCACCCACTTGCGAAAGTCTTGACATCCCAAAATGATTTCTTATCTTTTCAAAATTTAAAATTAAATCTTTTTCTCCTATAGCATACCCTACTCTCAATCCTGCCATTCCATAAGCTTTGGAAAAAGTTCTCATTCTAATGATGTTTTTTATGTTTGTTGATATATTAGGAATTAATGCTGGATCTACGAAATCTATATATGCCTCATCTAAACATAACATAGTATTTTCAGGAAGATTTTGAACTAGGGTTTCTATATCTAATGGTTTATTAATTGTACCCATAGGATTATTTGGATTTGAAACATATAGAATTTTTGCTGATGTTTCTTTAACTTTTTTTAATAAATTTTCTAAATCTTCAGTATCATTTTTGAAAGGAACTTTGTGTAATTGACCACCAAAACCTTCAACATGATAATTGAATGTTGGGTAGGCTCCATCGGTGGTTACAACATTATCACCTTTTTCAATTAATAATCTAACTAGGTATCCAAGCAGGCCATCAATACCTTCACCTACAACAATATTTTCAGGTTCAATCATGTGCTTTTTTGCAAGCGCATGCTTAAGTTCAAAATTTTCAGGGTCTCCATATTTCCATGTTTTAATTATTTCATTTTGCATAGCCAAAGTAGCTTTTAATGAAGGACCAAAAACACTTTCATTAGCCCCAATACGAGCTTTAAAAAGTTGTTTTAAGTTTCTTTCTTGAGCTTCAGGTCCAACAAATGGAACTGAAGAAGGAAGTTTTTCGACTATTTTTGTATATTGAATACTCAATATTTGCTCCATGTTTTATATATATAAATTAATTAGCATAACTTATAAATTATTCAAATTATTGACTTTATATTCTTTTAGATAAATCATTGCTTATTAAAAAGCTTGTTCTCGATATTATATGTTTTAATAGCTGTTTTAGAAAAAAGAGCTTGTTTTTCATCTGTTGAGAATTTTTCAACAATTTTTTTATAATTATTGAATAAATCATTAAAAGTAACTTTTAATTTTGAAATAGGAAAATTGCTTGCAAACATGCATCTTTCAGGACTAAAGAAATCAATTAACTCATAAATAATATTTGCATTTTCAGCATAATTCCAGTCTTGTCCATTTACTCCAAATTCAGATAATTTTATATAAGTATTAGGTTCTAAAGAGATTGACTTAATACCTTTTCTCCAAAATTCCATACCTTCCTTAGATCTATCCCAAGGAAACCCAGCATGATTTATAATTACCTTAGTATTAGGTATTAGCCTAACTATTTCAACTGCCTCTTCTAGGTGCCAACAAGGAACTCTTAAGTCATAATTCAAATTATATTTTTCTAATAACTTTAATCCTGACCTCCATTTTTCATCCTGCATGGAACCATTTTTAATGTACTGCAGAGAATTTCTTGAAAATTTTACGCTCGGCTTTGATCTTATACCTTTGACAATATCAAAACTTGCTTGTTCAGCTATTACTGCTTCAGCATTATTTTTATGAAACCATGCATGGCCAACAATAGCATTTGGAAACTTATTCTTTTTTGACACACTTTCTAACCATTTAGTTTCACCAACTTGATCTTGTCTGTCCCACTCTGCCTCACAGTGAACAGTACCAATTATATTATGACTTTTTATATCTTTAATATAGTCAACCGGAAGGTAATTTTTTCTAATTGATTTATAGTTTCCTAAAAAAAAATCAGGATCTATTTTATCACTCAAAAAAGGATAATAATTTTTGTTTAAGTCCCAGAAGTGATGATGAGCATCTATAATTTCAATGTCTTCACTCAACTAAATATCTCACTTAATTATATTCTTTTTATTTAATACTAAATAAGAAGATATTATAGAAATTCCTGACATAATAAATAGTGCAAATAAACATATATTAAAATTTTCAGCACCACCAAAGAAAATAATTAAAAAGCCCGCTAAGCCACCTGAGCCAACTTGAAATGCTCCCATCAAACCACTGGCAGCACCTTTATTTAATTTAGAAGAATTAATTGCTCCCGTCATACTATTAGCTACAGCAAAACCATTAGAGCAACCAAATAGAACGCATATTAATGATAAAGTTAAAGAACCATTTTCTCCTAAATTATTATTTAAAAAGAATATAAATACAGTACAAAAAGAGCATACTGTTCCTACAAAACACATTTTCTCTAGGCCAACTTTAGGAGTTAATTTACTATTTATTATATTTCCTAAAATATAACCTACTGACGTAAAAGAAAACCATATCCCAAATTCAGATATGCTGACCCCTTTTCTTTCAAACTCATATGGCATAAAACCATTCATTGCAAAAAACATTGAAGTTTGCATTGCCGTTGTGATTGTAAAAAAATTAAAATAAATATTTTTAACTAACCCCTTATAAACCAAAAATACATTTTTAAAGCTTACACTTTTAGCTTTATTAATTAGTGTTTCTTGTAATATTAGTGACATTAAAATTATTAATGTTAGGCTAATTATACCTAAAGCAATTAGGTTAGTTCGCCATCCTAAAAATTCGGCTAAAAATCCTCCAAAAATAAAACAAGAAATAGGAATAATGGCCATTATAGCTGTCATTTTGGACATTTGTTTTGCTGCTTCACTTATCTCAAAGCAATCACTTAAAATAGTTCTTCCTACAGATAAGCAAGCAGCAGCTCCAAAACCCTGGATACATCTAAGTATTAATAAGATTTCAATATTAGAGGAATTAGAAGCTGCAAAAGCTGATATTGAATATATTGTAGCCCCTAATATTAAAATTGGTTTCCTTCCGTATTTATCTGAAAATGGTCCAGATAAAATTTGTCCAAGAGCTAAAAAAATAAAATATAAGGTCAAAACAAGCTGAGTATCAGAAAATGAAATATTTAAATCATCTTTGATAAGGGTTAATGCTGGTGAGATAATAGTCATACCTATAACAGGAACAGCAACTATTACTGCCAACAAATTAATATTCGGCTTTATCAAATATTACCGCCAATCTTGCTAAGTTAGTGGTTATTGTTAGATTAAAGTTTAATTATTCTCAACTTCGTGAACTTCGATTACATTACCATCTGGATCATAAAAAAATATTTGTTTCCAGCCTGCTACTGCAGTTTCACCCCAATCTGAATAATGAACACCTAATTCATCAAGATGTTTTTTAAATGCTTCTAGATCATCAGTTCTATAAGCTATGTGTCCTTTTTCTAGAGGATTTATTGAATGACCCGTCTTAAAGCAAACATCTAAATCTTTTTCAGCTAGATGAGTTTGTATTTTACCATCTGAAACAAAAGCAACATCACCTGAGTATCCTTTTTTCTTCTCTAAAATTGGTAAGCCTTCAGTTTCAGTTTTAAGTTTCATAACTTTTAAGTAGAAATCATTCATTTCGTCTACTTTATCGGAAGATAAGTTAATGTGATGCAATTCAATTTTCATTCTAACCTTCAAAATAATTAAAGTTTTTTTTATCCAAAATTAGTTTATCTTAGTAAGAAGTTAAAAGAAAATAAAACAAATATTTAAAGATAATGGCGAGAGTGACGAGACTCGAACTCGCGACCTCCGGCGTGACAGGCCGGCGCTCTAACCAACTGAGCTACACCCCCTTAAAAGGTTATATACTTGATAAAGATAGATATACTATTGGTCAAGGAAAGAATAATATTAAGGAAATGTATTTATAATTAATTAATTTTGTTTTTAGAAATAGGTATAAAATTAAAAAATTTAGAAAATACAAAAAACTCAATGAATACTGAAAACATTATAGTGCTTATTATTGTATTAGTATAAAATGGAATAGCTAATGTGTAACATAGAATTAAAGAATCAAATGTATATCCATAATAACCACTTAAATAAACTCCTAAATTTGTTAAAATAAAAAACATCGAAGATGAAACAACAACACCAACTGATCTTCCAGAAAGTCCTTTAAAAAATGTACTTATATAACCAATTAAAAACAAACTGCCCCATGTCCAAAATAATTGGTTATGAAATCCTATAAAAAAATCAGATAAAGCATAGGCTAGAATTATATAAATAAGACAATTTCTACCGAATATAATTGTTCCATAAAAAGTTAAAGCTAAAACTGGAGTAAAATTGGGCAAGTGAGGAAAATACCTAAAAATCATTATCGTAATAAAGAGACCTAATAGTACTTTCAAATTTTTCCTCATTTTAGCCACCAATCTTATTCATCAAAACGAATATTTTATATTTAATGAAAAATTCCTGCCCGGTAAAGGATATATTGAACCATAACTATTATAATGATAATAATTCTTATCTAAAATATTGTTCATTTTGAAAAAAGCTTCAAATTCATTTATGTTATAATTTAAACTAGAGTTGTATATATTATAACTTTTAGCCTTTTGGTTCGTGTTTGCTTCATCTCCTAGCCTGTATCTAGATCCAACAAATAGATTTGACAACGAAAAATTAATACCTTTATCAAAGTTATAATTTATAGCTGCATTGCCTGTTAAATTAGCAACCATAGGTAGTTGTTTTCCTTTGTTCGAACCTGTGTCAAATTCAGAAGTTACATGAGATAAATTTATTTTAAATTTTAAATTGTCGTTATAATCTATGTTTGTTTCAATATCATACCCTTCATGAACAGTTGGGTTATAGTTGTCGTTAACTGAACCATTGAAATAAATAAGATTATTAATTTTGGATCTAAATGCATTTGTTTTAACGGTAAAGTTATCAAAATTAGATTTATGACCTATCTCAAACATCTTTGAATTTTGATGTTCGACTTCTGAAATAACACCCCCCCAGTGTAAAACTTCATCTACTTTAGGGGAGCGAAAACTTTTAGATAATTTGAAATTAATACTATTTTGATCATTTACTTTTTTTGTTCCACCAAAAGACCATGCATTTGTATCACTTGTTTTATTATGTAGTTTTTGTTTAACTGTTGTTTCGTCGTATACATCTAAATCATAAAAATGGTGTCTTATTCCTACTTCTATATCAAAACCATTATCAAAAAAAGTTTGCCCTATAAACCATGGATCTAAAGTTATTTGCTCCGCTGTTCTTTTATAATATGTACCAAGAAGGACTTTGTCTGAATAATCAGAATTGTAAAAATCAACACCAATGTTAAATGTTGTAGGTTGTCCAAATAAATTATTTTTAATTTTTCCCTTTTTATAACCTTGGAATGTATCATAATTGTATTGATTTGAACTATCACCCCAGTTAGAATCAAAGTAACTTGTTGATACTTTTTTTGAATAGCTTATTGATCCATTTGTATTGATGTCACCAAAATATAAATCATAATATCCTAATTCTAATGATGAAAATTCTTCTCTTGCGAATGCGTCAGGCTCATTAGTTTTCTTTGGGTTTAAGTAATATTCTGAAAGAGTGATCCCTCCAGGCAATCTAATATCTTCATCAAATTTATTAATTTTAAAATAACCATAAACGCCATTATCGTTCATAGTTGATAAATTTACGCTGCTTGAGTCTAATTTGTAATTATTATTATCTCTATATTGATCGCTTCTTGTATAGTTATGATTGAATTGAATACTTAAATCATTTGTATTTTGTGTAACGTCAACATTTGTTTTTCGTCCATTGAAAGACATTACGCTTTGATCCAAAATAAATGATTTTTTCTTAAGTATATTTTTATTTGTGACAATGTTAATGGCTCCAGCTACCGCTCCGTCTCCATACAAAACACTTGCACCACCACCTTTAATTATTTCAATTTTCTCAATATTGTCTAAAACAATATTCCCTAAATTTACTGACGCCATACTAATATTGTTGATTCTTACACCATTTAAAAAAATAGCGGTATTCATTGAAGCTTGTTCACCAAATCCTCCAATACCAATGGTAGCTTTAGTATCGTCAACTCCACCATATAAACTTATGTTTTGAATGCCAGTCTGTTGAGAAAGTAGTTCAGGTAAGTTTTTTGCTGTTGACTGTTCAATTTGTTTTTTAGTGATTATAACTTTATTGCTTCCAATACCTAAATCAACGATTCTAGAAGGATAAATAGTTATTCTAAGTGGCTTTGATGTGTCGGAGTAAGAAGTAGTAAATGAAAAAAGTATTAATATAAAAGATGAAATAAACGCACGTGTAATCATAATTGCCTCCAGCAAATAAATAAATTTAAAGAGCTTAAGCCCTCACCTATTTAGTCGCTAGACGATATAAACACGTGCCATCTACTCTACCCGGAAGCTGACAAAGCGACAGTTTATGGCAGGTCTCCTGGCTCATACATCACAGTTTAGGTAACCTTCCCAGATATTAAATCCAGTGGTATTTTTACCCTTACTCAGTATTTACAGTTGCGGGGACAGCTTTGGCTTATAATTCATATGAATTACCAAATTCCCATTTTAAGCTTGAAGAAATCTTCGAAGCACCATAAACATCTTATTATTAGTTTAAATAATCTTAAGAATGCAAGTACTAAAATATATTTTTTTAAAATGGTAAAATTATCAATAATTGGAAATGGCTACACTGCTCAATTTTTGTCTAAGGAGGCTATAAAAAAAGGGCTACAAGTTTCTATAATTACTAGAAATATTTCAAAACCAAAAAAAAATATTAATTATTTTAACTATTTTGATTCTAAAAATATTGCAGAAAAGCTTTCTAAAGAAAATATCATTTCTACGGTCCCACCAAATGAAGAGGGATTAGACCCAGTTATCCAAAAGTATAGAAAATCAATTGCATCAAATAAAAATAAAATTATCTATTTTTCTGCAACTTCAGTATATGGAGAAGGAGAAACAGATGAAGAAACTAAACCTGATCCTAAACATAATAGAGGTATAATCAGACTTAATGCCGAAGAAGAGTGGATTAAAACCAATCAAAAAACATCAATTTTTCGAATTGCGGGTATATACGGTCCTAAAAGACATCCAATGATAAAATATCTAGAAGGAAACAATGAAATTCTTGTAAAAAAAGACTATATTCCAAATAGAATCCACGTTGAAGACTTGTCTTCAATAGCTATTCAATTTTTAATTAAAAATCTAAATAATAAAATTATAAATATTTGTGATCAAAACAAAATTAGTAGTTATGAAGCCGTTAAGTTCGTTGCAAACGAATTAGAATTGAATGAACCTTTGATTATAAAATATAACTCAAATAAAGTTTCTGAAAGTTTAAAATCTTTTTATGAGTTTAATAGAATTATTAAATGCAAAGTTATAGAAAATGAACTCAAATATAAATATAAATATCCAGATTATGCAAAAGCTTTACTTACTTTGACTAAAAAAATAATAAAAAAATAAATAAGTGTAGGATAAATTCATTGTCGAAATTCTCTAATAATTGTCATAAAGTAACATTCATAAAACATTGGACTAAAAGTTTATTTTCTTTTCGTATTCAAAGACCACAAAGTTTTAAATTTAGGTCTGGTGAATTTGTAATGATTGGCCTGCCAAATAAAGAAGATAAACCAATATTAAGGGCTTATTCAATCGCCTCTCCTAGTTGGTCAGAAGAATTAGAATTTTATTCAATTATAGTTCAAGATGGTCCCTTAACATCAAAATTAAAAAATATAAAGATAGATGATGAAATAATAATGATGCCTAAATCTACTGGTACATTAGTTTTGGACGCATTAAAGCCTGGCAAAAGATTATTTTTACTCTCCTCTGGAACTGGTTTTGCACCCTTTGCATCACTTATAAGAGAGCCAGAAACGTATGAAAAATTTGAGACAGTAGTTGTAACTCATACCTGCAGAACTGTTCCTGAACTAGCTTATAGCCAGGAAATAATTAACGAAAGTAACGATGACGAAATTATTAAAGAATTTATTGAAAATAAACTAATAAGTTATCATTCAACTACAAGGGAAAATTTTACGAATAATGGAAGAATAACTGAACTAATTAGTACAAATAAAATTTTTAATGACCTTAACATTGACAATATATCTTCTGATGACAGATTTATGTTTTGCGGATCAATGGGTCTAAACAACGATTTAAAGGCTTTAATGATAAAACATAAATTACAAGAAGGAGCAAATAATAACCCTGCCGAGTTTGTCTTAGAAAAGGCTTTTGTAGGTTAAATCACCATTTTTCTATATCAGGCCTTAACTCTACGTCAAATGACCAAGCAGAGCGTTTTTGTTGAGATATTCTATAAATTTCTTCAGCTATATCTTCAGGTTGTGCAAATTCTATTTCATCTTTATTTTTTTGATGCTCAATCCTACCTCTTGTCCATGGAGTATTAATTGATGCGTCTATAGTTACATATGAGACGTGAATACCTTTTGGTCCAAAATCACGAGCCAAAGATTGTGCTAAAATCCTTTGAGCTGCCTTAGTAGGTGCAAAATATGGTGTCATAGCGATCCCCCTGTGTGCAGCAGTATTTCCTGTGACTATAATTACACCCTTTTTATTTTTCAACATATCTGGTATCAAAAAATGAGATAAGTACATAAGTGAGGTTGTATTAATTCGAAAGTTTTTTTCTAACCATTCTGGTTTTCCATTAAGTAAATATTCAAAATTTCCTTTAACTGCATTATGAATTAGTACTTCTGGGGAGCCCATTTCATCTTTAATTTTTTTACAAGTGTTTTCTAATACAGTTAAGTCTGATACATCACAGACATACCCTTTAGAGTTGGTTAATTCTTTTTCAAATTTATTTAATCTTTCTCTGGATCTAGCTATCATTGCAATTCTATAACCTGCTTTAGCGAAGCGTCTAGCTGTAAACCCACCAGTACCTTCCCCAAGGCCAGTGATCAGACAAACAGGTTTAGTAATATTTGGCATATTCTATCTCCAGGGAGAAAATAAAAATTTGTATTAGAAATAATGTATAATTAGTATGATGTAAATAATTAGATATTTAAAAGTTTTATAGTTAAAATGGTGGGCGGTGACGGTCTCGAACCGCCGACATTCTCGGTGTAAACGAGATGCTCTACCAACTGAGCTAACCGCCCATCATATTTGAGTTTATACGTAATTTTAATAAAGTTGACAACTATGAACTTATTTATTTTTCTATAATCTGTATTGATTAAATATAAAGGACTAATATTGAAATCAAAAATAAATAGACAGCCAACAACTTGGATAATAGAACAAATAAAACTACTAGCCCCCAGAAGAAAAATCCAAATATTAGATTTTGCTAGTGGGAATGGAAGAAATAGTATCCATTTAGCAGAAAAAAACAGAAATATAACAGCCATAGATAAAGATAGTATAAAATTAGTTAAGTACGATCATTACGAGCATATTAATACAATCTGTTTTGACCTTGAAACAGATCAAAATTGGCCCTTGAAAGAAAAATATTACGATATCATCTTGGTTGTGAATTATTTGTATAGACCTAAAGTCAAAAAAATACTGAATTTGTTGAAAGATGGGGGATATTTATTTTATGAAACTTTTTCAGTTGGCAACGAAAAATACGGTTCACCCAAAAATCCTGATTTTTTATTAAATGATAGAGAGCTAATCAATTTATTCAGTAAAAAAAACGAGATATTGAGTTATTTTAACGGGATAGTTATTGAAGAAAAGATGTTCATTAAACAAAGGTGTTTAATAAAAAAGACGTCTTGAATAAGACGCCTTTCTAAAATTATAAATTTTTAATTAATTGTTAACTGCGTCCTTTAAAGGGCTTCCAGCTTTAAATTTTGGTTGCTTAGAGGCTTTAATTTGAATGGCTTCGCCAGTTCTAGGATTTCTTCCTGTTGTAGCGGCACGGTTGGCAACAGAAAAAGTTCCAAAACCGACTATACGGACATCTCCACCTGATTTTAGAGCACCGGTAATGGACTCAAAAACACCATCAACTGCTTTAGCCGCATCTACTTTTGAAAGACCTGAAGCTTCAGAAACACTTGCCACCAATTCATTTTTATTCATTCGTACCTCCGTTAAAAGATTGATAATTAAATATTCATATACGATATTATAGTAGAACTCTAGTAAATAAAGATGATTTTTACAAAGAAAATCATAAAATTAATTTATTTTAATGAGAAATATTAGCTTCATCTGGTATACTATTATCGCCAGCTGGACTTAATTTACTGGAATCTAATACACTTATTTCTTGAGGTGATTGAACCAAAGCATTTTCAATTACCTGATCGATTGAATCTACAGGTATTATATTTAATTGCTTTTTTATATTATTTGGTATTTCTACTAAATCTTTTTTATTATCAATCGGGATTAAAACTGTTTTTAAGCCGCCTCGTTTAGCTGCTAATAATTTTTCTTTTAAGCCACCAATTGGAAGTACTCTTCCTCTTAAAGTTATCTCTCCCGTCATACCAACATTACTTTTGATCTTTATATCTGTTAAAGCTGAGACTATGCTAGTTACCATTGCAACACCTGCAGATGGCCCATCTTTTGGAGTAGCACCCTCTGGAACATGCACGTGTATGTCATTTTTTTCTAAATCAATTGGGTTTAAGCCATAAGATAAAGCTTTAGATCTTATAAAAAATTCAGCTGCCTGAACAGACTCCTTCATAACATCACCTAATTTACCTGTTGCTGTAACCTTACCCTTACCCCTAACTTTAACTGATTCAATAGATAATAATTCGCCTCCCACTTCAGTCCAAGCTAACCCCGTAGTTATACCTACAAGATTATCTTTTTCAATTTCATGTCTATGATATATGGGTACACCCAAAATATGTTTAACATTTTCTTTTGTAATATTGAAAGATTTAGCTTCTTTTTTTTCAATTAAAGTAACAATTTTTCTAGTTAGTTTTGCTAATTGTCTCTCTAAATTTCTAACACCAGCTTCTCTTGTGTAAGATTGAATTATTATTTTAAGAGCTTCCTCATCAATAGAAAATTCTGAATCTTTTAGTTTACAATTATCCATCTGTTTTTTTATTAGATGTCTTTTGGCTATTTCTAATTTTTCGTCTTCCGTGTAACCAGAAAGTCTAATTATTTCCATCCTATCTAATAAAGCTTGAGGCATATTTAAAGTATTGGATGTAGTGATAAACAATACTTTGGATAAGTCATAATCTATCTCTAGGTAGTGATCTTGAAAAGTCTTGTTCTGTTCTGGATCTAATACTTCTAAAAGTGCAGAAGAGGGATCACCTCTATAATCATTACCTAATTTATCTATTTCATCCAATAAGAAAAGTGGATTAATTGCAGAAGCTTTTTTCATCCCATAAACTATTTTTCCAGGAAGTGAGCCAATGTAAGTTCTTCTGTGGCCTCTTATTTCAGCTTCATCTCTAACTCCACCTAAAGCCATTCGGATATATTCTCTACCTGTAGCTTTTGCTATTGATTTTCCTAAAGAGGTTTTACCAACACCTGGTGGACCAACTAAACACAGAATTGGACCTTTAATTTCTTTAGTCCTCTTTTGAACCGCTAAAAATTCTATTATTCTGTCTTTAACTTTATCTAAGCCATAATGATCATTATCCAATATTTCTCTAGCTTTAACTATATCAGTTTTAACTTTGTTAGTTTTCGTCCATGGAATTGAAACCAACCAATCGATGTATGACCTACTAACGGTAGCCTCAGCACTCATAGGGCTCATATTTTTTAATTTTTTTAACTCTGATAGTGCTTTTTCTTTAGCTTCTTTTGTTAACTTACCATTATCAATTTTATCTTGAATTTCATCAAATTCATTTTTTCCTTCTTCAGACGACCCAAGTTCTTTTTGAATTGCTTTTAATTGTTCATTCAAATAATACTCGCGTTGTGTTTTTTCCATCTGTGTTTTAACACGACTCCTTATTTTCTTTTCAGAGCTTAATATCTCAATCTCATTTTTAATTTTTAGTATTAAATTTTCTACACGTTCAATTGGATTTATCATTTCAAGAAAGGCTTGTTTTTCTTCAATATTAAATACTAAATGATTAATCATTGTATCTGACAAGGTATTAACATCTTTAATGTCAGAAATAGTTGACAAGATTTCGGGACTTATTTTACCATTTAATTTTGCATATCTTTCAAATAAATCAAGCAAATTAGAAGTAATTTCGTTACCTTGAACTGAAGATACTTCTTCACTCTTTGATAAAATTGAATCGGTACTTAGATATGAACTAGATATTTTAATATTATTTACAACACATCTAGATTTTCCTTCAACTAGAACTTTTACTGTGCCATCAGGAAGTTTTAGCATCTGAAGTATATTGCCTAAAGTACCAACTTTGTATAAATCTTTTTCTTTAGGATCTTCAATAGAGGGTTTTTTTTGAGTTAGTAAAACTATTTCTTTATTTTCTTCCATGACTGCTTCAATTGCGTTTATAGACTTAAATCTGCCAACAAAAAGTGGAGCGATCATGTGTGGGAATATAACAATATCTCTCAGAGGTAATATAAGATAAGTTGTTTTGGTCAAAGTAACATCCTTTAAATCAGTATAATATTACAAATGATAATTTTTTTTAAAACTTCAAGTTAAAATTATATTTTAAAGAGAATTATTAATTTCTTTGGGTTTTTTTTCATGAACTAAAAGAGGTTTGCTACCTTTTAATACTACATCTTCATTTATAACAACTTCATCAATATCTGGTTCTGAAGGAAGCTCAAACATAGTATCCATTAAAATATTTTCGATAATTGATCTCAATCCTCTAGCACCAGTTTTCAAACTTATAGCTTTTTGAGCTACTGCTTTCAGGGCATTTTCCCTAAATTCAAGTTTGGTATTTTCCATCTCAAAAAGTTTTTGATATTGTTTAATTAATGCATTTTTTGGTTTTGTTAAAATTGTAACTAAAGCATCTTCATCAAGATCTTCAAGAGTTGCTAAAACTGGTAGGCGACCAATGAACTCAGGAATCAGACCATATTTAACTAAGTCACCTGGCTCTACTTCTTTTAAAATATCAGAACTAGATACATCTTTCGTATTAATAATATCTGCGCCAAAACCAATTGAAGATCCCGTATTTCTATTAGAAATCAGCTTATCTAAACCTGCGAATGCACCACCACATATAAAAAGTATATTAGTTGTATCTACTTGAAGAAACTCTTGTTGAGGATGTTTTCTACCACCTTGAGGTGGGACAGCTGCTACAGTACCTTCCATAATTTTGAGTAAAGCCTGTTGGACACCCTCACCGCTTACATCTCTTGTGATCGAAGGATTTTCAGATTTCCTTGAAATTTTATCAACTTCATCAATATAAACTATCCCTTTTTGAGCTCTTTCAACATTATAATCAGAGGCTTGCAGTAATTTTAATATTATATTTTCAACATCTTCGCCAACATAACCAGCTTCAGTTAATGTTGTAGCATCAGCCATTGTAAATGGTACATCTAAAATCTTAGCTAAAGTTTGTGCGAGTAAGGTTTTTCCGCAACCAGTTGGACCAACTAGAAGAATATTTGATTTAGAAATTTCAATATCATTCATATTTAAAGTATTTGTTAATCTTTTATAATGATTGTGTACAGCTACGGACAAGACTCTTTTGGCTTTTCTTTGACCAATTACATAATCATCCAATATTTTACAAATTTCAGCTGGCGAAGGAATACCTTCTTTATTTTTAGTAACTGAGGATTGATGCTCTTCTTTAATTATATCCATACATAGTTCAACACACTCGTCACAAATAAAAACTGTAGGCCCTGCAATTAATTTTTTTACTTCATGCTGACTTTTCCCACAAAATGAACAATATAAAGTTGTTTTATTTTTCCCTTCATTTTTTTGTTCATCCATTTTAACCTCACTTGTATTGTTAGTATTTTATTATTCTATGGGTTTTATTTAAAATGCAATATAAAATGTATATTTGTTTTATTTAGCATTTGGCCTTTTGTCGACAACTTCATCTATTAAACCAAGTTTAAATGCGTCCTCTGGGGATAAAAATGTATCTCTATCCATTAATCTTTCAATTTCTGCAATTTTCTTGCCAGAATGTTTTACATAAATACCGTTTAATCTGGTTCTTAAGTTAATTATTTCCTTTGCGTGAATTTCTATATCGCTAGCCTGACCCTGAAAGCCTCCTGATGGCTGATGTGTCATTATTCTTGCATTAGGTAGACAGTATCTTTTATTTTTAGCTCCTGCAGTCAGCAATAAAGAACCCATACTAGCCGCTTGCCCTATACACACAGTTGAGACATCAGGTCTTATATATTCCATGGTGTCATATATTGATAATCCTGATGTGACGACTCCACCTGGGGAATTAATATACATTGAAATGTCTTTTTTTGGATTTTCAGCTTCTAAAAATAATAATTGAGCACATACTAATGAAGCAATATTATCATCAACG
>CACCSH010000004.1:0-95802 GCA_902548635.1 uncultured SAR116 cluster alpha proteobacterium
TTAGAGAAACTGAATTAAGCTCAATTCCAATTTTGGTTTTAACAGGGGCTGATTTAAGTGACGATGAAAGAAAATTTTTGTCAGGCGAAACGCAAAAAATTCTTGAAAAAAGTGATGATACATTATCAACAATTGTTAATGAAGTTGGCAATGTTTTAAAAGCTTCTACAGATAATGGAGATAAAAAATGACAAAAATTTTGTATGTAGAAGATAATGAAGATAATGTTTATATGTTGTCAAGACGCTTAAAGAGAAAGGGTTTTGAAATTGTTGTTGCTGTAGATGGTGAGCAAGGCGTTGAAATGGCGTCCTCTGAAAAGCCAGATTTAATTTTAATGGATTTAAGTTTGCCTAAAATGGATGGATGGACTGCTACTAAGCACATAAAGGGTAATGATCAATTAAAATCAATTCCAATTATAGCTTTGTCAGCTCACGCGATGGAAGAACACAAAAAAAGAGCACTAGAAAGTGGGTGTGATGACTATGACACCAAACCTGTAGATATTGATAGATTATTGTCAAAAATTTCTAAGCAATTAGGAAATTGAAATGAATAATAAAGAAGAAGCAAATATTCTAATTGTTGATGATATTGAGGATAATAGATATACACTTGAAAGAAGATTAAAAAAAGACGGTTATAAAAATATATTTTCTGCAGAAGGTGGTAAAACTGCACTTCAAATGGCAACCGAAAATAAGTTTGATTTAATCCTTTTAGATCTAATGATGCCAGACATGAGTGGACTTGAAGTTCTTAAACACTTAAAAGGTGATCCACTACAAAGGTCAATACCTGTAATAATGGTTACTGCATCGGATGAAGTTGAGACTGCAGCAGAATGTATAATTAATGGCGCTGACGACTTTATTACTAAACCTTTCAATGGGACGTTATTGAAGGCCAGGGTAGGAGCGAGTTTAGAGAAAAAAAGATTACGAGATACCGAAGAAAATTATCTAGACAGAGTTGAAACAGACAAAAAACGCTCTCAGCAAATATTAAAAACAGTTATGCCAACTTCTGTTGCTAATGAATTGCAATCATCAGGAAAAGTAAGGTCAAGAAGATATGATGATGTTGCAATTCTAATTTGTGACTTAGTTGGATTTACATCTTTTTGTGAGAAAAATAATCCTGAATTAGTTGTGGAGACTTTGCAAAGTCTTGTTGAGAGTTTTGAAAATGCTTTTCAAGAATTTGGATTAGAAAAAATTAAGACTGTTGGGGATGCTATAGTAGCAGTTGCTGGGCTTTCATCACATACAATTTCACCGGTTAAATCATGTGTTGATTGTTCTTATAAGTTAAGGGAAATTGCCAATTCAGCATCAATGCCTTGGGATTTACACCTAGGTGTTCACTCAGGGTCTCTAGTCGCAGGTACAGTTGGAACCAAAACTGTACAATTTGATATACTTGGCAAGACTGTGAATGTAGCTTTTAATATTTGTGACATGTCAGATGCAAATCAAATTCTAATTTCTAGTGATGCTTGGATGACTGCAAGAAATGAAATTAAAGTCAAGTCAATTGGTCTTAAAAGATTAAAGAGTGGTCAAGATATTGAAATGTTAGAATGTGTATGATTTACCATTGATTTTCAAATTCATGAGAAAATGAGAACATTTTTAGTGGAGTTGCCTCACCTCTAGGAATTTGAGCTGTAGGGTTCAACTTATATTCGTCAATACCTCTTGCAAGTTGTGTCTCAAAAAAAGGCCAAGCTTTTAAATCTCCTTTAACATTTGTAGGAGAAAATCTCATTGTAACTCCACATCTTCTTCTATTTGAATTGTTTGCCTCTGAACCATGGAGCAGGGCATCATTATGAAGAGATATTTGACCTGCTTTTAAATTTAGAGATACAATTTTTGATTGATCTAATTGATCAAATGAGACTTCTTGATCTAATACCAGATTCTTTGCCTCATTTTTTTTATGAACAAATCTTCCTACCTTATGGCTTCCTGAGACTACTTTCATGGCAGCATTTTCTTCATCTGTGTCAAATACAGCAAGCCAGACTGTTACTGCATTAGATGGATTTAGAGGCCAGTATTGTGCATCTTGATGCCATGGAACCACCGATCCGTCCTTTGGTTCTTTACTAAAAAACTGTCCGCCCCATTGTACAAAATTTGGCCCTAAAAGATCTTCTACATAATCTAGTATGGTTGATGTTCTACATAGATCATGAAATTTTTTACTAGCTTTATGCCACATATTGGTTTTATTTATATCAATATGGTTAGGTAACTTTGAACTTAATTCATTATACCAATTGTGAAGATCCTTCACGGCACTCTCAGAAAAAACGGGTAATTCCGTAACGTAACCTTCGTTCAAATATTGGTTTTTTTCTGATTGAGAAAGCCTTCTGGCTTTTGAGTCTATCTCAAACATAACTTATCCTTCCCATTTCTCATTTGCAGCTTTTTCCCATGCTTCTCTGAGTTTATTAATATTAAAATTGTCTTTTTTTGAGGCATCAATCAAATGCTTTTCTTTTTTTGTCATATGATTAATTCCATTTTTTATCATTGATATAGCTTCATCCGGAATTATCACAGCCCCATGTTGATCTGCATGAATTATTTCGCCATCGCTTATATTTAGACCATGAACATTTATAGATGAACCATATTCAAGAACATGTACATGAGCATGACTAGGACCAATTCCATTAGCAAGAACTTGGTAGTTTTTGTCTATTGCATCTAAATCTCTTAGTAAACCACTTGTAATTGTTCCAGCTACACCTAGCCCTTTATGAAGAGAAACATTTACTTCACCCCAAAATGATCCTATTGGATTAGGCCAGTCTAAATCTTCAATGAGACAAACAGGAGATGCATCAGGATATAGTTCAGATCTCTTACTTATATATTCATAATAACTAAGCCTTATTGATTTAACATTTTCAGGCGAAAGAACAGGAAAAGTTGATGCTTTTATTTTTGCAGTTCTTGCAATTCCAACTATAGGCTCTAATCTTGGATTTGCTGATACGAATGGATACTTGGTATATCCATCAGCAGACCTTGAACCTCTATATATGTCTAAAGCGTTAGAAATGGTGGGTGTATCAAATTTTTTTAAAAATGATATTAGTTCTTTTGTTAACAAATTAATCTCCATATAATTGAAAATTTTAATTTTCCAATCAGATTTTAAAGACAAATACTACCTTTTGACAATTAATTTATCTATATAATGCGGATTATTAATTGCGTTTAGAGCTCCATATAGTCCATTATTATTATCTTCAGTTAACCAGATAGGAACATTTTTTACATAATCATGTCTACGACCTTTATTTAACAAATTAATTTCAAAATCACTTATACTCAAAATTTTTCTTAATTTTGGAGTAATTCCACCAGATAAAATCACTCCACTTTGAGTACCATTTATTAAGATTACACTTGAGATTATAGTTCCTAAAATACTAAATAGTAATTTCACGGTTTCTTTGGCTTGCAAATCTCCTTCTAACGCTTTTTCACCAATTTCGGGAGCTTTCAAATTGCTTGGCTTCAATCCATTATTAACACGGATAAAATTAAATATTTCTTCAATACCTGATCCACTGACAAGTCTTTCATTAGATACGTGATTATATTTTTTTTTCATAAATTGAAGTAATTTAATTTCGATTTTTGAATTAGGAGCAAAAGACGAATGACCACCTTCACCCTCGATTGCAATAGGATGATCATCTAGTTGAAATAAGGTACAAACGCCTAAACCGGTTCCTGGGCCAGTTACTAACAGAGGAGCTTTTTTTATTGGAACACCATTTCTAATTATTTTTAAATTGTGCTCTGAAGCAAGTTTATCGTTTAGCGATTGATCTTCTGACAAATTGTTATAGAAAGAGCCAAAACATAGTGATTGAGCCACAAAATCATTTATAAAAATTAGTTTGTCCAATTTAAAATATTTAAATATTTCAGATTGCTTAAAGTCCCAGTTATTATTTGTAAATTTGATTGAATCATTTTTGGTTGTCGACGCAACTGCGATAGACATATTTTTAACGTCTAAGTTATTATCATTTTTATAAAATTCTATAGCATCATGAATATTAGTGAAGTCAGAACATTTTAAAAAAGAAAAATTAGACAATTTTTGAGTGTTATCAGCTTGGAAAGCAAAGCGCGCATTTGTTCCGCCAATATCAGCAACAAGTAAATTCATTTAATCCTCATTAAATTTTATTTAACTTTTTTAATATAAATAGTTAAAAATATCTTCAAAATAATTATTTGCTTAGTAAAAGAGGTTATGACAAATGAAATATGTTTATGTAATTTTTTTATTTTTTTTTATATCACACTCTTCCCATTCTAAAATTCTTCTAGATAAAATTAGTCCAAATCTCTCTAATTTATGGGGAATTTCTATTTTAAATAAAGAAGAAATATTATTCACCCAACGTTCTGGTAAAGTTTATAGACTTAATATTTTTAAAAAAAAATTGTTTGAAATAACGGGAGCACCTCAAGTCTTTAATTCAGGCCAAGGTGGTTTATTAGATATTGAAATAGAGCAAAAAAATAAAAGGATAAAAGTTTATTTATGTTTTAGTAAAAAGGTAAACAAATCGCAATCTGCAACTGCTGTAAATAGTTATGACTTTATAAATGACAAGCTAAAAAATAAAAAATCATTATTTGTTTCTAACAAAACATCAAGTAGCAGTCGTCATTTTGGTTGTAGGTTAGCAATTAAAAATGATCATATTTATGCTACAATAGGTGATAGAGGAAGTAGGAATACTGCTCAAAATTTTAAAAATCATTCTGGATCTGTTGTTAAAATTCTAAAAAATGGAACATATTTTGACAATAAAGCATTTAAGAATTCTCTTCCTGAAATTTATTCTGCAGGACACAGAAATCCTCAAGGATTAATATTTAATTCCAATAAGTCGACACTTTGGCTGCATGAACATGGTCCACAAGGAGGAGATGAGCTTAATATTGTTTTGAAAGGAAAAAATTATGGCTGGCCTTTAATTACTTTTGGAAAAGAATATGGAAGTGGAAAAAAAATTGGAATAGGCACTAGTAAAATAGGTTATCAAGATCCAGTAAAAGTTTGGATACCGTCTATAGCTCCTTCCGGAATGTTAATCTATAACGGTAAAATGTTTCCTAAATTTAAAAATAAAATAATAATTGGTTCCTTAAAATTTAAAAGATTACATATTTTGTCATTACAAAATAATAATGTAGTAGATGAAAAAATATTTTTAGAAAATAAAATTGGTAGAATTCGAGACTTAGCAGAAATGAATGATGGTTCTATAATTATAATCAATGATGAATATGATGGTGGCGTTTATAGACTATCTAAACAATAATGTTGATTTACTCATATATTATATTAAACATAGTTATTGATTTGTAAGTCTTGGAGAGAGAAATGTTAAAATTTTACTATAATACCGGTCCTAATCCTATGAAAATAGCACTATGCTTGGAGGAGATGGGTCTAGAATACGAAGCTATTCCCGTTGATACGAGAAAAGGTGAACAGCATGCATCATCATATATAGCAATAAATCCAAATGCAAAGGCGCCTTCTATTGTTGACGAAGGAAATGTTATATTTGATAGTAATGCTATTTTATTATATTTAGCTGAAAAAACTGGAAAATTTATTCCTGATAATACTCCTAAATCTAGAGCAAATCTTCTGTCTTGGTTAATGTTTGTAGCAACTGGAATTGGTCCATATTCTGGTCAATCTGTCCACTTTCAACATATGGCTCCTGAAAAAATAAAGTATGCTATAAATAGATATGTTTTTGAGGCTGAAAGACATTATGACATTCTTAATGATAGACTTGCAAACAACAAATATATGCTAGGTGATACATACACTATCGTTGATATGTGTGTATGGGGCTGGACAAGAATGTTACCAAAAGTAATTGGTGAGGGAGAGCTAGAAAAAAGAGTTAATTTAAACAGGCTTATGACAGAGATAAATGAAAGACCAGCTAGTCAAAGAGCAATAAATATAAATGTCTCAAACAACCACAATTTTAAAGTTGAGATTGACGAAGAAGCAAGCCGCTATATGTTTCCTCAGAATGAAAGACTTAAACATGTCTAATTTGGCCTGATTTCGTAAACAGCGTTAAGCGGATGATCTATTTCTATTCGCTTAACTGTTTTAAATCCTACCTCCTTACAATACTCTTTTACTTTTCCTTCGGGTAGTCCAACTGTTCCTAGACCCGCACCATTATTTGCTAAAGATGTTGTCATACAAAAATGTAAACTCATGGCATACAAAAAAGGAACCATTGGCCCTTTGTTATCAGCTGGGTCATCTTCACATTTTATATCCATAAGAACAAAAATCCCATCATCTTTAACAGCACTTCTTATTGTTTTCATACCCTCCAAAGGGTCTATCATGTCGTGAACAAGATCAAAGCATGCAACGAAGTCAAATTTTTCTTCAAGTTTGTTTGAAACATCCCATTGAATAAATTTTAAATTTTCAGAAACACCAGCTTCTTCAGCGTTTCTTTGAGATTTTACAATGTTAGGTTCAAATAAATCAAATCCAAAAAATTGACTTTTAGGAAATTTTTTAGCTAACTCTATTGTTGATCTTCCTGAGCCACAACCAAAATCTGCAAAAGTTACATAACCTTTTTCAAGCCTAGATTTTAATTCTGGCATTTCATCAATCCAATCTTTAACTAAGAAATGTCTATATCTGGTACATCCTGTTTGATCTATTCCATCCCAAAAACCTTGGTCAATTTTATCATAATTAATACCACCACCATTTTTGAAAGCGTCTAAGAGATCGTGGTATGGTAACAATGTGCTATTAAGTAATTGGATTATTCCTTTTTGTGAAAATTTACCTCCTTCTTCAACAAGCACTGCTACATATTCTGGATTTAAAGAAATTATTCTATCCTTTTTATCAAAATCTAGATATCCAGATGAAAATAATCCGAGTGCCCATTCTCTTATATATCTTTCATCAAGTTTCATTCTTGACGATAGTTCTTCGCTAGTTGCTGGACCATTATGAGCTAAATTTTCAAAAATACCTAAATCTACTCCAATTGCACATAATCGTATAGCAACTGCACCAGATGCATCATCTATTATTTTTTTAATTAATTCTTTTTGAGTTAAATTATCATCATTCATGTTTTCCGCCTATCACTTTGATATATAATTATTAAATAATAAATAAGAAATGTAAAACTTGGTATGTTTTTTGAAGATAATTTGAGATTATTTAAAATAATTGTATAATTTCAGATATTATTTGAAATATGTTGATTAAATCAAGGTAAGCAAATGCAAGACTGGGATACACGCATAAAAAATCTTAAAACGGATATTCAGATAGCACGTGAAAAATATGTTGTTCCATTTTTAAATGCAAAACCAAAAACGCCTCCAGCACCCAAAGAAGTTATTCAAACACCTGACCCAAGTTTAGGCGCTATGGTGGATAGTGAGGAAGTTGTAGGAGAAAAAATTTATGAAAATAAAGATCCTGTTTCATCCTTAGACTTAATAGATAAAACTAATAATACAGAAAAAAATAAAAATGTGGGCTTAACTGAAGAAATTACAAACAAGATTGATAGTGCTTTAGAGACATCTGCTACAGAAGCACCAACAGTAGATATTAATGAGGCTATAGCATCAGCCGATGAACCTGCAGAAGCCCCAACAGTAGATATTAACGAGGCTATTGCATCAGCCGATGAACCTGCAGAAGCCCCAACAGTAGATATTAAAGAGGCTATTGCATCAGCGGACGATTCAAAAGCCGAAGAAAGTCTTGAAGGAGAAATTAAAAAAACTGAACTTGAATTGCTCGAAGAGAGAGACGAGAACGAACTTACGGAAGAAGAAGAAGATAGAATGTATGAATTGAGACGATTAAGAGCTCAAAAAAACATGAATAATGAAGTCAGAGAAGCTGAACAAGCTGAGCTAAAAAAAGCAGATGAAGAAATTGCTCACTTAAAAACACTTCTAAAACCAAAACCTAAAAAATTACCTAAAGGTTACATTGCATAATATACAGTTTAATTAAACTTAATTACTTTTAACATATTATTTTATAATTTAGGTTAAGAATTATGCGAGAGCTATTCCAAGTATGGCAAAATGATATATCTAAAGAAAAAATTTCAAAAATTTTAAATATTGCAAATAAAACACCATTATCTAACGCATCTATTTTTTCTTCATACGGGCCCATGCAAAATATTAGAAGGAGTAAAATATGCTGGCTATCAGATAAATGGATTAAAATGCTATTATGGGAATATGTTTTAAAAGCAAATAAAGCTTTCCAAATTGATATTAAAAATAGTTCAGAAATGCAATTTATAGAATATAGACATAACGACAAAGGACATTATGACTGGCATCATGATGTTAACTGGAATGGTCAGGACGGTATGGATAGAAAATTGTCCGTCACAATACAATTGAGTGATAGTAATGAATATGTTGGTGGAAATTTTGAATTTGACGAAATCAAGACCAACGTTGATTTCAAACCACAGGGTACCGTAATAATATTTCCGTCATACCTTAGGCATAGGGTGTCTCCAGTTACTTTTGGAACAAGACGTTCTTTAGTTGCGTGGTATTATGGTCCTAAATGGAGGTAATTATATTTTATCGTTTAAGCTTACGCCATCTCCAAGGAGCTATAAATTTACCAGCCCACATCCCCATTTTTTTATCTTTAGCCTCCTTTTCTTCATCAATATAATCCCTCGAGTATTTTCTATAGGCTAAAGCCCACCCATTTTTTACCATTAGAGAATTAATATCTACACCGTTGACATAACAGATTGAAATTGATCTACCGTATCTATCTGTAGCTCTTTTTTTACAAAATAATTGGCCTGAACTTATAATCTTTTTTAATTCATTAGTGGCAAACTCACCACAAGGGTAAGATAAACCATTTCTATCTTTACACTTTTGTTTCTTTTCTGGAGTGTCAATCCCATAGAATCTTATTTTTTCAGAATTTAAAATGATAGTGTCGCCATCAATTATTCTAATAGAATTATCCAAGCTTTTACAATTAGCTAAGCTAAAACTCATAAAATAAATAAATATTATAACAATATGATTTAGTGATTTAATCAAAACAATTTCCGATATCTACTTAATTACTCATGAATAATTCTTATTCACCAATTTTATTGGTTTCCAATGAGATGGTGGAAGCCCCGCTTTTTCTGATTTAAATGTAGAAATCCGATCACCAAGCAGACACCCAAGAAACACTGTTTTCAAATCCAGTCCTCCAAAAGCTATACTTGAAATATTCATGAGCTTATGACTCACAATATTATCAAGATGTTTCCTTTCTAACATTCCTTTTTGATAAGCAATTTCAACATCAGATACGTGATCAAAATCACTGTCATCAATAATAGTTTCTTTATGGCCATTTTGATTTACGTAAATTAGTTTATTACTAACAATGCATGTCACCCAGACCCCACCATCTGTATCAAAAGCAAGACCATCAGGAAATTCTCCAATTCCAAATTCGGTCACAATTTTTTTATTAATTAAGTTACCATTAGGCAAAACTTCAAATTTAGATAAGCGTCGAGAAAATGTTTCATTTACAAATAGATCTCCAGTTATTGGATGGATAAGACATTCATTAGTAAAACCTAAATTATCTGCGACAATCCTAGGACCGTTTTGATCTATTAAAATAATAAATCCATCATTGAAATTTGGTTTACAAGCTAAAATTCTAGGAACAATTCGAGTACTTACGGTTATCCAAATTCGACCAATACTGTCAATATGGACATAATTTGTTGGTGGAAGGGATTTTCCATTTATTTCAAGCAGAATGGGGAAAAGGTTGCCCTCATTATCTAATTTGAAAACACCTCCCTTATCCTCTCCAAGATGAGTTATTAACCATCCTTTTTCTGGATGAAGGGCTATTCCATTTGGTTTGGGTTTAAAATCACCGTTTGCTATAATTGTTTGCTGAAACCCATCTGGAAAAATTAAAGTTACTCCACCACGCCAGTCAGCTATGTGTAATGTTTGTTCTTTATCAACTAAAACACATTCTGGTCTTGACAAACCTTTACCTATAAAACTAATTTCATTTAAATCTATTGATTTATCAATCATTATTCATTTTAGTTCCAGCTAAAGCACTTATTGTACCTGATACAGGTATCATTGAACGAATTTGTAGTCCCCAAATATTTCTTCTTAAAGTAGAAATCCATATTCCTTTAGCCGTACCATAACTTTTTTTATCTTTAGTTCGTCTATTAAATTCAACAACGCATTGTATTGTCTTATCAGTCTCATTTATTATTTCACATTTATCTAATGTTGAATAATGCCAATATTCACCATTTATCATTTGATCAAATTGTATTTTTAAAGATTTCCAAAAATCTTCTCCAGTTTCGTATATTACAGGTTCATTTCCATTTGAATGAACATAATGAGGAAAATGAAGGTTATTTATAATCTTATTCTTTTGTACACTGTTAAATGCATCAACAAAATTATATAGGGCTTTAACTCCTTTATGTTGATTATTCATTATCATCCTTTTTAAGTTATAAAATATTAGCCAATATATTTAAAATAAGTCTTATTTTTTTACCTTCTTAAAGGTGTCTCAATAGTTATTTTTTGTTTTTTTATTTCTTCTCTTATAAAAATAAATATACCTGCGCCTACTACCAAAATTATGCCTACAAACGTTCTTAAAGTAGGTATATCGTTAAAAATAATATATCCAATAATTACTGACCATATTATTAATGAGTATTCAAATATTGAAGTAATCGAGGTAGAGTAAGAAGTGTAAGCTTTAAATATACAAGTGAAAGCAACAGATGCCAAAATTCCCATTGCTATAATATATTTCCATGTAAAATTAGGATTGAAAAACCAATCTCGAAAAATAAATTGCATCGTTGGATCATCAAATCTATTAAATTGTCCAGAGCCAGACAATAAGAACATGGTTAAACAAATTGTAATTGTAATGATATAGAAATAAAAAAGTTGAGTATGAACATTATCTTTATCAGCAGTTTTTTTTGATATAGTCATTGATGAAGCATAAAACAAAGCGCAAACTACAGGTAATAAATTTTTGAAGTCAAAATCTCTAAAATCAGGATTTAAAATTACAAATATACCAATAAAACCAAATAATATAGCTAACCATCTTCTTATACCTATATCTTCTTTTAAAAATAATTTAGCTAGTATAGACATAAAAAGGGGTGTTGAAAAATATAAAGCTGTTGCGACTGCTAGTGACATGTAGGTCAAAGAAATGAAATAAAAACTAAAAGCTAAAAAATGTAAAATAACCCTTACAACTGACAAAATAGGATAGCCAGTTTTAAATATAATTTTTTGATTTGTTAATAATAAATATAAAGCAGATAATATTGCAGCTATAAATGTCCTTCCAAAATAAATTTCATATAATGCTGCTTCTTTAAAAATAAATTTAATTATTGCATCGTGCACTGAAAAAGTTGCCATTGCAATAAGGACTAATATAATACCTTTAGAGTTGTTAACGTTATTCATATTAAACAAACACAAACAAGAACAAGCTTTTTAAAATATATATAAAACGTAACACAAACTCCTGTTTAAAGTTGCCAATCAATAGGCTGAATATTATATTTTTTTAGATATTGGTTAGTTTTTGAAAAAGGTTTTGATCCAAAAAAACCATTATGAACTGAAAAAGGTGAAGGATGGACGCTTTCAATGACTAAGTGACGATCTCTGTCTAAAAAATCTCCTTTTTCTTGTGCCTTTTTGCCCCATAATATAAACACAATATTGTGTTTTTTTTCGTTAATTATCTTTAATACTTTGTCAGTGAATTTTTCCCATCCCTTACCCTGATGAGAACCAGGCATACCTTTTTCAACAGTCAAACTACTATTAAGCATTAACACACCCTGCTTAGCCCAATACTCCAGATTGCCATTTTGAGGTGAGGTTAATCTTAAATCTGTAAACAATTCTCTAAAAATATTTTGAAGTGAGGGTGGAATCTTCATAAATTCTTCAACTGAAAAACTCAATCCATTAGCTTGACCTTCTCCATGATATGGATCTTGTCCTACTATAACGACCTTAACTTTGTCTAAAGGAGTTAGATTAAAAGCATTAAAAATTTTATTCATAGGAGGATATATTTTTTTTTTCAAAAGAAGTTGTTTTTTTAAAAATACGCGAAGCTCAGACATGTATGTAGAATTAAACTCATCTATGAGTTCTATTTTCCAACTCTCCTCAATATTAATATTAGCCATAAAAAATCAATAGCCTTATTTCCAAAATAATGAAATAAAATTTATATCAAAATTAATTCTTTATTTTTATATATTATCTAATATGCCAATCTTCATTCAGTGGTCTTGCACTATTTAGTTCTCCATATCCAGCTCCTGTTGTCCCTCCAGGATTAGTTCCAAAATATCGAGGATCCTTTGGTTCATTTTTTGGTTGGAAACGTATATCACAAGTTAAACGAATTTTATTATCTTTAGAGTGATTTTCAAGAGTTCCATGAACAGTATACATTCCAAATATCAGTGCATCGCCGGGTTTAAATTCAGCTGTAAGAATTTTAGTATTTCTTTTTTTGGCAAAATCAACAGGATGTGTGCTTATTGTAGCCTTTTTATTTTTGTGTTTATCAACATCAAACCCAGTATACTTTTCTTTGATATCATCAAATTTATGAGAGTTTTTAATTACAAATAATGGTCCTCTATCAATAGTAACTTCAGTAAAAACGAGCCAACATGTTAAAACTTTATGAGTTTTGCGCGTAAAAAAGCCAGCGTCACAATGCATATGAGTAAATTTACCTCCTGCAACAGCCCTTAAAAATATAAAATCAAAACCTACAGACGGAGTTTTAAAAATTCTTGTAAATATATTTTCCAATTTTTTTCCATTAGTAACCCTCCTAAGTGATTTAATGGCACTTACGTTTTTCCAAAAATCCCCTCTATCATTGAATAATTTATCTCTATTTGAATTACCTGACGCTATTCCTTCAGTGAATGGATTTGAAAGTTCATCAACCTCATTTAGTTTTTTAAAGATATCTTCTCGAGCTTGTTTAATTTTTTTTTCGTCAATAATATTTCTTAAAAAAATGTATCCATCTTTTTCTAAAGCAAATTCAAGGTCTAACTTGTTAGATTTATTTAAATCAGTTTCATAGAGATTATCTAAAAGAGAAGTTGGCACCTTCATTCCGTCAATTAATGCGTCCATATCTAGCCCTCAAAAACGTTATTTAACAAATAATGAATGAATAAATAAGTAAATCAAACTAAAATATCTTGAGTAAAGTGATTTACAAAGGTTAAAATTACTAAAAAGATAAATGAAGAGAAAATCACGTGATTATCACCTCTATAAAAACAAAATTAACTTCGGTGCCTTTTACAGACCCTCCAAAAACAGGATTTTTAACTTTAGAAAAGATAGATTTATTAATTGTGCAAATTGAAACAAAAGATGGTGTAATTGGTACTGGGCATCTTCATCCATTGGCAGGAGGATTGAAAACTTTGGAGATGTGCATCAATGAAATGTTAAAGCCGTTGCTAATAGGGGAAACAATAGAAAACATTTCGGCATTATGGGATAAAATGTGGAAAGCTACATTTATACAAGGAAGGATGGGTATATCTGTTATGGCAATGTCAGCTATAGATATTGCCCTTTGGGATTGTTATGGCAGGTCGAAACAATTGCCTTTATGGCAAATTTGGAATGGAAAAGACGACCCTCTGCCTATTTATGGGTCTGGTTGTTACCGAGGTTTAGGGCATGATGGTATGATTGAAAAAGCTCAAAATTATGTAAGTAAGGGGTTTAGGTCTATCAAAATGCAAGTTGGTCATTGTTTTACAAATAGCGAAGATATTCAGAATGTAAAAGACATGAGAAGCACAATAGGAAATAACATTGGATTAATGATTGATGTAAACCAAGGATGGTCCGTTGAAGAAACTATAAATGTTTGTAAAAAAATTGAAGAGTATAGACCTGAATGGCTTGAAGAGCCTGTAATGGCTGATGATTTTGAGGGTTATGAGAAAATTTGTAATTCAACTGAAATACCAATAGTTACAGGAGAAAATAATTTTACACACCATGATTTACTTCCTTTCATGAAGAGCAAAAAAATATCTGTTTTACAACCCGATATAATGAGAGGTGGATATACTAATTTATTACATACTTGTAATTTAGCTAACAAATATGGAATTAAAATAGCACCTCATATGTTTCCTGAACTATCTATACATATTGTAGCTTCAATAGAGAACCCTTCGTGGCTTGAATATATGGAATGGTATGATCATCTTTGGAAAGAGCCTTTGCTACCTGCAGATGGAATGCTAAAACCAACTAATCGACCTGGCCATGGTATGGATTTCAAATCAGAAATTTGTACCTTTTAAATGCCCTAACACCAATATATCGTGTTATTTAATTTTGATTAATATATAATACTTTAAGATAATAAATAAATTCAGATGAGGATTATATGAAGTTTAAAATTACAAGATCAAAAGAAAATAATTTTGAATCGGGATTAAGAGGGTTTTTTGCCTATAAAAACTTAGGAATAGAAGAAGCAACTTCTGGTGGCTTTGGTGCTAATGTAATTAAGGCGATTGAAGGAAAGCATGCTAATGGTGAGTGGCATTATCATAAACTGAATTTTCAAATGGTTTACATTTTAAAGGGTTCTGTCGAATTTGAGTATAAAGGAGAAGGGACTTTTACATTAAATGAGGGAGACGTTGTTTACCAACCACCTGAAATTCATCATAGGGAAATTAAACATTCAGATGATCTTGAGTTAATAGAAATCACAAGTCCCGCTGAATTTGAAACAGTGTCTTTAAAATAAAGATTAAAAAATTTAAATGAATTGGAAATTATCAAGAATTTCAATACCAGTATTTGATTTAGAAAAATCGAAAAATTTTTACAACTTTTTATTAAACGATAAAAATAGCAATAACAAAAATTTAGACACTGATGAAGAGTGTTTTGTTTTTGGAGGAGATATAGAATTATGTTTATACAAGTTAAAAAATGAAATATGCAAACATAATATTTTACAAAGCAGGAGAACTTTTCCAACAATAGCATTAAATGAATTAGATCTAATCATTAAAAACTTAGATAAAAATAATATAAATTATTCATTTAATAAATTAAGGCATTCCATAATGCTACAAGAACCTGGACTTAATTATATTGAATTGGTTGAAAAAGACCAAACAACCCAATTACCGCAAAAAGATTTTAATTATATATGGAATTTTCATCATATAAATCTTGAATGTTACGATGTAAGATTATCCGTAAATTTCCTCAATAAAAATTTTAATATGACAGAGGGTAAGTGGTTGGCCCCACCTGAGCTGGGAGATGTGAATATTAATCCAAATCAATTAGCAATTTTTAATTTAGATAATAATCATTCTGGAATACACATAAATAAAGCAGATTTTTTATTTAGCTGGAGGAACAAATTCATTCATAATCCAACTATTGGTGGACACCCAGCTTTTAATGTCAAAGATATTAATCAATTTTTAATAAAACTTGAAAAGTTAGAAATACCTTTTACAGATGCTAAAGTTTATGCAATGCCACACATTCACCAGGCTTATTTATTTGATCCTAATTCAAATATAATAGAGATAAATCAAAATATTAGAAAAACGTAAATTAAATAAATTTCATTAAGGAATTATAATGAAAATCGAAGCTGCAGACTTGTTTGCTAAACATATAGCAAACTCAAAATTTGAAGATTTAGATAATAAAACTATTAAAAATCTTAAAAAATTTCTATTAGACACTATTGGAGTTGGAATAGCTGGAAGTACTGGAGCAAATTTAACCGAACTTAAAAAAGTTGCAAAATCTTGGTCTAATGGAAGTGAATGTACAATTTTAGGAACATGGGAAAATTATTCAAGAGATGCAACCACTTTAATAAACGCGTACCAAATTCATTGTCTAGAGTTTGACTGTATTCATGAAGGTGCAGTTGTTCACCCAATGGCAGCTATTTTAAGTTCTTTACTTGCTCACTGTGAAGAACTTAACAATTCAGGTCATTACACAAATGGGAAAGATTTTTTAATATCGTTAGCATTAGGAGTTGATATTGCTTCATATCTAGGTATATGCGCTAGGGGGGAGTTAAAATTTTTTAGGCCTGCAACTGCAAGTGGCTTTGGGGCTGTTGTAGCTCTGTCAAAAATACAAAGATTTTCTATGGAAGAAATACATAATGCTTTAGGTATTATGTACTCTCAAACATGTGGAAACATGCAGTCACATGTTGAGGGTGTCCCGATTCTAGGACTTCAAGTTGGTTTTAATGCTAAAGCAGCTCTAGCTTCTATGGATCTTACAAAAGCAGGGTTTCCTGGTCCTAAACGAGTTTTTAATGGAGAGCACGGTTACTTTAAATTAATAGAAAATGATGATTATGATATGACATATCTCCAAAAGAATATTGGAAAAGTTTGGATGGTTGATCAATTAGCTCATAAACCTTTTCCAAGTGGAAGACTAACTCATGGATTAGTTCATGTGATAAAAGATTTAAAGTCTAAATACGGATTAAATAAAGATGACATTGATACAATCCGATGTCATGTGCCACCGGGGGTTTACAAATTAGTAGCAAGACCAATAATCAATAATTTGACAACAAATTATTCAAAGCTATGCGCAAAATTTGTTGGGGCGAGTTTCATGATTAATGATCACTTAGATATTGAGAGTTTTACTGAAGAGAAATATCTAAACAATATTGAAACACTCAATTTTGCAAAAAAAATCACACTGATTAAAAATGATAAATTAGATCAAAAAGTTCTAACACCGCAAAAATTTATTATTACACTCGTAAATAACAGTAAAATTGAAATTAATCTTGACCATGTTTATGGTCATCCAAAAGTGCCATTGTCCGAGAAAGAATATTTAGAAAAATTTTCAAAATGTTGTTTTTCCTCAACCAACAAGGTTGATCAAAATCAAATAAATAGAATGCTAGATTTTATATTTGATATAGAAAATAAAGACAATGTCATAGATTTTTTTAAAACAATTCAATGCTGATTTAGGTTAGTCAATTTTTCAACCGTTTTAAATAAATATCATATATATAAATTTATTATCAAAATTCATATTTGTGTAAAAATAATTTAAATACTAATCATATATAATTTGTATAAATTTTGAGCATATATTTTTAAATTATTTCAAATCTCAATTGAAGTTATATAAACGCATAACATTTAATCATTTGTATGTTTGAGTAATTTTTTTTAGATACAATTTTAAAATTTGTTAATTGACAAATCTTTCGAGAGGTTATTGAATAGTCTCATATTGATACTTAATAATAATCTATTTGTCTGGAGAATAATAAAATGACACTTGCTAGAAACTCTTCTCTATTCTTACCCTTTACTTTCCTACTATTGATCATATTCTCACTTAATGCTGAAGGTAAAACATTACATACTGTAAAAAAATTTCAATTAATAAATACTGAGAATGGAATTATACTTGCTAAGTGTAAGCAGAATAACCCTATAAAAAAGAAAGCATGTCAAGTAAAAGAAGCAGCTGAAAAAAAAGCCAGACAAGCAAGAGAAAAAGCAGAAGCTGCAAAAAGAAGAGCAGAGGAAGAAGCAAGAAGAAGGGCAGCTGAAGCAAAGAAGAGAGCTGAAGATGCCGCCAAAAAAGCAGCTGCAGCAAAGAAGAGAGCTGAAGAAGCCGCCAAAAAAGCAGCTGCAGCAAAAAAACAGAAGAAGCCGAGTAAAGCATCTGCAGCATCCGCAGGAGCAATTTCAGGTACTACATCTACACCTAAAAAAAGAGTTCTTTCTTATAATAAAGAGAAGTCAACAAAAGTAAGAAAATGCACTAAAATAGTAGGTAAGAAATTTTGTATTGGACCAAAAGGTAAAATAGGTGCTGGTGTTAAAGGTAAAATGTCAGTGGCAACTATAGCTAAGGCAAGTACAGGCGAAGTAGGTGCGCTATTAAGCGCAAAGCAAATATTTACCGTAAAATTATTTGGAAGAGATGTGAAAATTGGAGCTAAATGTATGTTTAGTAGCGGGGCCAAAACTACTTTTAGTCACACTTTTGGATATAATTTTTCAACTCCACCAATTCCAAGCGTAAGTGCAAGTGATATTCTTGAAGCCGTTGTTACTCGCGGTAAATCTGCAAAAAAAGGTGCAATGAGAGGTGCAAGGAAAACTGCTAGCATTAGAAAAGGCGATCCTAATAATCCTGCAGGGGGATATGCTGGTGAAGCCACTGATAATCAATTTAAAAAGCTAATGAGTGCCGCTGCCTCTGGTTGTGAAATTGTTGTTAAACCTAATCCTCAAGTATTTAAAGGTATTCCAGCAGTTAATCTTTTTGACGCAGGTATAACTATAACTATGGCAGCAAAAAATTGGAAAATTAACCAAAAAACTGGAAAAGCATCTGTGAAACTTGTTGCAATGGCTTTTGGTAAACTAAAAGTAGGTAATGAAAAAGTTAAAGTTGCAGGAAAAAAATATAAAATAAAAGGTTTTACTTTTAATAAGAAAATAGCCAATTTAGTCAGCATGGGTATTAGTACTTAGTGACCATAGTAGGAAGAATATTAATAAAGTTAAAAAATTCGCTACTAATATTTTTTATACTTTTTACATTTGCTAGTTGTAATACAACTAAAGATTTAACAGCAAATAATCAGCTAACAAATCAAACAAGTCTTGCGAAGTATGATAATAAAACCAGAAATGCTGAGTGGAAAATTTTAGCTGAGAAAGGTATATCCAAACTTAAACAGGATAAATTAGAAGAAGCTTCTAAATTTTTTAATTTAGCTTTAAAACTTAATATAAGTCACTCTTATCTTCAGTTTCTGAATGGTTATACGTATCACCTTATTGCATTAAATCAAAATGGAACAAAATATAATTTAGCAGAAGAAGGTTATAAATTAGCAATTAAATTTGATGAAAGTAATTGGATTGCTAGGTATCAATTAGGTTTATTATATTTAGATCAAAAGCAATTCAAAAATGCTAAAGTTTCCTTTGCAAACGCTCTAATGTATGAGGATAGTGACACAAATTTGTTACAAAACTTTATTTATGCATCATATTTTTCAAAAGACCCAGTCTCTGCATCAGCAGCTACTAAGCGACTTTGTGAATTAGAGGGGCATAGTAAAAGATGTTTAAAAAATCAAATTATACTAAATGCATCACTTGGCGAGGAAAGGGAAACAAAGAAATTTTCATCAATTTATAAAAAAAATTTTCCAAGTAGCAAAAGTTTTAGCTTTCTTCAAAAAAGAATTAGGAGTTGGGATCTTTTTCACAGAGAATTCAAAAAAAGTAATTTAATGAAAATCCAACAGACAGAAGAAATAGAAGAAGTAGAAGCAGAAGTAGAAGCAGAAGTAGAAGCAGAAGTAGAAGCAGAAGTAGAAGCAGAAGTAGAAGAAGTAGAAGTAGAAGTAGAAGCAGAAGCAGAAGCAGAAGAAGCAGTAGAAGAAATAGAAGAAGTAGAAGAAGTAGAAGAAACTGTTGGTAGTTCGAAAGACGCAGACTTTAAAAAAATGTTAATTACAGATGTAGTTATAATTAACTCAATTGAAAATGCTCAAACATCAAGTGGTGTTAATCTTCTTAATGGTCTAACTTTACAATTTGGTAATACTACAAACTCACTTGACGCTTATTTCTCAGGTAACGTTAATCAGTCTGTTCTTGATAACGATGCAGACGGCTTTCTAGATGCTGCGGCTACACAAGATAGATTTGTACAAGCAATAACAATACCTGCAATTACTTACTCATTAAATATAGCAAATGCAAATGCTACCAGAAATGAAATACTGGCAAGACCAAGCTTAGTTGCATATGAAGGAAAAGAGTCCAAATTTTTTTCGGGAAATAAAATTCAAGCAGGTGCAGTTGGTTCAGGTGAAGATTCAGAAATTAGTCTTGAAGATGAAATTGGTATTACACTTAAGATTAACCCGGAAATTGTTTCAGATAGTTTAGTCAAATTAAATGTTGAAGCTGAAAGAACATTTCTTGTTACACCCAGCTCAAATGTTACATTTACATATCAAATTAACAGATCAAAAACTTCAGTTAAATCTACAGTTACAATGAGGCGGGGAGATACTCTAATATTAAGTGGACTTAGTGAAAAAGAAACAGAAAATGTTAGAGATGGAGTGCCAATACTGCAAGATATTCCAGGAATTCAATATTTTTTTTCTAAACAAACTACAAAAGATATTAATAAATCTGTATTAATACTCATAACTCCTAGGATGCCGGAATATACATATTTAAGTAAAGAAACCAGAAAAAAAATTGCTGAGACAAGTGATTTAACAGAGCAAGAGGTTTTAAATCAGCTAAAGGGAAGATATACTGATTGGTTTAGACCATATCCAAATTGGACATCAACTTTTAGACATCTCCAAAATAACTCCTTATATAGGGAATTTAGAACTGGTGATGTTGCTCTAGAAAAATGGGACACTATGGTAGAGAGAAATAACAGGCTAAAACAAGCTCTTGAATTTCTGTATTATTAGAGGAAAGAAAATGTCTTTTAAATCCTACTTTAAATATTTTTTAATACCTTTGATAATGATATTTTCATTTAATGTGAATGGCAAAGAAATAAAAGATAAAATAATGAAAGTTAAAAAAATTAATTGTGAATTATGCGATTTACGTTTCAGAGATTATCAAAATCTGGATACATCAGGATCAAATTTTTTGGGGTCGTATTTATATAGAGCGAATTTCATTCATTCAAAAAGCATAAACACAATCTTTAACAGCACAAATATGGTTTTGGTAGATTTTTATGAATCTGATATAACAAATTCAAGTTTTGTTAAAAGTGATTTGACACAATCCTCATTTCATCATGCAATTGTGAAAAATGTAGACTTTACTTTTGCAAACCTTGAAAACTCAGATTTTGAATTATCAGACATTTCACGAGCAAATTTTACAGCAGCAGAACTTCAAGGATCTTACCTACATCGTGTAAAAGCACCAAAAACTATTTTTAGGAATGCAATTTTAACTGGAAGTGATCTGAGCTATTCAAATTTTGAAAATTCAGATTTTGAATTTGTCTCGATGCATGGATCGAAGTTAGATCATTCTAATTTCTCTGGTAGTAATTTTTCTCGTTCAGATATGCATAGTGCTAATTTAAAATTTTCTAACTTATCTAATAGTTTACTTATTGGAGCTGACCTCAGGAATGCTGATTTAGAAGGTGTTAATTTTTCAAATGCTGATTTAACCCACTCAAATTTTGATGGTGCCAATCTCAGAGACGCTATACTTGAAAACGTCAATGCAGACAATATGAGTTTATGTGAAGCAATACTTCCAGACGGTACATTAACTCCATCATGTAAAAAAAGTAAAAAAACTGACCATTAGGAATGTAAGGACTTATCCATGTTTCAAAAAACATTATTTTGTATAATTTTTATCAATATATTATTTTTTTCTAAAGTAAGTTATGGCTATTTTGATCCATTAAAATGTGGAAATTTTATTCAAAAAAAAAGTAAGATTGAAGGCACAGATGTTAAAAAAGAAGCAATGAATTGTTCATGGGATATCTTGAAAAATGGTGGTGGAGAGAGACTATTCAAAATTTGTATTAAAAAAAAGATTTTGAATAAAGTTAAAGATAAAGAAAAAACTAACAGAATTATGAACAAAACTTGGATAATAGTAAAAAATGCTTGCACATAAATTTATTATTTAGAATTAAATTTAGGAATTGTGAATTCATGAGATATGTAAATCAATGGAATTACTATGATTTTAATTATTTAACTTTGATTCAATGCGGCTAGTTTTTCAACCATTTTCCATAAAACTGCTGTCCCTTTTGATATGTCAGAAGCTTCTGCATATTCTTCTGGGCAATGACTCAGTCCATCTTTACAAGGGATAAATATCATTCCAGCTGGGACTACTCTTGATAGTTGTGCTGTATCATGACCTGCACCGCTATCCATAATATTATTAGAAAGTCCAAGTGATCTAGCCGAATTCTTAAATAGCTGGATTAAATCTTTATTCATCTCCACAAATGGTGCAAAGGCTATGTCTTTAATGTTAATATTACAAGAAGTGGTGTCATTTAAAAATGCAATTTTTTTCTCCAAAATATTTAAAAATTCCTGCCTTGAATTTTTACTTGTTGCTCTTAGATCAATTGTCATTTCGACTAATCCTGGAATAATAGCAGCTGAATTTGGATGAACATTTATTTTTCCAACGGTAGCAACAAAATGTTGATTACTTTTTTGAGACATTTTTACTGCAGATTTATTTACAAAAGAAATTATTTCAGAAGCAGTTACTAAAGCATCACTTCTTTGGTTCATTAAAATAGTACCGCTATGACCTGCTTGACCTTTGACCGTAACACTAAATCTAGAAATACTAGGTATAGATCTAACAACTCCTATATCGATTTTTCTATCTTCTAAAATTTTTCCTTGTTCAATATGTAGTTCTAGGCATGCTAAAATATTTTTTGTTATTGAAAGTGGATTATTTAGGAGTTTAGTATTTCCTCCAATTTTATCAATTTCTTCGCTTAAAACCAAACCTGATGTGTTTTTTCTCGACAAAATTTCTTGATTAAGAACTCCTCCAATACCTCTGCTTCCAATACATGAAGTTCCCCAATCGTTCAATTCTTCTCCCAAATAATCATAGATTGCTAAATTAAAAGGTAAATTAATGTTATTATTAATTATATGATTCATAACACATAAACCTGAAACAACTCCTGCTATACCGTCAAAACGACCACCAGATGGAACGGTATCAATGTGTGATCCTATTATAACAAGTTTTTCCGTTTTTTTATTTGTCTTTAAAAGACCAACTAAGTTACCTGCTTCATCAGTTGAAATTGATAAGCCAAGAGACTTTAATTGGTCGTTTAGCCACGATCGTCCATCGTAAAATTCTTTACTAAATACAAGCCTCGTATAAGGTTTCTCTTGATCAGTGATTAGTCCTAAAGCATTTATTTTTTCTTCTATAAAAGAAATATTTGATTCAATATCGAATTCCATTTCTTATGCAATCCTTACTTAAATTTATAACTTAAAGTTATTAAATTCAATACAAAATGCAAAGAAATAATAACGTGTAACCTAAGTTTTTATATATAATATTGAGAAATACCAGAAAGTTTTGTGTTATTAAACACACTTAATAGTCATCATTTTATGGAAACTTTTTTGATGTTGTTTATATTAAATTTTTATGAAAACATTAGAATGTTAAATAACATAAAATTTATAATTTTTTTGAAAAAGTAAGTTATAAGGTTTGATAATTTAAAATGAGTTGGAAAAAAGAATTAGAAGAAAAATTAATTCGAGAAAAACTTTCTGAAAATCTAGGTGGCAAAGAAAGAGTAAAAAAACAACATGATGCTGGTCGTTATACAATAAGAGAAAGAATTAATATTCTTACAGACGAGTCGTCTTTTCATGAAATAGGAAAGATTTCTGGATCAGCTACTTACAATGAAAATAATGATTTAGTTAATTTTACTGGATCTAACTTTATTTTTGGTAATGCAAAAATTGATGGAAGAAATATCGTTGTAGGAGGAGATGATTTTACGTTAAGAGGTGGCTCTGCTGATGCTTCAATTAGAGAAAAACATCTAAAATGTGAACAGATGGCATTATCTCTCCAACTACCTTTGATTAGAATAGTTGAAGGTTCTGGCGGGGGAGGGTCAGTTAAAACAATTGAAACTACAGGTAGAGCAAATGTACCTGAAGTGGATGGTTGGAATTTAGTTGTAGAGAGTATGGGCACTATTCCAAGAGTTGCTCTAGGGCTTGGCTCCGTAGCAGGTCTGGGAGCAGCACACCTTGCATGCTCTCATTATTCAGTCATGGTTAAAGAAAAATCTGCTGTCTTTGTAGCTGGTCCACCTGTTGTTGAACAGATAGGTCAAAAGTTAACAAAAAATGAATTAGGTGGGTATGAAATTCAATTAAAATCAGGAGCTGTTGATGCTGCTGTTGATACAGAAGAAGAAGCCTTTAACTCTGCAAAAAAATTTTTATCTTATCTACCAAATTCAGTTTATCAATTGACTGAACAATTAAGCACGGAAGATAATCCAAACAGAACGTCAGAATGGTTGATTGATGCCATTCCAAGAGATATTAAATCTGTATATAAAATAAGACCAATAATTGAAGAATTGGTGGATAAGAATACTTTTTTTGAAATTGGAAAAGAATATGGTAAGTCAATTGTTACAGGTTTTTGTAGAATTAATGGATGGTCAATAGCTTTAATGGCGAGTGATCCATATTCTTATGGTGGTTGTTGGACATCTGATACATGTAAAAAGGTACAAAAGTTTGTTGATTTGGCTGAAACATTTCATTTACCTGTTATTTATTTAGTAGACTGTCCAGGTTTTCAAGTTGGTTTAGATGCTGAAAAAAAAGGTACAATTAAAGAAGGTGTTAGAGCTATGTCGGCCATCTGGCAAACTACAACACCATGGTTGTCAATAATAATGAGAAATTGTTTTGGTGTAGCCGGCGCCGCTCATAAAAGAGGTAGCAGCTATATCTCAAGATGCGCATGGCCTTCAGCTCGTTGGGGATCTTTGCCCCTTGAAGGAGGGATTGAAGCTGCCTACAGGTCCGATATAGAAAATTCAAAAGATCCTAAAGCTGAGCTAGAAAAAATAACTATGAGATTGAATAAATTGAGATCACCTCTAAGGTCAGCTGAATCTTTCTTGATAGAAGAGATTATAGATCCAAGAAATACACGTAAAACTATGTGTGAATTTGCCGATTTAGCAGCACCTTTGAGAAAAATAGGAATGACTAGTAGAACAATGAGACCATAGAATATGAATAAGGTTAAGTAATGATTTACTCTGAAGTTTCTGGAACATTAATAAAGATATTAGTTTCAAAAAATCAAATTATAGAAGAAGACACAGATTTATTAGTAATAGAATGCATGAAAATGCATATCCCAATTACCGCAAAAAAAAGAGGAAAAATTATTGATATTTTTATTAAAGAAGGTGATTTGATTAGTGAAGGAGATAAATTATTAGAAGTAGTCTATGACTTCTAAAATAATAATAATTTTTATTATCTAATAATAAAAGGATTTGAAATGGATGTTTGTTCTGCTATCCATACTGACTTCGTCTGTAAAAATTCTTTGATAGATTCTTGTCCACTTTCCCTTCCGCGTCCTGATCTTTTGTAACCACCAAAAGGGGACATAAAGCTTACAGCTCTATAAGTATTAACCCAAACAGTGCCAGCTCTTAAAGAGTCTGACATTCTAAGCGCTCTTCCAATATTGTTAGTCCATACACCAGCTGCTAGACCAAATATAACATCATTACCTACTTTTATAGCTTCTTCTTCATCCTTAAAACGAATGATAGATAAAACAGGACCAAATACTTCTTCTTGAGCAATTCTCATTTCATTATTAACATCGGTAAAAATTGTTGGCTCAACAAATCTATTTCCTCTAACATTCTCCCCAGAGTAAGCTTTTCCACCTAGAACACATTTTGCACCTTCTGATTTTGCAATTTCTATGTAACTCATGATTTTATCAAATTGTGGCTGTGTTGTTACAGGACCTACATGTGTATCAAGTGACATTGGATCACCTATTTTTGCTTCACTTGCAACTTCAACAAGTCTTTTCACAAACTTTTCATAAATAGAATCCTGAACTAATAAACGAGACCCTGCTATACAAGTTTGTCCTGTTGCTGCGAATATTCCCGATATTACACCCATTATTGCAGCTTCAAAATCAGCATCTTCAAAAACAATATTAGGTGATTTACCGCCGAGTTCTAAAGATACAGGCATAATTTTTTTTGCAGCTGTTTCATAGATTTTTTGACCTGAAACATCAGATCCAGTAAATGCAATTTTTGAAATATGTTTGTGTTCAACAAGTGGTTGTCCAACGTCAATACCCATACCTGTAACACAATTAACAACACCGTCGGGGAATCCCGCTTCTGAAATTAATTTCATGAATTCTAAAGTAGAAGCAGAAGTAAACTCAGATGGCTTAATTACTGCTGTATTTCCTGCTGCTAATGCTGGAGCAAGTTTCCAAGATAAAAGTAGTAAAGGAGAGTTCCACGCTGTAATCATTCCGATAACACCATATGGCTCATATTTTGTATAATTAAATATACCAGGTTTATCTGAGGGTAATACTGATCCTTCAACTTTATCTGCAAGACCACCAAAATACCTATACCATTCGGCAAGATATTTTGTTTGAGCACCCATTTCTGCAATCAACTTACCATTATCTTGAACCTCTATTTCACCTAATCTTTGAAAGTCTCTTTCAACAAGTTCAGCAAGTTTTACAAGTAATTTTCCTCTTTCTGTAGGTTTGGTTTTAGACCATTTTTTTTCAAAGGCTTCTTTTGCAACATTTACAGCTATGTCAACGTCGTGTGAATCACCCTTAGCAATTTTTGCCCATTTTTCACAGGTGTAGGGATTTTCTGTTTCAAAATATTTTTTACTATTTGGCTCCATTTCTTTGCCATTTACATAATGATTATATATTTTCATTGGGGGGACACCTTTACTTTATTTTTTTAGACTATAGTCCATATACTATTTAATCTTATTAATTTTCTTTCGTACCATTTTTGCTATGAACCATATTAGAAGAAGAATAATTGGAACACAAAACGCTAGAAAAACTTGTTTGCTAAAAAACACTTTATCAAAATTTACTGGGTCAATCAAAGTGCTCAACAGACCAATAATATAGTATGTTATTGCAACAATTGACAAAGACTCTACGGTTTCTTGTAATCTAAGTTGAGCTCTTGCTCTTAATTCCATGGACTCCAATAAATTTTTATTTTGAATTTGAACACCCATTTCTATTTGGGTTCTAACAAGATTATCTGCTCTTTGTGCTCTTGTAGCTAATGACTCCAATCTTCTTGAAAAAGCTTCACTAGTCCTAACAGCAGGTTGTAATCTTCTACTTAAAAATTCATCATTTGTCTGAAAGGATTCTAGACGCTCTTCTCGTAAATCTTTTACCCTTTGTTCTACTAGTTTGTAATAAGCGGCTGTTGCTGATAGACGGTAGTTGGTAAAAGAATCTATTTCTTCTATTTTGGCAACAACATAAGAAAGTTGGTTTAAATCTTTTTGAAAATCTGGATAAGCTATTGATTTTTTGTCTAAATTTTTCTCTGTAGTTTTAGAAACTGATTTTGTAATTTCTGTGATTTGTTTCTCAAGATTACTTAAATGAAAACTTTGTTCTCTGACTTGACTTAAGCCCAATAAAGAAAGTACCTGGTAAGTCTCAAGTTCAACAATTCTCTGAAGAAGCCTTCCGGTTCTTCTTGTTCTAAGATTTTTATTTTGTATAAATACTCTTCTAAATCCAGAACTAAGAAAATCAGTCCTGTCAGATTTAAAGGACATGAAAACATTAGCTCCATCTTCAGCAACGTTTGAGCCTGCAAAATTATCATGGAAAAAAAATTTCTCAATATCAATTGGTTTGAAATTGTGACTAGATTGTGCCATTTCAATCCATGATGACAAAAAATGTTGTCCAGGAAACTTTTCTAAAAAAACTTTTGGCAATAAATTTAAAAATTTTACATCGAACAATTTTGGTATGTTTTTATTATCACCTTCAATTTTATTAGGATATATTAATGTTAGTGATATGAATTCTGTATGACATTCATATCGGATAATCAAATCTTTTCCCTCAGCCACCCAGTATTTTGATGGCTCTTTTGGTAAACTTTGAAAATTTAATTTCTTTAAATATTTGCTTAGATAATTCCAAGCATTCTTTTCATCATTGTCTTTTATTAAATACGCAAAGTGAAAAGTTCTTAGATTGTTGCCTAACTTAATATAAGGTCTAGCATGAAGTTCATCTCTTAATGATAATGAATCACTGGTTGTTAGTTTGTTCATATTTCCATCATATCACTTTATTAATATAGATGAAAGAATTCGAAGTTAATTTTATAAATAGATTACATTTATAAAACTTATTAATTTTGTTTTAGAAAACTTATTACTTTTTTATATGTATCAAATTCATAAAGATTATTATGCCCAGCATTAGGAATATAAAGGGCCTCTTTTGGTTTTGGAGCAGAATTAAAAACCCTTTTACCAAACTCTATACTGATTATTTTATCTTTTAAACCATGTAAAACAAGTAATGGTGAATTAATATTCTTTACTTTATTAATAATATCATAACGATCTAAAACTAACCACCTAGCAGGAAGATACCAGTATTGGCGCATAGCTACGTCTGCTATGGATGTATAAGGTGCTTCTAAAATAGTTGCTTTAAAACTTTCTTCTGTTGAAAATTTCACAGCTAACCCACATCCTAAAGACTCTCCGTAAAGAATAGTTTTGTTTACAGGAATATTATAATTAGTTAAAAAATCCAATGCCGCTTTACCGTCCAAGTAAAGACCACTTTCTGTAGGTTTACCTTTGTTTTCTCCATAGCCTCTATACTCAAGCAATAACAAACCATAGCCTTCATCCATAAAGGGTTTAAATTTTTGGACTCTGTGGCCTATATGGCCTGCATTGCCGTGAAACACAACTATAGTATTATTCTCACTTTTAGATGGTTTTTTAAATAGAGATTTCAAAACAATTCCATCTTGAGTAGTGAAAGTAATTTTTTTCAACCCAGAATTATTATAGTAAGAAACATCAAGTTTCTCTCTAGATGGTTGATATAACAAAGATCTTTGAAAAATAAACATGATTAAAATTAATAATAAGTAAATACTAATTCCGTAAATCATAATTGATGAAATTTTTGTCATTTGTTTCTACTGAAATTAAATAATTAAATATTAATTTATAAATCAATAAATGAATAGAGAACTTACCAAAAAATTATTAATTTCTATTTAATAACCCTAATTAATTATTTGTGAAGATTGAATTTATCACTAGGATAAATTAAAAGTTTCTTATGAATTTTATTTATAACAAAAATAATTCAAAAGGTAGAAAATGAGAAGTATAATACAAGCCCAAGGCATACATCACATTACATTAAATGGGGCTAATAAAGAAACCTCTATAAATTTCTGGCAAAAAATCCTTGGAATGAAGTTTATTTTTGAACAGCCAAATTTGGATGACTTAAATACTAATCACTTATATTTTGATTGTGGAGACGGTACTACTGTGACCATTTTTACAAACGAAAACATAATTCCAGACAAACAAAAAATAAAGAATGCATGTGGGGGTGTTCACCATGTTGCTTTTTGGGTAAGTCAAAGTACTATTCGTATAGCTGAAAAAAATTTAAATGAAAATGGCTTTGCAAATACAGGTATTAAAGATAGGGGATTTATGGATTCAATTTACTTTAGAGAACCATTAGGTTTACTTATAGAGCTTGCCAGTTATAAATTTGACCCACCTATTGGTTTTACGCATGCAAATGTATTAGAGAAAGCACATGAGCTAAGAGTAAAAAGAGAAGCCTTAAACATACAAGACGAAGATATTGCAAGCGCTATAAAAGAATTAAGAAATTAATCATAAATATCATAAATTTAATTAAATAATTATTGGATTAATGATATGGTTTAACTGTTATTAATTTTTCATCAATCCAAGAGTTTATTCCGTATTTTGCATTATATATAACATTATCAAATTTTTTATCCATCATTTCGGCTATTATTCTCGTTCTTCTACCGCTTCTGCAGATTAATATAATTGGTTTTCCGTCATTAATTTTTAAGCGTAAATTTTCATACCATTTATCAAAATTATAATTTCCCTTTTTATCAAAAAAGGTTAGCAAAATGCTTTTGGGCACTACTCCGGTTTGGTCCCACTCTGAACTTCTTCTTATATCCACTATTGGAATATTAATTTTTGATAATTCTTTTATCTGTTCATTATTAACATCAACAATATCAGCAAATGCAAACTTAATGCTTAACAAAAAACAAACGATTTTTATAACAAACCTAATTAACATAATTATCTAAATCCTTTTTTTATTTCAATTCGATATTAGTTTTTTAATTATTTGATCTCAATAAATATAGTAAAAAAATTTACTGTTAATATCATTTTGTTTAAAAATTATAATTGTGCAGTCCGCAAATTAGTCTACCATTTTGCAAATGGTTAAATAAATTGACAGATTAAATCAAAATCTAAATTGTCTCTTTCAAGAGGGCTATTTTGATTAATTTTATATTTAATAAGCAATTCACTTATTTTTTTCCTATTAGCCAAACTTTTACAGTATTGTCCTTCAGAATTTAAAAAGATAGATGCACATAAATAGTATAGTGAGGAAGATATTTTTCTTGAAGAAGATGTGAAATCCTCTTGTATTTCTGTTCTTACAAAACTAAATACATTATCTATTGCAGATAATAAGTTTTCTGTATGTTCATTTTTTTTTGTCGTTTGTACAACTTGAATTAGATAGTATTTTAACGTTTCTATATTATTATCTTTTTTTAAAGCTCGTATAGTATCTAAAGATATAATATTACTTGTTCCTTCCCATATAGAACCAAGGTGAGAATCTCTTAGAATTTTTGGATCAAGCCACTCTTCGATATAACCTGACCCACCTCTAATTTCCATAGCATCGCCTGCAATTTTTCTTACATCTCTACAAGCTCTGAACTTAATCAATGGAGTAATAATTCTAAAAATATTTTGTGATATACTATCTCCATTATCTGCTTTTTCTAGGAGCTCCGATGCTTTGAATACCATTGATCTTGATGCCTCAGTAATTATAAGCATCTTCAGCAGTTGCTTCTGCATCAAAGGAATATCAATTAATTTTTGTTTAAATGCATAACGTGTATTTGATATGAAAAGGCTTTCTTGAAGACATCTTTGCATCATTCCAGATGCTCTAACGCCATTAGATAATCTTGACATGTTAATCATGTCTGTCATCTGTTTAAAACCTTTTTGGGGATCTCCAACAATATAAGCTGAAGCTTTATTAAGTCTAATTTCTCCACTTGCAAATGATCTTCCACCTAACTTATCTTTTAATCTTATTATTTCGTAACTATTAAGTTTTCCAGAATCTAGTCTTTTAGGTAGAAGAAATAGAGCAAGTCCTTTAGTACCACTTATATTTTTATCGTATCTAGCTAAAACCATAGCAAGATCAGCATCAGGGTTAGAACAAAACCACTTGTCTCCTGTAAGATACCACTGTCCATCTATATTTTCAGCATAAGTATCAATTGATCCAACATCAGAACCAGCATGCTGTTCTGTCATAAACATTGCACCTTGAAAAAGTTCATCTAAATTTTGAGACGTTAATTGATTAATAAATTTATCAACTATTTTGTTGTCTCCAAACTTTCTTAAAGTTCTGGTCAGGGAATCTGTCATGCTTAATGGACAACATAAACCAAATTCACTTTGAACAAATAAAAAAGTCAATCCATATTTCACTATTGGTGGAAGTTTCTGCTGCATTCCAAAAACTCCATGCCTATGAGACATAGCTGCTAATCCAAATCTTTCAAATGCATATTTTTCTAATTTTATAAAGTCTGGATGTTTTTCAATTGTATTAGTAAAAGAACCGTCCCTAGCTCTTTTAGAAAGTTTTGGTGAGTTTTTGTCTGCAGTTAAAGCTAAATCTTCTAATTGATTGCCTACAATTTCTCCTAGCTCTATAAACTGACTTTCTATTTTAGATAACATATCTTTCCCACTATAGAATTCTAATAATTTTGAAAAAGATTTATCTCTATGATATGCGTTGGCTCCTTTACTATCTGGAATATTATTAATTGAAGAATCCAACTTTATATGTGCCTTACTCTATTTTAAATTTGTGATAATAATATTTTATAGAATTATGATTATTCAGTCTACAGTTTAGTCTGCAAATTAATTTGTTTCTATTTCATTAAGTTCAACACGTGCTTGCCATATAACCACACACTCTTCACATCGTTCAGTAGCTTTTCTAATTGCTCTATAAGCAGGGTGTTTTTTACACCCTTTAGCAAGTATCTTAAGTAATACCACTTGTCTTTCTAATTTATGATCAATCATATTATTTCCTTACAGTTTTATTATTATCTCCAACTTTTTGTCATTTTTCCTTTATCTTTGAAGTCAATAATTGAAAAAGTTTTCTCTACTAAAGTGTAGTCATTGTAACCTAATCGAGCGATAACCTTCATTTTTAGCGTATCAACTATCCCATCATCAGTTATAAATTCATCTTTGATATGAATACCAATAACTTGTCCAAATACAACGTTGTGCAAACCTCCTTTTCCTGGAAGTTCAACTGTTTGGTGATATTTACACTCAAAATGCACAGGGGACTCTGCAACTCTTTTTGGCTTTACTTCGAATGAATCTATAGCGGTTAAACCAGTTTTTTCTAATTCATCTGTATTTGGTTCCATTATCCAACTTGTATCATTCATTTGGTGACGTGTGTCCCAGGTGCTCATATTAACAACAAATTCACCTGTTTCTTCAGCATTTAAAACACTATCTTTCTTACTTCCATCTGCACGATTGCCAGCTGAGAACATTACAAATGGAGGATCATAAGAAAGTCCATTGAAATAACTATATGGTGAGAGGTTTCCTATACCGTTTTTACTTACTGTACTAATCCACCCAATTGGACGTGGAACTGTCAGAGCTTTGAAAGGATTGTAAGGTAATCCGTGATCATTTTTATTTGTTTCATAATACATTTGCATACTCTCTTTTTTGAACTTAGTTTAGCAAAATTTATAACTTAAAATTAGTAATAATTTACTTAACAATTAATATTATTTACAAATTTATTATTAATAATATTTAAAAAAAGCTAAGTCTTTAAACCTTACCTACTCATAAGTAAATTAAATTTAGAATTATCAATTGCAATCAATTCTATTATAAGTATCATAACGATAATTTTTGCAGAGAAACATCATTTTTAAATCATCTATACGTCCTAAAAACATATCTTTAAACGATCATTTAGCAAGTTTTTATAATAAGGTACGTGATCAAACTTTAAAACTTTCAGCCCCTTTGAGTGAAGCAGATCAATGTATTCAGTCAATGCCTGATGCAAGTCCAACTAAATGGCATTTAGCTCATACAACTTGGTTTTTTGAAACATTTATCCTTAAACGATTCGTAGGTGATTATCAGGAATTTCATCCTAACTACAATTTTTTGTTTAATTCCTATTATGAGCAAATAGGCGATCGTCACGCAAGACCTGAAAGAGGTATGATAACCCGTCCTTCATCGGCCGAAGTATACGAATATAGAGATCATGTAGATAAAGCAATGAGAGATTACTTTCAAACTAAGCCAACATCAGACGTTTTGCAGTTAATAGAGCTTGGTATTAATCACGAACAACAACATCAAGAACTTTTAATAACAGACATCAAACATGCTCTTTCAAGAAACCCATTATATCCTGTTTACATAGAACATCCCCCAACTATAGCATTGAGTGTAAGTGAAACTAGTTGGACAGACCACCCTGGAGGACTTGTTGAAATTGGATATTCCGGCAAAGATTTTATTTTTGATGCTGAAGGTCCACGACATAAAATTTGGCTCGAACCATTTCACTTAGCAAAATATCCAGTATCTAATCGTGAGTATATTAATTTTATCGAGGATGGTGGTTACAAAAGGGCTGAGTTTTGGTTATCTGACGGTTGGGCACTGTGTCGAAAAGAAAATTGGGAAGCCCCATTGTATTGGAAAAAAAATGATGACAGTACTTGGTCTAATTTTACAATGAGTGGTATGCGTCCAATTAATCTGAATGCACCAGTTTGCCATGTAAGTTATTATGAAGCAGACGCTTTTGCTCGATGGACAAATGCCAGGTTACCTCGAGAAGCTGAATGGGAAATTATTGCCAACTCTTATGAATTAGATGGACATTTTGCTGATGCTAATATATTTGACCCTCAACCTACAAAAGATGGTGTTTCACAAATTTATGGAGATGTATGGGAATGGACCCAAAGTTCGTTCAGTGCTTATCCAGGTTATCACATTCCTGAAGGCGCTGTAGGAGAATATAATGGCAAGTTTATGTCTGGTCAGATGGTCTTACGAGGTGGTTCGTGCGCAACTCCTTCAGAACATATAAGAGCTTCATATCGGAATTTTTTTCCTCCAAGCGCACGTTGGCAGTTTTCAGGAATACGTTTAGCTAAAGATAAATTTGCTTCTACGAATAGTTTATATGCTAATGACAATAGTAATAAAAATATATTCTTAGATCATGTAATTTCAGGATTAGGTAAAATACCCAAACGAACATCATCTAAGTTTTTTTATGATCGTAAAGGTGCACAATTATTTGAAAAGATTTGTAAACTTGATGTGTATTATCCAACAAAAACAGAGATTGATATTCTTAATAAAAATGCAAATGAAATTGCAAAATATCTTGGTTCGGACGTAACACTAATTGAATACGGTTCAGGGTCTCTTGAGAAGGTCCGTATACTACTAGATTCATTAAATGAACCCGTTTCATTATGTGCAATAGACATTTCCGAGGAACAGCTACAAGATTCTGCAAGAATAATACGTCAGGCCTACCCAAAACTTGAGGTTTTAACAGTTGCTTCTGATTTTACTTCTTCACTTAAGATTCCAGCGTCTCAACGTATTCCAAAGTCTAGAGTTGCATTTTTCCCAGGTTCAACCATTGGCAATTTTGAGCCTGATGATACCACAGTTTTTTTACAGACAATCTGTAAAACTGTTGGTAAAAATGGAAAATTGCTAATAGGAGTTGATTTAAAGAAAGATCATGAAACGCTCATTAATGCATATGACGACAAATATGGTATTACTGAAGCTTTTAATAAAAACCTTCTTTCTAGAATCAACCAAGAATTAGGTGCTGATTTCAATTTGAATTTATTTCGTCACATTGCTCGCTATAATATTTTTGAAGGTAGAATAGAAATGCATCTTGAAAGTTGCATCGACCAAGCTGTAAGCATTGGTGAAAGAAAATTTTTCTTTTCAGCTGGAGAAACAATTCACACAGAAAATTCATATAAATACCACATTAATGAATTCACAGAATTGGTAGCCTTATCTGGATTCAAAAAAATTGCAACATGGACAGATAAGGATAATCTCTTTGCTGTTATGTTGTTTGAAGTGAACTAATGATTATAATTTATAGAATATAAAAATTGAAATGGTATTATCTTAAATATCAAAAATTTTTATTTAACCATTTCAACAATTTGGTCAAAAATTTTTTCGAAACTTGATTTATAGATTTAAATTTATAAAATCTGTAAATTAATTAGAATTATTTAATGTATCAAACAACTATAATCTTATAATTGATTCAATCTCTTAGTTTACGCTTTATAGTACAAATCAGGATTTACAATTCCAGTATCTACCGTAATTTTGCATGAAAATCGATCTTCGTAATCTTTATTGAAGTTTTTTACGTCTGACAAATGCTTTTTTAAATTTTCTTGATTATTAAAAGTAAAAATACCTAATCCCTTATCAGGAGTTATATGAAACGATTTGAATTCTAAAAGCCCATTAAACGTTTTAGGATCAAAATTATCTGCCATATATTGATGTCCTACGTGCATTAATTTCGGGTTAGAATATCTGACACTACAAACAATACAAAACATCTTTATCTCCAATTTCAAATATAAAAAATTAATATTTTATTGATGAATAAATAATATTCAATTTTTAAATGCTATATAGGTAATAGGTTTATTCTATAGCAACAGAATATGTTGCAGAGGATGACCTTTAAATTAAGAAAGTTTATTATCTTTTTTGTCCAAAATCTTTTGAAATTTTACCCCAATGGCATCTCGGGAAAAAAGGAAAAGTCTCAGTCGCAAAATACTTATATATACCATTAACAAACTTACCATTGCATTCATCTAAATCTCCACTACCTTCAACAAATCTGTAGTCTTCTTTGAATGCGCCATCATATTTTCCGAAAGGTTCAACTTTTCTATTGCCTTTTTTAAGTTGCCATGAAGATTTTACCTTATTAGGAATATAAAAAATTTCAAATCCATCAGCTGCATAACCAATAAGAGGTTTACCATTTAATAGTAATAAAGAGTTTGACTTATGGTAGTGGTACAACCCTCTATGATCTACATGACCATTATATCTATCTATTCCAAATATTTTTTCATATGGTCTTATTGCTTCCAAATTTAATCCCGATGATTTGTCTTTGCTATGCTTTCTTGGAGAGTTTTTATCATACCAATCTACAGTTCCAGGTCTAATTGGAATGCCCGTGAGGGTGACGCCAACAACTGAAGCAATATATTTATTTTTATTTGTTTTTATTGGATTCTTTGAAAAACAGAATTTAATTTTCTGTTTTTTAAATTTATGAGGATTACCTCGCGTAGGAAAATTTTCTATTTCATGGTTTGGTGAACCGTCCGATGAAATACAAGTTTGTTCTTGGGCGTATGTATATCCATCCCCTAATACTAAGGGGCCAAAAAAACTTAGAAACAAAATAATCAATTTATACATTTATCTAGTCCTTTAAAATTATTCTACGGTATAGGATTTTGTTAGTTTTTTATTATTTTTTAAATAAAATTGTTAAAAAATTAGTAATTTTGTTTTTCAGGTATGACTCCCCTTATTCCACCTCTAGGGTAAGGAGTATCATCCTCTCTTCTAGGAATTATATGAATATGACAGTGAAAAATAGATTGACCTGCATCCTCTCCTATATTCATTCCAATATTATAACCTGTTATTTGATTATCTAAGTATTTTAGTTCTGTTTTTTGTGTATCTAATATTATTGGTATTTCTTCAAGTTCTGCTTTTGAACATTGAAAATAACTTACAACATGTCTTTTTGTTATTATTAGTGAGTGTAGTGGAGTAACTGGAAAAGCATCTCTTATTACATAAAAATGTTTATAGTCATGAACTATTCTATCTAGTGGTAAGTTACAAAAAATACAATTACTCAAAATCAATCCTTCAATATATTTCTAATTATATCACTGAATTAAAAATTAATATTAACATTTTTGCTCAAGGAATTTGATAATGTTAGGTATAATAAGTTTACCATCATGATCTAATGTTTTAAGTTCGTTTACTGCCTCTAAGTAAGTTAATAGTTCAATATTAGATTTTCTTGCTTTTAATAGTTTCAGGCTAAAATCGTGATTAAATTCAGGATGAGCTTGAAGAGTTAGGACTGAATCGCCAATTGAGAAAGAAGATATATTACAGAATGGGTTACTAGCTAACAATTCTGCTTCTTTTGGAAGCTTAACAACTTGATCTTGATGGAAGAAAATTAAGTTTAATTTATTAAAATTACCTAACAAACTACTATATCTCTTAGTTATTATTTCTTTTATTCCAATGCCCCAACCTTTTGAAGATTTTGTTACATGTCCACCTAAAGCTTGAGCAATAGCTTGATGTCCAAAGCATATTCCAAGCAAAGGAATTTTAAACTTAACAATTTTATTAATAATATCGAAAAGTTTTTTAATCCATTTATGATTTTCGTAAACTCCGTAAGTGCTTCCAGTTATAATAAATCCATTATAATAAGCTAAATCTTGTGGAAAAATATCTTCGTAAATATTAAAAACATTCACATTCAAATGATTTATTTTATCTTTCAAAAGTAATGAAAACATTTGATCGTATGAAGGGTAATCTAAAATAAGATCTTTGTTTATTGGTCCAGCTTGTAAAATACATAAATTAAACAAAAACAAATTCCTCAGTGGTTTATGTTAGTCATTTGCTTCATCCATATTTATAGAATAATAGTTTTTCAGTCTATGTTTTAGCTTCTAACTTTATGAGTTAATATTTATTGACACCTTTTCCTATATGGGCAACGCCTTCAATTTCCACATATATTTCAGGACTAGCCAAGTTTGAAACTTCGACTAGGGAACAGGCTGGAAAATTGCCTTTAAAAAACTCAGCTCTTGCCTTCCAGACCATTTTGTTATTTTGAATGCGTGTTACGTAAATGGTCAGTTTGGTGAAGTCAGCCATTGTGCCACCAGCTACTTCAATCAAAGTCTTGTGTTTTTCAAAAATGATTTTGGTTTGTTCGTATTCATCCTTACCATCAATCGTTACGCCATCCGCATTTCATGACGTTAATCCAGCAATGTATGCTATGCCGTCACATACAATACAATTAGACAAAAGCTTGGGTGCAGGTTCGCTCACTTTCGGGCTGGTGTACCGGGTAATCATTTTTAAATCCTTTCATTATACATATCTAAAGTTTAATTAGAAAATCAACTAATTCTGGTTATTAAATTCAGTGTCTATGGGAACTTTGATTCCATTTAGAAGATGATTAGTCCTACCGGCAAGAGACACAATTGATAGAAACTCGGCATATATTTCATCATTCATACCTTTGGCTCTAGCTGCAGCGGTATGAGAGTGAATACAGTACTCACAACTATTAGCTATAGAAACAGCTGCATAGATAAGTTCTTTGGTCATAGGATCTAAATGACTAGGTCTAGCCATTACTGATTTTACATCATTCCAAGTATTCTCAAGCAAATCTGCATTGAAGGCAAGATAGTACCATAAATTATTTATGAAATCGTTACCACGCGTGGCACGAATATCATCGAAAACAGCTTTTACACGAGGATAAGACTATGGATTTTGAGGTGGTGATAAAGTGGGCATTTGATAACCTTTCTTTTCAAGAATTACAATATTTTATCATTTGATTTAATTTAATTATTAGAACAATATTTATTCAATCTATAATTTAATCTAAAATAGTAATTTTTAAAAATTATAACTTTTGAGGAATTCATGACTAAACCAAAAATATTTGTGACGGGTGGAAGTGGAAAAGCTGGTAAGCATTTAATCCAATATTTGTTAGAAAAAGGATATTCCGTCGTAAATGCTGATCTTGTTCCACTTGTGATGAATGGAGTAGATAATATAAACTTAGATATAACTGACTCTGGTCAAGTCTTTAATGCTTTATCGGGTTATGCAAATATACAAGAACTTAAATTAGGTGAAGGTATAAAAAATTTCAAGACAGTTGTTCATTTAGCAGCAATACCAAGAATTTTAGTCAAGCCAGACAATGAAACTTTTCGTATCAATACATTAGGCACTTATAATGTTATGGAAGCAGCTACAAAACTAGGAATTAAAAAAATTATCTTTGCATCCTCAGAAACAACATATGGCTTTTGTTTTGCCCAGGGTAATCCAATTCCTAAATGGCTTCCAATTGAAGAAGATTATGAAACAAGTCCTACAGATAGCTATGGGCTTTCAAAAGTGTTGAACGAAAAAACTGGTGAAGCTTTTCAAAAAAGAACCGGCATTGATATTTATGCATTAAGAATTGGTAATATAATTGAACCTGACGAATATCATAGATTTGAAGAGTTTTGTGAAAATCCAAGCATAAGATTAAGAAATCTCTTTAATTATATTGATGCAAGAGATTTAGCTCAAGCGATAGAACTGTGTATTAAAAAAGATGGACTTGGTTATGAGGTTTTTAATGTTACCCATAATATTAACTCAGTTAGCTTAACAACTGAGGAAATAATTAAGCAATTTTTCCCAAATGTTAAAATGAGAAGAGATATGGAAAAATATGAGTCAATATTATCTTCAAAGAAAATTAGAGATGTTTTAGGGTTTAACCCGGCACATGATTGGAAAAAATATTTAAAAGGATATTTATAATGATAATTGCAGTTGTTACCTTTGATATAGATAAAGAATTAACTAGTTCAGTTCTAAAAGAGAAGTTTTTAGAAACATCACCCATTTACAAAGATACTCCAGGTTTAATTAGAAAAAACTATATCTGTGATACTTCAAAAAATTTAGCAGGCGGAGTTTATTGTTTTGATAATATTGAGAATGCAAAAAGTTGGTTTGATGAAGATAGGGTTAAATGGATTACAGACAGGTATTCACCACCTAAAATAAAATTTTATGAAAATCCAGTAATAGTTGACAATAATATTGATGAAATAATTTAATAAGAATTTTCCCATCACTGGGGAGACAACCTCCTCACTATTTCATTTTAATCATCTGTTTTTATTACATTCTAAAGACTTAAAGTTTTTCAATCTACAATTTAAGGAGAGAGCCACTCTCCTTTCCAATTAGTCTTCTTTTTGTAATAAGCACGAATATGTTTAGTCCCTAAAAGCAATAGCTGAATTGATTGTATATTACATACCAAAACGGCAAAACGTTTCTGATCTGGGGCATGATCATAGGCAAGGGGGGTTTGAATGACAGTACCAGGAATAGGAATAGTTCCATAAGCTTTCCTGGAGTTAGTTGGAACATCTCTCCAGTATGGGATAGTAATGTCACCAACCTTAACTTCAACTACAACATCTATCTGAATTTGTAATTGTACTTTTGATAGCCAAATGTGAATTCCAGCACGTGGGTTCTCCTTAAGGGCTAACGTTTTTGAAGAGGCAGTATCTGTGTGGAACTCTATCTGGTTATTTTTCCTATCGCACCGTCTCATAACTAACGTGCGGGCATTTGGAAAGCCATCCGCACTTGATGTAACAAAGGTAGGGTGTCTGGCAGGCGATTTTTTGTCAGCTTTTCCACGAGAAATCTGTGCCCAGCCAAAGTCCAAAAAATCATCTAATTTTTGAAAAATTTTCATTTATATAATATTTAAATATGACTATTTAGTAAGAGTTGCTTTTAAGATAATAATCCATTCTATTAATTGAATGTATCTTAAAATTCATTTTTTTTCCATTCCGCATTACATCAACTTTAATAATTACTCCATAATTTCCAGAACTCCAGACAGTTTTATAAAAAGATTCTAAATTATTAACTAATTGTCCATTTACTCCTGTTATTACATCGTCTGGCTTGATTCCGACTTTGTAAGAAGGTCCATCTTTACTAACTTTAGTAACAACTATTTTACCACTATTATCATCTGAAGATAATCCTATATAAGGATTAACATTTGAAGTTCTACGACCATATCTTACCAAATCTTTAATGATTGGTTTTAAAAGATTAATAGGAACAAACATATTTCCCGGAGATATTATCTCCGGGCTTACAGCATCTCTAATAAAAAGCGAACCTATTCCCACTATTTCACCTTGGGAATTAATTAAAGGCGCTCCTGCCCAAGCTGGATTATTTGGTAAAGTGTAAATAGGTTTCTCTATGTAATATTCCCACCAACCCGCGAATGGCCTTCTAGAAACCATTTTAGCTAAGGAACCAATACCCATAGTTGGTGAAGGAAGTATAAAAATAGAATCGTCCATTTTAATGTTACTTGAGTCACCTATTTTTAGTGATTTTAAATTTGTTGGAACTATAGGGGAAACTAAACCAAAACCAGTCTCAAAATCGTACGCTATTAATCTTCCAGGTATTTTTTTTCCATTAGATAAGCCGATGGTGATTTCACTCGCCTCAAGAACAATATAGCCAATTGTAAGTATATTTTCATTATCGATTACTACTCCACTACCTTGTCTGACAGTTCCAAGGCTTTTTGAAGTTCTTGCTTCATTAGGAATTATTGAATGAATACTTACAATTGAATTATACAAATCATTGAATTTCTCTTTTTTCAAAATAGTTTCTTGAGCATATATATTTACGGATATTAGGAAACAAAATTTATAGAAAAAAATTATTATAATCAGGTTCAACTTAGACAATTTTAAATATTCCTTTGCGATATAAGGACTGATAAATATTAGGATATATAAATTTAAAAATTGTCAAAATAATTAGTTTCCCAGTTAAAGATATTATTAGTATATATATTAGTTGCACGAAAAAGGAACAATATAAAATTAGAACTAGACCATATCATTTTGGCAACCTCAAAAAAAACTAAACGGCTTTTTAACGTTACATACTGTTATTTACATATCTGTTTATATTGAACGTTTCTGTAAATTATGGCGGAGGGAACCTCCTTGTTATTTCATAATAACCATCTGTTATTGTTATATCTTATAATCTAATATTTATCAGTCTACAAATTAGTCTACAACATACTTTGATTTAGTTTAAACTTGAAAAAATCTTGATGCCTTGATCGCTAACTTTAGACAATTAGTTGAAATATTGCACACTTTATAAACAGATTTTAGAAATTGCCAGGAAAAAAGGCTTATAAATATTTTACTTGGACCTTTTCCTATTTACGATATTTATGAAGACTAGAATTTGGTTTAAAATTAATAATATCAAACGAAAATAACAAGTATTTAAATGGTCGTAAAAATATTTGTGATTTATGGCTAAGCAACTTGTCACCATTAATAGTATTGAGAAATTGCTATGTCTAAAATAAAATTCCAAGATGTATTCCGAGACTCCATTCAGTCTTTATTTGGAACGAACCCGTCTGCCCAGGAAATGATAGATGCTTATCCAACTGCCCATCTGATTGGCACTGATGCTATTCAGACAGGTGGCGGTACCTTTTTTGATATTTTTGCCAAGAAAAGCCGTAACGAATGGGCAGAAGTTGAAAAACTGCTTTTACATTTTAAAAGTCATGGGGTACGGCAGTCTGCTCTGATCCGTGGTGATTTTCTTCTTGGTTACGAGCCTCAATCCTATGATGTAATAAAAGGGCTAGTTTTTGAATATGCAAAAATGGGGGTGAATATCCTGCAGAATTTCCATGGACTAAATGATGCAGCATGTCTTTCCGGTGTTGCTCAGGCTGTCACAGAAGCCCAAGGTGAGGGTTATGATATTATAGCACAAGGAACAATTTGTATTGAAGATAATCCAAACGTAACTGTTGCCAGATGTCTAGTTTTTGCTGAAGAACTTATAGAACTTGGCCATAAAGGTTTTTATTTGAAATCCGCTAGTGGAAGATTAACAGCCTATTTTGTGTATGAACTTGTATCATCATTATATAAGCGATTTCCTGACCAAGATATAACCATTCACGCACACTCCACTTTTGGTGAGGCTCCTGTCTGCTACATGGCTGCGGCTTTGGCAGCTGTGGAATTGGATAAAGATATAACAATGGATGTACAACATCCAGCTCTTGCTGGGTCAACAGCACAACCAAGCATGAACAAGATGTTAAACCTCATAAGGAATTATCCTGATGAAAGAGTTGCTGCAAAATCTCCGCAATTAAATTATGATGCTATCAAGGCTAGTATGTCTTCCCTTTATGAATTACGTTTTCAATATCGTGAATTCGAGTCACGCTATAATTCTGAACTTGTAGAAGCCATGTATTACGCACGCACACCAGGTGGTGCATCTGCAACGCTTAAATCAATACCTGGACTGGTGGAAAATCTTGGACGACTTCTTGGAGTAAATGGTGATCACGCTGATTGGGACCAAATTCAGATTGCAATATATCAAATGCAAGCAGAAATCCTAGAAGATCTTGGTCAACCAACTCAAGTTACGCCTTATGCAGCGAATACTACCGGTCAGGCTGCACTATCACTCTGGCATAAGTTAGAAGGCCGTGAAAAATACCATTCTCTTTATCCTGGCATTGCTGATTATCTTGTGGGGCGTCACGGAAAAGTTCCGTCTAGTACTAGCAAAAAGATTATAACAAAAGCTTTAATGCAACTTAAACTGAGGACTTCAGATAAGTATAAGAAGGCTGTTGATCGCCCCAATGGAATCCCAATTGCTGAAGAAAAATTAGTTAAAGCTGGTCTGCCAAAGCCGACGCTACGCCAGAAAATTTCAGCCTCGCTGCTTAAGGATTCAGCGTCATTTAAGGCTATTGAGCATATACTTGACTGTGCTAATGAATGTAACTCGCCAGAACCTCCGCCTGCACTACCCTTTTATGCCATGCCCCCAAACCCAATGCTTCGTCCTGACGGCACTGGATTTAATCGTGACATAAGAGACGCAGTTAGTGCTATTGGAGGTTATTCAAAACTTCAAGAAATTGCTGAGCGTGTTCTTCACATTAAACAACTGGTTGATCGACGCTATATATTTCCGGCAGGAGAGGAAGATCTTGAAGAGAAATGGCTGAAAGCTAATATTGAGCGTCTGAATAGCATCATTGAAGATATCCCTCAGAAACTGGCTAATGCTAATTTCACAGTTGGACAGAGAATGATGATCTTGGAGGTTGAAAATTCCAGCAACATTCATCTAGCGATTAGGGATGCAGTGGAGCAAAAAGGTAAAGGGTTGTATAATTTTATGATCAGAATCCTTGATGTTAAAAGCTACCCTTATCTTAAAAATTAGATGCTCCTATAGGTAACTAACTAATGGCCAGATATCAATTATTAAGCCTTTAGTTAATTCTGTCCTTACAACCAAACTTTTTTGTAAAAGTCTTGAATATCTTTTATTAAAGAAGAGGGTTGCTCAAGAGCTGCAAAATGACCACCTTTGTTCATTTCAGTCCAATGCACTAGGTTAAAAAGCCTTTCCACATAGGACTTAGGAGGCCATGATAAAAACTCCTTTGGATAAACAGCACATCCAGTTGGAACCTCTACTCTTATCCCATCATTAGAGAGAATTCGTCCTCCTTCTTTAACTCTGCCATAATAAATCCAAGATGACGTATTAAATGATTTAGTTAGAATATAGATCATAATATTAGTTAATAAATCGTCTTTTTGGTACGTCAAATCTAGACTTCCATCTTTTAAATCAGACCAATGGTAAAATTTCTCTACTATCCAAGCAGCTACACCTACTGGGCTCTCCATCATAGCGTAACTTAGTGTTTGAGGTTTTGTACTTTGTATAGCAAAATATCCACTTTGAGAGACATAATCTAAATCAAATTGCTTTTCCCATTTTTTTTCTTCCTCTGTTTTTGGCCCATCAATATGTCTTGCTGGAAGCATGTTAATATGGATAGCTTTACAATTTTTTGAGTGATCAAAACCAAGCCATGTAGAAATTGCACTACCCCAATCCCCTCCTTGAGCAACATATCTTTCATAACCAAGGTTTTCTGTCATAAGTTTATTAAATATTTCAGCAATTCTTCTTGGTCCAATCGGATTAGCCGGTTTCCCAGAAAAAGCAAAACCAGGAATAGAGGGCGCAATAATATCAAAACAAATTTCGTCTTTATTTCCAAATTTTTCTGGTTCACAAAGTGGTTCAATGATTTCTAGAAATTCAACTATTGAGCCGGGCCATCCGTGAATTAAAATTAACGGGATAGCCTTTGGGGAAGAAGATTTTTTAAAAATGAAATGAATATCAATATCATCTACTTTTGTTTTATAATTAGGCTGTTGATTTAATCTGTACTCCTGAGATTCCCAATCATATTTCTTGGTCCAATAATCAGCTAAATTCTTCATGTAATCTATATTTGTTCCAAAAGACCAGCCACCTTCTTTAGGCATTTCATGCCATGGAAACATTTCAACTTTTTCTTTAATTTCCACAATTCTTTGTTTGGGATAGGATATTTTAAAAGGGTCTATTTTCATTTTAAAAATAAAAGTCTGATAAAAGTTAATGATATAAATATTTAATTGACATTCAAGCGGAATAATTCTTCTACATGGATTTTTGCACAATCAATTAATTTAAAATCAACATTTTCTGATCGATAAATCAAGGCTAGGTCAGTCCCTCCAAGCATTATTGCATCAACCTTATTCTTACTAAGAAACTCATTACATGCTTTTTCAAATATTCCTTTTTGTTCATTATTTGCACGACCCAAAGTTGCCATTTCTGCATATGCTTCGTGCACTTTATCTAAAAGGTTATCCTCTGGTATAAATACTTCGGCTGATGTTATCATTGAATAAAATTTTGATACCATAACTGGTTTGGTACCAATGATGCCAATTCTTTTATAGCCCCTGCTTTTAATTTCTTTTTGCACACAGGACAAAAGGTCTACCACTGGCAGCACAGATTTTTCTTTGAACTTTTCAATACAGAAATGACCAGCGATAGAAGTAATAGCGACAAAGTTAGCTCCTGCTTTTTTTAGTCTTAGCGTTAAATCATTATAGATTGCTACTTGTCCATCTTTGTTATCGTCCATCAAATTTTTAATTAGAGTTGGGGCATCCGCGTGTACAATTGTCATATCCAAATTCTTTTCTTCGGATGCAAATTTTTCTATCAAACTCCGATAGTAAAAATCCGTTGCAGCAGGCCCAATGCCACCAATCAAACCAATTTGCATAAAAATTTTCTCCACATAATATATCTGATTTTAAGCATATTTATTGATTATAAAATATAAATATAAATATAAATATAAATAAATAATTTATCTTCAAATATGTTATTATTTATTATTTACCTATCTGATTAAATTGAATTAAATTAGGATAATATTATGAAAGAATTAAATTCAAAAACACAAAAAATAATATTTGTCATTCAATGTAGTATCAAATCTGATGCTAATGAATTTCTAACATGGTCAAAAGAACGTGCTGCAAAATATGTGTTTAATTTAAAAGAAGAAAAAACTATAAGTTATGAGTGGCATTTGTCTGATGATAATTCAGAAGCAACATTAGTAGAGTCATTTATTGATAGTGATGGTGCAATGCAACGTTTGAACAACCATATATCAAGCCCTATAGCCGAAGAAATAACGCAACATGTTGACTTTAAAGAATGGCTAGTTTTTGGCAATTCTAAACAAGATTTAATTGACGCACTAACTCCTTTTGGTGCCAAGTTTAAAAGGCAACATTGTGGATTTAATTAATGAATTAAATACTAAAGCTTAAGTCTCATCTGGCTCAATACGGAGCTCTTTGCACACGTTCGGTAACTTTTGGGTTGCATTTACCGCCACAGTGTAGATTTGGGAGTTACGAACATTTCGTTTCTGGCCTAACCACCTTCATAATTTTATTTATCATATACATAACCCCGAGCCTTCTATCAAAATGGAAAGTATTTATATATACAAGATAAATAGAGGTAAATATTGTTATTCACCTCTTTTTAATATGATAAAAACTGTCCATAAATATTAATAATTAAGGCAGAAGAACTTTATCAATAACATGAATTATACCGTTGGATGCTTTTACATCAGCAGTCATAACTTTTGCTCCACTGACCATTACTCCCATTGTTCCATCAATTGAGAGGGGGGAACCGTTAACTGTTTTGGGTGATAGTTTCTTACTAACAACGTCTGCAGAAGATACAGCTCCTGGTATGACATGATGTGTTAGAATCGCTACAAGTTTACTCTTATTTTCAGGCTTAAGTAAACTGTCTATAGTTCCTTTAGGAAGCTTGGAAAAAGCAGCATCCGTAGGAGCAAATACTGTAAACGGTCCTTTTCCTTTGAGAGTGTCCACCAAGCCCGCTGCTTTCACAGCTGTTACTAGAGTAGTGAATGAGCCATTAGCTATTGCGGTATCAACAATATCTTTTTTCGTACCATGGCCGTAAGCGTTGGCAGCTAACGGTAAAAGCATGGCTATTGCAAAAATTAGTTTCTTAATAGTATTCATAATTATTATCCTTGAGAATTAAATTTAAATTTATTTGAAGTTATTTAGGACACTGCTTTAGTACTTTAGGCGGGATGCCAAAGCGTACAAGTTAGTGATTAAACCATGATTTTTATTTAATATTTCCCTACTTTGAATACAAGGCTATCTTTTAAAAAATATTTTATAATTTATTGATTTTTAAATATTATTTATAAATCAAAAACATTAACCTTTTCAAATGAATGTAAATGAATTGAATACTAAAGCTTTTGATGTATTGCGAAACACTTTTGGCTACTCCTCATACAAATATGAGCAAAAAGAGATTATAGAAACTGTTCTCTCTGAAAATCATACCCTTGCTATCATGCCTACTGGTGCAGGTAAATCATTGTGTTATCAAATACCAGCAATTATTTCTTCAAAGAAAACTATAATTATTTCACCGCTAATTTCACTTATGGATGACCAGATTTCAGCATTAAAAGAGTGTGGGGTTCAAGCAGAGAAAATTCATTCTGACTTATCTTATAGCGAAAGAATTACATCTTGGAAAAACTTCAAAAATGGAAATTCAAAAATTATTTATATGTCTCCAGAAAGGCTTATGACAGAACAAATTATTAATGAATTAAAAAACATAGATATTGGATTGTTTGTTATTGATGAAATTCACTGTGTATCTAAATGGGGCCATCATTTTAGACCTGATTATAATGAATTATCAAAATTAAAGTTATTGTTTCCTAATAGTAATATTATTGGGTTTACTGCAACAGCAGACAAAACGACTAGATTGGATATTCTTGAAAAAATATTTAATAAAAATGTTAAAGTATTTATTACAAGTCTAGACAGGCCCAATTTAAGCCTTTCAATAAGTCAAAAAACAAATTGGAAAGTTCAATTAATTGAATATCTAAATCCAAGAAAAACACAATCAGGAATAATTTATTGTTTATCAAAGAAAAAAACTGAGGAAGTCACTTCATTTTTAATTGATAAAGGCTTCAATGCTAGTACCTACCATGCAGGATTGGATGGTCAAGTAAGAAAAAATGTACAAAACAAATTTATGACTGATCAAGCACACATTGTTGTAGCCACAATTGCATTTGGAATGGGCATTGATAAACCAGATATTAGGTTTGTTATTCATTTAAATCTTCCAGGGAGCGTTGAAGCTTATTCTCAAGAAATAGGTAGAGCAGGCCGGGATGGCAAAGCATCCGATACATTGTTAATTTATGGTTTAGATGACTTAGTTATTAGAAGAAGAATGATTGATGAAAACAATTCTGAAGAAAAATTCAAATTTCATGAAAATAAACGATTAGACTATTTATTATCTTATTGCAAAACTCCTGAATGTCGTAGAAAAGTTTTATTAGGATATTTTGATGAAAAGTCAGAAAATTGTAATAATTGCGATAACTGCCTTAACCCACCAGCACTAATTGATGGTACAATATTGGCTCAAAAACTTCTTTCTACTATATATCGAACTGGTCAGTTTTTTGGGCAGATTCATATTATTAATGTACTTAGGGGATCAGAAGATAAAAAAGTATTTGATAAAGGTCATCAAAATCTTTCTGTTTATGGAATAGGAAATGACAAATCTAAGGAATTTTGGCAGTCATTTCTAAGACAGATGCTTGCTTATGGGCATTTAAAAATAAATTTTCAGAAATATGGTGCAATTCAAATTACTAATACAGGTGTTGATGTTTTAAAAAATAAAAATAAATTTATGTATAAAGATATTCCTATAAAATCTATAAAAGAAAATACTAAAGCTCCAAAATATTTAAATAGAGATCTAACAGACGTAGATAGTGCTTTGTTAAACAACCTAAAGTCATTAAGACTAGATATTGCAAAAAAACAAAATCTCCCTGCATTTACTATATTTCACGATAGTACACTAATTCAAATGTCACAAAGAAGACCAAAAAATGAGATAGATATGCTTGAAATAGACGGAGTAGGGCCAACAAAATTAAAAAAATATGGTTTGATATTTATTGATTTAATTTCCAAGCATTCAAAGCACCCATGAACAGAGAACCACGGACCAATGTCCATCTATGACTGTAATAAAGGGTACTGGAATTTGGTGCTCTATCCAGATGAGCTACGAGTCCACACAAAAACCATTATAATCATTATCATTATTTTGTCTATTTCTGGTCAGTCTTGTTTCACATTTCATTCACATAAAGATTCTTCAAGATTTTAGTGTCTGCAAATACTTGATATTATTGATGTTTTGCGAATCACTTGTGAAACCTATAAGTTCGCGCGCATGCCATGTCTTTCCCCCACAAGCTGGACGTTAAGCCCCTCTTCTATCTTATGCCGGCGGCCCACCGTCAAGTACCCAAATGAAAGTACTGGTTGGTTGCGCCGCATTACAGATAGGCATTCAGATCAACCGTCGGTCCCGAGAAGGAGTGAAAGCTCTCCCCGTCATCATACGGAACAACATATTGTCGCATCAGGTCGCTGACGCGATTGTCTCTGTTCATGATGGCGACGAAGCTGTCGACGCTGTGATGCACGCCGACGAGTGCATATTCCCCGTCACCGAGGCTGATAACGGCATGCATGATGTCATCGAACGGGTAATCACGAATATATTCAGCCATTGCCTTGAACATGTCGTCGGCCCTCCCTTCGACGGGCCTGAACCGCATGCAATTGATCATCCCAGCCACTGGCAGTCCCTCCATTTATTGGTCCCAAATACGTTCCACGAAAACCATTATAATCATTATCATTATTTTGTCTATTTCTGGTCAGTCTTGTTTCACATTTCATTCACATAAAGATTCTTCAAGATTTTAGTGTCTGCAAATACTTGATATTATTGATGTTTTGCGAATCACTTGTGAAACCTATAAGTTAGGAAAGTTGTGTTTTATTAGTTTAAGTTACAGTATTTTATCATGTAAGCTATTTAATTAAATAATTTCCTACAAAATAATCCTATACTCTTTATTGCCTCTTCCGCATCTTTTAAAATATGTGCGCTTCCATGCCATCCATGAAACATATCTTTCCAAACTTCAATTTGCACATCTACTTTTGCTTCTTTTGCTCTTTCTACAAATCTTTTACTATCATCCAACATCGTTTCAGCAGAACCAACTTGAACTAGTATAGGTGGCAAACTAGTTAATTCACCATAAAGTGGAGATGCTAAAGGAGTATCGCTTGGAGTTTTAGAAAGGTATAAGTTAGCCATTCTATCCAGATATTTTTTACTAATTACCGGATCAATATTTGCATTCGTAATCATTGTTTTACCTGATTGAGAAAGGTCTGTCCAAGGACTTAAAGCAACAGCACCTCTTGGTTGGAAACCATTATTTTCTCTAATTTTCAGCAGTAATGCTAAACATAATCCACCACCAGCAGATTGCCCACTAACAATAATATTTTTAGGTTTCAAGCCCTCTTTAATAAGCCAATTATAAGCTGTATATGTATCATCGATAGCAGCTGGAAAAGGATGTTCTGGAGCTAATCTGTACTCTATTGATAAACATCTTACTTTAGCTTCAGCAGATATCCTTGCAACGGTTGCACGTGTTGCAGCAATTGAGCCTCTATAGTATCCACCGCCATGAATAAACATGAATGTTTTGTCAGTATCAACTTCTCCACATGTAATCCATTCTGCGTAAACATTTTCAGCTAGTATTCTTTCGAATTTAGTATTCTCTGGTAAAGGAATTAAAGAACCAGCAATTCTAGTTTCTTCTCGCAACTGATTAATAGTTTTATTTTCTGTGTATGGATTCTTTCGTTTTGCATCGATAATATCTTTAAGAATTAAGTTGTCAGTCATTCTTTATTATTACTCCTCAGTTCTCTTCAATCTTATTAAGCTCAACTCTAGCTTGCCAAACAAATACACACTCTTCACAACGTTCTGTTGCTTTTCTAATAGCCCTATAAGCAGGGTGTTTCTTGCACCCTTTAGCAAGTATCTTGAGTAATTCTATTTGTTTTTGTTTTTTGTGTAGTTCAAATTTAGAATTATTCATTTTTCATATTCAACTATTTAATTCATTCAATTAATTATTTTTTTTTAGAAAATTTATGTTCTCATCCAACACTTTGTTAAAGCACTCTGATCTAGGATAAAGTAAACCAAAATGTCCACCATCAATCTTAACAACATCTTTTGGAGCATTTATTAGTTTATAACACTTTTCCATAACTATTGGATTTGCCCTCCAGACTTCATCATCTAATGCATATATTACTAAAGTTGGACATTTAATAAATTTCACAAGATAAGATGGAAGAGGTTTTACAGGCGTTTTTAAAGTGACAACTGTTATCCAATTTCTCCAATTTGAATTAGGCATTCCACCAAATTTAATAAACCATTTATATGCTTGAGGAAAATTCAAAAATGATGGTTGTACTTCTGGGAATGGTGATACCATTGGTAATGGTCCAATGACATCCCTTTCAAACTCATTTAGATTTGAATTAAAATAAATATTTTTTAATTTTTTTAAATATTCATCTCCTTGATCATATTCAAAAAACTGATCACCAATTGCTGTAGTTTGAATAATTAAAGAAGAAACTCTGCTGTCAACAACAGATACTAACATTGCAACCCAACTAGAAAAACTATCTCCCCAAATGTTTATTTTATTATTATCTATATTTGGTTTTTTTTTTAAAAAAGATATTGCGTCTCTATATCCTCTTGCTTGTTTCCAGAGTTCAATTTCTACTCTGGGGTCTCCATCACTTGAACCTATACTGGGATGGTCATAAACTAAAACAGCAAAACCTGATTTGCTTATTTCATAAGCGTAATCAATAACAGCCATATTATATGTAGCAGAAGAACCATGGGTCATTATTAACACTGGTAAATTTACATTTTCTTCTGGAGTAATTAACTTTCCCCTCAAGGTTATCCCATCTGACTTGAATTCTATATTTTCAATATTTAAATTGGATTTTTTGTTATTCATGCAGTTTACACTTCTTTTAAAATTAAAATTACCCGTCCGTAAATTAGTAATTTTTCATAAAATTGACATTAAATAGAATTAAACGTATTTCAAACTAAATTACATACCACTCACTCCACCATTCTACCCTTGAACCCTGGTCAATGCTCCATGGACTACGGTCAATGAACAGAGCACCCCTTGACCAAAAATCAATCTTGATTATGAAAAGGGTGCAGTAATCTCACAATAATATATGAGTTTATTATTTTACTTCATTATGGGTAGATTTGTAGGTAGACATTTTTTTGTAATAATAAATTCAATAAATCAATATATTAATACAAAATTATGACGGAGATAACCTCCCCACTATTTCATTTTAATCATCTGTTTTTATTACATCTTATAATCTGATATTTATTCAGTCTACAAATTAGTCTACAATTTGAACCTATATAAATAAAATTAGTTACTAAAAAGTATATTTAGTACCTATGTGTAAATAAGTAACATTGCTACTACCTAAAAAATATTTATCATAACCAGCGATTAGAGAAAATTTGTCATTGATTTTATACTCAGAGCCTAATCCAACAATTGTGTCAGTGCCGTCATATTTAACTGAGCCTAATGTAATTGAACCTCTTAACGCCTTCAAATCAGTTTCCCAACTATGAAATCCAGCTTTTAAGAAAAAATCAGATTTTTCATTAATTTCAAAATCATATTTTGAAGCTATCCCAAACGTATTTGATTTTGTCTCTAAAGTACCAGAAAACCCACCACTAAAGGTTATTGTTCCATAATGAGAATTAAATGTGTCTCCTGAATTTGCAGTTAAAGTCGCTTTACCTAGGTCTGTATAAAAGCCTTCAAGTGAAATATTTTTATTTATTTTTTTTCCAATCAAAAAGGAATTAGAAGTTGATTCCTCGTCAAGTGTTGAACCAGAAACTTCTGTTATACCTGTGTCAAAACTTACTTGTCCTGTTGAGACACCAATATAAAAACCTTCTGCTACCGCTACAAAGCTAAAAAAAATCATCGCAAACGCACTAATTAAAATTTTCATGATTTTACCTTATTTTTTCATTTAAATTTAACTTGTTAATTATAATATAACAATAAATAATATTTAATATGTTAACAAATAAAATTTCTTAAAAAACTTATGAATATTAAGCTAAAAAATAATGAATATTTTTTTCAAGTTTAAAAGAAACCTTTTCTATGAGTGTTAGTTTGTTGTCTTTTTTATTAAAAAGTTGCATAAAATTTTCTAATCCAGATATAGGTTTTATAATACTACATCTCAAAATTTAATATGATAGTCTTTTTTATAAAACTAAAAAATAAGAATATATTTTGAAAATATTTCTTATACTAATCTAATTTAACATATTTAAAGAGTGCATCTAAAAAGATTATCTGAAGATTTTGTCATAATATCATCTTTGCCTTTTATTAAACTTAAATACCTAAGTGCTAGATTAGCTTTTTTAAATAAATCTAGTTCTTTATTATTTAGAGCTTCATTTATTACGTTCTGAGAACTAATTAATAGATTTTTATGTGTTTCATCAATTTCTCTTAAAATAGCTTCTGTTGCATCCTCTAATGCCTTTTTAAATTCATCAATTTGCCTCCAACGTGATAATGTTTCTTCTCTCATACCTAGCTGATTAGCAATGATTGAAGCTTTAACGCCAGAGGCAAGTAAATGAACAGCTATTAGTTGATTTTCATTGAGTTTAGTTGACATTATTTACTTTTTTTTGGTTTGTGTCCTAAGAAACCTCTTTTATTCTTCTTTTCTTCTAAAGCTTTGTTGAGTTCCTCTTCAATCCATACAGTCGTATTAGGCCCCAATTTAATTGGCATTGGAATTATACCATTTTTAGACCAACGAACAACTGTGGAAGGGCTCTTTTTCAACTTTCTTACAACTTCTTTTTTACTTAAATAAATAGGCTCCATAGATATAACTCCTAGCAAGATTAGATTAAGAATTTTGGAAACATCGTCGCTAGATTTATTAATCTATTTCGAAGCATAGCATGTTTACATGCACGTAATCACTCCTTAGGTTTGCGCCTGGCTGTGATTTGAGCCCACAAAAAATTGTGAAGTCATATATTTTCTATATTTTAACATACTCTTTCATGTCAAACAACACCAAGCTGTATTAGACAATAAATAATTTTCCCAATCATTAATAATTATTATCCTTGCTTCAATTAAATCTGACCTTAAATATGCTTTTTCAACCTTGTTTGGCAATTCATGTGCCAAGCAAAACTCTATTGCATTATGTTGATACTGACCTATTTCTTCTGCCCAATCTCTAAATGAGGACCTAAAACCATGAACAGTAATTTTGAGATGAGGGAATTGCTTTTTTAAGAAAATTAGCATTGCTCCATTAGATATATGTCTGCCAGTCGCAGGATTGGTAAATACATATTCATGGTTATGTTTTTTCCTCATTAACTCAATAATTGAAATAGCTTCATTTGATAAAGGTACTTTGTGTTTTTTCTTAACTTTCATTTTATTAGCTGGAATAGTCCACATTTTCCTTTGCAAATCAAATTCCTCAAACTGAGACTCAATTACTTCTTTGGTCCTAGTGGCTGTTAAAATTAATAACCTTAATGCATAGGCTGACAAGATTTCAAAGCTACATAACTCATTATAAAATTTTGAAACTTCAGAAAATTTTAGGGAAGGATGATGTTTGACTGTTGTAATTAAATATGGGTCTGGGAGTATAAATGAGAGATGTTCTTTCCACGATGCTGGATTGTCATGGGTGTACCATTCTCTAATTTTGGCAAATGCAAATATTTTGAATAGCCTTTGTTGAATCCTTCTGGCAGTTTCAGTTTTATCTCTCCAAATAGGATGAAGGACACTTATAATATCATTTCTGTTAATGTCATTTAATGGTTTGCTATCAAGGATAGGTGATACATAAGTATTAATTGTATTACGCCATTGTTGTTCGCTTTTAGGGTTTGTCCACTCGGGCTTTTTCTTCGTTTCAATATATAAATTAGCTATATCGGAGAATTTCTTGCTTTGCTGTTGCCTTAAAACTTCAGCTAGGTTTTTTTCATCTATTGGATCAATCTTCTTACTTAATAATTGTTTGTTGCTTAGAGCATGTTGCCGTGCCTCTAATAGCGAAACTTCCGGAAAGCTACCTAAACCCATTTCTCTTGCTTTTTTATTAAGGGTATAGCGAAAACTCCATTTACCTCTTCCAGGTTTGTAAATTGAAAGATAAAGTCCATTTCCATCAGGGTATTTGCCTGTTGATAAAACTAATATTTGTTTTGCATTTAATCTTTTCATGTCATCTCCAGTCCACAACTCGGTCTACAAGTTGTTTTGATTAAAGATGATTTATAATGAAATACTATGAAGAGACTTCGTCAACAACTTCCCGTGTTTCCTTAGGTTTATGACATAGTATGACATAAGGAAGTTATCTAATTGGCGGAGGGAGGGGGATTCGAACCCCCGAAAGGGATTGCTCCCTTTAACGATTTAGCAAACCGGCGCCTTCAGCCACTCAGCCATCCCTCCGCAGACTCGTTATATGTCTTGGATGTCCTAATTCACGCCGTATGCCACTTCGTAATACGCAAATATACCTATCATTTCAAGTTTTTTTAATCCAACCTACAAAAATAAAAATGATTATGTTATGAATAATTTTTATCTAAAGGGTCTTTAATGGATTTAATATCTGGAATGAGAGTTTTTGTTTCAATTGCTGATAATGGTTCACTTGCTAAAGCAGGTAGAGAGCTTGATTTATCTCCGTCAGTTGTCTCAAAAAATATATCAGCATTAGAGGATAGGTTAGGTGCAAGATTATTAAATAGAACGACTAGGTCTGTATCACTTACAGAGGTTGGGTTTGCATATTTAGATAGAGCAAGAAGAATTATTGGAGATGTTGATGAAGCTGAAGCAGCTATTTCAAGCGCCACGAATGCACCCAGAGGGCACTTACGAATTACAGCTCCTGGAACTTTTTCTTACAGACATATAGCGCCACATCTTCCAAAATTTAGAGAGCGTTATCCTGAGGTAGAAATAGAAATGATTATTTCTGATGAAGTAGTAGACCTCATTGATAATAATATAGATCTAGGAATTAGAATTGCTGTTATGAAAGATTCATCATTAATTGCACGAAAGCTTGCACAAAACCCAAGAACTTTATTCGCCTCACCAGAATATATTAAAAAGCATGGAAAACCTAATCATCCTGACGAAATTCTAGATCATGAAATTATTTCCTTCCGAAACGGTAATCCTTACAATGATTGGCATTTTCTTGTAGATGGTAAAATCAAATTAATTCATGCAAAAGGGAAATTACAATTAAATCATGGGGATGCAATTCTAAGGTCAGCAATCAATGGTGGTGGACTTGCAATGTTATCAAGATTTGTTGTTGGAAGACATTTAGCGGCAGGAACTCTGGTATCAATTTTAGATGAGTATGTTCAAGAAGATGTTCCAATTTATGCTGTTTACCCAAGCGGAAAACATTTATCTCCAAAAGTAAGAGCATTTCTTGATTTTTTAATTGAAATTTACGGACCAGTTCCATATTGGGATGAAGCAGGTGACCATAATTCTGAAGCTGCCAAGAGGACCGTAATTTAAATTATACGTTTTGACCTGCCAAAAAACCACTTGACCATGCCCATTGAAAATTATGTCCACCCAAGTGACCTGTAACGTCTAAAACTTCTCCAATAAAATATAATCCAGAATGTTTTTTACATTCCATAGTAGAAGAAGATATTTCTTCGGTATCAACACCTCCCAAAGTTACCTCAGCTGTTTTGTAGCCTTCTGTACCAATTGGAATAATAGTCCATTGATTTACGAATTCAGAAATGTTTTTAATATTTTCATTCGAAGTGTCGGCAATCTTTATATTTATTTTAAGCTTATTACAAACAGCCTCAGCCAGTCTATTTGGTAAATAATCTGACAAAATTCTAGATATATTTTGTTTAGGCGTTTCTACCCTTCTTGCCTTTAATATTTGATCAAGATCATACTCAGGTAAAAGGTTGATTGTTACAGGTTTTGCATCTTTCCAAAAAGAAGATATTTGTAATATTGATGGGCCACTAATACCTCTATGTGTGAAAATTAAACCTTCATCGAAGACTGTTTTATTTATTTTAACTGAAGCATTTACAGAGACCCCAGCAAGTGATTTACAAAATTCTAATATTTCATTGTCAAAAATTAAGGGTACTAAGGCAGGATAGAGTTTTGTAACTTTTAAATTAAATTGTTTGGCAACTTTATAACCGAAGTCAGTAGCTCCAATTTTAGGTATAGACAAACCACCAGTTGCAATCACTATTGAACGAGAAGAAAAATCACCTGTATTAGTTTTTAGAATGTAACAATCTTTAGTTTTTTTAAGAGTAACAATTTTAGTTTCAAGATTAATTTTAACTTTTTGTTTTTCACACTCAGAAATTAACATTTCTATTATATCTTTTGCAGATTTATTACAAAATAATTGACCTAACTTTTTTTCATGAAATTCTATAGAATGTTTTTTGACTAAATTAATGAAGTCAAGTTGAGTATATTTTGAAAATGCAGATTTACAAAAATGTATATTTTCAGACAAAAAATTATTATCATCACTGTACAAGTTTGTAAAATTACACCTTCCACCCCCTGAAATTCTAATTTTTTCAGCAATCTTCGAGGTGTGTTCTAGTAAACATACGCTTTTACCTCTTTTGCCAGCTTCTATGGAGCACATTAAGCCTGCAGCCCCAGCACCGATTACTATTACATCATATTTATTATTCATCTATTTACGGTCTTTGTTGTTCAAAGGACTTTTTTATTATTTCAACCAGAGAGCTCTAAAGCTTTACTTTATTGATATTGAAGACTAAAAGATCAGTCTAGTAGTTATTTATGTTAAAATTGAAATATTTTTTTAATTTCAAGATAAGCCTCTTTTTTAATTTGAAAGTTGAAAATGTTAGAAGCATCAGGAATACCAGCACCTATAGCAAAGGCAATGTCAGACAAGGGATATGAAAATTTAACCCCTGTTCAAGAAGAAGTATATAAAGATGACTACTCAGGACTGGATTTGCTTGTGTCGGCACAAACTGGCTCAGGTAAAACTATTGCTTTTGGATTAGCAATTGTAGAAAATATTCTTTCGGATAATTCTTTTTTCAAAACTCCTAAGTCACCAGAAGCTCTAATCATTGTACCTACAAGAGAACTTGCCCTTCAAGTCAAAAACGAACTTAGTTGGCTTTTGGCATCATCTGAAGCAAAAATTGCTTCATGTGTTGGTGGTATGGATATACGAACAGAAAAACGAAATTTAGAGACAAAACCTAATATTGTAGTAGGAACTCCTGGTCGTTTAAAAGATCACATTGAAAGAAACCATTTTAATGTGTCAAATATTAAAACTGTTGTCCTTGACGAAGCAGATGAAATGTTGGACATGGGTTTTCGAGAAGACCTAGAGGCGATTTTAGATACAACTCCAGACGACAGACAAACTTTGATGTTTTCAGCGACTGTTCCAAAAGGTATTGCTAATCTCGCTAAGCGTTATCAAAAAGATGCAGTTAGAATCTCTATTGGAAAGTCAAACTCACAACATGTTGATATTGAATATAGGGCATTCAAAATTGTAATGAGTGATCAAGAAAATGCTATAATAAATACTCTAAGATATTACGAAGCAACTAACGCTATTATATTTTGTGCGACTAGAATTGCTGTTAATCATATGACTAGTCGTTTGACAAACAGAGGCATATCCGCTGTAGCTCTTTCGGGTGAATTAAGTCAAAATGAAAGAAATATGGCTCTTCAAGCTATGAGAACGTCTAAGGCAAGAGTATGCGTGGCAACTGACGTTGCGGCAAGAGGTCTTGACTTACCTAATCTTGACTTAGTAATACATGCCGATATTCCAAGAACTTCTGATACATTGCTTCACAGAAGTGGAAGAACTGGTAGGGCAGGCAGAAAAGGTGTTTGTGCTGTACTGGTTCCTCAAAATAGATCAAGGATTGCAGAACGTCTGTTTGGACAGGCAAATGTAAAGCCCATTTGGGCTTCTCCTCCCTCTCGAGAAGAAATTCTAAAGGAAGACAAAAAAAGAATTGTTGAAAATAAAATTTTAGAAGATCCAATAACTGATGAAGAACAAGAATTGGTTAATGAACTAATTTCAAAAAATTCAATAGAACAATTAGCTGCTGCTTATTACCGATTAATAGGTAAAGATTTATCTGCTCCAGAGGATTTACGAAATCCATCAGATAAAATTGAAGGACGAACTAAAGGAAATGATTTCCAAAACAGTATTTGGTTTGAACTTTCAGTTGGTAAAGACGATACAGCTGAACCTAGATGGTTGGTTGCTATGTTGTGCAAGGCAGGTAATTTATCAAAGAGAGATATAGGTTCTATAAAAATTCAACCAAAAGTAACCTTTATCGAGATATCAGAAGAGACCTCTTCAACCCTCAAAGAATTGGCAGCTAACAAAAAACCTATAGAACGCCACATAATGGTTAGATTACTTGAAAAACCTCCTGAAAATTTTACTTTTAATAGAAGTAATCCCAATAGAAGTAGAAAAGGAGGAAGAAATCAAGATTTTAAGAGACCAAAAGAGGAAAACACCCGTCATTTTAAAGGTAAACGGAAATCCGAACGTTGGAAAAAAACAGAAAAAAGAAAAACAAAATTTTCTCCACTTGCTGATAATTTTGTAGAAAAAGATTTTAGTGTTGATAATTTAGTTTCAGTAAATAGTGAACCTCTAAGTAGACGAAAAAAGCAAAAGAAGAATTTTGCAAGCTTGGACACAAACTTTAAACAAAAAAAGAAATCTGGTACTTTGAAAATTAAGAAAACACAAGAAACTAACAAAAAAACTACAGTAAATAAACGAGTCAAGAAAAAGGAAAACTAAATTTTATTGGTTTTTTTATTAATAAGATAAATTCCTAGACATGTTAAAAATAATGATAAATAAATTTGTTCATTTATTATGTCATCCATGATTAACCACCCGAATAAAACCCCAAAAATTGGCGTTAAGAATGCAAAAGAACTAGTACTACTTGCAGAGTATCTAGACATAACCCATAACCAACCTATGAACCCCATGCACATTATAATAATTACTTGAAATGAAAAAATTAGTATCAACTGAGTATTTAAATCACGAATAAAGTCGTCTAAAAGTAATGATATAGGTAATAATATTATTCCAGATACTATAAGCTGATACAGTAATTGTGTTTCTGGAGAAGATCTTGTTAGACGACTTGTTTTAAGCATTATAGCAATCATAGCCCAACAAAAACTTGCTAAAATTGAGAATATATCTCCATAAAATTGATTGAGACTATAACTTGATATAGGTTGGTAAACTGCAAGTATTAACCCGGTTAAAGCAATTATTAAACCCAAAGATTTGTTCATATTAAGTTTATCATCTTTTATTAAAAAATGTGCTCCAAGAGTTAGCCAAACTGGCATTGTATAAAAGATTAGTGAAACACGAGTTACAGTGGAATAATCTAGAGCTGAAAATAAAAAAATAAATTCAATTGCAAATAAAATACCTGCAATTACACCAGGAAAAAAACTGCCGTCAAAAAAATCTATTTCTTTTTTTCTAACATAACAATAAATTAAGATTGGTAAAATGGCTAATGTTGATCTCATAGCCACTTGAAAAACAGGATGCATTCCTACATTAACTAATTTTACTAAAACCTGATTTAATCCAAGTAAAACAGAGAATATTATTAGAAAAGATGCAGCTAAACCATTGACAGATTTACTAGTCATAAATTCATAATATTATGGGAAATAACTACCACCATTAACATGTATAGTTTGCCCTGTAATAAAGTCGGAATTTGGACCACATAAATTAGATATCATTGTTGCAACTTCTTCTGGATATCCCTTTCTACCGACAGGTGGGTTTGAATGCGAGGGATGAACTAAACTACTTCCAGCTGAAGCACCTCTAACAGTATCAATTAAACCAGGTACTACGGTATTAATTGTAATTCCTGTTTCTGCATACTCCATAGCTAATGCTCTTGTAAAACCAACTACTGCAGTTTTTGAAGTAATTACATGCGCTCTACCAATTGCACTAATATGAGCAGATAAGCCACCTAAGTTTACTATTCGTCCCCAGTTACTCTTTTTCATTTCAGGTAGGACTGCCTTACAAGTATGAAATAATGCATCAAGATTTATCGACATAACAAATCTCCATTCATCGAATGTCATATCTTCAAATTTATTAAATTCTCTTTGAGATGCATTATTTACTAAAACAGAGATATCACCTAATTTTGATGCTTCAAATATCAGTTCTTTAGATGTTTCTGGTTTTGTTAAATCACCTATAATTCGACTTGTTGAAATATTATTTTTTTGAATAATTTTAATTGTTTCATCAGCGCCATCTTTATCAGAATTAGCGTGAACTAGTATATTATAACCTAATTTAGATAAACTATCACATGTTGCTCTACCAATATTTTTAGCTGCCCCAGTCACGATTGCGACTTTATTTTTATTTTCACTCATTCAGTAAACCTTTATCTAGAATTTCTGTTTAATTATGGTTTATAACTAATGAGTAATTAGCATATATGAAATAAGTAAATACTAATACTAAATTAATCTTCAAACTTGAAATATCTGAATTACAATTTAACATATGTAATGTTAAAACGAATGGACAAAATCATGACAGGAATAAATAAAGATTGGCGTAATGATATTTATGCAGTTTTTAAAGATCTTAATATTACAATGGTATCTCATGTTCCAGACGCTGGTCATACTCCTCTTATTAATTTATGTGAAAAAGACAATGAGATTGATGTGGTTACTCTGACTACAGAACAGGACGGAGTTGGTTTATCTTGTGGAGCATATGCTGGTGGTAGAAAGAGTGCTTTGTTAATGCAATCAAGCGGTGTTGGAAACTGTATTAATGCTCTTGCTTTACCAAATATTTGCAGAATACCTTTTTTAACCATAGTGTCCATGAGAGGTGAGTGGGGAGAATTTATTCCTTGGCAAGTTCCTATGGGTTTAGGCACTCCAAAAGTTTTGGAAGCAATGGATATTAAAGTATTTAGAGCAGATTATAAAGATGAAGTCGGGTCAACTGTTGATGCAGCTGCTAGATTTGCTTTTAATACAAACCGTTCAGCAGCAGTTTTGTTATCTCAAAAAATGATTGGTGCTAAACAATTTAAAAATGGATAAATAATTATGATTGATAGAAGACCTTTTGTACAAAAAATTTTGAAAAATAGGAAAGATAATCTTAGAGTTGTTAGTGGGATTGGAACATCAACCTGGGATATTATGTCTGCAGGAGACAATAAAAGTAATTTTGGTTTTATTGGCGCTATGGGTCAGTCAATTCCGTTTGCATTAGGACTTGCAAAGTCACAACCAGATTTAAGAATATTATTATTTACTGGAGATGGCGATACATTGATGAGTTTAGGTTCTATGGCGACAGTTGCAAATCATCCCGTTAATAATCTTACAATAGTTGTGCTAGATAATGAATCATATGTTGAAACGGGGAGCCAGCCAACGGCCACTGCGGGAAAGAGTGATTTAGAATTAATCGCTAAAGGTTCAGGAATTAGTAACTCTTATACTGTTACCAATGAAAATGATTATGAAAAAATAATGAATACAATTTATGATGAGGAAGGTCCTTCTTTAATAGTTGTTAAATGTCAAGCTAAGGCTACACCCTTAGTATTCCCTCATTCTTTTGATGGATCAGTTTCTATCAACAGGTTTATGAGTTCTATCAAATCATAATGTTAGAAAAAAAGATAATTAACATTGCTGTTCAAGGCGTTGGAACAATTGGTAAAAGACATCTGATGGCAATAAATGAAAATCAAAACGTGAATCTTAGTGGAATTATAGATATAAGTGATGAGGCTAAACAATTTTGCGATAATAAGAATATACCTATACATGAAAACTTAATAAATCTAAGAAAAAAATCAGAAATAGATGGTGTTATTATATCCACACCGACGATCCTTCATTATGAAAATACATTAGCTGCTTTAAAACTTGGTCTGGATGTTTTAATAGAAAAACCAATTTCTGCTGATGTATCAGAGGCTCAAACAATTGCTAAAGTTGCAGAAGAAAATAATTGTAAGGTTTTAGTTGGTCATCAAAGAAGATTTTATCCATTGGTAAGAAAGGCAAAAGAAATAGTTAAAAATGGTGAAATTGGAAAAATTATAGGTCTTTCAGGAGTTTGGGCATTAAGAAAAGATAATGACTATTTTGATCCCGATTGGAGGAAAAAGATCAGTGCTGGTCCGGTAATAACTAACCTTATTCATGATATTGATTACTTAAGATTTATTTTTGGAGAAATAGAAGCAGTTTCAGCCATTTCTTCTAATAATATCAATAATTTTGAAAAAGAAGATATACTTAGTGCTAATCTAAAATTTAAAAGTGGATTAATAGGAAATTTCCTAATTACTGATGGAGGGACATCTCCTTGGTCATGGGAGACTGGTACTGGTGAAAATATTCATTTGCCACATTTAAAAGAAAATAATTTGAGAATCATAGGCACTGAAGGATCTTTAGAGTTTCCAAATCTTAAATTATGGAAATACAAAAATAAAGGTCAAAATTGGAAAGATGAAATAGAAGCAATTCAAATAGATTCAAATAAAATTGATGCTTACGCATTGCAGATTAGTCATTTTAAGGATGTCATCAACAGAGACATCGAACCTATAACTGGAGCTTTAGATGCTGAACTTACTTTGAAAGTAGCATTATCTATATTAGAGTCTTCAAGAAGTGAAAAAACTATTAAGATTTAGATAAGAGTTTGAATGTTTACTATTAACAAGGAGTATAAAATGTTTAATTTGGATTTGAAAGATAAAGTAATTCTCATAACAGGTGGTAGTGATGGGTTAGGTTATGCTTCAGCTGAATTATTATCTTCTGAGGGGGCAAAAGTAATTATCTGTGGAAGAAGAGGAGATTATTTGAATGAAAAGGCGAAAACAATCTCAGAAAAGACAAATAATAATGTCTTAGCTATACAAGCTGATGTTAGTAAAGCAGAGGATTGCAAGAGACTTGTTGAAGAGACCATTTCAAAATTTAAAAAAATTGACATTTTAGTTAATAACGCTGGAGCGTCAGCTGCTGCATTATTTGAGGATGTATCAGATAAAAACTGGGAAGATGATATCAATTTAAAATTAATGTCGACTATTAGAATGTGTAGATTAGTTATTCCATATATGAAATCTAATGATAAGGGAGTTATAATTAATGCTACAATTGGTGGAGGTAAAGCTCCTAATGCTGGTTCACTCCCTACGACAGTTACAAGAGCGGCTGGTATTAATTTAACAAAATCTCTAGCCAACGAATATGCCAAAGATAATATTAGAGTTAATACTATATGTATTGGATTAATCAAAAGTGCTCAATGGGACCGTAAGGTTGGTTCAGGAGATGTAAATGATTTATATAAAGAAATGTCTAAAAAGGTACCAATGGGTAAAGTTGGTGAAGAAATTGATTATGCAAATTTAGTTGCCTTTCTATCCTCTGATAGAAGTGGTTACATCACAGGAACAGCTATTAATTTAGATGGAGGATTGTGTCCTGTAGTCTAATTTATGTTTTAATAACTAGCTTTTTTTAATTCTTGGCGGATCAACTTCTGCTAGTTCACAGGCATAGTCAAGTAAAGCACTGAAATCTTTTTTTGCAAATTTTCCTGATCTAGCCTGGCCATAAACAGCTTGAACTGAAGAGCCTACAGGTAAGCCCACTCTGAAACTATTTGCAGTTTCAATAGCCAAACCCATATCTTTATGGGCAAGATCAATCGTAAAGCCAGGTTTTATGTCATTTTGGAGGACCTTAGATAAAAAATTAATATGAAATTGACCATTGTTAGCCGTTGTTCCTGCATTGACTTCTTTAAAAGTATTAAGATCCAAACCAATTTTCTGAGCTAGTGTTAATGCTTCAGCGGTTATTTGGGCTATGCTTAAAATCTGAAAATTATTAACAACTTTAGCTCTTATACCAGACCCAACTTTCCCACAACGTATTATAGTTGTACCCATTGCATTTAATAATGGCTCAATTTTTTTAAAAGCATCTTCATTATCGCAACCAACCATAAAAAGTGAGTCACCTGAAATTGCATGGCTTACTAATCTTCCAACCGGGGCGTCAATGAATGATACATTTTTTTCCTTGCACTTTTCGTAAACTTCATCAGTTCCAGTTGGTGCTATTGTGCTCATGTCTAAAATGATGGTGTTAGGTTTAGCAATTGATAAGACACCTTCTGTGTCAGTTAAAACTGACTTAACATTCTCAGTTGAGGGTAACATCGTTATTATTATTTCTGCATTTTTAATAGTATCTTTAAGAGATTTACCTGGTGTTCCCCCAACTTTTACTACAGGATCCATTTTCTCAGTTACCACGTCATAAACTGACACTTTTGATCCTTTTTTTATTATGTTTTGAGCCATAGGCCCACCCATAGCTCCTAATCCAATAAAGGCAATTGATTCAGTCATAAATATCCCCCAATAATATTGCTAAGAATTTAATCAACATTAAACTTAAAATATAATAATTTACAATAATTTATGACAATAAGAGATATAATAAATTATTATAAAAATTAAAATGAGTTGTCATGGTTCCTGAAAAATCAAATATTGTTCCAAGTGAGTTTATAATTGTTGGAGGAACTGGGAATCTTTCAAAGAGCAAGATATTACCTGCTCTATTTTGGAGGTTTTTAGATAATCAAATAGATGCTCAATCAAACATAATATTGTGCGATAAATATATAAAATCTAAAAAAGACTTTTTTTTAGAGTTGCAATCAAATTGTAATGAAGCAATCAAAAGTGAAGATAACAACTTAGAAAATTGGAATAATTTTATAAAGATTATAAAATTAGTCGAATTAGATGTTGTGTCTGGAAATGGACATTTAGATTTAGTAAAAATAATAAAAGAAAAATTTGATGAAAACAGACCTATAATTTTTTATTTGGCAATAGCTTCAAGTCTTTTTGGTAACAGTTGCAAATTTATTAGAGATTCAGGTTTAAATGTTCCACAAAGTAGACTTGTAATTGAAAAGCCTATTGGAAAAAATAAAAAAACTGCAATTGAAATTAATAACGAAATTTCAAGTGTTTTTAAGGAAGGTCAAATTTACAGAATTGATCACTATTTAGGAAAAGAAACTGTCCAAAATCTAATGGCATTGAGATTTGCAAATACATTTTTTGAAAATCAGTGGAATAATAATAATATTGACCATGTGCAGATCACTGTTTCTGAAACAATAGGAGTTAAGGAAAGGATTTCCTATTATAATGAGTATGGTGCAATTAGAGATATGTTGCAAAATCATTTGCTACAGTTGATTTGTTTAATAGCAATGGAACCTCCATCCTTTTATGAAGCAGATCAATTAAGAGACGAAAAATTAAGAGTATTAAAAGCACTGAAACCAATAACTGATGATGAAGTGCAAACTGGACAATATAGAAGCTTTTCTGACGAATTAGGTAAAAATTCTAATACTGAAACTTTTGTTGCACTTAAAGTTGTTATTAATAATTGGCGATGGGCAGGGGTTCCTTTTTATGTCAGGACAGGAAAAAAATTATCTAACAGAGCAAGTGAAATTATTATTACATTTAAAAACAAACCTCATGACATATTTTCAAAGTTTACTAAAGATGCTCAAGATAACCCAAACAGATTGATAATTAGAGTTCAGCCCGAAGAAGGTCTAAAATTAAAGCTAACTTCTAAAGCTCCTGGACCAGGTGGGATGCGGTTTTTCCCATCAGAACTTAATCTATCTTTTGGCGACACTTTTGCAGACAGACTTCCAGATGCTTATGAACGTCTCCTTATGGATGTAGTAAGAGGAAACCAAACCCTTTTTATGAGATCTGATGAAGTCCTAGCAGCATGGGATTATATTGACCCAATAGTTGAAATTGCCAAAAATCAAGAACCTCAACTTTACAGGACAGGAACTATGGGTCCGGAAGACAAAATACTTTGTGGAGATGGACATAAATGGATTGATCCAAAAGATGATAAATCATGAATGTGGCAAATTTAATTTCAGATAAACTAAAAGAATCTATAAACAAATTTGGAACCGCTAGTTTAGTCGTACCTGGTGGAAGTAGTCCAATTAAGATCTTTAAAGATTTATCTCAAATTGAACTTGCTTGGTCGAAGGTACAAATAACCCTGGTTGATGATAGACTAGTTGATCCCCAAAATGAAAATAGTAATCAAAAACTTTTATCAGAGTATTTTTTTATAAATAAAGCTAAAAATGCTAATTTTTTTCCTTTATCAGAAGACTTAATCTTTAATAAAAAGTTTAAAATCCCTTTTGATGTTACTTTAATTGGTATGGGAGAAGATGGTCATTTCGCTTCTTTATTTCCAAGTATGATTGGGGATAAAGAGGGTTACAGTGTAGATGCAAATCACAAAATATTTAAAACATCGTCACAGGGTAATCCTTTTCTTCCAAGAATAACAATGAACTTATCTTTGATCATGAGTAGTGAATTAATAATTTTATTAGTTAAAGGTAAAGCAAAACAAAACATTTTAGAACTTGCTAAAAATGATGAAACATATCCAATTCATTATTTATTAAAAAACAAACACAAAAATTTTATTATTGAGAAAATCAATGAGTAAATTGCACCCAACAATTCTTAATGTCACAAAAAGAATAATTGAAAGAAGCAAATTAACTAGACAAAACTATTTAAATAATATTCAAGCTATGGAAAAAGATATTGATAATGATAGAAGTCAAGTTTCATGCTCTAATATGGCTCACGCTGCAGCTGCAGCTCCAATAGATGAACAGTCTTCAATACTAATGAATTCAAAGCCAAACATAGGTATTGTCTCTGCTTATAATGATATGCTTTCAGCTCATAAACCACTAGAACATTTTCCCAAAATAATTAAAGCAGCTGCAAATAAATTTGGTGCTACTGCGCAAATGGCAGGTGCCGTACCTGCAATGTGTGACGGGGTCACTCAAGGAAGACCTGGCATGGAGTTATCATTAATGTCAAGAGATGTTATTGCTATGTCCACAGCTGTAGCATTAAGCCATGGCGTATATGATGCTGCACTATGTTTGGGTGTATGCGATAAGATTGTACCTGGACTAGTAATCGGATCATTGTCATTTGGTCATCTACCAATAATTTTTGTACCTGCTGGACCCATGTCTACAGGAATTCCAAATGAAGAAAAAAATCGAATAAGAAATGAATTTGCTAAAGGTAAAGCTACTAGAGAGGAATTACTAAAAGTTGAAATTGCTGCTTATCATGGAGAAGGGACTTGTACATTTTATGGGACAGCCAACTCAAATCAAATGTTAATGGAAATTATGGGTTTACACCTTCCTGGTTCTGCATTTGTCCATCCCCACAGTGACTTGAGAAATGCTTATAATGTAGCTGCAACTCAACAAGCAATTTCAATATCAAGAAAAGGAAATGATATAAGGCCTATTGGAAAAATTATTGATGAAAGAAGTTTTGTTAATGCGATTATTGGTTTACTTGCAACAGGAGGATCAACTAATCATACTTTACACTTGCCGGCAATGGCTGCTGCAGCTGGAATTAAATTATTATGGGAAGATTTTGCAGATTTGTCAGAAGTGATACCTTTGTTGGCTAGGGTGTATCCAAATGGCACCGCGGATGTAAATCAATTTCATGCTGCAGGTGGTATGAGCTTTATTATTGGAGAACTTTTAGACGCAGGTTTGTTAGATGGTACTGCTAAAACAGTGTGGGGGAAAAATATTTTTAATTATGTTTCTGAAGCTACCCTGGGAAAATCAGAATTACTTTGGAAAAAAACAAAATCAAAATCTTATGATAATAAAATTTTAAAATATGTAAAAAACCCACACCAAAAAAATGGTGGATTAAAAATATTAGAAGGTAATATTGGTAAAGGGGTAATTAAAATTTCTGCTGTTGATTTTAAAAATCAAAAAATAAAAGCCCCTGCAATGGTTTTTAATAATCAAACTGATGTTAAGAAAGCATATGAAAATGGTCTGTTAAACAAGGATATTGTTGTTGTTATTCGTTTTCAAGGTCCAAAAGCTAATGGAATGCCAGAACTTCATGCTTTAACTCCAATTTTATCAAATATTCAAGACTTAGGTTTCAAAGTGGCCTTATTAACTGATGGAAGGATGTCTGGGGCTTCTGGTAAAGTTCCAGCAGTAATTCATGTTATTCCTGAAGCCTTAGATAATGGTATAATTGGAAAAATTATAGATGGAGACATCATTGATATTGATGCTGCTTCAGGAAGAATTGAAGTTAATGAGACCGTTGCTAAAAGAGATATTAAAGTACCTTCAAAATTTAATCAGAATAATACATTTGGAAGAAATTTATTTTCATTATTAAGACAAAATGCCAGTAGTGCTGAAAATGGAGCTGGCCTAGATATAATTAATAATTATTAATAGCTTTTAAGTTGCTGAAGCAATGGCGGCGTGAAGCATTACATTAGTGCTTGAAGATGCCCATTCAGGTTTTATTTCTTCTGCTTCATTATGGCTTAATCCATCAACGCATGGACACATTATCATTGCTGATGGAGCAACAGTATTTATCCAGCAAGCATCATGTCCTGCACCTGAAACAATATTCTTATAAGAATATCCAAACTTCTTGGCGCTATTACGAATGTTATTAAGACACTCTTTGTCAAAAGCAACAGGATCAAATCCTCCAATTTGATCCATCTCAAATTCAATCTTATATTTTTTACATATATCTGTAGTCATTTGTTTTAATTCATTTTCCATTTTTACTAGTTTGTTAATATCTGGAGATCTTATATCAACTGTAAAAAGTGAATTGCCTGCAATTACATTTCGTGAATTAGGAGACACTTCGATATGACCCACGCTGCCAAGAGCATTTGGCTGATTTTTATTTGCAATATGATTGACAGCTAAAATAATTTCAGACAATGCAAGTGATGTATCTTTTCTAACGTTCATTGGTGTAGTGCCAGTATGTTGCTCAACTCCAGAAAGTTTAATTTCCAACCATTTTAGACCTTGACCGTGCGTGACTATACCTATGTCAACTTCTTCCGTTTCAAGAATAGGTCCTTGTTCTATATGCAATTCATAGTAACAATGGAATTTTTGTGATCCAACAGGCTCAGAGCCTTTCCAACCTATTTTATCAAGCTCATTTCCAAAGACATTTCCTTCAGCATCTTTTGCTGAAAGAAGAGTATTAACCTCATATATTCCTGCATATCCTGCAGATGCCATCATTGCAGGAGGAAAACGAGAACCTTCTTCATTAGTCCAATTTACAACTAAGATTGGATGTTTTGTTTGAATATTTAAATCATTAAGAGTTCTAACTATTTCTAGTCCGGCTAAAACTCCAAGAACACCGTCATATTTCCCGCCTGTTGGTTGAGTGTCTAAATGGCTTCCAATTACAACTGGAAGTGCATTTTTATCAGTTCCTTCTCTTTTAAAAAACATTGATCCCAGCTCATCTACTTTCATTGTCATGCCAGCATCTTCAGACCATTTTTGTAATAATTTCCTTGCTTCTCCATCTTCTACGGTAACAGTTTGTCTATTATTACCTCCAGCAATTCCAGGCCCAATTTTAGCCATTGTCATTAAGCTATCCCATAGTCTGTCACTATTGATCGAAATATTTGTTTCTTTTACCATTAGAATATCCTCTATATTATAATGTTAACTAGCTTGAAAATTATGACAATGTAAAATTAGATTAAATCAATAGGAATTTGAAGTGTTTAAATTAGATAAGAGATTAGAAAGTGACACAATACTTGTAAAAGAATTAGAAAGTTTTCAGGTAAGACTTATGAATGTTAGAGAATTTTTTTGGATTGTTTTGATACCTAACAAACCTAATTTATTTGAATTAAGTGATTTAAATATAAAGGAAAGGAATTACTTAACGAATTTTGCTATCGATTTAGGAAAGTTTATCAAATCTGCAGAAAAATATGACAAAGTAAATATTGGGATGTTGGGTAATATTGTCTCACAATTACATTTACACATTGTTTTAAGAAAAAAAAATGACGCTGCTTGGCCTGGACCTGTTTGGGGTTGGGAATTAACTACTAACCTTGATAAAGAAATAAAACAGAAAAGGTCAAAATTAATTACAAAATTTTTAGAATAAATTTATTAATGATAATTAATTTTTGGATATATTAATTTGGTCAACTAAAATATACCAAGCAAGACTTAAAATTACGATAACTCCTCCAAAAATCATAAAGATATTTGGCGTTTCATTTGTTCCTAACCAAACCCAAAATGGCCCAAGAGCAGTTTCTAACAACATTAAAAGGCCAATATTTGAAGCTTGTGTGTAACGTGTTGCAAAAGTCAAGCAAGCAAATGATATTGGTAGTATAATTAATCCAGATAATGAAATTGATAATATATCTCCTTGGAAAAGCAATCCGGGTGATACTATTAGTAAGCCAATAAAACCATTACCCAAAGCACTTATGCCTGTAACTGTCATGGCAGGAATTTTGGGCTTATACCTAAGTAGAACTAAGCTTAAACCTAATGTTGCTGATGCTCCTACCCCGCATATAGTACCTACTAAAACGCTACCTTGCGGGGCATTCAAAACATCATCACCGTTGGCAACAGAAATTCCTACCCCTATTAAAGCAAAAAAAGCTGTAATCCATGTTGAATTAGTTGTTTTTTCACCAAGAATAAATATTGAAAAAATAGAAGCAAAAATAGGAGAGGTTGCTAAACAAAATAGTATCAGAGAAACTGATGTTTCGGCTACACCATATGTAAAGAAAAAAGAGCTTACGATCTGACTAAATATGATGCCCAGACCGACATTCGAATAGACATACTTGAAGTTTTGTCTATAAATTTTAAAACAACTTGAAAAAAAAACTAAGATGACACCCATCTCAATTCCCCTCCATGTTAACATAGACCAAACATCCATTTCAGACCATCTCATGAAAAGGGTATCAGGTGATAAAATTAAAGCACCTATACTCGCAATTCCGATACCCTTGAAAAGATTTCCAGATATTGAGAATGTCAAATTTCTTCCTAAAAATTACTTATTTTTGTAAAAGTTTAATAATGTTTCAGCTACATCATTAGGGTTTTCTTGTTGCACCCAATGTCCTGCATTTTCAAGAATATGTCTACCATAATAATTAGTACATAATGTATTTTCCATTATATCTAAAGCACCTGGTTTTTGAAATGTTCCCCAGTCTTTTTCTCCAGCAATAAAACATGAAGGGACTTCAATTTTTTTATTTGAAAAAACTTTCAAATCACTATTTAGATTAGGTGATGTCATGCACCTATACCAATTAAGAGCTGGTTGAAACGAATTGGAATGAAAACTATTGGAATATATCTCCAATTCTTTGTCATTTAACCAATTTTCGTAACAGTTATCTTTTGGATATTGAGACATAACTGCTTCGACCATTGTCTGATCTAACTTCATAATGTAGTATTCAGGCATTTTAGCCAAATTTATGGCTGTCCATGAACCTAATTCATATGGATTGTTTTCTTTCCAGTCAGCACTTTTCATATGATAGTAAGCTCTTAGGAACTTATGAAGTCCTTCTCTATCCAGATGCATGTCTTTATTAGCCTCAGGGGTAGAGTAATACCATTGATAGTGTTTTCTTGGAGGATTTAATTCTTCTAAGTCTTTATGTATTGGATCTTGATATGATAAATTATTATCTATATTTGGTGCGCCAGTAAATGGAGCACTCATCATTACAACTGACTTGAATATGTCAGGTCTAATCAAAGCTGACGTTCCTGCGACTGATGATCCAGCATCATGTCCTACTAATAAATCAACTTTATTGATTTTAAGTGCACTGATCAAACTAAGTATATCTGTAGTCAGGTTTAATAATCTGTATTCGGATATGTTTGAATCATATTTTTTAGTACCTCCAGATGTGAGGCCATACCCTCTCATATCAGGCGCTATTACTCTAAAGCCTTCATTTGCTAAAATTGGTATTATTTTTCGCCAACTAAAACTTAACTCAGGAAAACCATGAAGTAAAAGAGCAATGGACTGATTATTATTGTTCTTAGAAGCTTCTAGATAGTGAACATTAAGACCCGTTGAAATATCTATCTTGTTACTACTAATTATTGGATCTATTAATTCAATCATTTTATAATATCTAAATTAATTACATTTATATTTGTTAACTGTGTCTATATTTATCTCAATACCTAAACCAGGTTTTGATGAAACATTGACCATACCATTGTCTAACTCAAGAGGATTTTCTAATAACTCTCTTCTGAAAGGATGACTTGATTGGTCATATTCTAATATTGGAGATCGAGCATAAATTGAATGATGCGTAGTTGGAATAGAAGCAATAACTTGGATTGACGCAGCCTGAGCAACTGCAGAGCCCCATACATGTGGGTTTACTTCTACACCAAAACTTTGAGCTAAATTAATAATGTGCCTTACTCCTGAAATACCACCACAGGATCCAATGTCTGGTTGAGCAATATCAACAGCTTTAGCCTCAAATAGCGTCCTAAATCCGTACAAAGTATGTTCATTTTCACCACCTGCAATAGGTATGTTAAGTTTTGATCTTAACTCTGTATAACCCTGAATATCCTCAGGAGTTACTGGTTCCTCATACCACAGTAAATTATAATCTTTAAGGGCTTCTCCTAAAGTGAGTGCTTCTGATCTTCCATAAGCATGATTGGTATCAATCATTAATGTTACATTTTTATTTTCCAATACATCATATATAGCTTCCATACACTTAATATCATCTTGAAGACCAAATCCAAGTTTAACCTTCATATGATCAAATTTATTTTCAAAATGTGATATAGCTTCTTCTGCTAATCTTTTTGCTTCTCCTTGACCTTTAATTCGATAAAAACCAGTAGCATAAGGTTTAATTTTTTTTCTAAATGCACCTCCCAATAATTGATGAATAGGCTGATTAAGAAATTTTCCTAAAATATCCCACAATGCAATATCAATAGCGCTTATCCCAGAGATTACTGACCCTTTTCTTCCAAAGTCTCTAGTAGCATTATACATTTTGTGCCAAAGAACTTCTATATCCAATGGAGATTCGTTTAAAAGTAATGGTTTTAGAGCAGTTTCGATAACAGCAGCCGAAATTTCAGGAGGTTCTAATCCTTGACAAAAAGCTTCTCCCCAACCTGTAAGCCCATCATCAGTTTTAATCTCTACAAGTGTAGCAGATCTTTTTGTAACCCAACCTTGTGAAAAAGCGAAGGGGATATCCAATCCAGATTTGATTACATGAACAATTATATCTTTGATTTTAATACTCATTAGATCCCCCATTAATTTAATTGGATAATGTAATATATTTTTATTTTTATAAATTATTTAATTTTAATTCTTCCTCTTAAAGTAAGAGGTAACTGAGCAAGCATAAATAAACCAACTAGAGGGCTTAATATAAAAACTTTGATAAAAACCCAGTCTTCAGTTTCTAGATTTCTCCATGCTAATTCATTTACAAATGTAAGAAATAAAAAAAACAATCCCCACCTTAAACTTAATTTATACCAGGTATCATCATTTAGAAAAAATTGGGATCCAAAAAATTGTTTCATCATTGCTTTCTTATTCAGAATTCCTATTAGTAAAACCGCACTGAAAAATCCATTAAAAATTGTAGGTTTGATTTTTATGAATTGTTCGTCATTAAATAAATATGCAAATAAGGTAAAAAGAGCTGACATAGAAATTCCAAAAATTTGGAATTTAGAAATTCTTTTTTCCAAAATAAAAAATGTAAACATTACAATTAAGCTTAAAACTAATGAGATTAAAGCAGCTATAATTAAGTTAAAATATTGTGTGCTTATGAAAAAACCTGTTAGTGGGACAATTTCAAAAAAAAACGCACTTAAACGCATTTGATGCTTTCCCTAATTATTTTTACCTAAAAGCGATTTAGTAAAATTTGGATTTTGACTATCTTCTCTAAGCCATATATTAAAAAAACTATTAATAAATTTAATATCTTTAGAGGTTAGTACTTTTTTACCTTCAAAAAAAAGTTCTGCTGAATTTTTTGTTTTTATTCCAACAAAAATACTCCCAACTTTTGTCTTCTTATAAGTTTTATTAAATAAAACTTTCAATCTGTTTAATTTTTTCTGAGTTAAGTTTTCTTGTTTTTTAAATTCATTAATTGTTTCTTTTACTAACCTATCTTTTGTAATCACTTTATTGTATTTCAAAATTAGAATAAATTCTTCATTATTAAATTGCCCGGTTTCAGTTATTAAAATTGCATCGTAAACATCCCAAAATAAGTAACTGTAGTTTGCTTTTCCGACAACTTTGTATTTGGGCATTACTTTAGCGATTAGATTTTTTGTATTTGTATCAGATAAAACTTTATTGGTTTCTTGAGCAAATCCAAAAGATACAAAGTTAAAAATAATTAAAAGAAAGATTGGAAAATTTAATAACACGATATTTTACCAATTCTTCAAATTCAGAGGACCAATTTTATTTGCAGTATTCCCCCTTAGAAATACTAAAGTTACAGAACCAATATTAATTCCAAACTTACTAACATAAGCTCTATTAATAGCTAAATCTTCACTTTGTTTATAAATCCAATCATTAAAATGAACTTTTATATCACTTCCCTTAATGTTCAAGTAAATATCATATGACCAATTAAGAGCATTACCTGAAATCGAACCTGAAGCTTTACCATCAACATCATCAGCTTGCCCTTCATACGTAACATGTTGATTATTATCTATTTTCTTTTCAATTTTCCATATTCGTTTAGCTTGCTCGCCGTCATCGTATAAAAAATCTTCGTCTAATGTAAGAATTTGATTGTCAATCTTTCCATTAATATTTACTCGAAATTGTCTCTTTAGGTTACCAAATCTGTCTTCAAATATTCCATATGCAATTGTATCTCCTTCAAAAAAGGAAAACAAATCAAGCTTGGGAGTGTTATTTTGAAATTCTTTCATGTCAGTTTGAGAACATCCGGTAAATATTAATATGATAAAAAGAGTAATAAATGACTTAAACCAATATGTAATGTTATTAATAAATAACAAAGATAACTCCTTAATAATATGATGAATATGGCTATTTATATTTGATTTTCAATTATTAACAAGTTTTTTGAAGAGATTTTTTGCCTTTAATTTAAATTGGTCTGCGAATAATTCATATGATCGAGTTCTTGCTTTTTCATCATGACACCAAGTTAAAATCGCAATTTCATCTACACTATTGGTTTTTACTAAATTTGTGATTTTCTCTTTGGTGTTGCTAGTTTCGCCAACAATTGAGTTTTTGAACATAAAATCATACTGTTCTTGCCAATTATTTTCGTTAATTATATTTAATGCATTGTCAGGGTCAGTTATTGGTCCAAGGTGACCATAGTTTCTTCCAATTTTCCACGCTGCTCTGGAAGCAAAAAGATATTTCGCTTCTTCTTCTGTTTTAGCAGCTAAAGCCCAGAGGCAAACATTAACAATTGGTTTATTAAAATTTTTGCTTGGACGAAATTCTGATTTGTACAGATCGATAGCATTTTTCATTCCTTGGCCATCAGTTATGAAATGGGCAAAACAATATGGTATTCCAAGGTATGCAGCAAGTTGGGCTCCATAGTTTGAAGTTCCTAACATCCAAATTTCTGGATGTGTTTTAGATTCAGGTTGAGCAACTAAATGTCTAAACGGATGTCCTTCTAATAATTTTTCATTAGATACCCACGCCATTAAATCTCTAACGTTACCAGGAAATTGTTCGCTATCTTCTCTGCTATTTGGATTTAAAGCTAGAGCAGTTCTACCATCGGAACCTGGAGCTCTACCAAGTCCTAAGTCTATTCTGCCAGGCGCTAATGCTTCTAAAACTCTAAATTGTTCTGCAACTTTAAATGGAGAATAATGAGGCAACATAATACCAGCACTTCCAATTCGAATTATTTTCGTTTGAGTTGCAATAGCAGCCATTAATACTTCGGGGGCACTTCCTATTATCGTTGGATGATTGTGATGTTCTGACACCCAAAATCTTTTATAACCGAATTGTTCTGCTTTTATGGCAAGATTAATACTATCTTGAATAGTGTGTGTTTGCGGCTTTCCTTCTACTGAAACAGATTGTTCTAGAATAGATACTTGCATTTGATTTACCCCAATATTCAGTAATTATAATTTTATTTTATATATTCTGGAAGCATTTTCATAAAATAATTTATTTTTTTCCTCTTCTGACATATCTTCAGAAATTATTTTAAACGCATTCCATAAAGATCCATAACTACAAGATCCTTTATCAACAGGAAAGTTACTTTCATACATACATCTTTCAAATCCAAACATATTAATTGTTTCATAAATCCATGGTTTCCAAATTTCTGATAAATCTTTTGAGTGTGGAGGCTTAGAATTCAAATGAAATTTGGCACCATTTACAGCCATTCCCAAACCACCTAATTTGACATTTACATTTGGTAACCTAGACAACCTCATCATTGCTGATCTCCATTCTCTATGTGTTAGGGCTTGCTTTCCTTCATACTCCCCGAGGTGTATAGGCCCGCCAATATGATTTAAAATTATGTTTAAATCTGGAAGCGCTCTGGCTATTTTTTCCATTTCATTAAGTTGGGTGTGATAAATCCAAAAGTCTAATGACAAACCCGCTGATTGAAGACATTTTGCACCTTCAATAAAATTTGGATGTAGCATAAGATTGAGATCTGATTCCACTGCACCTGACGTTATTCTTGGATCTGCATGGGAAGCTAAAAGCATTCTTATCCCTTTAAGTCTTCCTTCGCTAATGTCTAATGCTTTTTCAATTACAGGTTCTAACTTATTGCCAAAAGTTAGATCTAGTGAACCAACAATTGATGAGTTTACTTTAACTTTATTATTGATAATAAGATCACTTCTTTTAGCCTCCTTAGTTGCAAATTCTATCTCGGTTAGGGGCTTGAATTCATCTGGACAATCTTTCGAGTACATTATTGTGTTTGACGAACTCATAATATATACTGTTGCCCTAATATTATGTCCTGATGACTGTATATCTTCTAATAGTTCTTCAACATAATATCTGCCAAACCCTGCATTCCAAAGATGATGATGTGGATCAATAATAGGCATATTAGGTGAGATTGGTTCTTCTACTAGTTGACTTAACCAGTCCTCTCTAACCTCAAGATGTGGTGATATTATTTTTTTCATTAAAATTACTTTGTAATAATTGAAATAAATTTATTTTAATTTATCATCTAAATTATTGCCGTTAAATTATTTTAGTGCAAATAATTTCTTTTGAGTTTCTCTATTTTAAGGAGATCATTTTACAATATGAATATACATTTTAATACAAAGAAAGATTTCCAAAATATTGAAGTTTTTCCTACTGCAGGAGCATTAGGTGCTCAAATAGAAAATGTAAATCTTTCCGATGACTTATCTGTAGAAGTTGTCAATGAGATATATGATGCTTTATTAACCTATCAAGTAATATTTTTCCGAGATCAAGAATTTGATCCTAAATCCCAGAAAGCTTTTGCAAAAAAAATTGGAAATCCAATTGTATATCCATTTGTAAAAAGTTTAGAAGATTTTCCTGAAATTACTCCAATATTAAAAAAAGAAACAGATGTAAATAATTTTGGAGGAATTTGGCATAGTGATACTACATATCAAGCAGAACCACCAATGGGTACAATGTTGTACGGAATTGAAATACCTAAATACGGCGGAGATACTGAGTGGTCAAATCAGTACCTTGCTTATGAAAGTTTATCAGATGGCATGAAAAAATTTTTAGATACATTAGAAGCCGTAAATATATCAGGAAAGGCCAGAGTTGCTAAAACTAGATCTGATATTATGAAACATGCTTCTGTTGGCCTTAAAGGTGACGAATTAAAAGCAATTCACCCAGTAGTAAGGACACATCCAGAAACTAAGAAAAAATCACTTTATGTAAATGAAGCCCATACAACTAACTTTGTTGGTATGACTGAAGAAGAAAGTACACCTATCCTAGAGTTTTTATTCAAGCATCAAATAAAATCGGAGTTTACATGCAGATTTCAATGGAAACCTGGCTCTGTAGCAATATGGGATAATAGATGTACAATGCACAATCCAATTAATGATTATCATGGCCAAAGAAGATTGATGCATAGAATTACATTTGCAGGTGATAAACCAATGTAATTTTTTTTATGGAGAAAAGAATGTCACAAAAAAATTATTTTAATAACGTTAACGATGAAAATACTGGAATCAAAAGAATTTTAGGTGAGGGTATTTCAACCAGAATATTTTGTGGAGACCAAGCAATGTTGTCAATTGTAACAATTGAACCCAATTCAAAGGGAAAAATTCACTCACATCCCCAAGAACAATGGGGATTTTTAATAGAAGGGTCTGGAATAAGAATCCAAGGCAACGAAGAAATTAAGATCAATAAAGGAGATTTTTGGCAAACACCAGGTGGAGTTGATCATGGTATCATTGGAGGACCAGAAGGGGCGAAAATATTAGATGTATTTAGTCCACCCAGAGATGAATATAAAGTCGAAGGTTCAGGATTTGGTAATTAATTCTTATAAGGTAAAAGATGATAGAAATTGATTATTTTATGAGCCATGGAAGTCCGTGGACTTTTCTTGGTCACAATCGGGTTAATAACATAGTAAAAGAATTTAATGTCCAACTAAATATGTATCCTGTGAATTATGGAGAAATTTTCCCTGTTAGTGGTGGTCTTCCAGTCTTTAAAAGACCTTTGCAAAGACAAAAAATACGTTTACAAGAATTAAAAAGATGGGGCGATTATCTTAATATAAAAATTGTTCCTGAGCCAAAGTTTTTCCCATCAAGATCCTTGTTACCTTCTTTATTAATTATTGCTGCTAAAATGAGAAAAACTAATAAAGATTTTCAACTAGCAGGTGATATAATGCATGCGTTATGGGTTGAAGAGTTAAATGTTGATGATGAGAATGTTTTAAAAAATATTACAGATAAATTAGCATTAGATACAGAAGATCTATTAGCTCTAGCAAAAAGTCAAGAATGTGAAAATATATTTAAAGAATATACTAAAATTGCGATTGATAAGTATGTTTTTGGAGCCCCAACGTACATATTAGAAGATCAAATTTATTGGGGACAGGACAGATTAGAATTCATCGAGAGGCATATATTAAAATTAAATAACTCCCAATAAAATGATGGATTTATTTTTATACATTGGCTATACATGAAAAAAATAAGGAATTATCATGGACTCTACCCTCAATACTAATGAAAAGAATTTTGTTGATTTAAAAAATACAAAAGTTTCCCAACCGAAATTTAATTGGGAAGATCCTTTGTTATTGGACACTCTTATTTCTGAAGAAGAGAAACTTATTAAATCAACTGCACATGATTATGCACAATCAAAACTTTTACCTAGAGTAGAAGAAGCTTTTTTAGACGAGAAAACAGACAAAGAAATTTTCAGGGAAATGGGAGAGCTAGGTCTTTTAGGTATTACTATACCTGAAAAGTACGGTTGTGCAGGAGCTTCATACGTATCATACGGTCTAGTCGCAAGAGAAGTTGAACGCATAGATTCAGGATATAGATCTATGATGTCTGTTCAATCTTCATTAGTAATGCATCCAATTTATACATATGGAAATGAAGATCAAAGACAAAAATACTTACCTGGTTTAGCATCAGGAAAATTAATTGGTTGTTTTGGTTTAACTGAACCAGATGCTGGCTCAGATCCAGGATCCATGAAAACAACAGCAACCAAAGTTAATGGTGGATATTCATTGTCAGGCTCTAAAATGTGGATATCTAATTCTCCAATAGCTGATGTATTTGTTGTTTGGGCAAAGTCAAAAGAACACGGAGATGCCATAAAAGGTTTCATTCTAGAAAAGGGAATGGATGGATTAACAGCTCCTAAAATCAAAGGGAAATTATCTTTACGTGCCTCAATTACAGGTGAAATTGTTATGGATAATGTATTTGTTCCAGAGGAAAATCTAATGCCTAATGTAAGTGGTCTTAAAGGACCTTTTGGTTGTTTAAATAGGGCTAGATACGGTATAGCTTGGGGAGTTATGGGTGCTGCGGAAGATTGTTGGTTTAGAGCACGTCAATATACACTAGATAGAAAACAATTTGGCAAGCCACTAGCTGCAACACAATTAATACAAAAGAAACTAGCAGACATGCAAACTGAAATTACTTTAGGCTTAGGTGCTGCTTTGCAAGTCGGTAGATTATTTGATCAAGGTAATTTGGCTCCAGAGGCTATTTCTCTTATTAAAAGAAATAATTGTGGAAAGGCTCTTGATATAGCTAGAATGTCCAGAGATATGCATGGCGGCAATGGTATTCACGCAGAGTATCAAGTTATGAGACATTTAATGAACCTCGAAACAGTTAATACCTATGAAGGAACCCACGATGTGCATGCATTAATTCTTGGTAGGGCCCAAACTGGTATACAAGCATTTTTTTAAATCGAAAAATCGTCAAAATTGATATCTAAACAAACTTAAATTGCTTTCCTAATTCTTCCAATTCTATTGTTTTTAAAACTTGAAGTGTCGTATCATTAAATTTAACGTTTATATTAACTTTAACAAATGAAGCATTTTGATCATCAAAATAGTTTATTATCTTGGCTTTGGCTCCAGTTTTTAAGCAGATCAAGTTTTTATTTTTGTATTTTGTAATATCCATTTAATTTTTCTATTTTATATTATAGAATAATTATAACGTGAAAATATTTATTTATTTTGTGTTTAATTCACGAAATGAGATATCTAGTTATAATAATTAAATTGATTAAATGGAATTTGAAAGTTGTCTCAAGTAAAAAGAAAGTTAGCAACTATTTTAGCTACAGACTGTGTTAGTTTTAGCAAACATATGGAAGAACAAGAAGAAAAAACTCTTGAGAGTTTAAAAGCTTGTCGTGAAATCATAGATCCGTTAATTTCAAAATATTCTGGAAGGATATTTCATACTGCAGGCGATTCAGTGATTGCAGAATTTGACAGCCCTGTTGGGAGCGCTAATGCAGCAATTGAATTTCAGAACGCTATAAAAGATAGAAACAAAAATGAAGAAGTTAACCCAAAACTTTCATGGCGAGTTGGCATCCATCTAGATGACATTATTATAGAAGGTGATAATATTTATGGTAATGGTGTCAATATTGCTGCTAGATTAGAAAGTCAGTCTCCAGTTGGTGAAATTTTAATATCTGACGTAGTTAACCAACAAATTAATAAAAAAATTGAACAAAAGATACATTCATTAGGAAAAATTGAATTAAAAAATATTTCTAGTGACTTTGAAGTTTTTTCTATTTTAGGTGATGGTAAAAATAAAATATCTAAAAAAACAAGCCCATCTGTGAATAAAAAACCCAAGTTTGCGATTTTGCCGTTTGTAAATACCAGTAAAGACGAAGATAGTGGTTTTTTAGTTGATGGAATAGTTGAAGATCTAATTACCGAATTTTCAATGATGCGAGAATTTGATATTCTTTCCAGACAAACGAGTGTTAATTTTAAAGATGAAAATCAAGATATAAAAGAATTTTCCAAAAAATTTGATTTAGATTTTATTGTTACTGGCGGTATTAGAGCATCTGGTAAAAGAGTTAGAATAAATATTGAATTAAGTGATGCTAATGACGAAAGCATTATTTGGAGTAATAAATATGATAGAGTCCTTGAAGATATTTTTGACCTTCAAGATGAAATAGTTAGAAAAATATCGATTGCTTTACTTGGTGAGATTGAGATTAGTTCATTGCAACGTTCCAAAAGAAAGCCTACAGAAAATATAAGTTCATATGAGTATTTGCTAAGAGGTAAAGAAAATCACCACAAATTTACTAAAGAAGCAAATCAAGAAGCTTTACAAAACTTTGACAAAGCCATAGAAGCAGATTCTGGAAATGCTCAAGCTTATGCATGGAAAGTTTGTACTTTAGGTCAAGCAATGTTCAGAGGATTTTCTGACCGTAAAATGGAAGAAATTTTTGCTGATGCAAAACAAAATATAGATAAAGCTTTAGAGTTAAACGAAAATGATTTTGAATGTCATAGAATGTTGTCAGCTGTTTATTTAAGTAATCATGACTACCTACTAGCCGAAGATCATGGAAGAAAAGCATTCAATATGGTTCCAAATGACCCAAGAGTACTATCTGGATATGGTGAAGTTTTAGTTAGAATAGGAAAAGTTGAAAAGGGTCTGGAATTACTTAATAAAGCTTTTGAGCTTGATCCCATACCTCAAGGACAATCAACTTCAGATAATAGAATCAAAGATTTAATACTTGGATACTTTTTTGCTGAGGATTTTAATAAAGTAGTGGAACTGAGTTTTGATATCAGGGTAATGGATACAAGGTCACTAGCTTTAATTCTTTATTCTAGGTCAAAATTAAACCAAGACATCAAAGTAAGTAGCGAATATCAATCTCTTAAAGGTGAGTTTAAAGATACCGATTGGGAGCAAACAATTGATAGATTTCATATTCAAGACAAAGAAATTATTAAAAATCTTGTTGTTTTTATGAATACAATTTAATTGTGATGTTTTGTTTTGAGACAAAGTTTACTTTGATCCAAAACCACCACCTCCTGGGGTCTCCATTACAAATAAATCATCTACTTTTACTTCGCAGCTATCATTACCTTCAAGTTCAATAAATCCGCCATCCTCTTTTTCAAGCCATTCTTTTCCACATTGCCCAGGTTCTCCACCATCAACACCAAACGGTTTAACTCTTCGATGAGAACATAATGTTGTTACTGTCATTGGTTCAAGAAATCTTAATTTTCTTGTAACACCATTTCCTCCATTATACTTACCTTTTCCACCTGAATTTTTTCTTATTGAATACTCTTCTAAACGAACAGGAAATCTGGCCTCTAAAATCTCAGGATCTGTACTTCTGGTGTTAGTCATATGCGTTTGAACCGCAGATGTTCCATGAAAATTTGGTCCTGCTCCAGTTCCACCACAAATAGTTTCATAATTTTGAATTTTATCGTTTCCCCAAATAAAGTTATTCATTGTAGCTTGACTACCTGCTATAATACCAAGTGCCCCAAATAGGGCATTGCACGTCAATTGACTCACTTCAGTGTTTCCTGCAATTACAGCAGATGGGTATTTAGCATTTATCATTGAGTTATTTGGAACAATTATATTTAAAGGTTTAAAGCAACCCTCGTTTAAAGGAATATTGCTACCTACTAAAGTTCTAAAAACATATAATATAACAGCATGACAAACTGCCATAGGAGCATTATAATTGAAAGGGTTTTTGGGAGCAGTACCAGTGAAGTCAATAGTGGCTTCGCGCTTAATTTTATCGATTGTAATTTTTACTCTAATGAATTCTCCATTATCTAATTCGTACTCATATTTACCTTCTCTTAAATTTACAATTGCATTTCTTATACATTCCTCAGCATTATCTTGAACATGGTTCATATAAGAATGAACAGTTTCAATGCCAAACTGCTCAATCATTGAATTAATTTCAATTATACCAGTATTATTTGCAGCCACTTGAGCTGCAAGATCAGCCATATTATGTTCTATATTTCTACAAGGATATCTTCCAGATGATAAAATTTTTCTGATTTCACTCTCACGAAATACACCTTTATCAAACATTTTAAAATTATCTATCAGAACACCTTCTTCATCAATATGTTTGGAGTCGGGAGGACCTGAACCCGGTGTTTTACCTCCTATGTCCGCATGGTGTCCGCGTGAAGCTACAAAGAATGTAATTTGTTTTCCATCACTATCAAAAACTGGAGTAATAACTGTAACGTCAGGAAGATGCGTTCCTCCATTAAAAGGAGCATTTAGAACAAAAACATCTCCTGGAAATATATCATTTTTATTTAATTTTATCACTGTTCTAATAGCTTCAGACATGGACCCAAGATGAACCGGCACGTGAGGAGCATTAGCTACTAGTGCGCCGGAGTTATCAAAAAGAGCACAAGAAAAATCCAATCTTTCTTTGATGTTTACTGAATATGCTGTGTTGGCTAATGTAGCTCCCATTTGCTCAGCAATATTCATAAAAAGGTTGTTGAACACCTCTAACATGACTACATCAACAGAGGTGCCTAATCCTTTCTCTGACTTTTTTTCTTCAGCTCTACTCAGTATTAAATTATAATATTTATCTAATGATCCCAACCAACCTCTTTCAATTACATTTGTACCAGTTGCTTCAGATATGATAGCAGGACCAATTACTTTTTGTTCAATCTTTAAGTCTGATCTCTTATAAATAGGAACACTGTTCTTATTGTTATCAACATACATTGTTTTGTGAGCTATTGGAGCAGCTACTTTTGATTGTGAGGAAACATTTGAAAATTTGATATTGTCTGTGGTTTTACCTATGGCCTCAACCGTAAGCATTTCAACAAAAATTGTTCTGCCATCAACAAAAAATCCAAATCTTTTTTTATGTTCTTGTTCAAAAGCTTCTCTCATTTTTTCAACAGTATCAAAATTAATTTCTAGGTTTTGATGAGAACCTTGATAATGTAGAAACGCAAGTTTAACTAATTTTATCGAAGAATTTTCAATACCTTGTTTTGTTAAATCTTCTTTCGCTTTTAATGATAATTTATTTATTAAAGTTTTAGCATTTTCAATTTCTTCAATATTTTGTTCTAGATGACCCTCTCTAATACTTCTAATTTCGGCTAGTCCCATTCCATAGGCGGATAAAACACCTGCGTAAGGATGAATTAAAACATTTGAAATACCAAGAGAATCTGCTACATGGCACGCATGTTGACCGCCTGCACCACCAAAACAGTTCATTGTATAGTTTGTTACGTCATAACCTTTTTGAATAGATATTTTTTTTATGGCGTTAGCCATATTTTCGACAGCAATTTTTAAAAAACCTTCAGCCATGAAAATAATATCCATTGCTGGCTTTTTTGTTTGAGCTGAAATTTCTTTGGCTAATGCTATAAATTTTGTTCTCACAATTTCAACATTAAGAGGTTTATCACCAGTTTTGCCAAACACATTAGGAAAATGTTCAGGATGAAGTTTTCCAAGTAAGACATTACAATCTGTTACAGTCAATGGCCCATCTTTTCCGTAAGAAGCCGGCCCTGGTATTGCTCCTGCGCTTTCAGGTCCAACCTGAAATCGACCATCCTTAAATGAAAGTATTGAACCACCTCCAGCTGCTACTGTATTAATTTGCATCATAGGTGCTCTAATTCTTACACCGGCTAACTCAGTTTCAAATGATCGTTCATATTCTCCTGCAAAATGACAAACATCTGTGGAAGTACCACCCATATCAAATCCAATTAATTTTTGATATCCTGCTTGTTTCCCAGTTTGCACCATACTGACCACACCTCCAGCTGGGCCAGATAAAAGAGCATCTTTACCTTGAAATAGATTTGCATCTGTCAATCCACCATTTGATTGCATGAACATCAACTTTGTGGATTTGTCTTCTTCAAGTTCATCAGAAACTTGATTGACGTATCTACGAAGTATTGGAGATAGGTAAGCATCGACTACGGTAGTATCTCCTCTACCAACTAGTTTTATTAAAGGAGATACTTTATGACTAACTGAAATTTGATCAAAATTTTCGTTTTCAGCAATTTTAGCAATGATATTTTCATGATCAGGATTGATATAAGAGTGCATAAATGCTATTGCAACGCTATTTATACCGTCGTTTTTTGCTTTTTTTAGAGCTATCTTGACTTGATTTTCGTCAAGTTTTTTAACTATTTTACCGTTTGCATCCAACCTTTCAGATACTTCAACCACTCTATCATATAATAATTCTGGTAGTTGAATATTTAGGTCAAATAATAGAGGTCTATTTTGATAACCTATTCTTAATAAATCCCCAAAACCCTTAGTTATTAATAGAAGTGTTCTATCTCCTTTTCTTTCTAGTAAGGCGTTTGTTGCAACTGTAGTACCCATTTTCACAGAAGCTATTTTATCAGTGGGAATTTTATCTTCATTTTTTAATTTAAGAATTCTTTTTATACCTGCAATCGCTGCATCCTTATACATTGACACATTCTCAGATAAAAGTTTGTCAATTAGAATTGTTCCGTCAGGTTTCCTAGCTACAATATCAGTAAAAGTTCCACCTCTATCAATCCAGAATTGCCACATTATTTTTTCACCATTATGTAATTGATAGGTTTAAGTTTATTTTTCTAAATCGTCTTCAATGTAGATTTTAATTATTTCATCAAAATTACTTTCAGCTTTGAAACCTAAATCAATAGATCTTTTAGTTTCAAAATCTCTTGCCCACCCACTTACTATTTTTTCTATGATAGGATCTGATTGGTGTTTAATTAACTTTACTACATCGCTGCCGGCAACTCTCTCTAAGGCCTCAATTTGTTCTTGAACAGTTACGGATAAGCCTGGCATATTTAGTGTAATTCTATTATTCAAATTAACCGTATCTATTTCTGCTGCATGAACTAAAAAACCTGCAGCTGATCGAGGTGTAGCGTGCCAATGTCTTACATCTTTACTTACTGGTAAAATAGCTTCTTTTCCATTTAGGGGTTCTCTAATAATACCAGAGAAGAAGCCAGATGCAGCTAAATTAGGTTTTCCTGGTCTTACACATATGGTTGGAAGTCTTATTGAAATACCGTCAATCATTCCTTTTCTGGAATAATCAGCAAGTAAAAGCTCAGAAATTGCTTTTTGAGCTCCATAAGAAGTAAGGGGAGTAGTAAAAAAATTGTCAGGTATTTGATCTGGAAATGGTGCTCCAAAAACAGCAATTGAACTTGTAAAGACAACTCTTGGACAATAACTTTCACCTCTGTGTCTTACTGCATCAAATAATCCCCAACTTCCGCTAGCATTGATATTCCAGCCTAAATCAAATTCCTGTTCAGCCTGTCCTGAAACTATGGCTGCTAGATGAAAAATAATGTCTGGTTCAGACGAAATGAGATCATTACTTACTTTAGGATCAGATATGTCTCCTGTTTTTGTTATAATAGAAGTTGAGGTGTTTTTTGGGTAAGGTGCGTCTATAATATCAAATAATGTGATTTCACTTATTTTCTGACCTCTTAATTCTCCTTTATTAAGAATAAGACTAAGCAACTTTTGCCCGATCATGCCAGCTCCACCCATTATCAAAATTTTCATAAAAGCACCTTATATTTAATTAATTGTTGAAGAATTTTGTATAACAACATATTTAATACAAACTTAAAATAAAAAAACATATTTTTAAAAAACATATGCATCATTCTATAAAATCTATTCTTTCAATGTCACCAGTTATGCCTGTATTAACTATCAACAAGGTTGAAAATATAGATTATTTATTTGAAGCATTAATAAAAGGTAATCTTAAAACAGTTGAAATTACATTAAGAACTGATTGTGCTCTGCAGGTGATAGAAGTTGCATCTAAAAAGTTTTCTAGTCTTCAAGTAGGAGCGGGTACTGTTTTAAATGAAAGTGATTTACAATCGGTAAAAGATGCAGGGGCTTCCTTTGCAGTAAGCCCGGGCACAACAAATGAGTTAGCAAAAAAAGCGATTGAAATGGATTATCCATTTCTTCCTGGAGTTTCTAATTCAAGTGATATAATGAAATTACTCGATTTAGGATATAAGTCGTTTAAATTTTTTCCAGCCCAAGCAGCTGGTGGTATAAATTATTTAAAATCGTTAAATGGTCCTTTCCCAGGTATATTATTTTGTCCTACTGGTGGAATAAACGAGGAAAATGCTTCTCAATGGATAAGTCAAAAAAATGTAATATGTGTAGGAGGAAGTTGGATAGTTCCCTCAGAAGCTCATAATTATAAAGAAATTACAAGAAGAGCATTGTCTGCTTCTCGATTAGGTAATTAAATTTTATACTTATAATTTAATAAATATTTGTAGTGATAAATTTATTATTTACATTAGATCAAAAATATTGATTAAAATATAATTAGTATTTTATAATCTTTTTTAATAAGTTAAGCTTTATTATATTAAACATAGTTCATTTACAAACTTATTGACTACTTTGAGAGAGCTGAGGTTTAAAATGATTACTTTTGACAATATTGAAAGAAATTATGAAATTGCAAGCAAGTCTTTCTCACTTGATATTCCGAAATTTTTTAACTTTGCATATGATATCTTGGATGTACGAGCTCAACAAGCTGATAAAGTAGCTTTATTGGCTATCGACAAAGTCACAGGATATAAAACGTCTGTAACATATTCAGAACTATCAAAAGCTTCATCGCAATTTGGAAAGGCTCTTTTATCAATTGGCTTGAAACGAGGTGATGCTGCTTGTGTTATTATTGGCAGAAACCCTGATTGGCATAAAGTACTTTTTGGATGTATGAAAGTTGGTGTAATCTCTATGCCTGGAACTAATTTGCTAACCGCTAAAGATATAGCCTATCGTGTTAATGAATCTGAAGCTAAGGCTGTTATTGTTTCACCAATGCATGTTGAGAAGGTGAACCAAATAATTGATGAATGCCCAACTCTTAAACACTTGATTGTCACTGGAGATGCACCAGATAATTGGTTATCTTTTAAAGAGCTTTGTGATAAACAAGATACTAATTTGGATATAGAAGATTTAGAGCCTTTTGCATCTAATGAAACTATGATGATATATTTTACTTCAGGCACAACAGCATTACCAAAAATGGTTCCAAGAGATTTTGGTTATGCATATGCACATGCTGCAACGGCACTTTTTTGGATGGATCTTAAAGAAGACGATATACATTGGACTTTGACTGATACAGGATGGGCAAAAGCTGCTTGGGGTATACTTTTTCCCCAAATGATGATTGGTTGCACAACTGTTTTGTATGATACTCCTGAAATGGATCCAGTGGAACATCTTAAAGCAATTTTTGAGTATAAAGTAACTACTTTTTGCGCGCCTCCAACTGTATACAGGTTGTTCGTTCAGCAAGACCTCAAACAATTTAATCTCAAATCATTAAGGAGATGTCTTGGTGCTGGTGAACCTCTTAATCCAGAGGTGATAAGATATTGGTCTGAAAATACAGGAACAGTTATCGCAGATGGTTATGGCCAAACTGAAACAATTAACATTGTAGGAAATTTCCCTGGCGTAGAGACACGTTTTGGATCAATGGGTAAACCCGTTCCAGGTTTTGATATAAACGTTGTTGATGATAATGGTAAAATCTTACCAGATGGTGAAGTTGGCCATATTGCTATTTGTACAGAAAAAAAATGGCCTCCGGGTTTGTTTCATGGGTACTTACAAAATAAAGTTATTGTAAAAGATTCTTTTCGACATGGTTGGTATTACACAGGTGACACTGCGTCTCGAGATAAGGATGGCTACTTGTGGTTCGTAGGTAGATCTGATGATTTAATTTTATCAGCAGGTTATAGAATTAGTCCTTTTGAAGTCGAAAGTGCTTTATTAGAGCATGATTTGATTGCAGAAAGTGCTGTGGTTGGAGTTCCTGATGAGACGAGGGGTCAACTAGTAAAAGCATATATTGTTCTAGTGGAAGGTCAAAAAGGATCAAATGAATTAATTAGAGAAATTCAAGATTTTTGCAAAAATTTAACTGCTCCATACAAATACCCAAGAAAAGTTGAATTTGTTGATTCTTTGCCTAAAACTATATCTGGTAAGATTAGAAGAGTTGAATTACGTGAAATTGAAAATAAATAAGGAAAAAATATGAACAATTACTCAGTTGAAAATTATATTAGCGATATACGTAAGATAGTAAACGAAGAAGTTGTCGAAACGTCTATAACAGAACGAATAAAGCCATTAGCTCTTCGTCTTGCTGATGATAAAAGTTGGATTAAACCTGAGTATTATAATGTAAATGAAGAGCAAGGTTTTGGACTACATCTTCTGCATGAAGAAGATGATCATAAATTAGCTGTTTTTGTTATTGCATGGGCACCAGGAAAAGGTCTTGCCCCCCATAATCATAAAACGTGGGCAGTAGTTGCAGGAATTCAAGGTCAAGAACATGAAACTAATTACAAAAGATTAGATGATGGATCTAAAGATGGATTTGCCGATTTAATAAAAACTAATGAAGAAACGATTTTTCCTGGAAAAGCTACTTGTTGCCTACCAGAGGATATACATAGTGTATGGAATAATGGAAAAGATATAGCACTATCTATACACACTTACGGCATGCATTTAAACCATACTGGAAGATCTATATTTGATATCGAAACTAAAACTGAGACACCATGTATTGTTCAAGTCCAAAATTAAGTTATTCTAAGTATTTTCAATTCTCAACAAGTATTTAAGGAAACAACTAAAGTGGTTGTATTTTTTCTTTATTCTCTTTCGCACGATGAACTTTACCAACATCACTAATAGGATATGTATGGTAGAAATTTGATTTAGCTACCTTTTTCATAAACATCTGCGACTAAATTGCTATTGCTTTAATTATTACTTCATATACTTAACCTTGAATACAATCTTGATTTTGTTCACCAAGTCCTTCTATACCAAGTTTAATTTTATCCCCAGCTTTTAAAAATACAGGTGGTTTCATTCCACCTCCAACTCCAGGAGGAGTTCCTGTCGCTATAATGTCTCCAGGATTAAGGCTCATAAATTGAGATAAGTAATATACAATATACGCGGCTGAAAAAATCATAGTATTTGTAGAACCATCTTGCATTCTCTTTCCATTAACATCCAAATACATTTTCAAGTTTTGAACGTCAGCTATCTCATCTTTTGTAACTAAGTATGGTCCAGTAGGTCCAAAAGTATCGCAAGACTTTCCTTTGGTCCATTGACCTTCTTTTTTTAATTGAAACTCTCTTTCAGAGACGTCATTTACTAGGCAGTAGCCAGCGATATAATCATTTGCATCATTCTCATTTATATATTTGGCTTTTTTCCCAATAATTATACCAAGTTCAACTTCCCAATCAGTCTCAACCGAATTTCTTGGTATTTCAATATTATCATTTGGACCGACAATTGCAGAAGTAGCTTTTGAAAAAAGGATAGGCTCACCAGGAACAGCCATGCCGCTTTCCGCTGCATGATCAGAATAATTTAATCCAATACATAGAAACTTGCCAACATTACCAACACATGCACCTATTCTCGTATCATCAGATACAATTGGTAGAGAAGATAAATCTATTGAAGAAATTTTTTTTAAACTATTTTCACTTATAGTTTCTCCATTAATATCTGATAAATGCTCAGACAAATCCCTTATAGAACCATTTTGATCAAGAATGCCGGGTTTTTCTTTTCCAAAAGCTCCATGACGTAACAATTTCATTTTTTTCTCCTCCTTTTTACAATTAATACTTTTTCTTAATATGACATTTTCTTATGTGCATATTCCACCATCTATAATATGAAATTGACCGGTTGTAAAAGCTGAGGCATCACTTGATAAATAAACTGCAAGATTTGCCACTTCCTCTGCCTCTCCAATTCGTCCCATTGGTTGTCGGGCAACAAATTCTTTCCTTGCTTTTTCATAATCACCCATATCGGACAATCTTTGCTCTAGTGATGGACTATTTATTGTACCAGGACATATGGCATTGCACCTTATGCCTTGGGTAATATAGTCTGCAGCAACAGACTTAGTTAAACCTAAAACAGCGGCTTTTGAGGCACTATAAATAAAACGGTTTGGAATACCTTTTAGAGATGAAGCAACAGAAGCTATATTAACAATCGATCCTCCTCCTTTTTTTATCATTATCGGTATTACTTCTTTAATCATGTGATACATTGCTTTGCCATTAAGTTTAAAAGCAAAATCCCAATCATCATCAGTAGATTCTAAAATTGTTCCATTATGGACGATTCCAGCACAGTTAAATAGTATGTCAGGTTTTTTGATTGACGAGACTAAGTCTTTAATTGCATTATTATCTGTTACATCAAGTATATGGGTTTCATCCACAATCTTATCTAAAGAAGATAATGTTTCATGATTTATATCCGTTGCAATCACGTACGCACCAGCCTCAGAGAATGCTCTAGCGGTAGCTTTTCCAATGCCCTGACCAGATGCAGTTAAAAGGGCAGTTTTACCTTTCAAATCAATCATAAAAATTCCTCACATTGTTGCTCCAATTTGCCAAGGTACAAACTCTAAGTCTCCAAGACCTTGATACTCAGACTTTGATTTTTCACCTGAAGCTACCCTAACTATTAAATCAAAAATTTCCTGACCAACGTCTTCAATACTTTTATTTTCAGTTATTACTTTTCCTGCGTTAACATCCATATCTTCAACCATATTATTATACATCTCTGTATTTGTAGCTATTTTTATGGATGGAGAAGGTTTGCAACCAAAGCAAGAACCTCTTCCAGTTGTAAAAGTAACAACATTACAACCACTTGCTATTTGCCCAGTAACAGACGCAGGATCATAACCAGGACTATCCATGAATAAAAAACCTTTTTTTTCAGCTTGTTGGGCGTACAAAAGAACATCGTTTAAAGGAGTTGTTCCCCCTTTAGCAGCTGCTCCCAGTGACTTTTCTAATATAGTGGTCAAACCACCAGCCTTATTACCAGGTGACGGATTATTATTTAAACTTCCTTTATTTCTTGTAACGTAATCTTCCCACCACAAAATTCTGTCAACAAGTTTTTTTCCAACTTCTGGAGAGATTGCCCTTCTAGTTAACATGTGTTCAGCGCCGTAAATCTCAGGCGTTTCAGCCAAAATAGCTGTGCCACCATTTTTTACTAATAAGTCTGCGGCATGACCAAGTGATGGATTTGAGGTTATTCCTGACCAAGCATCAGACCCTCCACATTGAAGCGCAACGCTAAGATGTTCTACTGATTGCTCTGTTCGTTCTATAGAATTTACTTCTGGAAGCATTTCATCTATGCATTTTATTCCTGCTTTAATTGTTTTTCTAAGTCCACCCATATCCTGCAGTGTCATTGTTTTAAAAAATGGATTTTCATGTAAATCAAAAGCATCTAAAAGAAACTTTATTTGGTTTGCCTCACATCCTAAGCCAATTAACAAAATTCCGGCTAAATTAGGATGTTGGATATAGCCTAAAAGAACTCTTTGAAGAGCATCAAAGCCATCGCCAGAATCTGCCATTCCACAACCAGTACCATGAGTAAATGAAACAACCCCATCAACATTTGGATATAGACGTAATTTGTCCTCTGTAAAAACTTCTGCAATATTTTTTGCAGCTGTCGCAGAGCAATTAACTGATGTAAGGATACCTATATAATTTCTGGTTCCAACTTTGCCGTTTTGTCGTTTGTAACCTTTAAAAGTAGGTCTTTTTTCAGGTTCAATCATATTTGGTAATTTAATAGATGTTGAAAACTCATAATCATGATCAGTTGATTTGAAATCAGTATTGTCAACGTGAACATGGTCTCCAGCTAGAATTTCTTTGCTAGCAATACCAATAAGTTGATCATATTTGATTATTTTCTCACCTTTATTAATTTTTCTAAGAGCTATTTTATGGCCTTTTGGGATTTTGTTAATGCTTTCAAGGTTCTGTGTGGCTTCACCTACGCCTATTTCCCTTAA
>CACCSH010000005.1:0-76442 GCA_902548635.1 uncultured SAR116 cluster alpha proteobacterium
GAATATCTTGAGGGCAATTCTAAAAAAAGTGCCATCAAAGAAAAATCAATTTTTTTGTCAGATAGCATAATTCTTAATGAATCACAGAGAAGCTTAACGGTAGATTTATTTAGATAACAATCCAAATATAAATTTTGAATTGCATCCCATCTATTATAAGAATCATTATCAAATTGAAGTATGTGGACATACTCATTAATTGTTAAGTCAGATTCTAATATTACTGGGGCTGAAAACCCCCTCAAAAACGATGGAGTAAGGTTAATTTCATTAATCATTACTTTTATAGTATCTTCACTTTTACTAAATAAATAGACATGTTCATATTTTGATTTCGTATTATTTAATTTAAATTTAACAAAATTGCCTTTTTTATCTAAAAATGATAATTTCAACGGTATTGGTAGATGGCTTTTTTCGCCATTAATTTTTTGAGACATGTTAAATTTTAATCCAGAATTTTCAATCTCTCTCTTAATTCTTAAAGTTGGTGTTCCTGCTTGAGAATACCATTTTTTAAAAATTGTTAAATCTGATTTACTACCTTTAGTAAGAGCATCTATAAAGTTTTCACAAGTAACCGCTTTTCCATCATAGCTTTCAAAGTAAACATTCATTCCTTTTCTATATAGGTTTTCACCAAGATAATTAAATATCATTCTAATTACCTCAGCACCTTTTTCATAGACAGTTGGTGTGTAAAAATTGTTAATTTCAATATAATTTTCTGGCCTTATTGCATGGCTATTAGACCCGGCATCTTCAGGGAATTGTAAAGATCTCAATAGTAGAACATCCTCTATACGTTTTACACCTCTTATATTCATATCTGCAGAAAACTCTTGATCTCTAAAAACTGTTAATCCTTCCTTTAAAGTTAATTGAAACCAATCTCTACAAGTAACTCGATTGCCCGTCCAGTTATGAAAATACTCATGCGCAATAATAGCTTCGATATTTTTAAAATCTCTATCTGTAGCAGTTTTGTCGTCGGCAAGAATAAATTTTGAATTAAAAATATTTAAACCTTTATTTTCCATTGCACCCATATTAAAATGACTTACAGCAACTATCATAAAAGTATTCTAATCGTATTCTAATCCATATTTTTTTTCGTCCCAATGCATTGCACTTTTTAGACTTTTCATGGCATGTTTTGTAAGAAATTTGTTACCAATTTCAGTAAAAATCTTGAGGGTGATTATTTTGTTTGAAATAGTTTTAAAATTAGATTCATAAAACTCTAAATTCCCAACTACAAGAGCAAATAGGTAAGAAGGTTTTGGAAAAGGATCATGCCAAACTTTAAAATGTCTTAGATTATTTTTCGAGCCTTCTTCAATCAAATTCCCATTTGAAAGTAATGTGTTGAATTTATTTGACGATTCAATTTTGACTGTGAATTTACTTAAACAATCTGGCCTATCTGGAAACCATGTAATTTTTCTAAAACCTTCAGGTTCGCATTGAGTACAAAACATATTATTACTCTCATATAACCCTTCTAAAGAAGAGTTATCTCTAGGAAAAATTTTTACTTCAGTAATTATTTTTACGGAATTAGCACTACTTGGGATAGGTATTGAAACAACTTCGTTGTTCTTTTCTAAGCTATCTATTTTTATACTTTCAGTTTTTATTTCATCTATAATTAATAAAAATTTGGAAGTAATTAAATCTATTCCATTTAATTTAATTGAGTTGTTGTGACTATAGTTTTCGATTAGAGAATAATTATTTTTTTTGAACATAATTTTTGATTTTACAATTGTAAAATCATTAAAGATTAAAAATTCAAGATAAGTATATTCTGGCAACCATTGTAAAGGCTTATAATCTGATCGCTTTTTAATAAGCGGCATCATAGTAAGTTTATTAACTTTCTCTCGTAGTGGTATAAGCTAGATTAGAGTGCTCTTCACAATAGGGTCTACCTGGCATTATTGATGTTCCACAAAAAGAAAATCCAGGCAGTTTAGGATCTCCTATCGGCCAACAGCAACGATTTCTAGACCATTCGACTTCCCTAAGTAGAATTTTAAGAGGAAGTTCTTTACTTGTTTCAAAATTAGAAGCAATTTTGTTCTTTCTTGGTTCGCCAGATTTTGAAATTGGTGAATTTCTTTTTGGCAGTCCTAGCCTATGAGCCTTACCTGCAATTGAATTTCTTGAAACACCCAACTCCAGTCCAATCTTAGTTATAGGTAAGCCTTCGTCCCATAATTTTTTTAATTTTTCTAAATTTTTTTTGTCCCAAACCGAATTATTTTCCATTGATTAACCTATATTACCAAATTTTTAAAAAATCATTTACCAAATCAATTTGACTTTCTATCATATATTTACCGTAATGAATAGTTCGTCCTAAAGATTTTGCATTTTTTAATAATTCAGTCTCTTCTGGTTGCATAATGATGTCAGCAATCACGGAGTTTAAAGGACTATTTGTTACATCAAATGGAAGCTTATCTGTTTTTTTCAGACCTAAACTCGTGGCATTTATTATGATGTCACTACAGGCTAATGAATAATCACTTTCTGGAAAAACCTCTACCTTTAAAAGATTAGATTTAGCAATTATTTTGTTTTTTAATCTAATGGCTTTATTTATATCTCTGTTGATTAACATTAAAGATTTTATTTGTTCATTAGCCAAAGAACATCCAATTGAAACGGCTGCACCCCCAGCTCCAAAAAGACAAACACTTTTGTTTTTTAATGAATAATTTTGTCCAATAAAACCATTTACGAAACCTTGACCATCAAAATTATTACCTGTCAATTTTCTATTCTTATCAAATTTAATCCAATTTACCGCGCCTGTAAATTTTGCATCTGGTTCAAGATTATCACATAATTTTGCAATATCTGTTTTATGAGGAATAGTAATAGTCATGCCTTCAAAGTTCTTAATTAATTTTAGTGAACTTATAACATTTTCTAAATCGTGTGAATTAACATGAATTGGTATCATAACTGCGTCTATTTGTTTACTTTTAAAAATTGAAGTAAATATTGAGGGTGCTTTTACATGATCAATAGGATCAGCAAGACATCCATAAATTTTAGTTGTACCTAACATTAATCATTCTTTATCAGTTTTATTAAAATTTAAAGATGCTGAGTTTATACAATATCTTAATCCAGTTGGTTCTGGGCCATCAGGAAAGACGTGACCTAAATGTGCGCTACATTTTGAACAATGCACTTCAGTTCTTTGCATGAAAAAGGAATTATCTACTGATTTGCCAATCACCTCTTCTGATACAGGTTTATAGAAAGCTGGCCAACCTGTACCAGATTCATATTTTGTTTTACTTGAAAAAAGAACAGTATCACAACAAATACATCTGTAGTATCCATTATCTTTCTTATCCCAATAAGCACCGGAGAAAGCTGGTTCAGTTCCGTGTTGTTGAGTGACTCTATATTGTTCTTCACTTAAACTTTTATTTATATTACCCATTAATTAGCCTTACTTATTTAGATTAAATTGATTATAGTTTATGGTTTCTTTTATCAAATTAAAAAGCTAATTGATATTTTTTTTAAAATTAAGAATTTTTTTAACAAAATTTAATCTTGTAAAAAAAGTTATCCAACATAAAATACCAAAAATATATGCAATATAATCAGCAAATTCGTGAAATAATAACATCAATGTGAAGCACGTAATTGTTTCAAAACCTTCTGTAATTCCTCCTGAATAAAAAAATGATTTTTTATGCCCGTCTGAAATTGAAATTTTATTCTTTTCTATAATCCAAGCAGACGCCAAAAAAGTTGTCTGAGTGGCAACAAAGCTTAATAACAAAAAACATACAGAATAAGAATTGTTTATATCTAAAAAAATAAAGGCAATTGGAAATAATGAATAGAATATAAAGTCTAAAACAATATCATAAAAAGCACCAACATCAGTCTCTTTCGTTAATCGAGCAATTGCACCATCTATTCCATCACAAAATCTATTTAAAAAAAGAAAGATAATAGCATTTATAAATAAAGAGTTAACTATAAAATAAAAACAACAAAGACCAAAAAAAAATCCTAAAAAAGTAATAAAATTGGCTTTGAAACCAAAATTTATAAACTGTTTTGCAATTGCATTTAAAGCAGGTTTAAAAAATTTATTTAACTGAGAGTCAATCATTTATAGCAAAAATCATACTTAATTTGTGCCTTTATTAGGAATAATAAAAAGTTGTTTAGGAAAAATTAAATCAGGGTTTATAATTTTATTTTTATTAAGATTAACAATATCAATATATCGGTTACCTAATCCTAGTCTTTGAAAAGCAATATTCCAAAGAGCATCTCCTTTTTGAACAACTACAAAAGTTTTGCCATTAGCATTTTGTATAGTTTTACCACTAATTGTGATTGAATTTTCGCTTAAAACCTTACCATTCTTTCCTAATAAAACAGCGAAAATTTTTTGTTTGCCAGCAATAAGCTTGCCAGGTATTGATACGCTCCATTCGTCGTTAACAATTTTAGTAGATGATGTTTCTTTTCCTGAGAAACCAGCATTAATTTGGGCTCCATTGTGGGCCCGACCTGATAAAACTATTTGCCCTACCTTTGTGTCGTGGGTAATAGCCAATATTGCTATATATGGATCTCTTTTATCTTCTTTGATGATTGTTTCTCTCTCTGTACTAATTTCTTTGTTAGCATTCAAACCAGGAGCTTGTACAACTTTGGCTCCAAGTTTACCCTCACTATCAACTATCGCGACGATGGGAATATCTTTTATGGCGCCAGTCACATTTATAGCAACTGACTTATTAGCAATTACTACTTTACCGTCTTGAGTGGTCTGTCTAAAAGATAAAAGGTATTCACCTCCCTTTAGTTGTTTTTCAGGAACAGCAACAAAATCACCGATTTTGTCACTATTAGTTTCAGCAATAATTTGTGCGCCGGAAATTATTTCAACTTTAGAGTTTGGCAAACCCTTGCCTGCAATAACCAGACTACCATCTGGCCTCACTCTTATTACTTCAAGTTTTATTGTTTCAGACGCTTGCTTTCGGGTTGTAGGCTTAACCTCTATTGGTTTTGCGTCAACTACCTCTTTAACAAGAGGAACTATCACTTCTTTTTTATCTTCAGTATCTTGTTGATCAAAAGCGAACAATAAAGCTATAGTGGCCAATATCGTTCCAATTATCAAAAAATAAATTACTTTTGAAAATTTCATGAAAAAACCTTAGGTTTATTAATTCTTATACCTTAAAATAAACTTTAGTAACATACAATTTATAATTATTTGTAATTAATTAGGAGTTCTCTTGAAAAAAAATATTTGTGTTTTTGGCGGATCTGTTTCTGGCAAAAATATAGAAAATCAAAAAACAGCTAAAATTATTGGTAAAATAATTGCTGAAAAAAATTTTAATATAGTTTTTGGTGGCGGAGAAAATGGTATTATGGGCGCAGTTGCCCAATCAGGCGTTGAAAATGGAGCAAAAACAACAGGTATTATTCCAAACTTTTTATTGAAAAAAGATATTTTAGACTCTGCTCATTCAAAAATTTTTAATTCTAAATTAATTAAAACTAAAACTATGCATCAACGAAAAAAGATGATGTATGATAGCTCCCACGGTTTTTTGGTTTTACCAGGTGGAATTGGAACATTAGATGAATGTTTTGAAGTTTTAACTTGGTGCCAATTAAATCAAATTAAGAATAAAAATGTAGGCATAATTAATTTTGAAGGATATTGGGATCCTCTTATAAATTTAATAGAGCATATAATTAAAGAAGAATATATGAGTCCAAATAATTTAAATTATTATGAAGAAATAAAAAACATAAACTCCCTCAAAATTTTTCTAAAAAATATTTAAATAACCTAATAATTTATGTATGTATAAATATCAGTTAATAATCATTTTTAAAACAACGCTTCGAAAAAGTATTAAGGAAAAATTATGTTAGATTTAATGAAGATAGCTACAATCGAATCTGAAGGCGGTGACTTAAAGTCTTACCTAAGCAATCTCTATCAAGAAACTGAAATAAGACCAGATGGCTATCCAAATGCAATAGTGTGGAAAGGTGGAAAGCACGACAGAATTATAAACCCAATCTGTCACTCATTAACTGACGCCTATGCGTTACTGGGAACCATTGCAACTGCAGATATTTTAAATCTTCCTTTTTATGCTGTACCGATGTGGTCTCAAATACGTCATGATACAGAACTAGAAGCGTTGAGTTGGTTTGGAAACATGAAGAATACGTCAATTAAGTGGTCAACTGCTGGTGATGCTTACGTTAATGACAAAACAGGAAATAAAGTAGTTGTTATGGGTAAGTCTGGAAATGCTCCCTTAAGAACACAGGCAGGGGTGTATTGCAATGTTCGTCCATATGGACCTATAACTGTCGTAAGATGTATGCCTTGCCTTCCTTATTCTCAAGATAAATCTAAGTTTAGTGTAAATGAGAAAACAGGTATAGTGCATACTGAAATGAATACGCCTGGAATACAAATGGCTTATGCATGTCGTCTTTTTCTAAAAATGGTGGCTGAAACTGGTAAATTAGGTAGGGTGGCTTTCAAGCCTACTCAAGCTATGGAGGATGGTATAAATGCAGGCCTTCTAATTTGGCTACTTGAAGGTACAAAATTTAAAATCGGTAGAAAATGGGCAGTAAATGCATATAGAGAACATAAAACAAATATCGATAAAATAATATCTCTATTACCTAAAGACTTTAAAGAAGGTATGGAAAATTGGTCTGGTAAAATAGAACAACACATTGCAGATACAAATTATGGTTTATTGGTATGGGATATAATTAACAATGAAGAATGTATAGTTTTAGCTACAGACCTAGATGGAGATAGATTGACTGATTTACTTGCTGATATTTCAGATCCTTTAAGAGAATTTGGACAAAAAGTACTTGATTATGCAAATAGTGATGTAAAAATGAATAAAGCCTGGGAGTTAATGGGTTACAAAACAGGTAATGGCAGAGATATGACTTCAGTAATGTATAGAATGGCAGGTCCACCAATTCATGAACAAACGTTGGGATCTGCTGACGCAATGTTATTAAGACTTCTTGATGGAGATGAAACAATGGGAGGTACAAAAAAACCTTATGACCCAAGAATTCATTTTGTGCTCATAAGAGATGCATATTTAGATGCTAATCCAGAGAATTATGAACTTAAAAAATGGCTAGACAATGCTCTTAATATTTTTGATAAGATATACGGAGATAGCAGACCTGGTTTTATAGATGGTTATAAAAAATTGAAAAGTTCTATTTCTTCTTGGTAAATAATTTATCTATTAAGAACTGGTTCTAATCTATCCATAATTTGGTTTATAAAACTTTCTTTTGCGGCAAAGCAAATTCGGAGATGTCCTTCCCCTGAAGTTCCAAACGCTATACCTGGTGCAACACCTACGTTTGTTTCTAAAATTAATTTCTTAGCAAAATAAAGTGAATCTTTTATTCCTTTAACTTTAAAAAATGCATAAAATGCTGCTTCAGGAATACTACATTCAACTTTTTTCCAAGTTACTAACCTATCAAACATAATATCTCGTGATTTTTTTAGATTTTTACGTATTTCATTAGTTATAGATTTATGATTTTCCAATGCTGCAACTAGCCCATTTTGAAGAAATTCAGGAACACCAGTAGTCGTTATTTGAACCAATTTAGCAATATGACTTCCAAGCTCTTCTGGATGAGTTATCCAACCTATTCTCCATCCTGTCATATTAAAGCTTTTTGAGGCAGAGTTAATTACAATTAATTTATCTTTAGGGTTTGAAAATTGAAGAAAACTAGGTGATACATAATTATTAAATGTTATTTGGTGATAAACTTCATCAGAAATTAACCAACAACCTAAATTACGTGTATGACTTATTAACAATTTCTGCTGCTCTTTAGACATAACCCAACCTGTTGGATTTCCTGGACTGTTAACAAACACCATTTTTGTTTTAGGTGTAATTGAATTTATCAATAAATCAAAATCAATTTCCCAATTTCCATTTTTCAATTCAAGTGAAATTTCTTTTATATTACCTTTTTTTAGTAAAACAGAAGATCTGATATTAGGCCACACAGGACCAACCATAACAACTTCATCTCCATTACTTACTATTAAATCGCAAATTAGTCTAAGCCCCATCATACCACCAGTTACTACGCTATGATTTTCTGGCTTAGTATTTATATTGAAAACTTCATTCATATACTTTGTAATTTCAGATCGAAGTTTAGGTATTCCATTTTGATAGGTATAAAAAGTTTTACCTTCAATCAAAGCATTTATACTTTTATCATATATTAATTTGCTTGTTGGAGTGTCACCTTCACCGAACCAGGCAGGATAGACATGTTTACCAGTATCTTTTGTATATTTCCTTCCAAAGTTTGCAATTTCCATGATTGCTGTTTCTTTAAAAGAAATAATTTCTTCATTTAATTTTTCTAACAATTTTTAAAACTCTAGAACTTTTTATTAATATATTTTTTTAAACTTTCAATAGCCAACGGACTGTTTTCTGGTGATGAACCTCCAGACTGGGCCATATCAGCTCTTCCACCTCCTCCTTTACCACCTAAAATAGTCGAAGCTTCTTTTACCATTTCTACTGCACTTATTTTCTCAGTTAGTTTCTTTTCTACTGCAATAACTAGGGATGCTTTGCTATCAATTTTACTTATAAGGCAAACTATATCAGATTTATTGTTTTTAATTAACTTTTCAGCATTTGATTTTAATTCTTTAATTGCTAAATCATCAAATATTACATACTCAAAAATAATTCCTTTTATTGTTTCTTTGACAGAATTATTTTTTTTAGTTGTGACTGGGTTCTTTTTTAAACGTTTTAACTCCTTATTAATCCTTTGATTTTCTTCAATTAATTGTTCAACTTTTTTTTCCACTTGATTATTGTTAGTTTTCAATAGATTTGATATGTTAGTTACTTTATCAATCTTATCATTATAAAACTTTACTGCTGAAACATTTGTTACAGCTTCTATTCGACGTACTCCAGAAGAAACACCTGTTTCAGAAATAATTTTAAAAGATAAGATCTCTGAAGTTCTTTTAACATGAGTGCCACCACACAGTTCGACTGACCAAGCATCTCTATTTGCATCAACACTTTTTCCAATTGACACCACTCTCACTTTTTCTCCATACTTTTCTCCAAAAAGAGCAATCGCACCTCTTTCAATAGCATCGCTTGGTTTCATAATTTTAGTTGTAACATCATCATTACAAAATATTCTAAAATTAACTTCATCTTCAATATCCATTATTTCTTGTTTAGAAATGGGATTTGGATGACTAAAATCAAACCTTAATTTTTCTTGTGTAACCAAAGAACCTTTTTGAGCGACATGACCACCTAATTTTTGTCTTAATGCTTCATGTAGTAAATGTGTTGCTGAATGATGTGAGCATAATTGTTTTCTGTGATCTAATTCAATTAATTGTTTAATAATATCACCGCTTTGTAAGCTTCCTGATAAAACCTCTATAGTTGAAATAAATATATTTTTATTATTTCCAATATTAATTTTTTTGGTTTTAAGAACATTTGCCTTAAATTCAACTCCTTCCAAGCTTCCTTTATCTGCAATTTGTCCTCCAGATTCTGCATAAAAAATAGTTTTGTTAAAAATGACATCAACTTTATCACCGCATGAAATATTTTTTACTATCTCATTATTTTTAATAATTAAATTAATTTGAGTTTCTAATAAATTATTATCATATCCTTGAAAATCTGTGCTAGGAAGTTTTAATAACACCTTTAAAATTTCTTGATTATATTGCTTATCACCCGATCCTGACCATGCTTGTCTGGCTTTATTTTTTTGGTTATTCATTGAACTTTCAAATCCTGAATGATCTACTGTCCATCCATGGGACCTCAATACATCTTCAGTTAAATCTATTGGAAAACCATAAGTATCATATAATTCAAACGCTTTTTCACCAGAGAGAACACCTGAGGACACTTTCTCATCTATTTCGTTTAATAATAAGCTCATGCCTCTATCCAAGGTATCTTTAAATTTGATCTCTTCTTCACGAATTGTTTTTTCAATGATTAATTTTTGAGTAACTAATTCAGGAAATGCTTCACCCATTTCTTTAATTAAATATTCTACTAATTTATATATGACCGGATCTAATGCACCAAGTAGATGTGTGTGACGCATAGCTCTTCTCATTATTCTTCTTAAAACATAACCTCTTCCTTCATTACTAGGTAATACACCCTCAGCAATTAAAAATGACATTGACCTTAAGTGATCTGCAACAACTCTATGAGATATGATATTATCTGTGTTTTCATCTGTGCTAGTTAAAAATGCTGAAGCGTTTACAAGATTTTTCATCATATCTGTTTCATAATTATTATGAGTATTTTGTAATAGTGCAGATATCCGTTCTAACCCCATACCTGTGTCAATACTAGGTTTTGGCAAACTAATTCTTTTATAATTAGAAATTTGTTCATATTGCATAAATACCAAATTCCAAATTTCAATAAACCTGTCCCCGTCCTCGTTTTTAGAACCAGGAGGTCCACCTTCAACTGTATTACCGTGATCATAAAATATTTCAGAACATGGACCGCATGGACCTGTATCCCCCATACTCCAAAAATTATCACTAGTTTTAATTTTAATTATCTTATCATCTTTAAAACCAGAAATTTTTTTCCATAGTTCTTCAGCTTCTTTGTCATTATGATAAATAGTTACCAGCAATTTTTCTTTTGGAATTGCATATTCTTTTGTTAATAATTCCCAAGCTTGATGTATGGCTTTTTCTTTAAAATAATCTCCAAAAGAAAAATTACCTAACATTTCGAAAAAGGTATGATGCCTAGCTGTCCTACCAACATTCTCAAGATCATTATGTTTTCCACCTGCTCTTAAGCATTTTTGAGATGATACTGCCTTATTATATTCTCTATGTTCTAAACCAGTAAAAATATTTTTAAATTGTACCATACCAGCATTGGTAAATAGAAGAGTAGGGTCATTTTCTGGTACTAAATTACTAGAAGATATAACTTGATGATTATTAGTTTTAAAATAATTAATAAAAGTTTTTCTTATTTCATTAACTGAATTTTTTTGGTTAATCATTTGCTAGACTGTATTATTAAGTTATATTCTTGATAGCACCAATCTAGCAAAAATTAAATCTACAGTATATTTATTTTTCTTCCTCAGAATTTTGTTGCTCTGGGTTCATTAAAATCTCTTCTACTAAAACAGAATTACCTTTTATTTTATCTTCTATCTCAAGAGCAATTTCAGTATTTTCGTTTAAGAATTTTTTAGCGTTTTCTCTTCCTTGACCAATTCTTTGATCATTATATGAAAACCACGAACCAGACTTTTCTATTATATCTGCAGACACACCTAGATCAATAATTTCACCATTTTTAGAAATACCTTCACCATACATAATATCAAATTCTACTGTTCTAAAAGGCGGAGCCACTTTATTTTTAACAACTTTAACTCGTGTTTGATTCCCAATTATATCATCTTTATCCTTGATTGCACCTATTCTACGAATATCAAGTCTAACAGATGCATAAAACTTAAGCGCATTTCCTCCAGAAGTTGTTTCTGGATTACCAAACATAATACCAATTTTTTGTCTAATCTGATTAATAAATATGACTAAACAATTAGACTTAGATATAGATGAAGTTAATTTTCTCAATGCTTGACTCATCAATCTAGCTTGAAGTCCCATATGACTATCACCCATATCACCTTCTAATTCAGCTCTAGGAACAAGAGCAGCAACAGAATCTACAACTAAAACAGATATAGCTCCTGATCTTACTAAAGTGTCAGCTATTTCTAAAGCTTGTTCACCTGCATCAGGCTGTGAAATTAGCAAATCATCTATATTAACTCCTAATTTTTTAGCATATACTGGATCTAAGGCGTGCTCGGCATCTACGAACGCACATGTTCCACCTGCTTTCTGGGCTTCAGCTACAACATGTAAAGCTAAGGTCGTTTTGCCAGAACTTTCAGGACCATATATTTCTACAATTCTTCCCTTTGGTAAACCACCAATGCCTAAAGCTACATCTAGTCCAAGAGAACCAGTAGAAATTGCCTGAACATCCAAATTTTCTCCAGATGTACCTAATTTCATAACTGAACCTTTTCCAAAAGCTTTTTCAATCTGCCCAATAGCAGATTCTAAAGCCACATTTCTATCTTTATCTTGACTAGACATTTTAATCACCTCAGCATTCATTATCTACCTCCTTACTGACATATGGTCAAAATAGTTTCAACTATTAATATTATTGAATATTAATAAGTATATTCACCTTTTGTTCTTTTGTCAATAAATGTTCTTGATCTGTTCTTTATACATAAATTTATTCTTCTTTATGTATTTTTTCCATTTTTTCATGACGTTCTTGTGCATCAACACTTAAAGAGGCAATAGGCCTTGCTTTTAGTCGTCCCAGACCTATTGGTTCACCAGTGTCTTCACAATAACCATATGTTTTTAAATCAATTCTTCTTAAAGCTGCATCAATTTTACTAATTAGTTTTCTTTCTCTATCACGTGTTCTTAATTGAATGGACGCGTCAGATTCTACTTGAGCTCTATCAGCTATATCTGGTCTTTGTAAACCTTCTGCAGAAAGATTATCTTTTGTGTCTGTAGCTTCATCTAATAAATCTAATTTCCAGTTAGTTAATTTTTGCCTAAAGAACTCTAATTGCTTATCATTCATAAATTCTTCATCGTTGTTTGGGCTATAATCTTCTGGAAGCACTACTCGATTACCTAATATTCCACCCCTATTTGCACCTTTGCCAAAAGATTTTTTTTTTGATAATTTATTGATATTTGATGAATTCACTATGTTATTTCCATTATTAAATAAATAAAGTAACAAACTTATATAAAAACTTTAAAAAAATTCAAGCATGAAAATTAAAAATTTAATAAATTTTGAAAAGTGCTTAAATCGTAAACTTTATAATCATTTCAGAAAAAATAGGTTGTAAAAAAAATGTTTAATACTATTTAGTAAATATAATAGAAATGGAAGTTCATATTGAATTATTCAGAAAAATTTAAAGCTTCAATTGATAAATTGAAATTTGAAGGTAGATATCGCCATTTTAATGAAATTGAAAGGCATGCAGGTCTACATCCAATAGCTTCTTGGAAAGTTAATAATAAAAAATCTGACATTATAGTATGGTGTTCAAATGATTATTTAGGAATGAGCCAAAATGATCTAATCATTAATTCGATGATTAATGCTGTTAAAAACATGGGAACAAGTTCTGGAGGAACACGAAACATTTCTGGCAATAGTTCTGAAATTGTCAACTTGGAAAAAGAATTAGCATTCTTACACGGTAAAGAAAAAGCATTAGTATTTTCATCTGGATATGTAGCTAACGAATCTAGTATTAGTACTTTACTAAATATATTGGACGATGTTGTTGTGTTCTCTGATGAAAAAAATCATGCCTCTATAATTAATGGTATAAAGAAATCAAATGCAAAAAAAGAAATTTTTAAACATAATAATATATGTCATTTAGAAGAATTGATTAAAAATTATCCTATTCAAAAGCATAAAGTTATTATGTTTGAATCTGTTTATTCAATGGACGGAGACTTTGGTGACATTGAAAATATAGTTAACATTGCAAAAAAGTATAATGCACTAACTTATTTAGATGAAGTACATGCTGTTGGTATGTATGGAAATACCGGCGCTGGTATAGCTGAAATGATGAATTTACAAAATTCAATAGATATAATCCAAGGTACACTTGGCAAAGCTTACGGGACTATGGGTGGTTATATTTCATCTTCTCAAGAAATTTGTGATGCGATCAGAAGTTACGCTAGCGGTTTTATTTTTACTACAGCAATGCCACCTGCGCTGGCAAAAGCTGCAACTGAATCTATTAAATATTTGAAAAAATCGAATTATGAGAGAATTTTACAAAAACAAAAAACAACAATGCTTAAGAATTATTTATCAAAAGAAAAGATCAATTATTTAGATCATAACTCACACATTGTGCCAGTAATGGTTAACAATCCAATTAGATGCAGTGAAATAAGTAATATTTTGCTAAATGACTTTGGACATTATATTCAACCTATTAACTATCCAACAGTTCCCAAAGGCACAGAAAGACTTAGGATCACCCCAGGACCTCTTCATACAAATAAAATGATATCTGATTTAACTATCGCACTTAAACATGCATTTAACAAAACAGATGATATTGTATATAAAAAATATGCATAAAAATTTATTAAGAGCTTAAAATGGCTATAATTGATAAACCTAAAGATCACCCATTTTTTCCTGAAAAAAATAACATCGGTATACTATTAGTTAATCTAGGCACTCCTGAAGGAACTGATTACTGGTCAATGAGAAAATATTTAAAACAATTTTTAATGGATAAAAGAGTTGTCGATATTTTTAGACCTTTATGGTGGTTAATACTAAACGGACCTATATTAACCTTTAGACCTTCAAAATCCGGCAAAGCTTACCAAAAAATCTGGGATAAAGATAATCATGGATCCCCCCTAAGAAAATTTACAATAAATCAAACTAGTAAATTAAAGAAAATTTTTGAAAGTTATAAGGATATTTCAATTGAATATGCAATGAGATATGGGACTCCTGAAATTGAGAAAACACTTAACAAAATGACTAAAAAGGGTTGTTCTAAAATTCTTCTTGTTCCTTTGTATCCTCAATATGCGGCTAGTACTTCTGCAACAGTTAAAGATGAGGTTTTTAAGTGGATGTTAAAACAAAGGTGGCAACCTGATCTTAGAACCATAGCTCCTTGGTTTGATAATCATAATTATATTAAAGCTTTGGCCCAGACAGTAAAAAAACATATTATAAATAAAGATAAACTAGACAAATTAATCGTTTCTTTTCATGGTATCCCCAAGAGATATTTTATGGCTGGTGACCCTTATCATTGTCATTGTATAAAGTCAGCTCGACTTCTAAAGGAAGAGCTAAAATGGCCAGATGACAAAATTTTAGTAACATTTCAATCTAGATTTGGACCTGAACCATGGCTTCAACCTTATACTGACGAAACAATTATAGACCTGGCTAAAAAGGGTCAAAAAAATATTGCTGTTGTTGCTCCGGGATTTATATCAGATTGTTTGGAAACGCTTGAAGAAATTAATGTTGAAGCTAGAGAGTTATTTATTGAAAATGGTGGGGAAAGTTTCGAGTATATTCCCTGTCTTAATGATAATAAATATTCAATCAAATTCTTGGAATATATTATTAAACAAAACCTTCTTGGGTGGAACTCTTAAAAAATAAATTAGTTTTTTTGATTATATATAATTATAAAGTTGCTATTTACATTTTATATATAAACACTTATAAATCAATTATCTAAGCGGGTATTGTGTAGTGGTAAGACCTTAGCCTTCCAAGCTAATGACGCGAGTTCGATTCTCGCTACCCGCTCCATCATATTTTAAAATAATACTAAACTCGATTTTTTGTTTTTATTAAAAAATAGGTGCAAAACAAGCTTATTATAATAATAGTTCCGCCAAAAATTGTGTTTAATGAAGGATCTTTATCATACCATAAAAAATTTAATATTATTGAAATTGGTGGAATTAAATAGAGAAATAATGAAGCTTTATTAGCTCCAAAGTAACCAACTGCATAAGTCCAGGTTAAATAACCTATTGTTGTAGGAAATAAAGAAAGCCACAAAAAAGCTATTTGGACTTCACTATTTGAATTAATTATAAAATGATATGTTTCTGGAAACCAAAAAATCATAGGTAAAGTTCCAAATAAAATCGTATAAGCAGCTGATGTTATGGCGCCATATATTAAAACCAATGGTTTTAATATATGAAAATAAATAGCAGTCAAAATTGCTGCAAATAGAATTAATGTTGAACCACTACCAAACTCTAATCCACCTTCTTGATCAATGGAAATTATACATACACCTAATAAACAAAAAACGACACATGACCAATGAATAAATGAAACTTTTTGTTTTAAAATCAAAAAACCTATTAACACCGTAAACAAAGGATTACAATTTACTATGAAACTACTAGCACCAGCTGATACGTTTTGCTGACCATAGTTCAAGAATAAATTATATAAAAAAATACCTACAAATCCTGCAATGAAATATCTAAGAAAATGATTTAACCTAATTTTCTTCTTATAATTGAAAACACACCACAATAATGAAATGAATGCCGCTAATGAAAATCTACCTGCACCTAAAATTAATGGGGTAGAAGTTTCTAGTATAAATGACATTACAGGAAAAGAAGAACCCCAAAAGAATATAGTAGAAAAAATTGCCAAAATTGGGGCCGTGGTTTTCATATATGTGGCACTTCATTAGTTTTCTAATTTTTTGGAAGAGATAATTTACCAAAAACATTATATTTTATTAACAGACTTTTAATAAAACCATTAACAATATTCTTTTTAATAAATTTATTAATAAAATTTGCAGCTTCTGTATTATTTAATTTACTACCAATACATTGATTAATATATGTAAAGCTTTCATCTAAAATTAAACAATCTTCAGTTTTTTTAATATCGTCAGAAAGTTTGGGTCTTAGTCCAGCTAAAACTTCATATTGCTTTTCCTGAAAAATTGAAAAAGATTCATCAATTGACTTCGCTCTAATTAAATTTGCTTTTTTTATATTTTCGGTTAACCACAGGTCATAAGCACTTCTTTCTGCTACAGCTATTCTAATTCCTTCATTATCAATATCTTTTATAGTGTTAAAATTTAAATGTTTCCTTACTAAAAAAGTTGATTCTATTGATGTATAAGGAAAACTAAAGTTAATTGATTTTGCTCTTTCTGGCTCATTAGCAATATTACCAATATCCCATTTATCTTCAAAAACAGCATCAGCTAATTCTCCAGGCCTGGAAAATGAAATCAATTCAATATCAACACCTAATTCATGAGCTAAAGCTTTTGCCATATCAGGAGAAACGCCTTGAGGATCTCCATTAGCTTCTTTACCAGTAACTAATAAAAAATTACTCATATTTATAGCAGCTCTTAGATGACCTCTAGGAGCAAGTTGTTTTAATATAATTTCTGACACTTCAAGCCTTTTAAAAAATTATTAACAATTATTACACTTTTTACTCATTTGAAAGAAGAATTATCAAATAATATTTAATACAGCCAATCTCTTATTAATTTTTTGTTGATTAATAATTAGGCATTTTAATAAATAATGTTATAATTATTATGCATTTTTTTGTAAAAATTGAAAAATACCATATGTTATCAATGTCGATTTAGGGGGTAATTATGATTTGTTTTTCCAATTTTTTTTATTTTACTAAAAATTTTTTATTTATAGTTTTTTTTAGTATATTTTCTTATCCAGCGTTTGCAGACATAAATAATGGTGATACAGCTTGGGTACTAACATCAACAGCATTAGTATTATTTATGACTTTACCTGGTTTAGCTTTATTTTATGCTGGATTAGTTAATTCTAAAAACGTTGTTTCAGTATTAATGCAACACTTTGCCCTTGCCTGTATGGTGTCAGTTATATGGATAATTTTAGGATATAGTTTAGCTTTTTCTGAAGGAAATGAATGGATTGGAGGATTTAGTAACATTTTTATGAATGCCATAAATGTTAACAGTCCCTCTGGAAGTATTCCCGAAAGCCTGTTTGCCACTTTTCAGATGACTTTTGCAATTATTACACCCGCATTAATGATAGGTGCTTTTGTTGAAAGAATAAAATTTTCAGCAATGCTTATCTTCTTAAGTATGTGGTTACTAGTGGTTTATGTTCCGGTTACTCATTGGGTATGGGGAGGAGGTATTTTATCTTCTTGGGGTACAATGGATTTTGCAGGAGGAATTGTTGTGCATGCAACTGCTGGAACAGCCGCTTTAGTAACAGCTTTAACTCTTGGAAAAAGAAGAGGTTTTCCAAAATCTATAATACCTCCACATAGCCCTATTTTAACAATGATAGGAGCATCAATGTTGTGGATTGGATGGTTTGGTTTTAATGCTGGGTCTGCTTTAGGTGCAAACGGAGGTGCAGGAATGGCGATGCTAGTTACTCATATATCAGCAGCTACTGCATCATTAGTTTGGATGTTTATTGAATGGAGAAGATTTGGAAAGCCCTCTTTAATAGGTATCGTTACTGGAATGGTAGCTGGTTTGGCTACTGTAACTCCTGCCTCCGGTTATATAGGTGTTCCTGGTGGTCTGGTTTTAGGTTTCTTTGGTGGTTTGTTTTGTTATCTAGCTGTGGATTATATTAGAGGCAAGCTTCAAATTGATGATAGTCTTGATGTATTTGCTGTTCACGGCGTGGGAGGAATATTAGGTACACTACTAGTAGCATTTTTGGCGACATCAACTTTTTCAGGCTTAGGACTAGCTGAAGGTCAAACTGCAGTTTCTCAATTTTTTGTTCAACTTAAAGCTGTCGTTTTAACTGTTGCTTGGACTTCTATTTTTACATATTTAATTTTAAAAATAACATCGTTTATAGTTCCACTTAGAGTAGATGAGCAGGAAGAAATCGAAGGTTTAGACTTGCGCTCACATGGTGAAAAAGGGTATCATTCGGATTAAGGATTAAAATTATGAAATATTTTATTGCTATAATTAAACCATTTAAATTAGACGACGTCAGAAATGCTCTAACAGAAATTGGAGTTGAAGGTTTGACAGCCTCTGAAGTTCGTGGGTTTGGGAGGCAAAGAGGTCAAACAGAAATTTATAGAGGAGCAGAGTATAGTGTTTCGTTTGTACCCAAACTCAAAATTGAGATAGCTGTTCCAGACGAAATGCAAGAAGCTGTGCATGAAGCATTACTCCAGAGTGCTTCAACTGGACAAATAGGCGATGGAAAGATATTTGTCTTAGATCTTCACAGCGCGACTAGAATAAGGACAGGAGAAACTGAAAATAATGCATTATAGGTGTTAAGTATACCACTCATCTATCACACTTGTTTCTTTCTCAAAGTTAAGATGTTGTATTTTTGTTTTCAATAATATTTGTTTATTTCCTATTTGTTGGAGGGCCCATACTGCAGCTCCTCTTACTAAAGAAGACTTATCGTTCATCAATAAATTAATTAAACTAGGCACAAGCTTTTCATTTTTACTATTGCCAGTGGCTATACAACAATTTCTTATAAAACGATCTCTTCCTATTCTCTTGATTGGAGAACCTGAAAATTCATTCCTAAAATCTTGATCAGAAAGTTTTAACAATTTTAATAAATCAAAGTTAAATTTATTATCATTCAGTTTTATCTCTTTAGTCTTCTTTGCATATTTGTTCCAAGGGCAAATTGCTAGACAATCATCACATCCAAATACTTTATTTCCAATCGCCACCCTATATTTTTTTGGAATAATATCTTTATTTTCGATGGTTAAGTAAGAAATGCACTTTGTCGCGTCTAACTTATTTGGTGCATCAAATGCATTAGTTGGGCAGATAGCAATACATTTATTGCAGGAACCACAATTATTATTCTCAGGGGCATCATACTCAAGTGATTTATTTATAAGAATCACACCTAAAAAAAGCCATGAACCAAAGTCTCTAGAAACTAAATTAGTATGTTTTCCTTGCCATCCCAATCCAGCTTTTTCAGCTAATGGTTTCTCCATAATTGGTGCTGTATCAACAAATACCTTAATTTTAATTTTATTTTTTGTATTTAATTTAGAAATTAATTTGCTAGAAAGTACTTTAAGTCTTCCTTTTATAAGATTATGATAATCTATTCCTTGGGCGTATACCGATATATTTCCAATATTCTTATAATTATTTTTTTCTAAAGGATTGGTTTTAGGACCATAATTTAAGCCAAGAATTATTGCAGATTTTGCCTCTCCCCATAAATTAATGGGAGATTTTCTTCTTTCAAAAGTATCTTCCATCCATTTCATTTCACCATGAAAGCCTGAATCAATAAATTCTTTTAATCTCAGAGCAGCCAACAAAGGCAGTTTAGCATCCGTAATTTTACATACGTCGAATTCAAATTCTTTGGCTAACTCTTTAATAAATTTATTTTCTAATTTTTTTTTCATACTAAAAAAATTTCAACTAGATTATATCAATATCACCTGAGTAATAATTTTCTAGAAAAGTTTTTTCAAACTTATCAAAATCACTATTCTTTATAGACTCTCTAATATTTTTCATCAAATTCAAATAAAAATGAATATTATGTAAACTTAAGAGCATAAGCCCTAAAATTTCTTGAGCTTTGAAAAGATGGTGGAGATATGCTCTTGAATAATTTATACAAGTATCACAACTACAATCTATGTCTAAGGGTCTTGCATCCAAACTATGCCTGGAATTTTTTATATTTACTTGACCTTTAGAAGTGAATGCTTGTCCAGTTCTTCCCGAGCGAGTGGGCAAAACACAATCAAACATGTCAACACCTCTTTTTATAGCCCCTACAAGATCATCCGGCTTACCTACACCCATTAAATATCTTGGTTTATTTTCCAACATAAATTTTGTTGTATTATCTAAAGTTTCAAACATTAATTCTTGACCCTCTCCAACAGCCAAGCCTCCTATTGCATAGCCTTCAAAATTTAACTCAGTTAGTTTTTTTGAAGACTCTTTCCTTAAATCTGGAAAAATAGATCCTTGTATGATGCCAAATTGCCCATAACCAGTTCTATTTTGAAAAGCTTCTCTACTTTTGGTAGCCCACTGAAGAGATAATTTCATAGCTCTTTCTGATTCTTCATATGAAGCAGGAAAAGGAATACACTCATCTAACTGCATTGTAATAGTTGCATCTAATGAATTTTGAATATCTGTACTTATCTCTGGTGATAAAAAATATTTTGTTCCATCTAAATGAGATTTAAAAGTGACTCCATCATTTTGAATTTTTCTTAATTTGCCCAAACTCATAATTTGAAAACCACCTGAGTCTGTCAAAAGAGGTTTATTCCATCCCATAAATTTTCTTACCCCGCCCATTTTTTTTATATTTTCTTGACCAGGCCTTAGCATTAAATGATAGGTATTGGCTAAAATAATTTGAGCGCCAGAAGCTTTGATATCTCTTAAATGCATTGCTTTCACAGTAGCAGCGGTACCCACTGGCATAAAAATTGGAGTATCTATATCTCCATGAGCTGTTTCTAACTTGCCTAAACGAGCATTTTTGTCTTTGGATAATAATTTAAAATTAAATTTATTTATCATATCAGTTATTATTATCTCTTGAAAAAATACAACAATCTCCATAAGAGAAAAATCTATATTTTTGTTCGATTGCATGTTGATATTTTTTAAAAATATTTTCCTGTCCATGAAAAGCTGAAACAAGCATTAGCAATGTTGATTTTGGTAAGTGAAAGTTAGTTATGAGCAAGTTTACAATTTCAAACTTGAAACCTGGTGTTATGAAAAGATCTGTATAACCAGACCATGGTTTAATTTTCCCATTATTAATTTTTGCTATCGTTTCTAATATTCTTAAGCTTGTAGTACCTACTGATATTATACGCTTATTATTTGCTATTGCCTTGTTAATAATATTCGAAGTTATCACACTTACACTACCCCATTCTTTGTGCATTTTATGATCGAGTATATTATTAACCTTGACAGGTAAGAATGTGCCAGCGCCCACGTGAAGAGTTATTGGCGCAAACAGGACACCTTTAGTTTTTAATTTTTTTATTAAATTCTCAGTAAAATGTAATCCAGCTGTTGGTGCAGCTACAGCTCCATCTTGATCTGCAAATATTGTCTGATAATTTTTTTTATCATTATCGGACTTTATCTCTCTTTTTATATAAGGAGGAAGTGGCATTTCTCCTTGTTGATCCAATTCTTTTAATAAACTCTGATCACCTTTGTTAAATTCTAGCAGGACATCTCCTTCAACAAACTTTTCAATTAATTTTGCGTTTAAATTATTTTTAAAAATTATACACTCACCAACTTTGCATTTGCGACCAGGCTTTATAAAAGCTCTCCACATATTACGCTTAACTTTCAAGTGTAACGTTACTTGAATATTAACAGCATCTTTTTTACCAGACAATCTTGATGGTATAACTTTAGTATTATTAATAACTAATACATCTCCTGGATTTAGTATTTTACACAGGTCTTTAAATTTTAAGTCTTCAGGAGTTTCTTTAATACAATTTAACAAACGTGAATTATCTCTTGGATTAGTAGGTTTTTGGGCAATTAAATCATCACTTAATTCATAGTCAAATTGAGATATATCCATTAGCTAAACAATCTTGTTATTCAAAAATTTGAATAACACCTACAACATCATTAATTTTATTTTTAACTATTAAACATTGGACTTTTGCTTCTCTCATCCGATTTTCAGCCAATTGTAAATTATCAGTTTCAAGTGCAGTCAAAGGATTTTTATTCATTAAATCTGCTGCTTTTAATTCAGAAAAATTACTTTTATCAATTAAAGCTCTTCTTATATCACCGTCGGTAATAACACCATTTAAATTTTCTTTAGTTCCAACTAATGCTAGACCAAGACGCCCTTCAGTCATTATAACCAATACATCTTGAACGCTAGAATCTTTGCAAATAAACGGTAAGTTAGTTTGCTTCATTTCATCTTTTACCGACGAAAGTAGTCTCTTTCCTAATGAACCACCTGGATGGGTTAATGCAAAATCCTCTTGCTTAAAATTTTTTAATTCCATTAATGAAACTGCTAAAGCATCCCCTAAGACCATAGTTATCATTGTAGAAGTAGTTGGAGCTAAATTTAATGGACAAGCCTCTCTGTCTACAGAAGTATCTAAAATAATATCTGCTTTAGATGCCAAAGTTGAATCTTTTACACCTGTAAGAGCAACTATAGTAACATTAAGTCTTTTAAATGCTGGTATAAGTGCAATAATTTCTTCTGTTTCACCAGAATACGAAATCAATAATACTATAGATTTTTTTTGAACTTTTCCTAAGTCACCGTGAATAGCTTCAGCAGGATGAAGAAAAATGCTTGGTGTTCCCGTAGATGCCAGAGTGGATGATATTTTTCTTCCAACAAGGCCTGACTTGCCCATGCCACAAATTATTATATGCTCATTAGTTTTATTCATTAATTCAATTGCTTTAGAAAATTCATCTCCAAGCATTTTTTCAAATCTTTCTATACCTAATTTGTAAGCTTGGGTTAAGCTAAGTGCTGTTTCTATTGCTTTCATTTTAATCACCCTTTAATATGAAGATGTTTTAACTTGAAATCATTAAGAATACCACAAAAAGGGTAAAATCTTTGAAAATTCACTTTCACATAGCAAAAAATAAAAAAGCAAAAGTAGTAGCCGACGAACTTCTTAATTTGTACGGACAGGTAGAACCTTCTAAAGCAGAAGTAATTGTTGCAGTTGGAGGTGACGGAGCGATGCTTGCAGCTATGAGAGAAAGTATTACATACAATATCCCAGTTTATGGACTCAACAGAGGTAATATAGGTTTTTTAATGAATGAATTTCAAATGTTAAATTTAATTAATAGATTAAAAGATGCAAATGAAATAATTGTTCACCCTCTAGAAATGATAGTGATTGACACTAAAAATAAAAAGTATGTTGAACTTGCTATTAATGAGGTAGCTATTTTTAGACGAACTCATCAAAGCGCAATAATCTCCATAAAGATTGATAATACAGAAAGATTGAATGAGTTAACTTGTGATGGAGTTATGGTTGCAACACCAGTGGGATCTACTGCTTATAATCTTTCTGCACATGGTCCAATCTTACCAATTGGATCAGAACTTCTGGCATTAACTCCTATAAGTCCTTTTAGGCCTAGAAGATGGAAAGGCGCATTAATTAAAAATAAATCTGTAGTTGAATTTAATATAATCAGCTCAAAACTTCGCCCAGTTAGCGCTAGCGCTGATGCTAAAGAAGTAAAGAATATTGAAAAAGTGATTATTTCTCAAAAACATAATATTAACTTGCGCATTCTTTACGATAAGACCAACAGCATGGAAGATAAATATTTAAAAGAACAATTTTCGATTGGATAAAATTAGTTCAACTTTTCTTGTTGTCTCAACCACATTTCTGCATAAAGGCCATTTTTCTTTATAAGCTCTTTGTGACTACCCTGTTCTGCAATAATACCGTTCTCTAACACAATAATTTTATCCGCATCTATAATTGTTGATAATCTATGAGCTATAACTAGAGTACTATTTTTATTTGATAATTTTTTGAGAGATTTCTCTATTGATTTTTCTGTTTTTGAGTCTAAAGCAGACGTTGCTTCATCAAAAATAAAAATTTTGGGATTTTTAAGAAGCGCTCTTGCTATGGCAACTCTTTGCTTTTCTCCTCCTGAAAGTTTCAGACCTCTTTCACCAACAATCGTATCATACCCAATTTCTAAGTTAGCAATAAATCTGTCAATAGATGATAATTTTGCTGCGTTATTAATTTCTCCTATCGATGCTCCAGGCTTAGAATAAGCAATATTATACTTTATAGTATCATTAAATAAAACTGTATCCTGAGGAACAACTCCAATATTAGATCTTAATGAACTTTGAGTAACGTCTTTTATATTTTGGTTGTCTATCGAAATAATACCAGAAGAAGGATCATAGAATCTAAATAAAAGTTTAGAAATTGTAGATTTGCCTGCTCCAGTTGGACCAACTATTGCCACTTTATGACCTGGGTTTACAACAAAACTTAGGTTTTTTAAAATTACCCTATTTCCAAATGAAAATTTTATATTTTTAAACTCTATTTTGCCACTATGTACATCAAGATCATAAGCATTTTCTTTGTCGACAATATCTGGCATCTCATCAACTAAAGCAAACATCCTGCCAATGTCTAATAAAGATTGTCTAATCTCTCTGTAAACAAAACCTAAAAAATTCAAGGGCAAATATAACTGTAACAAAAAAGTATTTACAACCACAAAATCTCCAATTGACATTTTTTCACTTGCAATATCTTCTCCAGCCATTCCCATAATTAGGAAGAGTCCAATCGCAATTATTGCTCCTTGACCAATATTAACAACTGATAAGGAAGCCCTAGCTTTAACAGCAGAATCTTCATATGATTTCATTGCATTATCAAATCTATCAGCCTCTATTTTTTCAGAATTAAAATATTTTACAGTTTCAAAATTTAACAAACTATCTATGGCTTTTGTAGATGCATTTTCGTCAGCAAGATTCATTTTTCGTCTAATTGCAATTCTCCACTCAGTTACCTTTATTGTATAAATAATATAAATTATGACTGTTGTTACAGTGACTGCTGCATACGCCAAGCCGAATGTTGCCCATAAAACTATACCTACTGCTATTAATTCAACTAAAACAGGAACAATTTCAAAAGCTGCGAACCTTAGTAAAAATTCTATCCCTTTAGATCCCCTATCAATAGCCCTTGTTAAACCACCAGTCTGCCTATTAAGATGAAAAGAAAGAGACAAACTATGCAAATGCTGAAAAGCTTTTAATGCAGCGCCTCTTACTGCTTTTTGAGCAACTCTTGCAAAAACGAACTCTTTTGCTTCATCAAAAAAAACTTGTCCAAGCCTAGCTAAGGCATAAGAGCCTATAACAAACCAAAGTAGATTTAAATTTACTTGTTTTCCCTCAGATACAAGATCTACAGCTTTCCCATATAAAAATGGTGTATAAACTGTTACTATTGTTGCCAAAATTAAAAAAATAAATGCTAAGAATATCCTAAATGGCATCTCTTTATTGCCTTTAGGTATAACAAATCTTAGCAGTTCCTTTAGTGTTTTAAGAGGGGTTAAAATTTTAGTATTTGAAGAAAATGCATCAGCATTTTTCATGAAAGATAGCCTTTATATTTATTGCTATTCAGCTACGGTAAAGCTTTCACCACAACCGCAACGGGCAATTTCATTTGGATTAGAAAACTCAAAACCTGAACTGAACTTTTGTTCTTTATAATCCATCTCTGATCCAATTAAAAACATAATTGCCGCTGGATCAATACATATAACAATGTCTTTAGAAATAATTTTCTCTTCGAAGGGTTTTATTTCTGTAGCATACTCAACATTGTATTTCATTCCTGAACAACCAGCAGTTTTAATACCAATCCGTAGCCCTATTACTTCTGATTTAGTATCTTTCATTAGTGTTTTAACCCTATTAGCGGCAGCTTCAGTTAAGGTTAATAATGGGTTATTTTTATTAGTCATTATAAACTCCTTCAAAAATTAATGTATATCAAGAGCCATTTTTGCATCTTCACTCATTCTGTCCTTTGTCCAGGCAGGTTCCCATACGAGTTCGACTTCAATTAAGCCTACATCATCTATTTTCGCAATTGTATCAGCAACTTGTCCAGGCATTTCTCCAGCAACAGGACAACCTGGAGCTGTGAGAGACATTTTAATTTTAATATCATTATTTTCTAATAGAACAATATCATAAATAAGGCCTAAATCATAAATGTTAACTGGTATTTCTGGATCATAAATAGTTTCAATACATTTTTTAACTTCTGAAAGTTCTATTTTTCTAGTACATATATTATTTTTTTTACCAGCTTTAGCCGTAAATGGTGCATGCGGATCAGAAGATGGATGATGTGGCATAAATGCTGATAAAGGAAGCTTTTCAGAATCACTCATTTCAAACACCAAAGATCTTTTTTACTTTATTTAGAGACTGAGCTAATTTATCAAAGTCTTCTTTTGTTGAATATGCCCCAACAGAAGCCCTGGTTGTAGATACTAAATTAAATGCATCCATTAATGGTTGTGCACAATGATGACCTGCTCTTACAGCTATACCCTCCCTGTCAATAATTGTTGCTATATCATGTGAATGGGCACAATCCATAGTGAAGGAAACCACACCTGTTTTACTAGGGGCTTTTCCAAAAACATTTACGCCGTCAATAGAATCTAATAAGGCGGTCCCATAATCAATTATATTTTTTTCGTGAGCCCCGATTTTGTCAATACCAACTTCTAAAACCCAGTCAATTGCTTCCCCCAAAGCTATTGCTTCTACAATAGGTGGTGTACCCGCTTCAAATCTCAGAGGAGGATCTGCAAAAGTTGATTTATCTATTCTAACTACATCTATCATATCTCCACCACCTAAAAAAGGCGGCATTTCTTCTAATATTTTATATTTACCAAACAGTATGCCGATACCAGTAGGTCCATACAACTTATGACCAGAAAAACAATAAAAGTCGCATCCTAAGTCAACCATATCTACCTTTTCATGAATAACACCTTGGCACCCATCAACAATACTAATTGCTCCACAATCTTTAGCAATTTTACAAATTTCCTTAACGGGGAAGGTGGTTCCTAAAACGTTAGACACGTGCGGGAAAGCAACAACCTTAGTTTTATCAGTAACTAATTTTTTTATAACACTTGCGTCAAAATCCATATTAGGATCAATATCTGCGGCTATAATACTTGCACCTTTCAGTTCTGCAATAAGTTGCCAAGGTACAATATTTGCGTGATGTTCTGCAATTGTGATTATTATTTCATCTCCGGGCAATATATTTTTCATTCCCCAGCTATATGCAACTAAATTTATTGCAGCTGTAGCACCTGAGGTAAAAACAACTTCCTGTTCATTACAATTTATAAAATCGGCTACTTTTTTTCTGGCACCTTCATAACTAGAAGTGGCCTCTTCAGACAATTTATGCAAACCTCTATGAACATTTGAGTAATTAAATGAATAATTTTTATTTATAGCTTCTAAAACTTTTCTAGGTTTTTGCATTGATGCAGCAGAGTCAAGGTATACAAGTGGTTTATTCCAAACTTGTCTATTTAAAGCTGGAAATTGGCCTTTAATGTGCTGTAAGTCATAAGGTTTCATTTTAAAATATTTCTTTGGTTATAATTGAGGATAAGGCTAATTCAGCTTCTTTAAACACAAAATCATGTAATGAATTATCAACAGATTGACTGATCATATCTTCTAAAAAGGCTTTAATAAGTATTTCCCGTGCCTTATCCATAGGAACACCTCTACTATTGAGATAAAATAGTTGATCATCATCTAATTCGCCAACTGTGGCACCATGCGCACAGATCACATCATCAGCATAGATTTCTAGTTCAGGTTTAGCATTAGCACTTGCAGTATCAGATAGTAAAATAGCTCTACTCATTTGTTGGCCATCAGTTCTTTGAGCATCTTGTGCTACTCTAACCTTACCTTGGAAAACACCTGTTGATTTTCCTCCAAGGACACCTCTTACAATTTGTTTAGAAGTACAATCTGGTACATCGTGATAAATTGCTGTAGTTAGGTCGTGATGCTGTTTGTTACAAGATATATAGACACCGTTAAGGTTCAATTTTGCATTACAACCATTTAAATAAGCGTGTGTTTCTGAGCGAGTAAAAATTCCACCTTTTATCAAGGAAAACGAATTTAAATAAGATTCTTTAGACAAATAAACACAATTAGCAGATAAATTATATGTTTTTTCATTGTCATTAAATATTTTAATAGAATTTAAAGAAGCTTTATTTCTTAATTCTATAAGCTGCAATGGCATTGCCAATGAAGTTAAATGATTAAATCGTTCAATTAAATATAAACTACTATTCTCTTCCAACTCTAAATATAAGACTGGATGAACTGATTGACTGTCTTCACCACCTTCATATATAATTTCAAGAAAATCATTTACTTCTATATCTTTTGATACTGTTAATTTCATTATTGACGGAGTGCAAGATAATGAAACATTTGTAGAGGGATGATCACTTAAATTACTCTTTTTTATTTTTTGCAAATACTTTAGACCTTCACTATCACTAAGAACTGACAAATTAACCCCTGAAGGCAATTTAGAGGATAAATCTTCTCGATAAGCCCCATCAATAAAGTGAATAATTGTTGATCCAATAAGGGTTGACGTATTATTGTTGTTCTTTTTTAAATTAGGATTTATAGGTTTGATTTTTTTTCTAGATAAAGATCCTAACCTACTTAATCTCCATGTTTCTTCTCGAGGACTAGGCCAACTTTTAAAATCATTACATGCTATTCTTCTAAAGTTCGTGTCTTCAAACTGATTAGTATAATTTTTAATAGAATTGATATAATCGTCTTTAATACTATGCTGCATTAATTAAACCTGAGTAACCATTTTTTTCAACTTCTAGAGCTAATTCCGGGCCACCTGACTTGATAATAACACCGTCAGACAAAATATGAACAAAATCGGGAATAATATAATCTAATAACCTTTGATAGTGTGTAATAACAACAATAGCATTATCATTATTTCTCTGTGCATTAACACCATCAGAAACTATTTTGAGAGCATCAACATCTAGACCTGAGTCGGTTTCATCCAAAATAGAAACTGTTGGTTTTAACATTGCCATTTGTAAAATCTCAAACCGTTTTTTTTCCCCACCGGAAAATCCAACATTTACAGCTCTTTTTAACATTTCGTCTTTGACATGCATTTTTGAAGCTTCTTTCCTTGCTTCCTTAACAAAAGCTAAATGATCAAGTTCCTCTTCGCCTAAAAACTTCCTTCTTGAGTTAACCGCTTCTCTTAAAAAACTCATTCCTCCAACACCAGGCAATTCAACAGGATATTGAAAAGCCAGAAACAAACCAGATCTTGCTCTTTCATCTGCTTCCATTTCAGATAAAGAAATTCCATCTAATAAAATTTCTCCTTCTTCTAACTCATATCCATCTCGTCCTGCTAACATATAAGATAAAGTACTTTTACCAGAACCGTTAGGTCCCATGATTGCGTGAACTTCTCCTTTGTTAACTGATAAGGAAACCCCGTTGAGAATATTTTTATTATCAAGTTTTAGATGAGCATTTTTGATTTCAAGTAACGACATATCAATTCCATTTAAAATAGTTTATTAGTTCGGTTAGCCTACAGAACCCTCTAAACTAATTCCGATTAGTTTTTGGGCTTCTACTGCAAACTCCATTGGCAACTCTTTCATTACTTCTTTACAAAAACCATTAACAATTAATGATGTAGCTTGTTCACTGTCTAAGCCCCTTTGAAGACAGTAAAAAAGTTGATCTTCCGAAATCTTCGAGGTAGTAGCTTCATGTTCAACTCTTGCAGATGGAGTATGTTGATTTATATAAGGAACAGTATGAGCTCCACACTGATCACCAATTAACAAAGAATCGCATTGTGTAAAATTCCTGGAACCCATAGCATTTTTTTGAATTTGAACTTGACCTCTATAAGTATTCTGAGCTTTACCTGCTGAAATTCCTTTTGAAATAATTGTAGATTTAGTATTCTTGCCTATATGGATCATTTTAGTTCCAGTATCAGCCTGTTGAGCGTTATTAGCCACAGCTACAGAATAAAATTCTCCAACTGAATTGTCTCCTTTGAGGACACAAGATGGATATTTCCATGTGATAGCTGATCCAGTTTCAACTTGTGTCCATGATATTTTTGATCTATTACCAAGACAATTACCCCTTTTAGTAACAAAATTATAAATTCCACCTTTTCCATCTTTGTCACCTGGATACCAATTTTGAACTGTTGAATATTTTATCTCTGCATCATCCATAGCCACCAATTCCACGACAGCAGCATGCAACTGATTTTCATCTCTTTGCGGGGCAGTACAACCTTCTAAATATGAAACATAAGCATTATCTTCAACTATAATTAAAGTTCTTTCAAATTGACCTGAATTTTGTTCATTTATCCTAAAGTAAGTTGATAACTCCATTGGACATTTTACGCCCTTAGGGACAAATACGAATGATCCATCTGTAAAAACTGCGGAATTAAGGGCGGCATAATAATTATCACCTATAGGTATAACAGATCCAATATATTTTTTTACAAGATCTGGATAATTTTGAACTGCTTCTGATATTGGACAAAAAATAATACCTTCATCAGCAAGTTTTTCTCTAAAAGTCGTTGCAACTGAAACTGAATCAAAAACGTAGTCAACGGCTACACCTGCTAGAGCTTCCTGCTCTTTTATTGGTATGCCTAGTTTTTCGTAAGTCTTCAATAACTCAGGATCCACCTCATCAAGACTATTCAATTTAGGTTTGATTTTAGGTGCTGAATAATAATAAATATCTTGAAAATCTATTTTTGGAAAATTAACCATGGCCCAATTAGGTTCATCCATAGTTAGCCATTTTTTGTAAGCCTTTAATCTCCAGTCTAACAACCATTTAGGCTCTTTTTTCTTATTAGATATAAATTTTACAATTTTTTCACTTAAACCTAATGGTGCTTTTTCGGCTTCAAGCTCAGTTACAAAACCATATTTGTAAGAGCTAGTAACTTCTTTCACTTTATCAATTGTTTCTTGAGTGGCTACCATTTAAATTCCTTTTAATTAATTGTACTAATTACAACTTCTTTTTTACCCTCAGTTATAAAAGGGTTTCCAAAATTAAGTAGATCATTTAATGAAATGTCGTTAAGTGTTTTTCTGATAACATCATTGACCTTATTCCACTTTCCTCCTAAGAAGCAAATATTACTTGCTTCACAAAGATTTTCTGAATTCTCGACACATGCTGTCAAAGTAATAGGTCCTTCTAATGCCTCTATAATTTCAACCACAGATATTTCCGAAGATTTTCTATTTAAAACGTATCCACCTAAAGCTCCACGATAAGCACTTATTAAGTCACTTTTGGATACAATAATTTTTAAGATTTTTTGAACTGTGTACAATGTTAAACCAGTTTCTCTTGATAATTCTGAAGCTGACATTGGGTATCCTGATTTACGTGATAACATTCCAAGACAAACAACAGCGTAATCAGTCATTTTATTAAGTTTTATCATATTAGATATATAGTACATTAACAGTACTAATTAAAGATTAAATTAGAAAATTAATTTCTAACCTCATTTCTCAAATGATATTTCCCGTGATCCATCCCACTAAAAATTTCTTCTAAATCAGGGTGCTCTAAAGGGCCATTCTCACCATCACCAACCAAGTTTTGTTGAGAAACATAAGCAGTATAAAAAGTTTCAGTATTTTCTGCCATAAGATGGTAGTATGGTTGTTCTCGAGAAGGTCGTATTTCAGCTGGTATAGATTGATACCATTCTTCCGTGTTAGAGAATTCAGGATCAACATCAACTATTACCCCTCTAAATGGGTAAATACGATGCTTAACAATATCACCTATGTTAAATAAAGGATCTTTATAAACTTTTATTTTTTTTGATAAATTTGGCCTAGAAGTTAAATCTTCTTTTTTTTTATCATTATTTTTTTTTATCGACATTTTACACCTTATGGATTCTGATATGATAAAGCAGAACTAAACTTTTGATTTAACTTTTAAAATCTGCTTGCCATTATACATGCCAGTCTTGAGGTCAATATGATGCGGTCTGTGTAATTCACCTGTGTCTTTACTTTCAACGAATGTATCAGAACTTAAAGAATCATGAGAACGTCTCATACCTCTTCTTGATCTAGTTATTTTGCTTTTGGGTACTGCCATAATAAACTCTCTGATAAAAAAATATTAAAATATTAAGCATATGGTGGAGCTGGACGGGATCGAACCGACGACCTCCTGCTTGCAAAGCAGGCGCTCTCCCAATTGAGCTACAGCCCCATAAACTTTTCTTGTGTTAAATATCCTTTGAACTTCCTATCGTCAAGAATTATTATGTTTTAGAACCAAAATTATTAACATTTTTTAGAAATTAATATATGTATATTACCCTAATAATTTTATTTTAAGGCAAATAATGATATTTGGAGAAATCAAAACAGAATCTTCACTTAATGGCATCTTGGCATCTTCATTAGTATTACATGAAAACAAAGATATAATTAAGGTTAAAAAGGGGACAATAATAAATGAAAATTTGATCAATTTGTTATTAAAAAATAATATTAAATTAGTAACTTGTGCCAAACTAGATAAAAATGACGTAGAAGAAAATAAAGCAGTTTACGAAATTTCAAAAAATATTCTAAATAATGAGCAATCAAATTTAACTATCAAAGATCCAAGACAAGGGAGATGTAATATAATATCAAATATCAATGGATTGTTGGTATTTAATCATGAACAGTTATTTTTAATAAATTCAGTAACAGATGAAATTGGAGTTGCGAGTTTAAAGCCTTATTCATATGTCAAAAAAAACCAAATAATTGCATCTATAAAAGCCATCCCTTTCGCAATAAATAAAGAAGTATTAAAACAAATAATTAAAGCATCAAATCATTGTTTTAAGGTCTTACCATTCCTAAAAAAAAATGTTCACTTAATTCAAAGTCGTAATCAAAATACCCTTGAAAAGGTCCTGGAAAAAACTGTAGTTACTACAAAAAAAAGATTACTTAATTGCGGTATTACAAGCATCTTAGAAAAGAAGTGTAATCATGAAATTAAATCATTATCATCAAAAATACATGAGAGCATTGACGAAAACGCAGACTTAATTTTAGTTTTTGGAGCTTCCGCAATATGTGATAAAAATGACATTGTCCCAAAATCTTTAAAAAAAAATAACGGAAAAATTTTACGCTTAGGAATGCCTGTAGAACCTGGAAATTTGATACTCTTAGGTGAGATTAAAAATGCATACAAAACAATTACTTTCATAGGTATGCCTGGATGCGCTCGTTCTCCAAAAGAAAATGGTGTAGATTGGATATTATGGCGAATCTTGTGTGGATTAGGCATCTCTAATAATAATATTAATTATATGGGAAATGGTGGATTATTATGAAAAAAAGCTTTTACCAAATATACCATAATTCAAGATGTTCAAAATCAAGTAAAGCATTGGAACTTCTAAAGTTGAGAACTGAAAGTTACAAAATTATAAGATATTTAGAGATCGGAATTGATGAAAATGTACTATCGTCAATATTAGACTCAAAAAATATCCCAAAAGATGATTTGATAAGAAAAAATGAGATTACTTTTAAAAATTTTAATCTAAGTAAAATAGAACTAAACAAGAATGAAATTAAGAAACTTATTATTGAAAACTCCATCTTATTACAAAGACCATTAATTACTAAATACATTGATGGTTTGTTAGTTAAATCAGTAATAGGACGACCACCTGAAACAGTAAATACTTTATTTAATTAGAGTTTTGTTGTTTTACTCTTAATATTTAGAATACCAATATGAGATTCATTTTTTAATTTTGACAATTCAATTTGTTTTTGTCGTTCTTTAAATTTTTGTTTTTGTTTTTTATTGGAAACATTATAACAGTGATGACAACTTTCACCCTGAACAAAAAATTTATGCTTTTTATCCTCTTCATTTATAGGCATTCTGCAAGCAAAACACATATCATAATTACCTAATTTTAAGTTATGTTGAACAGAAACTCTATAATCAAAAACAAAACAACTACCATTCCATTTACTATGTTTCTCAGGGATTTTTTCAAGATATTTTAATATACCTCCTTCTAAATGACAAACATCTTTAAAGCCGATTGATTTTAAATATGAGGTAGACTTTTCGCATCTGATACCTCCTGTGCAAAACATGGCAATTTTTTTATTTTTAATTTCAGGATCTTTTTTTATTAGGTTTTCAGATACCCACTTTGGAAATTCTCTAAAGTTTTTGATATTTGGGTTTAAAGCGTTCTCAAAAGTCCCAATAGATACTTCATAATCATTTCTTGTATCTATTAACAATAGGTTTTCATCTGAAATTAATTCATTCCATTTTTCAGGTTCAATATATTTCCCTACTATATAATTTGGTGAAATATCTTTTATTCCTAAAGTTACAATTTCTTTTTTTAATTTAATTTTCATCCTAAAGAATGGATTTTTAGGAGCCAAAGAAAATTTAGGCTTGAGATCAGTTAAATTTTCAATTTTCCAAATACTTTCTAAAGCTTCTGATATTTCATTTTTTTTACCAGAAATAGTCCCATTTATCCCTTCATTAGCTATCAGAATAGTACCTTTAATCTCTGTTCTAAATAGAATTGAATTCAGTAAGGTTTGTAAATAAACAAGATTGTTTACATCAAAAAATTTATAAAATGTAACTACAATGTAAATATCATAATTTCTAATTGTATTTTCATTAGACTTTAAAAAATCTTGATAAACTAATTTTGGATACATTATATTTTATTTATTCCAAAGATTTAAAAAAAATAACACAAATCAAATAAATTATAATATACGTTAAAATATTATATTATTGAATACTAAAGTTTTTAGAATGGAGTTTTACAATGTCTGAAATTGTTTTGGAGCAAATAACATTAGAAAAAGCAAATTTAATTATCAAAAATGCAATCAGTAAAGCAAGAGAAATAAAAATTAATCCTATTATGGTTGTTCTTTTAGATCACCGCGGTGCAATAAAGGCCTGTTCTGGTGAAGATGGAATTAGTAGTTTACGTTTTCAAATAGCTCATGGAAAGGCTAATGGTGCATATCAGATGGGCATGGGTTCAAGAGCATTGTTTAATAGAGCAGAACAACAAGCTTATTTTATAAACTCTGTGAACGCTCTTACAAATGGGGCTTTAGTTCCTGTACCAGGAGGTGTGTTAATAAGAGACAAAAATAATAACATTGTAGGATCTCTAGGAATTTCTGGTGATACATCAGATAATGACGAAATTGCTGCGGTTTCTGGAATTGAGTCAGTGGGATACAAAGCAGACATAGGATAAAGTATCTAAAAAGAACTCAAAATTAAAATTGGTGTTAAAATAAAAATAGATATTAACAGTATACCTTTTGATGATTTTTCATTAATGGATCTCACACTTTTTTGGTTTATTCTCGTATATCCATCAGTCATTCTTTGTATAATTTTATGTTTTTTTATAATTTGATAATATAAAATAGCTAAAATATGAGTTCCTACCAAAAAATATAAAAAAAAGTGAAGTAAATTATGAATATCTGTCCATAAGTATACATAGTTAGACGCTAAATGAGCAAGTGGTGCATCGTATAAAACGTCATCACTTGAAAACAACCCTGAAATGGACAATCCAATTAGGACAATTATAAAAGTTAAAGTTGAGAAACTACCAAGAGGCGTTCTTATTGATTTATTTTGATTTTTTTTTGAAAACTGCGTTAATGCTCCTTTTATAGATATATTAAAGCTTTCAAATTTTGAATAATAACTTCCAACAAATCCCCATAAAATTCTAAAAAAGATTAAACCTAAAATAGAGACACCAAAATATTGATGTATATTTAACATATCTAATTTAGCTGAGATATAAGAGCCTATGATAAGAATTATTAGAATAAAGTGGAACACTCTTAATGAAAGATCCCAGACTTTAAATTGATTATCTTTTTCTTGATCTGTTTGATGCATTTATATAATTAACGATTAAAGTTAAATTGAAAGGTTAAAAATGAATTTAAGGTGGAATCTTAATATGAAAAATTCATTTTACAGTATTATTAAAATTGATGAAAGCTTTAAAAAAGTTTTTGAGCAATTTGGTTTGCCCCTTAATCGTACTGTCAAGGAAGGTTTTGAGAGTCTTGCTAAGATTATAATTGGACAACAAATTTCAACTAGTGTAGCAAAATCTCTAAGCGATAAATTAAAAAAAGATGGTATGTTAAATGAAAAGGAAATGTCTGAGGCCAGCATAGAACAATTAAGGCTTTATGGGTTATCTTCTCAAAAATCATTTTATCTGAAAAATTTAGCAATATTAGTAGTTAAAAATGAAATTAATTTTGATTATCTTAATAAGCAAAATAGTGATGAAGTTACAAATTTATTGATAAAAATTAAAGGAATTGGACATTGGACAATTAATAATTACAAAATATTTGCTCTACAAGATACAAACGCTTGGCCATCTGCTGACTTAGCCCTGCAAGAAGCTGTTAAACTATTAAAAGGTTTAGAAACAAGACCAAATGAAAAAGAGATGGAAAAAATTGGAAATATGTGGAAGCCTCATAGAGCGGCAGCAGCCCTATTTTTATGGCACTTTTACAATAAAGTAATAGTAGAAAAAGCAAGCTATACATTATGATTAGTTTAAAAAAACTTTTTCACTTAATTGATTTAGCAAGGAAATGTAATAAATGTGCAATGTTGCATTTTCAAAATCTTAGTTTTAATCAAGTAAAGTACAAAAATGACAACTCTCCACTTACTCAAGCAGATCTTGAAGTTAATCAAATAGCCGTTAATGGGATAAAAAAACTTTTTCCAAGGGTGAAAATTGTTAGTGAAGAATTTGAGAGATCTCAGAAATTCTTCCGAAATAATAATGTTTTTTGGTTAATTGATCCAATCGATGGTACCAAAGAGTTTATAAATAAAAAGCCAAATTTCACTGTAAATTTTGCTCTTATAAAAAATAATTTACCCATATTTGGATTAATATCACAACCTTACACTGGTAATATTTGGTATAACTTCAAAGGTAAGGCATGGAAATTAGAAAAAGATGAAGAATTTGAAAGTTCTAATCAAATACAATGTAATAAAATTGATTACAATAATCTAAAAATTTTAAGCAGCTTAAATCATAGATCAATAGAATTAGAAAATTGGCTTTCTATTGTTAATCCTGTTTCAGATCGAGATGTTGGATCTAGTATAAAGTTTTGTTATTTAGCTGAAGGTCAATTTGATTTTTATCCTCGCACTTCTCCAACTATGGAGTGGGACATCGCGGCTGGGCATAGTATTCTTAAAGCTGCTGGCGGAAATATTATTTCCAATTCAGGTTTGGAAATGAGATATGGTAAAGAAAATTTCAAAAATGAAAAATTCTTAGCTTATGGTCTTACTAATGATTTACCATGTAAGTTTCTGTTAAACCTTAGTAATACAAATAACAAAAAATATGAAGTTGATTTAACCTTGGCAACTAATGCTTTAAATAAAAAAGAACTAGTAGCGTTTCCTACTGAGACCGTCTATGGGATTGGTGCGATAGGAAATAGTAAAAAAGCAATTAAAAGCATATATTCTGCTAAAGATCGTCCATTAAGCAATCCTTTGATAGCTCATACATATAATAAAAACGAGGCTGAAAAATATGTTCAATTTACTGATGTTGCAAATAGATTAACTAATAAATTCTGGCCAGGTCCACTGACCATAATATTACAAACAAAAAAAAATGATAAATCAAATCTATTATCACAAGGTAAAAGTAGTCTTGGAATTAGAGTACCATCGCACCCCGTAGCACTTGATTTGCTAAAAAGAGTTAAAATCCCTATCCTGGCTCCTAGTGCAAATAAGTCTGGTGGTGTAAGTCCAACAACTGCTAAACATGTTATTGATGATTTTGGACCAAAATTTAAAGGTAATGGTTGGAAGCTTTCTAAAATAATTGATTACGGGTTTTGTGAAGTTGGAATTGAATCTACTGTAGTTGATTGTCGTGGAGATGACCCAATTATACTTAGACACGGCTATATAACTGCTAAGATGATTTATAATGCTATTAAAACTAAAGTCTTGGATATTAAAAGCAATGAAGAGATGATTTCTCCTGGACTATTAAAAAGTCACTACTCACCAAATGCAAATGTCCATTTAAATCAAAAATTTAATATGAAAAATAGTGGCTGGTTAATTTTTGGGAATACTCCAAAGTCATTGCAGAAAAAACAAAATCTGTTTAATTTAAGTCCTAGTAAAAATTTGATTCAAGCATGTTTTTTGCTATTTTCAGGGTTACGTTACCTAGACTCTTGTGGTGTTGAAAATATTCAAGTAATGCCAATACCCAACAAAGGAGTTGGAATTGCTATAAATGATCGCTTGAAAAGAGCGTCTTACAAAAATTAAAATATTAATTAGGAAAAAAATGCAACAAACACTTTTAGATATTGATCTCAGAACACTTAATCTAAAACACCCACCTTTATTCAATAAAGATGATCATAGCAAATACGTGAATGACTGGCGAGGACAATATAAAGGACAGGCTGCAGCTATATTGAAACCTATTAATACAGAAGAAGTTTCAGCTATCTTAAGATTTGCCCATAAAAATAATGTTGATGTTGTTCCTCAAGGAGGAAACACAAGCCTCTGTGGGGCAGCAACCCCAGACAACAGCGGAAGATCTATCATTATTTCATTAGAGAAAATGAATAATATTCGACAATTTAATAAAGCTGCTCAAACTATTACTGTTGAGTCCGGGATGGTACTATCTCAAATTCACGAGATAGTAGAAAATGAAAATTTGTTTTTTCCACTAAGTTTAGGTGCTAAAGGATCATGCATGATCGGTGGGAATTTATCAACAAATGCTGGTGGCGTTAATGTTTTAAAATATGGTAATACAAGAGAACTTTGCCTTGGTTTAGAAGTGGTTTTACCGGATGGTAAAATAATGAACCTACTTTCAGAACTGAAAAAAGATAATACTGGATACGATTTAAAAAATATTTTTATTGGAGCGGAAGGTACTCTTGGTATAATAACTGCGGCTACTTTGAAACTTTTTCAATTGCCAAAAATGATCTCTACATTATTTGTAGAAGCAGATAGAATATCTAATGCTATAAAATTACTTAATGTTTTCAAGTCATATTTTCCAGACAGAATTGAATCATTTGAGCTTATGCCAAAAGTTTTCTGGGAGGTTGCTAAAAATAATATCGAAAAAATTATACTACCTTTAGAGAAAACGCCTGAGATGGGTGTTTTGATAGATATTTCTAGTTACTCTAAAGATGATACTTCTCCTAATGAAGAAGGTGAAATCCCAATAATTAAAACAATTGAGAATGTATTGGAAGAATGTTTTGAAAAAAACTTAATATCTGACGCAACTATTTGTAAAAATGAAAATCAAAGTAAATCATTATGGTCAATTAGAGAAGCCGCTGCCGAGTCTGAAAAAAAAGAACTTGAAAAATCTAACTTAATTAAATGTTTAAAACATGATATTTCTCTTCCTGTCGAATCTATTGACGATTTTCATAAAGATGCACAAAATATGATATCAAATTTTTTACCAGAATTAAGAACTATATATTTTGGACACTTAGGTGACGGCAATCTTCATTATAATATTTTTGGAAATGGATCATTACCAGATGGATTTAAGGGTGAAAGCCAAAATTTATCTAATAAGCTTTATGAGATTGTCCATAAATATAATGGATCTTTTTCTGCTGAACATGGAATTGGGCAATTAAAGAAAATTAACTTAAAAACTCACAAAAACGATGTTGCCTATTCTCTTATGAAGATTATAAAAAATCAATTAGACCCAAAAGGAATTATGAATCCCGGCAAAGTTTTATTTTAAAATTAAATAATTTGAATTAAACTATCAATAAATAAGTTTTGTTAAATATAAGGAAAAAAATGAAAATTTTTAAAATATTGTATATTTTAATATTTTTTATTTCTGTAGAGGCCTTTGGCCAAAAGGATAAAAGTTTATCATCAAATAGTGATGAAGTTAAATTCTCAAGCGACAACATAGAGGTAGATGAGAAAAATAAAATTGTAACTGCATCAGGTAATGTTGTGATCATCAATGATTCAAGAAAAATTAACGCTGACAAGGTTACATATAATCAAAATTCTGATAAGGCTATTGCTGTTGGTAATGTTATATTAACAGAAAAAGGTGGCTCTATCTATGAAACAGATGAAGCTATCTTAACAAATGAATTCAAATCTGTCATCGCTATACCACTTTTTGGAAAATTAATTGATAAATCAAATGTTAGCGCTAATAAATTTGATAAAAATGATTTTGGTGAAAGTTTTTTTCATGAAGGTACATATACTGCTTGTGAATGTGATTTAAAAAAAGATGAAACACCAATATGGAGGCTGGAATCTAAGCTAATAAAACATGATCCAAAAACTCAAACTGTTTACCTAAAACATCCTGTAATGAAAATATTTTCATTGCCTGTTTATTATCTTCCATATTTAAGTTTTCCAGATTGGACTATAAAAAGACGCTCAGGTTTTTTAACACCTGTTTATGGTTATTCAAAACAAAATAGGTTCCATATGAAAATTCCATATTATTTTGCTCCAGAAAATGATCCTACTTGGGATATGACATTTACATCTCACCAAAATGGAAAAACAGGACATGCTGACCAATTAAATATTAGAAAGGAATACGAAAAAACAACAGTAGAAGCAAATATTTTTAAAGGAAACTTAGATACTAATAAATCTAATGGAGACAACGTATTTGGTGTTAATCTGAAAGCATCATCTAATCTCAAAAACAACTGGACTATGAACCTTGGGGCTAAGTATGCCGACCAAGAAACTTTTATGAGGCGATATGGTTTTGATGGAGACTCAAAATATAAAAGTTATTTAGAGTTAGAAAAAATAAACGAAAACTCACTTTCATTTATTGAAATCTATAACATTCAAAATCTAGATGAGAAAAGTAGTAACAATGAACCAGTATTAGCTCCATCAATATCACACCATATTTTTAATAGTAACAAAAAATATAATTACGATATTAAGTTTAATGCTCACTCTATTTATAATGACGAAAGTTATGATATTAAAAGATGGTCTGGGTTTGGCAAAATCAATAAAAAATTAAATTTTACGAATATTACTTTAGAAGCAGATGCAAATATCGGATTAGATTTATATTCTATTCAAGGAAGACCTTCAACTGATAGTAACGAAAATAGATACATAGATAGAATTTCTTCAGGTTTTTCTATTTCAGCAAGTGATCAATATATTTTAATGAATGATGCAACAAGCTTTTTAATAGAGCCTAAAATTCAATTTAGCTCAGTTTTTTCTTCTGATAGGACCGATGAAGTTCCAAATAGAGACTCAGCAGAATTTAGCTTAGATGAGGCTAATTTATTTTTAAACAATCAATTCCAAGGAAGAGACAATATTCAAAAAAACGATCGCCTAAATCTGGGTATTACATCACTTGTTATGACTAAAAACTTAGGTGATATAAATTTTTTTATAGGACAAAGTCAAAAAGTTAGTGGCACCCAAAAAAATATTACTTTGGCTAATGAAGATAGACAGTCACACATTATCAACTCAATAGACTGGAATCCAAGTGAAATGTATAAATTTTCGTGGTTTTCCTTATATAATCATCATAATTTTAAATCAGATACATCAGACTTTAATTTTAATGGGTCTTTTAAGGGATGGACCTATTCAGCAAACCATAAATCAGTTGATGGAGAATTTATTTCTAATAATATTGACCGGGAAGAATTAAAGTTAGGCCTTTCTAAGAACTTTGGTAACTGGAATTCGATTTATTCTAGAACTTATGACTTAAACAATAATAGAGAAAGAGTTATTTCTGAAACTTTTGGATTAGAGTATACAGGCACGGGATATATGTTTGGAAATTGTCTTACTGTATTGTTAGAATATAAAAATAATGGTGGTTTAATAGACAGAGATTTAATACCAGAAAACTCTATTTATCTTACTTTTAATTTTAGAAATTTAGGAGAATATAATTGGCAACCAAAAGTAATTAATAAAACTCTATATAAAAATCTAAGGTATTAATCAAATACATAAAGAAATTTGTATAAAAGATTTTCTGCGTAATTATTATCGAAATACTGTGGAACTTCAAAGATTGCTTGTCTTCCATAAATCTTATAAATAGGTACAATTTCTTCAACAATATGATAATAGGGTCTATTATTATAATCATCGAATATTATTATACTATTTCTTTTTGCATTTATTAAACTATAAAGGAAACAAGCAACTCTGAATCTACCATCAATAAGAATTACATCAGCCTTTTCATTAAAGTTCCAAACATTACTAATATAATCTATAAATTGGTGTCTATATTTATAAGATTTAGGTCTACCCCAATTTTCTAAATCACCTAAATTTATCCAATTTAATTTAATTCTAGAACCTGTATTAGAAACATCAATTGTGTTTATCCATTTTTTGTCTGTATCAACAGATATTATCTTTGATTTTGTATTTTCTAAAACCCAGCGAGTTGATGCTCCTACACCATACTCAAAATAAATATTACAGTTTTTTAAATATTGTTTGAAAAGATAGTCATCTCCATCAAAAAGAATGATTTCTTCCTCTTGCTTTTTTGACATTATTTATTAAAATCTCTTATTATCGCAAAAAAATTAAACCAATATAAACGTAATTTTCCTGTGAAAGTTTTATTTGTTTTAAGCTTATTATACTTTTCAATACCACAAGCTGTTTTAATTCTAAATTTTTTCATATATTTTACAAATCAATAAATTAAATTGTTTTAATAACATATAAAAATTAATTTATGATGTTTTTTTATGAAAAAATACTATGTTTTTAGATGGGAAGGTTATTTTCCAATTTCTTTGAGATGCTATAACTTTAAAAGTAATTTTTTTATAAAAAACCACATGGGTTGGATCACGTCTATAGTGCCAATTCTTAAATAACTTATCATCAGTCATAAATGATGTCATGACCGCAAACCAAGAATTGCTTGCAAGCAATTCATCAATTTTATCAAACTCTTTATGAGGTTTAAAGAAGTGCTCAACAACTTCTGAACAGGTAATAAAATTAAATTTTCTAAAAGAAAAATCTACATTTTTAAAAAAAAATGGATCATATAATTCTATATTAAATCCCATCTTCTTAAAAATATCTGCTAAAGCTGGAGCATAACCACATCCATAATCCAGACCTAAATCATTAATAGAAATCTTATCTTTAAGTGGGCCAATAAGATTAAATAGAAAATCTCTATAGCGAGTATCATCAACTTCGTTATTGTGTTTTAAATAATGTTTCTTTTCTTTACTACCTGAAATATGATGAATAGGATCTAAAATAGTTGCTTTACAAAGCTTACATCGCCAGTAGTCTAAGTTTTTTATTTTGAGAAAAAACTCTACTTTATTATTCTTACAGACTGTGCATATTTTCATTATGTAAACCCATAAACAATATCTATGAACTATAATAATATTAAGGAAATTTAAATGATAATAAAAGGTGATTTAATTGAGAAAAATAATCAATAAAAACAATTTGTTAGATAAAAGTGAAAAATTATTTATTATAATCGGTTTATTAGGTTTATTACCTTTTATCATAGGCTTACTTGATTTATTGATTAATAAAAATAATTTATTCTTTGTAGTTCATCTACCAAAATATTATGGATCTATTATTTTAACATTTTTAGGTGCAATATATTGGGGGGCCATTTTGAATTTAGCTAAGAAAAGTTATGTTTCTGATCGAATTAAATTTTTTATTATAATTTGGTCAGTTATCCCATCAATTTTGGCAATTACTATTCTAGCTATAACAAATAATTTCAGCCTTTTGTTACTATCTATGGGTTTCTTATTATGTCAATTAATCGACGAAATATATAATAAATATTTGTCATTTCCAAGCTGGTATTTACATCTCAGACGCGTATTAACATTATTTGTAGTTGTTATTTTGATATATTCATATTTTATAATTGAAACTCCATGAGAAATTTAATGACTTATTTTCCTGTTAAAAAATCAGAAGTGATGATGAATTTAAATAATTTCAGTCAAAATGAACTTCAAAATTATGCGTCTAAAAGGAATTTTGATTATGGGTCACCTCATCATAATGTATCAAAAATTTCTCCTTATCTAAGAAGAAGATTTATAAGTGAAGAAGAAATTTTAGGGATAGTCCTTAAATATCATAAGATTAATGAAATAGAAAAATTTATAGAAGAAATTTTTTGGAGGACATATTGGAGAGGTTGGCTTGAAAGTCATCCATGGATTTATGATCAATATAAGATGTATGATGAAGGTCAGTTTATTCCTAAGAAAACAGGTATAAAATGTTTTGAACATTGGAAGGAAGAATTATTAGATACTGGATATCTTCATAATCATTCACGTATGTGGTTTGCTAGTATTTGGATCTTTACTTTAGGCTATAGTTGGCAATCCGGAGCTAATTTTTTTAAAAACAACCTACTTGATTATTGTCCTGCCTCAAACACTTTAGGATGGAGATGGGTAGCAGGATTACAAACAATCGGAAAACCTTATATAGCTAGAGCAGATAATATAAAATTCTTTACAAATAATAGATTTTATCCCCAAAATCAATTAAAAGAAAATCACATTTTAAATAATCAAAATTTTACAAATGGTAAGCCAAAAGATTTTATAAAATCTGATGAAAAAAAATTAATGAAATATGAAAATTTAGGTATTATCTTAAATAACAATGATTTGTCTTTACACCAACTATTAAAAGAAAAAGAAATGGTATTTGAATGTTGTTTACTTAATAAAGAGCACAAAAATATTTTGATTAATAATTTTCAAAAAAAAATATGTGAAGATGTTAAAAATAATGACCCAAATGTTGTGTCTGTAAATAATTTTCAGGATATTTATAAATGGTTAAAAGACAAAAATATAAAAAATTTGATTTTACCATATGAAACAGTTGGAAATAAAGTGTTCTATGAAAGTGACTTTTTAAAAACTATTACAAATTTAGAAGTCAAATATACCTTTTATTTAAGAGAATGGGACGGTAATGCTTTCCAACACGCAACAAAAGGTTTTTTTAATTTTAAAAAGAATATTAGTACTTTACTAAATCAAGCGAATATAAAAAATAGAATTTAGTTATTATTTTTAAAGATATAAATTACTTTCCTGGTTTAGCTCTATAAAAAACTTTAATGAAACGTATTTGATGCACTAATTCTGCTTTTAGTTTTTGTTGTATTTTTAATACATAGATTTAACGCTCATTTTTATTGCCACCCCTAATAAGAATTTTTATGAGTTCATGAGAAACATCAATTTCAGTAAGAACAGCATTAGTAAGACCATTTTTACCAACCATGATAACAGGTTAAAGTGAGTAACCTTTTTTTCGTAATATTTTCTATTCAATATTTGAAAGATTTTTTTTCATAATATTTATCTAATAAGCTTAACAGATTTTTCTTAAAAAGAAATAGTAGCAAACTTATATTTAATTGAATAATTAAAGTAATATATTGACATATACATATTATTACATATAATGTATTAATATGATAAAAAAATCTAAATTAACAAATCCGCTTGAAAGAAGAAGAGCTCAATTAGGATACAGTCAGCAAGATATGTCTGAACTTCTTGGTATTACTCAATCGCAATATTCTAGAATTGAAAAAGGCAAAACTGATGTTAATAAACATATTAAGAAATTATCAAAAATATTTAGCTGTGAACCTAATGAAGTTTTTCAGGGAAAAATACTAAGGGAAATAGACGATGATTTTCTGAACAATCAAACTAATTCTTTTCAAAGGATTTACCACGATAGAAAACCAGGTTTTGTGAATTTAAAAATTGAAGGTTGGTTCACAAAGAAACAAATAAGCAAAAATTATGAAATGCTTATTAAAGAATTTGATGAGTGGAAGATTAATGAAAATGGAATTAGATGGAAATATAAATAAAGATAATTATTTTTTTTACTTATTCAAATTTTATTCTTGTTAAGTTTCTTATCATAATAGGTTTGATATTTTTCAGATAATACATTCATATTTTTAAAAAAATCAATCTCTGAATATGCTTTACAGCTTCTACGATTAAATATTTTAGTTTTTGTTATGTTCATTTTGCTCAATATTAACGTTTTCCTATCTAATACGTATGCATAAATATTTAGACTATCTTTATAAGTCCACTTAATTTCGTTTAGGTCGAGATTAAATCTTTTTTTCTTTCTCAGACTGGTTTGAAGGTTCTCACTCACTTTTATATTATCTCCAATTTTGCTTAAATAATATATTGCTACTTTATTTGTTTTGAAATGAAATCCAATTTCAGTAGGTTTTTTATTAGCTAAGTATGAAGAAGGATCTAAATGCCTTACCTTACAATCTAAGCATTCACAGATTATTCCTTTACCATCAACACTTCCAAAAGAAGGTAAAGAGTAGAATAAAAATATAATTGTTGTGGATATAAGTTTTATCATATTAATTAAATAATGAGAGAAACTGAGAATACAATATAAACTCTATAATTAATAAAAAATAATGATATCTCCAAAATTTCTATTTGTCTAACACATATTCAATATCACTTTTACTGATACTAAAACTAATTGAATGGTTATATTATATTATTTTTAATTTAATTCTCAAGTTTTCATTTTTAGGTTTATTTCTTATACTTTCTTTTATTAGAAATCTTTTTCTTTTTAAGAATAGAAAATACATGAGTGTTTTTTTGTCCGTCCTCTGGTTGTTTAGTATCCATGTTCATTTAACCAATAAGAATTCATTCTATAACCCATTCCAGAGTCATGGAGAGACTTAATGCAGTCGTGCAGTTCCTCTTGTTCTGGAGTGTATTTCTCATTCTGTTTGTAGACAAACTGGTTTTTTTTTCACGGAAACACAAAAACAAAGATAATAAGAAAACTTGGGGTTTTTTATTTCTTCAGATATAAATTAATTTAATAAATTTTTAAATATCACTTTTTCAGATTTTAATTTTTGTATTTGTGCTGTAGTCATCCAACAAGAAAGATAGTATGTGCTGTTTGAAATATTTTTTCCTAGATCTGTAGTTGATATTTGATTTATGTTAGGTTGAGGTAGATTAATTTCAATACTATTTAACATACTCTAATTCGTTTCAACTCTAGTCTGAAATTTTGAATTGTGGGTTCAAATCTCTTCGCCATTCTTTCATCAGCAATTTGTTTTTTCTTAAGAATGGAAAAGACATGAGTATTTTTAAACTCATGTCCTCTAGGTGTTTTGTATCCATGTTTATTCAACCAAGAGGAAATCCTGCGATAACCCAGTCCAAAATTGTGTTTTTCTCTAATAATTTCCCACAGTTCTTGTTGGTAAGTAGAATGTCTAATTTTGTTGAGATGTGATGCCTTAATTCTAACTGTAAATGAAATAAAAACTTGAATATTAGGGTTGTCTAAATACCACCTAACCCCATCATTCAACAGTTACCGATTGGATTTAACTTACAATTTAATATGACCCTAAATTTTTTATTTAGAAATTCTGAGACTTAACTAATTTTTTTAAAATTATTTTTTCTAATTTGTGATAATCATAATTCTTTCTAATGGAATTTGTTAATAGAACAGACCCGCTATCCAAATTAACGATCATTATTTGTCCACCATGACCTCTTAAAGCAAGATGTTTAAATTTTAAACTTTCATTTCCCATCCAAAAAAAGGCGCCATACCTTCTAAAATCTTTTGCTTTTCGTTTTTTTGATGAAACACTCTCATCAATTATTTTTTTTAAATAATTTGAAATGCAAGAGTTTGAATTATAATCTTCATATATTAATTTACCAAACTTCAAATAATCTTTTCTACTTGAATACATAAAAGCAAAGAATATAGTCCAATCATTTTTATCTCTTAAAAAAATTACGTTGTTGTTGAAACCTGCTCGATCAACTATTTTCTTTTTAAAGTAATTACCAATACCATCTGGTAAACTTTTATCCAAGGCAGTTGCTGCAATGTCTGTTAAAATATTTGAATAGTAAAATTCGTTTTTACTTTTATTTTTTTTATTTGTTTTTTTTAATAAATCCAAAATAGGTATTTTATCAGTTAATACTGGAGCAGCGTATGACATAGATGTTTTGGATTTATACCCTCCTTCTTTAAAATAATTCTTATCTCCAGCGGACATATTGATTATTTGTCTAATCGTCGCTCCCTCATAAACAGTGCCCACAGTATCTTTCAAATACAACTGTATTTGATCATCAATAGATTTAATATAATTATCACAAATTGCGTGACCAATTAAGTAACCAACGTAACTTTTTGCCATGGACATGCTATACATTAATGTATTTTCATTCATTTTATTTTGTGAAATTTCATTAATTTCTATTTCGGAACCATTAAAATATAAAACACTTAACAAATCACTATTTGAAATGATTTTTTTTATCTTATTATTAGGTTTTGATATATCCTTAAACTGAATTGGATTGGAAGATTTAGATATGATTTCATTTTTAAAAGATCTTTTTAACTTACCAAGTCTATATTCGTGAACAGCAATTGCTTGCTTATTATTTTTTTTTAATTGATGGTCTGAGAATGAGTAAGAGGAATAGAATAAAAGTGATATTAAAATAACAAGTTTTAATAGACTATGCACGAGAAACTCCATATTAGTTAATATGTTAAATATTTGAGATAAAAAAATTTGTCAATTCATTTTATACATTTTAGGGATTATGTTTATTTTTTGAACTATGATCTCAACATCTATTTTATTTAGTTGTCTCATAGTTTTAAGAACAGATTTTTTTTAGAATAATTGTCATTTAGATAATGAACTAGAGCGTTGGTTCTATGTTTAACAGTAAAACAAATATAGGTAATATACTTGTTTGTTAAATTGTAAGTTGAGACTACTCTACTGTGACTGACTTAGCTAAATTCCTTGGTTGATCTACGTCAGTGCCTCTTTCCTTGGCAACGTGATAAGCTAACAACTGAGCAGGAATAGACATCAATAAGGGAGACAATAAAGATTTAAATTCATTTTCAAATTCAGCTATTTCTATTGTAAAATGTGCAAAATTGGCTTTATCAATACATTTTTTATCCGCAATTAAAATAATTTTTGCTCCTCTAGAATAAGCTTCTTGTAAATTGCTAATCGCCTTGTCTTCATTACCATCTGATACTAAAAACATTATGACTGGAACATTATCTTCTATAAGTGCAATTGGACCATGTTTCATTTCACCTGCAGCAAATCCTTCTGCATGAATATAGCTTATTTCTTTTAATTTTAATGCACCCTCCAGAGCTAGAGGATACAAAACACCCCTACCTAGAAAAATCACACTCTTTGAATTTTTTATGTTTTTAGCAATTAATTTAATTTGATTTTCTGTTTCCAACATATTAGCAATAGCACTTGGTAACAAATTCATAAATTGACATTTTTTTTCAATTTGTGGAGTTCTCAAGTTGTTAAACTTTTTACCTAAACCAACAGCTATTAGAAATAATATTACAAGTTGGGATGTAAATGATTTTGTACTTGCAACACCTATTTCTGGTCCAACTCTAGTATACAGACTATAATCAACTTCCCTATCAATAGTACTGCCTTCTACGTTTACAATTGCATTTGTTTTGAGACCTAATTCTTTTCCATACCTCAATGCCATCAGCGTGTCTAAACTTTCACCAGATTGAGAAATGACCAACATTGAACTTTGACCAAAAATCGAGGGTTTTCTATACCTATATTCTGAAGCAAGATCAACAATGACAGGTATATCCGCAATTTGTTCAATCCAATACTTACCTACCATTCCAGCGTAATAACTTGTACCTGCAGCGCAAATAATTAAAGTTTTTTTGTTTTCAAAGCCAAATTTATCAAGATCAATTGTTATTTCTGAATTATTTTTAACAAAACTTGATGTGGTTTGAGGTAATACTACTGGTTGTTCAAATATTTCTTTTTCCATGAAATGTTTATAACCACCTTTTGTAATCAAACCAATTTCAGCTTGAATATTGATTATTGTTCTACTCACTTTTTTTAAATTTTTATCAAAAATACTTATGTTGTTACTTCTTAATAATGCATGATCACCGTCTTCTAAATAAATTATTCTTTGTGTTAGATGATCTATTGAATGAGCATCAGAACCAATAAAATTTGCATTATCTCCCAACCCTATTGCTAAAGGAGATGAGTTTCTTGAGACAAATAATTGGTTTGGGAAATCTACACTCATCGCAACAAAAGCAAATGCACCTTTAATATCTTTAAGCACAAGTCTGCCTGCTTCCAAAAGATCATTGCCCATTTTAATATATTTCATAAATAAATGAGGTAACACCTCAGTATCTGTCTCACTTCTAAAATTATAACCTAGTGATATTAGTTCTTGTTTTAAACTTTCAAAGTTTTCTATTATTCCATTATGCACAACAGCTATTTTGTTCTCACTAATTAAAGGATGAGCATTTTCAAAACTTATGTTTCCGTGTGTTGCCCATCTTGTGTGACCTAAAGCTATAGAATTATCAAAATATAATTTTTCTTTCGTTGATATATCTAACTTTCCAATCAAATTTAATAGTTTGCCTTCAGATTTTATTGTTTGTAATAATCCTTGTGAAACAGAAGCAATACCTGCTGAGTCATAACCACGATATTCAAGTTTTTTTAGTCCTTCAATAACAAGTTGGCTTGCATTTTCTTTACCTAAAACAGCAACTACACCACACATACTAGCCTCTTTTATAAAATAATTAATAAAGGTATAATTTTGTAAAATTTTTAAGCTTTATATTTACAATGTTAAGAGATATAACACCTTTATGGATGTTTGTTCAATAATTTTAAGTGCTGGAAAAGGTAGTAGGATGTTTTCTGACATTCCTAAACCATTGCACTTAATTTCTGGAAAAACGATGCTTGAGCGAGTAATTGACGCTAACAAGTCAGCAAACATAAAAAAATGTATAATTGTTATCCCTAAAAATTGTGAAGCATTCAAAGGGATTTGTCACGATTTTGAAACCGTAGTTCAAAAAGTACCAAAGGGAACTGGTGATGCTGTTAAAAAAGCCTCTAATTTGCTTAAAAAATTTACAGGTGTAATACTTGTATGTTTTGGAGATACACCTTTCTTAACGCCTGAAACTTTTAAGAGAGTGATAAAGGCATTTGATAATAAAACTAAACTTGTAATCACTGGCTTTAAAAAATTTGAAAAAAACAATTATGGAAAAATTATTTTCTCAAAAACAAATAAGCCTATTGAAATTATAGAGCAAAAAGATGCTGAAGTAAGAAATATACATTCAGAATTCTGTAATGGCGGTGTTATGGCCATTCATAGCTCAATTATAAATCAATTGGACAAAATTCAAGAAAATTCAATTAGTAAAGAGTATTATTTAACTGATCTTGTCAATATTTTAAATAAAGAAAATAAGAAAATATCTTTTATTGAAATTAAAGAGGAGGAAATTTTAGGAATCAACAATCAAGTTGACTTGTCAGTCGCAGAAAAAATTTCTCAAAATTTATTAAGACGAAACGCTATGTTAAAAGGTGTTAAGTTAATAGATCCTGAAACTATTTTTATCAATCATGACACTAAATTTGGAAGAGACGTTGTGATACATCCTAATGTTGTTTTTGGCCAAAATGTTATTATTGAATCATCAGTCGAAATCAAATCTTTTTCTCATTTAGAGAAATGTAAAGTAAAATCAGGATCTATAATTGGCCCATTTGCAAGGATAAAAGAAAATAGCGTAATAGGCAAAAACTCTAAAATTGGCAATTTTGTTGAAATTAAAAAAAGTAAACTTTCAGAACATGTAAAAGTTAACCATTTATCATATGTTGGTGACAGTGAAATAGGTTCATCTACAAATATCGGAGCAGGAACAATTACCTGTAACTATGATGGAAAACATAAACAAAAAACTAAAATTGGTAAAAACTCCTTTGTAGGATCTAACTCAACAATCATCGCTCCAATTAAAATTGGTGAAAATGTTACAATGGGAGCGGGAAGTACTTTCGATAAAGATATACCTGATAATACGCTTTCCATTGGGAGAGCTTACCAAATAAACAAAAAGAAAAAATAATAAGAGCGACAGGTTAATAACCTCGATCAGATAACCTATTATGCTTAAACAAACCAGGTGCTAATAAGATTTTGAAATTATTTTCTGACCACCAATTGCTATTTAATTCAATTTCTATATTTTTAAAGCCATTAATATGTTTCGTTGATTTAGTTTCTTCTGCTCTTTTAATGATAATTCTTAAATAACTATCACGATCAACTAAAATCGCTAAATTAGCCCAATTTAGAGTAGAGCTTGGTATTAAATAAAACCCATTTGTTAGTTTTTTTATATATTTGGGATGACGAAATTCTGGATTTTGAATTGAGTATATTGAAGTTCCGATTAATTTTTTTGCCTTTTCTGGTCTAAAAAGTCTTTTAATAGAACAAAATAAATGATTCGACCAATATTTTTGGTATTTCACTAAACCTACAAAAGGTTCTCCAGGATCGAACCTACTTCTTAATCTTACTTGAATTGCATTATGTTTATAAAGATTATCAATTGATTTTTGAATTTGATTAAATGTAGTTTTTGTATTCTCAATTAATTCTAGATCATTTTCTAATAACAATATTGGTCCTTTGGGCATTTGTTTTGCCAATTCTTTGAATCCTCCAAGAATTCCAATATTTTCTCTGATTAAAATAGGCTTATAATTAAACTTGTTAGCTATTTTAATTCCTTCTTCGTTATATTCAGGTAAACAAATAAACTTTTTATTTGTTAATTGTGACAGACCATTTTTTTCGTAAGAAATAAGTGAGTTATTTAAACTCTTGTATCCTTTCCAACTCAAAATACCTATTGAAAATTGTAAACCACCCATTTAATAATTAACGAAATTGTACTTTAATTTCATCATCCTCCAATATTCTCGCTTCAAATTCTCTCAATCGTTTGTAAACACTCGCTAACTCTATAATAGTTGGCCAAGCCTTTAATAAATATTGCATCGATCCCTCCACTCTTCCAAAGGCTCTAATAATTTGCTGCATTACACCAAGAGTTACTACACCTGCGACAATAGCAGGTGCTAGAAACACATATGCAGATAAAACATTTGCCTGTAAATATGCCATCCGACCAACATTAAAATATAAATAACGAATATAACTCAAAAAATGAATTGATCTAACATCATCAAATAATTCTTCTATTTTTTTTGGTCGAACAGAACCGTCATCTTCGGCTATAACTAGCAATTTTCTGTAGGCGGCTTCTTTTTTTTGAAGATCATACTCTACACCAACTAATCGTAATATCCAACCAAGAGCTATTAAAAAAATAGTACCGCCTAATGTCCATAACAATGCACCAGTAATTAACCCGTATTGCCAATCTCCAAAAAAATAAATTGGTATCCCTACTGAAAGACCTAACAATATTGGAATAAATTGAAATAGTACCATCATTGATTCTATTAAACTTGTTCCCAAAGATTCCATTATGCGTGAAAATTTAATTGTATCTTCCTGAACTCTTTGAGCAGCACCTTCTATCTTGCTAGCTTTTTCATAAACTGAATGATACCACTCAACCATTGCTGCTCTCCATCTAAATAAGTAATGAGCTGTAAAAAAACTTATCACTACATAAACAGCAACATATAAACCTGCTAAAGATATAAATGAAAATAAACTTTCCCAATATTCTTCTATTGTGATTGCGTTTGGTTTTGCTAACGCTTTTTGTATCATATCATAAAATTTTCCAAACCATTCGTTTATCTTTACATCAATTTTAACTTGAACCCATAAGGATGACAAAATAACAAATGACCCTAACCAAGACCAAAGAAGCCATTTTCTAATTACGAAAAATCTAAACATTTTCTTCCTTACAATAAAATACTATTTATTACACTTTTTTATCGTGTATATTTATACTTAATACGATCCCCACACCAATTAATACTGTTAACAAAGAAGTTCCTCCATAACTTACTAAAGGTAATGGTGCACCCACGACTGGAAGTAAACCACATACCATACCTATGTTTAAACTTAAATAAAGAAAAATTAAAAAACCTACACCAAACACCACTACTTTGGAAAAAAGACTTTCAACTTTAAAAGAAATTTTCATAATTGATGCAATCAACAAACAAAATACTAAAATAATGGAAATTGATCCCAAAAAACCCAACTCTTCTGAAATTAGAGTAAAGATAAAATCCGTATGTTTTTCAGGTAAATAATTAAGTCTACTTTGGGTTCCCAATAAATATCCTTTTCCAAATAAACCACCAGAACCTATTGCAATTTTTGATTGTATTATTTGATAGCCACTCCCTAAACTATCCATTTCTGGATTTAGAAAAACTAAAATTCTATTTTTTTGATATTCATATAATTGTTGCCAAATAAAAGGGATCGACGAAATTGATATTAATATAGAGAAAATTACGAATTTCATTGATATCCCTACAAAGAATAATATAGAAAGTCCAAGTAAAATTATTGTTAAGCCAGTTCCTAAGTCGGGTTGAGAAATTACTAAAAAACCTGGTATCATAATAATTAAAATTGGAATAATATACGGTATAAGTTTGTTAAGTTGTATCTTTGAAATATGGTCAAAGTATTTTGCAAGAGTTAAAATTAGCGCTAATTTCATAATTTCAGAGGGTTGGAAATTTATACTACCAAAAGATATCCATCTTTGTACGCTTCCTGAACCTATAATTTTAACTAAGATTAGCGCAAAGATACCTAAAATAAACGATAAAACACTATACTTCATAAAAAATTGGGATGGAATAAACGCAATAACAAACATTAAACAAAATCCAAAAAATAATCTTATCAAATGGTTTCTTGCCCAAGGATACCAATCACTACCTGCAGCAGAGTATAATGATGCCACCCCAACTAATCCTAAAAAAATCAAACAAAATATAATTATCCAATTTATTTTTAATAATTTTGAAAAAAAAACAGTAATGATAGACTCAGAGGAAAATTTATTGGTATTCCTATTCATAATATTTATTTACTTTTCTATAATTTAAATAAATGTTTAAAGACATCCCTTGCAATTGGTGCCGCAACTGACGAACCACTACCTCCATGTTCAACTACTACACTTATAGCATATCTAGGATTAATGGTAGGAGCATATCCTACAAATAAAGCGTGATCTCTTTTTTCCCATGGTCGGTCTTCATTTTTAATTAACCCCTGTTCTCTTTCCAACTCAGTAATTCTAACAACTTGAACCGTACCTGTTTTACCAGCCATCTCTATATTTTTAGATCCAATTTTATAATTTCTTGCAGTTCCTTTTTTTCCGACAACCACCTTTTCCATTGCTCTTTTAATAAAATGTAAATGTTCATTATTAATATTCAGCACTTTAAATTTTTTATTTTCTGAGGACATTGTTAAAGAAGGATTCACTGAAAATTTACCATTTGCAATTCTAGAGACCATAGTCACCAGTTGAAGAGGTGTTGTTAGTATATAACCCTGACCAATTGAGGCATTTAGAGTTTCACCTAAAGACCAATTTAATCCGTCTCGTTTCAGCTTCCATTCAATATTTGGAACAACACCCTTAGCTCTGTCATGAATCTGAATATCATAGTACTGGCCTAAACCTAGTTTTTTCATCATAAGAGCTATTTTATCAATTCCAACCTTTAATCCTAACTCATAAAAAAAAACATCACACGATTGTTCAATTGCTTCCATTAAATTCAGATTTCCATGTCCATCTTTTGCCCAACAGTGAAATTTACTAGTGCCTAACTCCTTTGATCCATTACAAAAAAATCTAGTTTTATAATCTATAATACCACTTTCCAAAGCAGCCAAAGCAACTGCCATCTTAATTGTAGAACCGGGTGGATATACACCTGCCATGCTTCTGTTTAAAAGAGGAGATCTAGAGTTGTTTTTGACGTAATTCCAATCATCAACTTCTAGGTCCGTTGAAAAAATATTTGGATCAAAGCCAGGTGAAGAAACAGAACAAAGAATTTCTCCATTATTAATATCCATAACAATTAAAGAGCCAGAATGAGGATTGACAACCTTTTTTTTCTTATTTATGTAGACACTATTGTCACTTACATATCTAAAATTTTTTAGTTTGCTGATTTGATTTTCTATATTCTTGTTGTCAACAGAAACTAAGTCATAATTACCCCTTTGAAGCCTCTCAAGAGCAAAGGCTTGAAGCTTCATGTCTAGAGATGCTCGTATATCTAAACCTGGCTTTGTGTTTTCATAAATCTGTGAGTCAATTACATAGCCCTTAGATGTTACTTCATTTCTCTTTCTACCAAATTCACCTCTTAATTGAGCATCAAAAAACTTTTCTAGCCCTCTTCTACCTACATCTATCCCATGTAGAGCCGTACTTTCAATATTTTTAGAATAGGGACCAGTATAGCCTGTTATGTGGCCTGCAATTATACCTTGTGGATACACTCGTCTTTTAGACATCGAAAAACTTATCTCTGGAAACTCAATAATTCTAACAGCTAACTTTGCTACATCTTTTTGAGACAAATTTTTGGTAATTAGGATTTGCTTTGGAAAATTATTTTTCTGATATCTGATTTTACTATAAAAATTATTAATATCTTTTTCATTTAAAATAATAATTGCAGATATATTTTTTATAATTTGATGAACATTTAAGTATTTATTCCAATTCAAAACAAGAGAAAATCCATCCATATTTCCTGCTAGAAGTCTCATTTTTCTATCTAGTATTCTTCCTCTTTCAGGCGCTATGATTCTATAATTAAATTGATTTTTGTCAGAAAGTTTTTCATATTTCCTATTTTCCACTAATTGCAGGTCAAATAATTTCCAGCCTATTGTTCCAATAATTGAACCTTTAAGCAAAGAAAGGAATAAAAATCTTCTAGAAACTGTTTGCTCTAATTTTTTTTGGCTTTTATTTTTCATATTTTAACTTTTTAATAATCTTTTAATAAAAAATATAAAATTAATACTTAAATTTATAATGGGGAAAAATATCAAAGTCGTTCCAACATAATAAAATACCGGGCTTAAGTCAGGAAGAGAAGAATTAAGAAGGATATTTATAAAAAAAACTATGCAAAAAGATGCCAAGAATGTCACTGTAAAAGATATCCAATCTTGTTGGTCATTTTTATTAAAATTGTCAAAAAGTAAACTTTCGCTAAAAAATTTAATTAAAAGTAGAAAAATTGGCGTAGTACCTAAATTACTGCCCATTATAATGTCGTTGATAAAACCTACTAGAAATAGAATAAAATAAGAAGGAACCAAATTTAGTTTTTTTATGAAAATATAAATTATAATAGAAATCAAACTTGGAGTTGCTATTTTAAATAGTGAAAAGAAACTTAATGATTTTTCAAAATTTATTATGAAAAACAAAAAGATTAAATATATAAAATTTTTAGAAAATACATTTAAAATATGGGCAATTATATAATTTTTAATCAATCTTCTATTCTTTCTATTTTTCTTGTACCACTGGAGTCTAAACCTTTAAGAACTGGTGTTTTTTTTGGTTTTTGTAAAGGTGCAAAACCTTGGAAGCCATCCAAAACAGCTATATTTTTTTTTTGATTAGTAACTATAGAAATATATGTCAGTCTATGAAAATCTACCGCAGGTCTGACAAAATACGTCCCTGAAAAGCTTTTAAATATCTTTCCTACATTTATTCCTGGAGGTAATCTTCCACCATGTCCAGATGTCTCAACCACTTCACCATCTATTGGCTTAGCATCAGACGAGAGAAATTTAATTATTAAAAGATTACCATTTTGTCCCTGGGCTACCGCTGGCCAATTACTTTCTGTCAAATAAATAGGTATCATCGAATTAATGTCTATAGTTAAAAGAACTCTACTGGTTTTTAAGCCTACATTTACAACATAACCAACGAAGCCATATGAGGAAATAGCAGGTTGGCCAATTTTTATGCCATAATCTTTACCTGCATTAATTAATACTGTGTTAGCAAAAATACCTCCTGGTGCTGTAATAGCTCGACCAGTAACAATGTTATTTTTATTTTTAGGTAAAACTTTTAATAGTTCTCTTAATTCAAATAGTTCTAGTTCTTGACTTGCAATTTTACTATTCAGTACCTTAATTCTTCTTAATTCGCTTTTTAATCTAATATTTTCGTCTCTTAAAGAACTAGCTGATTTAACATCTTCAAGAACTCCGGCTATTTCTTTAACTGGTTTGTTGAAAGCATAGGTAACTGGTGCCAAAAAATCAGAAAAAAAAGATTTAATATTCCTAACAGCTACAAGATCTAATTTACCTAAAAATACAAGTGTTAGACATAAAAAAACTAAAAATAAGTTAAAGTTTTTTCTACCTTTTAATATTTTTACTTGTGACGGCTTACCTGAAACCATCTTTTCTCACTCATTAATAATATTTAAATTGAAATCAAGCACCTATTAACACATTTCTTAGAGATTTCATTTCATCAAGACATCGTCCAGTTCCCATTACAACACAAGTTAGTGGATCTTCAGCAATAACAACTGGTAACCCTGTAGCTTCTCTGATTGTGGTGTCTAATTCACCTAAAAGAGCACCACCTCCAGTCAGAACAATACCTCTTTCTACAATATCAGCTGCAAGTTCAGGAGGTGTTTGTTCTAAAGCAGTTTTGGTAGCTTCAATGATTTGGCCAACTGGTTCTGCCAAGGCTTCACAAATCTGAGCTTGATTAATCTCTATCTCTTTAGGAACTCCATTTACTAAATCTCTTCCCCTTACTTCAATACTGGCACCAATTCCATCTTTAGGTATTTTAGCAGTAGCAATACCTTTTTTTATACGTTCAGCAGTCATTTCTCCAATTAACAAATTGTGATGACGTCGAATAAAAGCTACAATGGCTTCATCAAATTTATCACCCCCAACTCTTACAGAACGGGCATAGACTATATTGCCAAGAGATAATATAGCAACTTCAGTAGTTCCTCCTCCGATATCCACGACCATAGAGCCAGATGCCTCGGTCACAGGCAAATTAGCTCCAATAGCAGCAGCCATAGGTTCCTCAATTAGATATACCCTTCTAGCGCCGGCAGCTTCTGCCGATTCTTGAATAGCTCTTCTCTCAACTGCTGTAGCACCAGATGGAACACATATTACGACTTGGGGACTTACTAATGCAGATCTTTTGTGAACCTTTCTAATAAAATGTTTTATCATCTCTTCAGCTACATCAAAATCAGCTATAACCCCATCTGCCATAGGTCTTATTGCTCTTATATTACCCGGTGTTTTTCCTAACATAGTTTTGGCTTCTTCTCCCACAGCTAAAACTTGAGATTTTCCTCTTATCTCAGTAATAGCTACAACTGAAGGTTCATTCAAAAGGATGCCTTGGCCTTTAACATAAACCAATGTGTTAGCTGTACCTAAATCAATAGCTAAATCAGCAGAAAAAAAGCCGCGTATGTATCCAAACATTTGATATTCCTTCCAAAGATTTTAAAAGCTTATTTGTTTAATTAGAATTAACCTACTTTTGATTAATATCTTATATTTGAAAATTAATAAATATTAATTTTTATCTTTATCAACTAATCTATTGGCAGTAATCCATGGCATCATTGCTCTAAGTTCATTACCTATAGCTTCTATAGGGTGATCAGCAACTTTCCTTCTAGTCGCTTTAAAACTAGTCTGATTAACTTTGTTTTCAAGCATCCAATCTCTTGTAAATTTTCCTGATTGAATATCATTAAGTATTCTTTTCATCTCTGCTTTAGTTTCAGATGTTATTAATCTCGGTCCAGTTACATATTCTCCATATTCGGCTGTATTACTAATTGAATAATTCATGTTAGCAATTCCACCTTCATAAATTAAATCCACTATAAGTTTTACTTCGTGCAAGCATTCAAAATAAGCCATCTCTGGTGCGTAACCAGCCTCAGTTAATGTTTCATAACCAGCTCTAATTAATTCAACCAAACCACCACATAAGACTGTTTGTTCGCCAAAAAGATCTGTTTCACATTCTTCTTTAAATGTTGTTTCTATAATGCCTGAACGGCCTCCACCAATTGCACACGCATATGATAGACCTATGTCGTGGACATTACCTGAGATATCTTTATCAATTGCAATTAAACAAGGTACACCTCCTCCTTTTTGATATTCAGATCTTACAGTATGTCCAGGTCCTTTTGGAGCGACCATAAAAACGTCTATATCTTTTCTTGGTTCAATTAAATTAAAATGAACATTTAATCCATGGGCAAATGCTATTGCAGCACCTGATTTCATATTTTGCTCAATATCTGTTCTATAAATATCCCCCTGGAGCTCATCTGGCGTTAACATCATAATAACATCAGCCCATTTAGAAGCATCTTCTACATTCATTACCTGAAAACCAGCTGACTTTGCTTTGTCCACGGATGTAGAATCTGATCTTAAAGCTACGGTAACATCTTTAACCCCACTATCCCTTAAATTAGCAGCATGCGCATGTCCTTGACTACCGTAACCTACGATAACAACCTTTTTGTTTTTAATTAAATTTATGTCTGCATCTCTGTCATAATACACTCGCATTAAATTGCTCCTTACGTGTCTGTGAAAAAATAATAAAGGTCTTTAATATCAGTTAAGTTAAATTTGTTCTAGTAATTTTGTTTCCGTTTTATTTCCTCTTGAAATAGCTGAAACTCCAGTTCTAGAAATTTCTGTATCACCTAATGATCGCATTAATTCTATAAAGGCGTCTATCTTGGAAGGCTTACCAGTCAATTCAAAAACAAAACTGGATAAAGTTACATCTAATGTTCTTGCTCTAAATGTTTCTGCCACTCTTAAGGCTTCAACCCTATTGGCACCTTTTATAACAACCTTAATTAAGGCCAATTCACTCTTGATAAATGGACCTTCAAGTGTTAAATCTCGAACTATATGAACAGGTACAATTCTTAATAATTGAGACTTTATTTGTTCAATAGTCATAGAAGTTCCTCTTGTTACAAGTGAAATTCTAGATAAATTACGCGCATTATCTATTTCCGTAACAGTAAGGCTTTCAATATTATAACCTCTCCCTGAAAATAGGCCGATTACTCTAGCTAACGTTCCTGGTTGGTTATCAACAACAAGTGATAATGTTCTTGAAGTTTCTTCCTCTTTGATTTCATTATTTTGATATACTGACATATTAAATACCTTATACTAATGCTAAACCTGCATCTGACGTATCTTTTGACTTATCCTCAGATCCTAAAATCATCTCGTTATGAGCGGCACCAGAGGGTATCATTGGAAAGCAGTTTTCTTCTTTCTCAACTCTAATATCAGCAATTACTGGACCTTTAGTATTAATCATTTCATCAATTGTCTGGTCTAACTTATCTATTTCTTCAACTCTTAAACCTTTAATACCAAAACTTTTTGCTAGCATAACAAAATCAGGCAAAGATTCTGTATAACTTTCACTATATCTTGATCCATGATTTAATTCTTGCCATTGCCTAACCATACCCATCCATTGATTGTTTAAAATAAAAATTTTAACTGGTAATTTATATTGGACAATTGTTGAAAGCTCTTGCATATTCATTAAAAACGAAGCTTCCCCAGAAATATCAATAACCAAAGAATCTGGATGAGCTATTTGTACACCCATTGAAGATGGAAGACCATAACCCATAGTGCCTAAACCTCCAGAAGTCATCCAATGATTGGGTTTTGAAAACCCAAAATATTGGGCCGCCCACATCTGATGTTGACCAACTTCTGTAGTAACATAAGTGTCAATATGTTTTGTCTTTTCATATAAAGATTTTATAGCTTGTTGTGGCTTTATATTCTTGCCTATCTGTTTAAAACCCAGAGAATCTATCTCTTTCCATTCATTTATTTGAGCCCACCAATCTACTTTTGATTTCAATTTTTTTTGGTTGTGTAACATTTTGATTTCTTGAATTAGTGTAGTTAAAACCTCTTTACAATCCCCAACTAAGCCAAAATCAACTGAAACGACTTTATTAATTGAAGATTTGTCTATATCTATATGAATTTTTTTTGATTTAGGAGCAAAAGCATTTAACCTACCTGTAACTCTATCATCAAAACGAGCACCAACATTAAGCATCACATCACAATTATGCATAGCCAAATTGGCTTCATAAGTTCCATGCATTCCAAGCATTCCTAAGAAATTTTTATGATCATTTGATACCGAACCTAATCCCATCAATGTAAGTGTTACTGGTGAATTTAGTAAATCAACTAACTCTGTTAAAAGGTTTGATGCTTTAGGACCTGCATTTATTACTCCACCACCACCATAAATAATAGGTCTTTCTGCACTTATAAGAAGCTCAGCAACTTTAGTAATTACTTTTTGATCAATCTTTGACTTATTTTTAATTAATTTATTTTTAGTTTTATTAATTTTTTTATCGTATTGAACCCTAGTAAGCTGAATATCTTTTGGCAAATCAATGAGCACTGGTCCTGGTCTTCCAGTTGAGGCAATTTCAAAAGATTCATGAATAATATCACACAATTTGTCTGCATTTTTTACTAAGTAATTATGTTTAGTACATGGTCTTGAGATACCTGTAGTGTCAGCTTCTTGAAATGCGTCAGTTCCGATTAAATGAGTTGGCACTTGACCACTAAGACAGATAATAGGGATAGAATCCATAAGTGCATCAGTCAATCCTGTAATTGCATTAGTCGCACCAGGTCCGGATGTAACCAAAACACAACCAACCTTTCCTGTTGATCGAGCATATCCCTCAGCTGCATGTACAGCTGCTTGTTCGTGTCTTACCAATATGTGTTTGATATTTTTATTATCAAATATAGCATCGTATAAAGGTAAAACAGCTCCCCCTGGGTATCCAAATATAACTTCTACACCATTTTCAACTAAAGCTTTTATTACAGCTTCCGCACCAGTAATTGTTTTATTTGCAGTCATTTTTTTATAATTCTTCCATATTAATTAATCAAATTGGTTGTTAACAACAATTTTATAAATCGTCAACATGTTAATATAAAATTATAATTATATTCATAAATACAAAATTTTATTACAAATTTATTGTTTTATACGGAATATAATTGTGCATAAACCATGTAAATTGTCTTTTAACATATCTTCTAGTATCTCTTTTACTTAATTTTACAGCCTCTTCATATGAAATGTTATTATCTAAATAACTTAAAAGCCATTTAACTCCTAAACTCTTTGAAATGGGAAGTGACCTGTCAATATTTGAATTATGTAATTTTTTAACCTCATATATAGCCCCTTTAGCAAGCATGTCTTCAAATCTAATTTCACATTTTTTGTATATTGATTTTCGTTCTGATGTTATAAAAAATGAATAAATATTCTTGTTTACAGTTTTAACTCTAGGCTGCTCGTACCAGAAGGATATATTTTTTTTTGTTTGGAGAAAAATGCCATAAGCTCTGAGTAATCTATGTTTATCATTGTTATTTTGCATAAACCTAGAATCAATTTGAAAATTGATTTGTCTAAACTTCTCAATCCCAACCTCATTGAATTTTATTAAACTTTGGTTTTTAATCGTTTCTGAAATTAATGGAATATTAACTAGGCCATTTATTACGGCATTTATATATAGCCCTGAACCACCAACTAAAATAGGTATCTTATTTTTTAATTCTATTTGAGATAATGTTTTTTTTAGCTCAAAGAGCCAGTCTACGACCGAATAATTGATATCAGAGTCTACATATCCATATAAAAAATGAGGAACTTTATTAATATCTACTTTTGATGGTCTCGCAGATAACAATAAAAGATCTTTATATAATTGAACTGAATCAGCATTGATTAGTACACCATTAATCTTTTTGGCTAATTCTATCGCTATTTTAGACTTTCCAACACCTGTAGGACCTGCAATTATGATCATATCGTTAACAAAAGAATAATTATTCTTTGATAGATCAAACAATGTCTCAACATTCAACAAACTAGACATAATAAATACAATAATATAATTAGAGCCTCATGAAACAAATTTTATTAATTTCTAATACTACAGAAAAAAATATTGACAATAATATTCTAAATTATTTATCAAAAATATTTGAAGAAATATCATTTAAAAAGACAAATTTTAGAGAATTAAGTCCACAAGGAGCTTATGAGTTAGAGCTTAAAAATGAGGAATTAAATTTAGAGCTTAAAAAATTTATTGAAAATTTCCTTTTGCAAAATAATATTGACTGTAATTTTATAAAAGAAACAAAAGATAGGAAAAAAAAATTACTCTTAGCTGACATGGATAGCACTATTATTAAAGAAGAAAGTCTAGATGAACTTGCAAAGCAAATTGGCAAAGAAAAAGAAGTTATTAATATTACGAATGAGGCAATGAATGGCAAAATTGATTTTAAAAAAGCATTATTGGAAAGGGTAGCAATTCTTAAGGATCAACCAGCTGAGATATTAGAAAAATTAAAAAAAAGTATAAATATCAATGATGGAGCAATCGAGTTAATTAAAACTATGAATCACAATAATTCAATTACTGTTCTTGTGTCTGGTGGTTTCACTTTTTTAACTGATTATTTAAAAAAATGCCTAGGTTTTGAACATGCACATGCTAATTTACTTGAAATTTGCCCTAACAACTTAAACAAAATGTATCTAACTGGTAAAGTTATAAATCCAATTTTAGATAAACATGCAAAAGTTTGGTACTTAGATGATTATGTAAGAAAGAACAAACTAGATTATGAAGAGACAATATGTGTTGGAGATGGAGCAAATGATATTGAAATGATCAAAAAAGCTGGTTTAGGAGTTTCATATAATGGTAAAAAAATCTTAGAAAAGGAAGCCAACATTCATTTTAAAACAACAAACCTCTTAGGATTATTGTATGCACAAGGGTATAGTGACAACCAAATAATTTCCTGATTTTTTTTATTTTAACTCCAATGCAACAAATCTACTGCCATTTTCAACCTTTACTAATAATAATAAGGCCTTTCTCTTCTGTTTTCGAGCATTCTTAATTGCTTCATCAATAACTTTAAGAGAATTAACCTCAATCTGACCTACCCTAATAATAACCATACCAGCTGTAAGACCAGCATCTTGGGCAGAACTATTCTCTTTAACAGATGTAATTATGACACCTTTATCAATGTTCTTAAGTTTGAATTTTGACATATTTTGGCTGTTTAACTCTTCAGCAACAAACCCTAGTTTATCATATTGCTTAGATTTTGCGTCTTTAGAACTTGTTTTACCTATTAAATTTTCTTTCTCAGCTAATTCAAGCTCACCTAATTTTACGTTAAGAGTTAATTCGTTGCCGTTTCTTAAGATTACCAATGGAACAGATTTACCGACGGGGGTTCCAGCAACAACTTTTGGTAACTCTTTCATATTTTTAATTTCAATATTATTAAATTTTAATATAACGTCTCCAGTTTTCACACCAGCTTTTTCAGCAGGACCACCCTCAGTAGCTGAAGAAACCAATGCACCTTTTGCTGTTTTCATACCTAAACTATCAGCAATTTCTTTAGAAATTTCTTGAATAAGTACACCAAGCCAACCCCTTTTTGTTCTACCAAATTCCTTGAGTTGATCTGTAACTTGTTTAGCTAAATTGGATGACACTGCAAATCCAATTCCAACTGATCCACCAGATTGGGAGAAAATGGCAGTATTAATACCTACTACCTTGCCATTCATATCAAATAGTGGGCCACCTGAATTACCTCTATTAATTGATGCATCAGTCTGAATGTAATCATCATATGAACCTGACAAATTTCTACCCCTCGCAGATACGATACCAGCTGTAACTGTACCACCAAATCCAAAAGGATTTCCAATTGCCATCACCCAATCTCCTACTCTAAGATCATTAGAGTCAGCAAATTTTACAGCTTTAAGCTTTGTTTTCTTAGGCTCAATTTTTAAAAGGGCAACATCTGTTTTTGGATCCTTACCGACAACTTTAGCCTCAAAGGACGTGTCATCATACAGGATAACCATAATTTTTTCAGCATTGTCTATTACATGATTATTAGTAATAATATATCCAGTTTCATCTATGATAAAACCTGAACCTAAAGATTGAGCTCTTCTTTTTTTACCATTTGGCTTTTCAAATTGTTTAAAAAAATCTTCAAATGGAGAACCTGGTGGAAAAGATGGCATTTCTCTGGATTTCTGTTCAATAACTGTAGTCGTGGAAATATTCACGACAGAAGGACTCAGTTTTTCAGCAAGATCTGCAAAACTTTCAGGGGCACTTTTAGCACTGGCTAGATTAATTGAAAAAAGTAATACAAAAATATTAACGCTAAGTATTAGACCATAATTCTTAAAACAATTTGATATATGAGACATGTGTTCACCGTATTATTAATTTAATATTTAATACCTATACAAAAAGGCAGATTTAAGGCTAAACCTTGGAGCTATTTTGAAAGTTTAATAAGAAAGAATTTATTTTATTATAACCTAATTACCCGTTTGTTTGCCAAAAAAACTAAAAAAATCACTGTCAGGACTCAATAACATTGTTGTTCCGTCGTCAGAAAAAGTATTTTCATATGCAAGCATTGATCGGTAAAACTTAAAAAACTTTTCATCTTGACCAAAAGAGTCTGAATATATTTTAATTGCAAGTGCGTCTCCATCCCCTCTCAGTGCTTCAGCTTTTCTTTTACTTTCAGCAACTAAAACTACTTTAGTTTTTTCAGCAATAGCTCTAATCTTTTGGGCTTCTTCAGCGCCTTCAGCTCTAAATTCTTTCGCTTCTTGTTCTCTTTCTGTTTTCATTCTATTAAAAATATTCTGACTTGTAGCTTCTGGGTAATCCGCCCTTCTGATACGAACATCAACAATTTCCATACCTAATTTTTTTATTGTAGAGTTAACTTCTCCACTTATATCTTCAACTATTTTTGTTCTTGCGTCAGACAAAATTGCTGTGAGTTCAAACTTTCCAAAAACTCTCCTAACCGATGAATCAATAATTGATTCTAAACGTTGGCGCGCACCAAATTCGTTTCTAACTGTTTGATAAAATAAAAGAGGGTCAATAATTTTAAATCTTGAATAAGTATCTACCTCAAGTCTTTTTTGATCAGCTAAAATAACCTCTTCAGAGTCTTTTGATACCAAGGATAAGACTCTCTTTTCGAAATATGTAACTTCTTGTATGAATGGTATTTTAAAATTTAATCCAGGCTTATTAACAAGTCTTTTAGGTTCACCAAATTGTAGAACTAACGCTTGCTGTGTTTGATCAACAGTAAAGAAAGAACTTAAAAGACCAAATAAAAATATTAATACACTTGTACCAGTTATTAATTTATAAGTAGACATTATTTATCACCTTTTTGCTTTAGTTGATCTAATGGAAGGTAAGGAACAACCCCTGATGAGCTTGCAGACTTATCCATTATGATTTTTTTAACTCTTGAAAATACTTTCTCCATAGTTTCTAGATATATTCTGGACTCAGTCACTTCAGGGTTTAATTTATAACTATTATATATAGAGTTAAATCTATCCGCGTCACCTTTAGCTCTATTAACAACCTCACTTGCGTAAGCTTCGGCTTCAGAAATTAACTGTGCGGCTTCACCTCGAGCCCTTGGCACGATGTCATTTCTAAAAGCTTCAGCTTCGTTAATTAGAGTATCTCTATCCTGCCTAGCTCTTTGAACATCATTAAATGCATCGATAACTTCAGCTGGTGGATCAACTGATAAAAGTTGTACATCTCTTATCTCAACTCCAGCCTCATATTCATTTAATAGTTCTTGGAGCATGTTTTTAGCTTTTAATTGAATATCTTGCCTACCACCCGTTAGAGCAGTTTGTATTTTTGTTTGACCGATAATATCTCTCATTACTGACTGCGCTGCTACCTTTACTGTTTCAGGAGGGTCTTGTATGTTAAATAAGTAAGCTCCAGCATCAGCAATTTTCCAAAATACAATAAAGTCAATGTCAATATTGTTTTCATCACCTGTAATCATCTTAGATTCATCTGGAACATCTCTTCTACTAGTAGCGGCTCCGCCAAATGATCTATAACCCACTTCGATTCTATTATCCCTAGTAACGTCAGGAGTCATAACTTTTTCGATTGGAGTTGGTAAATGATAATGTAAACCTGGAGGGGTTGTCCTTACCCATTCACCAAATCTCATTACTACACCTTGTTGTTGAGGATTAACTCTATATATTCCTGTCATTAGCCAAATTCCCAAAAGGATAAATAATAATATAGTAATTCCTTTACCGCCTCCAAATCCAGTAGGCATCATTTTTTTTAACTTATCTTTACTTTCTTTAAGCATTTGGTCAACATCAGGGGGAGTTCCATTAGAATTAGGTTTTTTACCCCAAGGATTTTGATTTCCACCATTGCCCCAAGGGCCGGAACCGTTGTCATTGATATTATTGATTATCATAATTATAACTCCAGAAGCATTAAAGCTAGTTAACAAGTTTAGCGAAACTTATCTTTGAATTTGTATGGTAGATATTTGCACTGTAGTATAAAATTACAACCTTTATATAAAATTATTTCTGGACAAATAAAATGGATAATAAAAAATTAGATGAAATCATCACAATACTGAGGTCTGTTGTTCTTCAAAATCAATCAAATAATATATATGATAGCAAGTATGTTACTGGATTAAATTTTGAGAAAAATAAGATTCATTTTACCCTTGAACTTCTGCCTGAACAATTAAAAGAATCTCAGCAAATTAAAAACTTTATTCAAGAAAAATTATTGTTAATCAAACAAGTTGAAAAAGTAGAAATTATATTGACTGCCCATAATACAAATAAAGAGAATAAAAGTTCACAAAATGCTCCTTTAAAACCTGCAAAATATATTATTGCAGTCGCGAGTGGTAAAGGCGGCGTAGGAAAATCAACTACTGCAATTAATGTCGCTCTATCACTATTAAAATTAAAATATAATGTTGGTATTCTAGATGCTGATATTTATGGACCAAGCCTTCCAAAATTAACAGGTATATCCAATAAGCCAAAAAGTAACGGAAAAAAAATAGTTCCACATAATGCATTTGGTTTACAAGCAATGTCCATTGGCTACTTAGTACCTGAAGACGCTGCAACAATTTGGCGAGGCCCTATGGTCATGAGCGCTGTTGAACAACTGCTGAGAGATGTAGATTGGCAAAATCTTGATATTTTAATAATAGATATGCCTCCAGGAACTGGTGATGCTCAATTAACACTTTCTCAAAGAGTAAAATTGGCTGGTGCAATTATTGTTTCTACTCCCCAAGATTTGTCATTAATAGATGCCCGAAAAGGACTAAACATGTTTAAAAAAGTTAATGTTCCCATTTTAGGTATAATTGAAAATATGAGCTATTTCCAATGTACTAACTGCGATACTAAACATGAAATTTTTGGTAATGGTGGAGCAAAAGCTGAAGCTCAAAAATTAGGTGTACCTTTTTTAAATGAAATTCCTCTTGATATAAGCTTAAGAACATCATCTGATGACGGAAATCCAATTGTACAAAAAGAACCAAACAGCATTATTTCACAAAAATATATGGAAATTGGATCTAAAATAATAAAAACAATGGAACTAGAAGAAAAAACTAGTCCAAGAATTATTCAATAATCATCTTTAAATAATCCTACTATAATGCCAATAACTAAACTCAGGTGAATTACTAGTTGCTTGAAAAGATTCAAGTTTTGTTTTTTTCCAATCATTTTCTTTCAATTTTGGAAACTTCGATCCTGACACTGCACAAAAATTTACCTTTGTCATTTCAATAGTATCACAATACTCTAATCCAATCTCATATATTTGAGCGCCACCAAATAAGAATATTTTATCTTGTGTGGCTTTATTTCCCATTTTTTTATTTGCTTCGATCCAAATATTGGCCTCTATGATAGCATTGTCGAAAGAATTTGTTACTATTGCTCCTTCCGCCTTCCAAGAAAGAGATTTAGTCAGAACTATGCTTGCTCTTCCAGGTAAAGGCCTACCAATTGAGTCCCAAGTTTTTCTTCCCATTATCAAAGGTGTACCCATTGTGATTGTTTTTAATCTTTTTAAATCACCAGGCAAATGCCAGAGTAAATCATTACCATCTCCAATAACTCTATTTTGATTCATTGCAACAATACAAACAATAGGATTTTTTAAATCTTTTTTTCTTATCATTTAAACGGCTACCGGAGCAGATATATGAGGATGAGGGTCATAATTAATAATTTCAATATCTTCAAAAACAAAATCATTAATATTAGTATGTTTTTTCAAAAGTTTTATTTGTGGTTTGTTTTTTATTGTTCTTGACAATTGTTTTTTAGCTTGTTCAAAATGATTATTATATAAATGAGCATCCCCCAAAGTATGCACAAAATCACCAACTGATATATCACACACATTTGCTATCATATGCGTTAAAATTGCGTAGGATGCTATATTAAATGGAACACCAAGAAAGATATCTGCACTCCTCTGATATAACTGACAAGATAATTTATTGTCAGCTACATAAAATTGAAAAAGACAATGACAAGGTGGTAATGCCATAGACCCCACATCTGATGGATTCCAAGCCGACACAATCATTCTTCTTGAATTTGGATTATTCTTAATCTCACTAATCACATCATGTAATTGGTCAAGCTTTCTTCCTTCAGGTGTAATCCATCTTCTCCATTGTTTACCGTATACAGGTCCAAGGTCCCCATTTTCATCAGCCCACTCATCCCATATCGATACATTGTTGTCTTTTAAATAAGATATATTTGTATCACCTCTTATAAACCATAAAAGTTCATGTATAATTGACCTTAAATGCAGTTTTTTTGTAGTCAGCAAAGGAAATCCTTTGTTCAAATCAAAACGCATTTGCCAACCAAAAACAGATTTGGTCCCCGTTCCAGTTCTATCTTCCTTGACATTTCCGTGTTTTAATACGTAGTCTAACAAATCTAAATATTGCTTCATTCAAATATCTCAACCTATAATTCTTTAAAACTTTCTTAATGTGGTCTTTAATAAAAAAAATAAATAATGTATACTAAAAAAGTCATTTTAATGACTATAGTGATAAACATTTTTTAGAATAAGCTTAGCGGACCCGGGGGCGGTACCCGGCGCCTCCACCAAACATTTATGGGGGCGAAATAGGATCGACGCATGTAGTAAAAATCAAACTTTCACTCGGTATTGTACCACCGTTATCGGACTACTTTAATAGTTGCAAATGACAACTATGCTCCGGTAGCTGCAGCAGCGTAAGCAGCCAAAGCAACCGAAACTTAGTCCAATTCTATAGCTAGAATTGGCGGGGTTTCAGTTTACCTGGCAACAGAAAAACTTGGGTGGCGAGAAGTTTACTTCTCGCCATTTTATCTGAGAAATTCCAAATTTATCTTGAAAAAGTTATCTTTAGAAATGTAGAATACATAAAAAAAATTTAGGATATATTTTAGTGAATAATAACGATGACGGTACACTAAACATTAAGGGTTTTGATTATGATGATTTAGTAGAAGAAAGCCTTAAAAATGTAGTTAAGAAAGTATTAAAAATTACAGCTGAGACTGGTCTTGTAGGAAACAGTCATTTTTTTATTTCTTTTAATGGGAATGATAATGAAGTCATTGTCCCAGATGAATTAAAAAGTACTGATAGTTCTGAAATTAAGATAATTATTCAACATCAGTTTTGGGATTTAAAAGCAACTGACGAACATTTTGAGGTGACTTTATCTTTTAATGGTCAAAAGAAAAATATTCATGTTCCTTATAAAGCAATAACGTCTTTTACTGATCCTTCAGTAGGATTTGGTCTACAATTTAAAGTTGAAGAAAAAGAAATAATCTCTAATGAAGAAAAGAAAGATGAGAATATTGTATTAGAAAATAAAAAAAACCAAACAAAACTGACAAATGAAACTGGATCTGGAGAAATTATTTCTCTTAATGAGTTCAGAGATAAAAAATAAATGTTATTATCTGAAATAGGAGTTTTTTTTGAGCGAATTTAATTATTCACCAATGTTTCCACTTTTAAAAGACTGTACTGAATATATAAAGATATCAGATTCTTATGTTAAAACCTCTCTAATAAATGATATTGAAATTTTAACAGTAGACCCTGAAGCTCTAACTTTACTTTCCCAAAGAGCTTTTAAAGACGTGTCCCACTTATTAAGAAAATCACATTTACAGCAACTTAGAGATATACTTGAGGATAAAGATGCGTCTGAAAATGATCAATTTGTTGCCCTAACAATGTTAAAGAATGCGAATATATCTTCTTCAGGCGTGCTACCTATGTGTCAAGATACCGGTACAGCTATTATTTTAGGCTATAAGGGTGAAAAAGTTTTTACGAATACAGATGACGGAAAACATTTATCATTAGGTGTTTATAATACTTATCAAGAAAATAATTTACGCTTTTCTCAATTAGCACCTTTGTCAATGTTTCAAGAAAAAAATACGGCTAACAACTTACCCGCTGAAATTAGTTTATTTGCTTCAGAAGGACAAGAATATAAATTTGCATTTGTTCAAAAAGGTGGTGGATCTGCCAATAAAAGTTTTTTATTTCAAGCAACACCTGCAACCTTAAATTATGAAAATTTAAAAAAATTTCTATATGAAAAAATTATTTCTCTAGGCACTGCCGCTTGCCCACCCTATCATTTATCTATTGTTATTGGAGGGACTTCGGCTGAACTAAATTTAAAAACAGTTAAACTTGGTTCTATGCGGTATTTAGATAATTTACCAAATCAAGGTGATTATAAATCTGGTCATGCATATAGAGACCATGAATGGGAAAAAATAATACTAAATCTAACGCGTGAAATGGGCATAGGTGCACAATTTGGAGGTAAATATTTTTGTCATGATGTAAGGGTTATTAGACTTCCAAGACACGGAGCATCTCTTCCAATAGGTATTGGAGTTTCTTGTTCAGCTGATAGACAAATATTAGGTAAAATTAATAAGCATGGAATTTTCTTAGAAAAGTTAGAGACTGACCCTAGTCAATTCATGCCTGATATTGATATTAGTGATGTTTCAGAAGAAGTTACAAACATTGATTTAAAACAGCCTATGAAAAATATTTTGAAACAACTAGATGAGTGTGACGTGAAACAAAGAGTAAGTCTTACTGGCCCACTTATCGTTGCGAGAGACATAGCTCACGCAAAGCTACTTGATAGACTTAAAAATGACGGTTCTTTACCTGATTATATTAAAGATCATCCTGTATATTATGCGGGCCCAGCTAAAACACCTGAGGGAATGGCTTCTGGTTCTTTCGGACCAACTACTGCTGGAAGAATGGATGGATATGTCGATGATTTTCAAAAAAATGGTGGTTCAATGGTTATGTTGGCAAAAGGTAATAGATCTGCACAGGTAAGAGATGCTTGTCATAAATATGGCGGGTTTTATCTTGGTACTATTGGAGGAACTGCAGCAAAAGTTGCTCTTGATTGCATTAAGAAAATAGAAGTATTAGAATATCCCGAATTAGGTATGGAAGCCGTGTGGAAAATTGAAGTTGAAGATTTTCCTGCATTTGTAGTTATGGATAATAAAGGAAATGATTTTTTTAAAAGTTAAAATATATAATTTTATGAAGTCATATTTTTCATTATTGCAAAAAGGTCAGATTTTCCTTCAAAGCCAATCCCCTCAATTTCTGGTAAAGTGACTATACTTTTTTCAACTTTTACTCCATCAGGAAAACCACCATAGGGTTGAAAAAGATCCGGGTAACTTTCATTTCCTCCCAAGCCTAAACCAGCTGCTATTGCCAAGGACATTTGATGACCACCATGTGGAATGCATCTTGAAATGTCCCAATTGTATTCTTTAAGCATTTCAATTATTTTCAAGTATTCAACCAAACCATAACTTAGTGCACAGTCAAATTGCAGCCAGTCTTTTTCTTTTCTCATTCCAGCGTATCGAATTAGGTTTCTGGCATCATGGACAGAAAATAAATTTTCACCAGTGGCCATTGAGCCCGAATAAAAATTTCCTAGCTGCTTATGAAGCTCAAAATCTAATGGGTCTCCCGGTTCCTCATACCAAAACAAGTCATAGTTAGAAAGTTCTTTTCCATACTTAATAGCTGTTTTAAGATCAAATTTTCCATTAGCATCAACTGCAAGTTTGTCATTGGGGCCTAAAATTTTTAAAACTGCTTCTATCCTTGCACAATCCGCAGACATAGATGCACCACCAATTTTCTTTTTAACGACTGAGTAACCAAGATCTAGATATTTTTTTATCTCATCAGTTAAACCTTGTATACCCTGATCAGGCCAGTAATATCCACCAGCTGCATAAACAAATACTTTTCTATTAACTGTTCCATTTCCATACTTTTCAGCAAGCATCTGAAATAATGGTTTTTTTTCAATTTTGGAAACAAGGTCCCAAATCGCCATATCTATTGTTCCAACAGCAACTGAACGCTCTCCGTGACCACCAGGTTTTTCATTTCTCATCATAATATCCCACAATTTTGTAGGATCAAAGTTAGTTTCCTCCTTATTTAATAGTTCTTTAGGATTGGCTTCTAACAGTCGAGGAACAAATCTCTCTCTGATAAGATGACCTTGACCATATCTTCCATTCGAATTAAAGCCATATCCAATTAAGGGTTTACCATTTCTTTTAATGTCAGAACAAACAGCAACTAGACTTATTGTCATTTTAGAAAAATCAATATATGCATTCTTTATGTTAGAACTAATTGATTTAGTTTCTTCTATAATTTTAGTAATCTTCATTATTTAATCCTTTATTAAGAATTTAATTGTAGAAGAGATGTAAAAATATGATATGTGAGTTTATTAGAAATAATGGATAAATTAGCCTTGACGAGCTTTAAATCTAGGGTTTCTTTTATTTATTACGTACAAACGACCTCTACGTTTAACAATCTGACAGTTTCTATCTCTGATTTTTAATGTTTTTAAAGAACTTACAACTTTCATAACTCGCACCATAAATTATCATAAAATCTTGATATATTATGAAACAAATTAGGTCAAGGCGTATTATAGAAAACAAAGAAGTTTATTTAAATGTTATTCCACAACCACCTAAGCCACAATACCCATTTGGATTCTTATGTAAGTATTGTTGATGATAATTTTCAGCAAAATAATATTCTATATCACTCTTAATTTCTGTAGTGATATTATTTAAACCTTCTACATTTAGTAAATCTTGAAATTCTGTCATTGTATTTTTGACTTCAACCAAATCCTCTTTATTTTTGATAAAAATTGCAGATCTATACTGTGTACCTATATCACTACCTTGTCTCATTCCTTGAGTTGGGTCATGTCCTTCCCAAAAATAAATTAAGACTTTTCTTATGCTTATTTTATTTGGATCATATACTACTCTTACTACCTCAGTATGACCAGTTAAACCACTGCATACCTCTTCATAGGTTGGATTTTTAGTATGACCACCGGCATAACCTACTGATGTGTGATATACTCCTTGGAGATTCCAAAAAATTTTTTCAGCGCCCCAAAAACAACCCATGCCAAGGACAATTTCACAGAACCCTTTTGGAACATGCATAAGGTCACGTCCA